>JACRBZ010000044.1 GCA_016219185.1 Deltaproteobacteria bacterium
TGCTGCCTTTGCCGAACTGGCTTTCCACTCCCACATCGCCGCCCATGAGGTTGGCCAGTTTTTTGGATATGGCCAGTCCCAGTCCGGTGCCGCCGTACTTGCGGGATGTGGATGTGTCGGCCTGCTGGAAAGACTGGAACAGCCTGCTCCGCTGCTCCTCGGTCAGCCCGATGCCCGTATCCCGGACCGCAAAACGAAAAAGGGCGTCACGGTCCGTTTCTTCCATGACCTTGACCGAAATTACGATCTCGCCCTGCTCGGTGAATTTGACCGCATTATTGGCATAGTTGACAAGAATTTGCCCCAGCCTCAGCGGATCGCCCACGAGATAACCGGGAATCCCTTTCTCGATGCTGAACACCAGTTCCAGCCCTTTTGAGGCCGTCTTCTCCAAAATGAGATTGGAGACATTCTCCATGACCTTATCCAGCTCGAATTCCGTATGTTCCACGGACAGCTTGCCCGCCTCTATCTTGGAAAAATCCAGGATGTCGTTGATAATGCCGAGAAGATGCTGTCCCGATTGCTGGATCTTGCGGATGTACTCGCGCTGCTTGCGGTCCATGTCCGTCTTCATGGCCAGGCTCGAAAATCCGATGATGGCATTCATGGGGGTCCGGATTTCATGGCTCATGTTGGCCAGAAAGTCGGCCTTGGCCCTGGCTGCGGCATCGGCTTCGTTTCTGGCCTCTTCCAAATCCTCCAGAATGTTCAGCATCGCGCGCCGCGCTTTTGCCAACTCGCCGATCTGGTTCTGGAGATCCTCCATGGATCTGTTTCGTTCCTGAAAGGCGGTTTGCAACTGCTCGGTCATGCTGTTGAAGGCATCGGAAAATTCACCCATGAATCCGACCTGTTGACTGAAATCTCCCGTTGCGATCTGTTTGGTGGTCCAGGTCAGGTTTTTCAGGCTGGAGTGTAGACTCTTGAGCGACTGGACAATGATCATTTTTCCCTTGGGTGGTTCGAAATTGATCTCTCCCCGCGCCAGTTGGTAGGTCAGGCCGGTCATTTCATTATATTCGGCAATGAACTTGTTGATATAACCGACGGCCTGACGGATTTCATTATCGGGATAATCCAGGGGCAGTTCGATCGGCACGGGCTTCTTGCCCTTGAGGATCGAATAAAATACCTCCGTGATCTTGTCGATATCCTGTTCGTTGATCTGGATCATTACGATATCCTCAAGCTGCCGGTTTGACCTCAAATCGGCATACCCGTTCACCTGAACACCAGCAATCGACTTCCTTGACATCGAATTTCCTCCCGGAGAATTCCAGAAGCAACCCGCTGATAAATCCCTCGTCATACGTGCAGATGGTCTCATCACAGACCGGCAACCCCGAGCAATCGAGATCTTCCGCCACGGTCAGCGTGAATTCCATTTTCGCAAAATCGGATTTCTCCACCCTCAGGATGCCGATCTTCAACGCGGCCAGAAGATTCTGCAATTCCGTCATAAATGCGCCGAAATCGGTCTTCTGGGAGATCAAGTTCTTAAACAGTTCCCGGCCCGCAAGTTCTCCGGCCTTGTAATAGATGCGGTCCGCGGTCTCAGCGTCAAATTCCTGGATAATGACATCCCGAAGCGTGAACTGCATGAGACGATAGACCGCCACGTCCATCGTCGCTCCGAGATTGGGCCGCCCTTCCTGAATATTTCCGATCATGCGCCAATCAAATAACGATGATTCTCTTTCCTCCTTGAACATATTAGCCTCCCTTCATTCAATGTTCTTATCATCAAGCAACGATCTTATACTTTTTCTCCTTGCCCGTTTGCTCCAGAAGCGTATTGATTTCTTCCTTGAGCTGAATCATTTTTTCCTCGCGGTTGATGGTCAGGCGGCTGAACCGTTCCAGGTCTTCAATATGCGCCTTCAGTTCATTTTCCGCCTGATTGCGCTCGGTGATGTCACGCACGGTCCCCACCGCAAACCACGCGTCATCCACCTGGAAGGGGGAAATGGAGACTTCCACCGGAAAAATCAGACCCGATCGGTTAACGGCAGTGGTCTGAATCGTGGCACCGAAAACAACACCCTGCCCGGTGGCTGCAAAATTCCCCATTCCTGCCTGGGCCTTCTCCCGAAGCTCCGGCGGAACCACCATTTCGTGAAAATTCATGCCCATGGCTTCTTCAGCGGTATATCCGAACAGCTTTTCCGCCCCCTGGTTCCAGAACTGCACCAGGCCCTGGCCATTGATCATCATCAGGGCGTCAACCACCGCCTGGCTCATCGCATTGATTTTATGCGCTGCGGATTCAGCCTCCTTCCTGGTTTCTTTAAGATCCTCCAGGATATTCAGCATCGATTTACGCGCTTTGCTCAACTCCCCGACCTGATTCCGCAGGGCCGCCGCTGATTTTTCAAGCTTGTCATTCACTTGTTTGCGCTCCGTGATGTCATAAAAGGTCACCACCGCGCCTAGGACCTTGCCGTCCTTGATGATCGGCATGCTGGAATACTCCACGGGGAAACTGCCGCCGTCCTTGCACCAGAGCACTTCGTCCGTTACATGGTTCGTGACGGCACGGGTGAAGCTGGCATACATGGGACAATCTTCATCCGGATAGCGGGAGCCGTCCTTGCGGGAATGGTGGATCAGGTCATGCACCCCCTTACCGGTCATCTCCGATTCGCTGAATCCCAGCATGTTCAGCGCGGCGGGGTTGATAAAGGTTACCCGCCCTGCGGCATCCACCCCGAAAATGCCCTCGCCGACGGAATGAAGCAACAGCCGGAGTTCATCGGTTCGCTCCTGAATACGAACTTCCAGAGTCTCATTGATGCGCTTGTATTTCCGCTCGCTTTTGCCCAGGCCGTCCATCGTCTGTTTGAGCCTGTCGGTCATATGATTCAGTTTTTCACTTAAAAGACCGATATCATCACGGGACAAGACGGGTATCCTGACATCCAAATCACCGTCGGCAACCCGCTGCGTCATCGCAAGCAGTTCTCCAATGGGCTTTTGCACCATTCGTCTGAGAAGGACATAGGTGGCAAGGGAAAGAGACGCAAGGAGCAGCAGCATAGCCGCCACTATCCCCATGCGCGTTCGTTCAACTGCCTGATACATGTAATAGCGGGTATAGACAAGGCGCACCGAGCCCAGTTCCGTGGCAGACGGCGGCTGGTCGCGCTCATAGATCACCGGCGCATTGCACGCGATGCCGGCAACGGCCTGGCCGTCGCGTTTTTTCGAGGCCAGGGGCTGATTCTGTTCACGCTGGTAAAGCGCCACGGAATAGATCTCTGGATCCGCCATGACCATTTCAAGCTGATCATGGATGGATTTCAAGTCAATGTTCCACAAGGGTACGGCCAAGGTTTTGCTCAGCATCTGGGTCATGTGAACCGCATGCGCCTCCAAAGCGGCTGATGCGCTTTGCTGCTGGTTTCTGAGCAGATAGATTCCACCGGCACTCATGACGACGGTCACCAGGACCATGAACGCCAGCATCAATTTTCGTTGCAGGCTGGCGGTCAGAAAGGTTATCAGATTGGTTTTCCACATGGATACTCCTTGCAGATGAACAAGCACTACAGGCCGATGAGGTCTTTCACACTGAAATTATATTTATGGGCGTGCGTGTTATGTACTTTGGACAGCCTTGTGAAATCAATTTTGCTCCAGTTTCTGTCCCCAAATTTGCCAAGAAAGGCATCAATGTTTTTGCTGTCCAACGGCCCGAAGAGCGGACATTGGAACTCCACGCCCTCATCCGCAAAATCTCTGCCGTGATGATGGTCATACAATAGAGCCAGGACCCAGCCTCCGATCATGAAATGTCCCCCGACAGATACGCTCAGCGATCCATTCTTGACCCTTTCCAGTGCGGGCGGGTCCCAATTCAGCCCTCCGATGAAAATGTCCTTGCCCGGCTGCCGTTTTGCCTCTATTGCCCCTTCCATGGCCCCGATGGCCATGGGATCGTTTGCCGCCCAGATTGCGTCGGTTTTGGGATAACGCGTCAGAGCGATTTTGGTCTGTTCACGCGCCCTGTCCTGCCGCCATTCACCCATGAAAACTTGCTGCAATTCCACGTCGGGATGCTCTGAAAGTGCTTGTTTCAGTCCCTCCACTCTTTGTGTCGATGCCATCGTGGCCGGGTCTCCGGAAATCGCGAGCAACCGGATACGGTCAACACGGGCTGCGCCGGTTTTTGCGGCCCGGTCGATGATTCCCCTGGCGATTTGATACCCTCCGAACCTGTTATCCGGTATGAGCGAGCCGATCCAGTTCTTGTATTTATCCCGGGGACGTCCCATCTGTATTGCCTGCTCGCCGGAAAAACCATTTGACATGACGAATACTTTAAGGCCGGCCCGGTCAGCGGATTTGACCATTTCATCCGCGGCCAGTTTTTCATTCACCACAATCAGATAATCGGGCAGGACAGGCCTTCCCGCAACCTCACGCGCCTGTTGCTGCATGCGAATATGGTCCCGCTCGGAATAAATAATCTCCAGATCGATATTCAATTGCCTGGCGGATTCCTTCATCACCGCCGAAACCGAGAGCCAAAATCCCCCCGTGGGATCATTGGGATCAGAAGTGCCCGGATTGATAAAAGCGACCCTCATCCGGTCTGTTTGAGCACCACCGGTGACCACGGCCGGCGTTTTCCTCATATCCGGCTCCGGGGGTGATGCTGCCGAAGATGGCGCGGGTCGGCCGCCGCACATGCACATCAATAGAATGCCGGCCGCAATGATATTGAATAAAAATCGGTCCACAATAACCTCCATCGTTTTACGCTTGTTATTCAACAACGATTGTATACTTTTTTTCCCTACCCATTTGTTCAAGGAGCATATTGATTTCCTCCTTGAGCTGGATCATTCTTTCCTCGCGGTCGATGGTCAGGCGGCTGAACCGCTCCAGGTCTTCCATATGCTCCTTCAGCGCTTCTTCCGACTGCTTGCGTTCGGTAAAGTCCATCAGCCAGCCGAGAATGCCGTCCTCGCCCTCGTAATTGATCGGCATATACGTGATGAGCATGTCCCGCGCCTGCTTCCGGCTGTTGAACATTTTGATTTCAACGTCCTTGACGATCCCGTCGCGCTTCAGGCGCTCGACCAGTGCATCCCGCTCTTCCGGATGCACATAAAGTTGCGGCGAGGCATCGCCCGCCTTGGCGCCGAAAGTATCGACGAAAAGCGGGTTGGCGAAGTGAATCTTGCCTTTGGTCGAAAAAGCAATGTTAATCGGCGCCGTATACAGGATATTCTTCAGGCGTTCGCCTTCCGCAATTATTTTCTGTTCCATCTGCTTGCGCTCCGTGATATCGCGAAACGAAACGACCGCACCCATGATCCTGCCGTCCTTGGCGATCGGCGTGCTGGAATACTCCACCGGGAAACTGCTGCGATCCTTGCGCCAGAGCACCTCGTCCGTCACACGGTTAATGGCGGCGCTGGTGAAGGAAGCGTTCATGAGGCAATCTTTCTCCGGATAGGGGGAGCCGTCCGCGTGGGAATGGTGGATGAGGTCGTGGGCACTCTTGCCCGTTATCTCCGTTTCGACATACCCCAGCATGTTCAGCGCAGCGGGGTTGATGAAGGTAACCCGCCCTGCGGTATCCATTCCGAAGATGCCCTCACCGGCGGAATGAAGCAATAGCCTGAGCTCCTCGGTACGCTCCAGCACGCGCGCTTCCAATGCTTCTTTTGCAACTGAAATTTCCGTCCGCAATCGCACTTGTTCGGCCAGATCGGCACGGGTTCTTCGGGAAAACATGATGCCTGTCCACAGCAAAAGACAGAGCGCGGCGATCCGTGCGATCAGCGCTGCTGATTTTATTCTGTTGAAACGCTTCTCTATTGTTTCGATTTCTCCCCGAACAATCCCCGGAATTGCTTCACTGTCGATTTCATGGGTTTTTTTCACACGCAGATACGCGTCGCCAAAAAGTATATCTCCTGCCTCTTTCCACCTGTCGGACCTCATCAGTTGAAGGGCAGTTTCTTCAAAGCCGCTTATTTCTTTAAAGCCCTCACTCAAGGCAGAGATTTCCTGAGTTATACTCTGACCTTTTGTGAGATCAGCCACCTTCATTATGGCCGCCTCGATATCATGGCGAACCGTATCATAACTGGTAGTGCGCAGCGCATTATGCTCCACGACAGCCAGCGAGAGCATGCTGGTCAATTCTTGATCCAGCCGAATCATCCTTTCCAGTTCAATGCTGACTTCCAGATGCCGGTCATTCATGGCATCGCTCTGCACATCCAGGTAGTAACCGAGCATTAAGAATAAAGACAAGATTCCCACTGCAGAATATAATGCTTTGACGCTATTGAAGAATCGCATTTTCCTGTTTTTCCATTTTTCTTCACGATAAAAACCGAAGGCCCTTACTTGATCACCTTGTCAGCCTTTTTCAGGAGATCGGGCGGAATGGTCACTCCCTGAGCCGCTGCCGCGCTTGCATTGATAACCAGGCTGAACTTCTCCATCGGCCCCCAGGGAATTTCGCCAGGCTTCAGGCCCTTCAGTACCAGCACGGCCTTTTTCCCCGCAGCATAGCCAACCAGAAAATAATCCAATCCATACGCGGCGGTTGCCCCCCTTTGGACACTATCCACATCCCCCGCAAAAAGCGCAATCTTTTTCTCATTGCATTTGTTAACAATGGTCTCGAAATCCGAAATGGCCGTATTGTCGGCTGAAATCACAATGGCCTGCACTTTTCCGACAAGGGAGAGAACAGCCTGTGAGACCTCCGAGCGATTGGTAATCGTCGCCTCAACCAGCTCCAGTCCCAGCTTTTTTGCGGCTTCTCTCATCTCTTTGATATGCACAACGGAGTTCGCCTCTGCGGCATTGTAAATGGTGCCCCATTGTTTGGCATTGGGGACGAATTTAGCATACATCTCCATCTGGAGAAACACCGGCCATCGATCACTGACACCCGTCACATTCGTGCCCGACTTCTTTCCGGGAGCGCTCTCCTTCGGGACGATCCCGGCACTGATCGGATCCGTTATTGACGAAAAGACAACGGGGATATCTCTGGTTATTTTTGCAACGGCCTGGGTCGTCGGGGTGGCAATGCTATGAATCAGGTCCACTTTCTCTTCAATGAACTTCTGTGCAATGGCGTTGGCCTTCATCATATCACCCTGTGCATTTTGGCGATCATAGATAACGTTAACCCCTTCTTTGAATCCGCTGGTGCTCAAAGCATCTTCAAAACCCTTCTGGTCCGCATCCAGTGCCGCATGGGAAACGATCTGGGTAACCCCTATACGGATCATCTTCTTGTCTTGAGCAAACGAAAAAACAGAAATAAAAACAATAAGTATAGTTAACGGCGCACACAACTTTTTCATGGCTGATATCTCCTTTCCACGATGGTAGTGTTATCTGTATCAATGGGAATGAAAAATGTGCCACCCATAATCTGAGGATCACGGTGAATTCCTCTAAGAAAGAAGGAATCAGCCATGAGAACAGGGGAGGTTCAATGGGAATCAATGCTGGCTCTTATTCAGCAAATGGTTGAAGATTCGTTGCACCATGACAATTATCGAATCAACCTGAATCCATTATCATATCAAGAAGATGGACTACTCATACGGATATGATTCTGTGAAAAACTTTATGGTTTAGGCTTCAGCCTGGCGATTTACGCAAAGCTGATCAAAAATTGTATGATGCAGGCTTTTATGGAGGCACATGTTTAATGGGAAGTCGCTTTTTTGAAAGCTTTCAGTTAACATCTGTCCTGGATGCTGTCAAGGACATTTACGAGCCGATTTTTCTGACATGAGATGATAAAAATCATCAGGGTATGCCATTTCCCTTTATTCTGCTTCAGGGAAGATATATAGTCTTTTCTTCACAATTGTCATTTTGGGGCTTGGCACCGGCAGATCAGCGTTTCCTGACAAAGAAGGAAAATCATGAGGCTGTTCACTCTTTTTTCCGACATTATGTTTATATGTTGTTTTTCAACCGTACTGTATGCGGAAGATTGCACAAAAATCACGGTCTATTACATCGAACGGCCGCCGTATCTCATTTCGGCCCCTAACGGGGTAGAAGGTTTAACAGGGAATCCGACCGAGTGGGCATTTAAGAAAGCCGGAATTCCTTTTGAATGGAAGGAATTACCCACCGCGCGTCAGTTGAAGCTCATTCAGGCCAACTCGGGTTGTGATTGCCTGGTTAATTATTTCAAAACCCCGGAACGCGAAAAATTTGGAAAATACACCCTCCCGATTTATCAAGACCAGCCTCATATTGCGGTAACCCGTGCGGATAACGGGAAATTAATATCTGGGGGAACGGTTGATATGGCGCTATCGAACCCCGATATCATATTGGAGGTCAAAAAAGACTGGTCTTACGGCACCTTTCTCGACGGCAAAATCGCTTTGAATCATCCGAAGACAGATGAAACCCTGGGAGATAACGCACAACTCCTGAAAAAAATCCATGCCGAACGGGCGGATTTCTTTTTTACGACAGCGGCAGAAGCCGATGTGCTGATTGCCGACTCGGGATTCCGGCGGCAGGACTTTAAATATATCACTTTCCTGGATGTGCCGATGGGAGAAAAGCGTTATCTTCTATGCAGTCAACAGGTCAGCGACGAGATCATCGAAAGGCTGAATGCCGCAATTCCGTCATACCGAAAATGAATAACGCGGACTTGTTACATCGATAGCAGAGGGTCAATCTTTGAAAATATTACAAGAGAATGGTGGATGCAGTCATCCCAAAAGAGTTTACAGCCGATGATGACCCAGAATAAACGCTCCATTTCCAGAGCCCTGACCGTTACTCTGATTTCGACGGTTGTCGCTGTTTCCGTGATCACTGTTACTCTGATCTATCATACGATTTCCCAAAGGGCAAAGGCGCAACTGGAGGAAAAGGCGGATGAATACATCATTTCCCTTGCCGGAGTCCTGGAAATACCGCTGTGGGATCTGGATGAGCGGAACATCATCCGAACAGGACAGGCTTTTACACAAAACGAGCTTGTTGAAATGCTCAAAATAACCAACAGCATGGGTGATGTTTATTTTGACTTCAAGCGGGAAAGTCAAGCGCCACTGGTAAGCAGAACCCGTAAAATCCTCCATGAAGGTCAATTCCTGGGCAATGTCGAAATCTCCCTTACAACAAAATACGACACCGAAATCAACCGTCAGTTACTGCTGTCCGGCATGGGAACACTGTCTGTCGTTATCCTGGTATTGGTGGTTGCAACCGGATTTCTTTTGCGCATGCTGTTGAACAAACCCCTCGATTGTCTTGCCGAGATAGCAAATGCCTATGCTTCGGGCAGATACGATCCATCCGGATACGACATGCTATTTCTTGAATTTCAGCCATTGGTCGGTGCTCTTGCCGAAATGGGAGACAAAATCACCTCTCAGATGACTGAATTACGGAATGCCGAAAAGAAATACCGCGGCATCTTTGAAAATGCTGTTGAAGGTATCTTTCAATCCATTCCGGAAGGGCGCTTCCTGAACGTAAATCCCTCCATGGCGCGAATACTCGGATATGATTCAGCGGAAGAGCTGATCGAAAATATTGCCGATATCGGACAGCAGCTCTATGTGAACCCCGGACAGCGTGAGACATTCATCCAACAGATGAGAGATGGCAAAACCGTTTCCGGTTTTCATGTTCAAATGTATTGTAAAAACAGGCGCATCGTATGGGTGTCGCTGCACGCCCGACCCGTTTTAAATGAAAACGGTCAGTTGCTCTTGACGGAAGGCATACTCGAAGACATTACCGAACCCAAGCGGGTAGAAGCGGAGCGGATAAAACTTGAGGACCAGCTCCGCCAGTCACAAAAAATGGAAACCGTGGGGCTCCTGGCCGGCGGCATTGCGCATGACTTTAACAACCTGCTGACACCCATTCTCGGTTATTGCGAGTTGCTGATTGCCGGATTTCCCGAAGAAGACCCCCGTCGCCAAAAGCTTCAGCACGTCTGGCAGGCGGCTGAACGCGCAAAAGATTTGACACACCGGCTGCTCGCCTTTAGCCGAAAACAAATGATCGAGCTGAAAACGGTAGATCTTGGCGCCCTGATCCGCCAGTTTGAAAGCATGCTTCGCCGCACGATTCGCGAGAGCATTCATATTGAAGTCAGGATTTCTCCATCGATCGGCCTGGTGCGGGCCGATGCAAGACAGATCGAGCAGATTTTGATCAATCTTTCGATCAATGCACAGGATGCAATGCCCGAAGGCGGCACCCTGACGATTGAAGCTGCGGATATTGATCTGGATGAATCCTATACATCCAGTCATCCGGAAATCGCTCCTGGAGCATATGTCATGCTTGCAATAAGTGATACAGGTGTCGGCATGGATGAGGAAACGATGGAACATATCTTCGATCCTTTCTTTACCACCAAGGAACTGGGAAGGGGCACCGGCCTGGGACTATCGACCGTATACGGTATTGTCAAGCAACATGGCGGCTCCATTTCCGTTTATTCAGAAAAGAATCAAGGAAGCATATTCAAAACCTTTCTCCCCCGAACTGTTACGGAAGGCGCGATGATTGAAGCGATCGAGCCTCTGCCGGATGAACTCGCCCATGGCGACGAGACGATTCTACTGGTCGAAGACAATGAAATGGTCCGGATGCTCGCCTGCACGATGCTCCAAAGCCTCGGGTACCAGGTAATCGTGGCGGAGAATCCCGATCAGTGCACCAAACTGGCCGGTGAACATAAAAGCCCCATCAGTTTGCTCCTGACCGATGTCGTAATGCCCGGAATGAACGGAAGAGATCTTTTTGACAGGCTCCGTCTCAGCCTGCCGGACCTGAAAGTCCTGTTCATGTCCGGATACACCAGCAATGTGATCATGCATCACGGCGTTGTCGATGAAGGCATGCATTTTATCCAAAAGCCGTTTTCGATGCATACCCTTTCCCAAAAGGTGAGACATGTGCTCGTTTCATAGAAGACAGTCCGAAAATCAAACAAATTAAAACAGTCATGATAAATTGGCTGTCGAAATAGCAATGCGGTGGGTGTATGGCTTCCTATCGAATCAGGCCTGCATCGGACGATTTCAGCGGGGTGGACAGATCGTTTTTTTCATCCACCGGAGCAGGATCCGAAGCGTTGCCGTGGATGCCAGACTGCCGAAGCATAGGCCGATGCCGCCGATGAGATTGCCATCGATTCCAAGTGTCAACAACACACCGCCGGTCAATAAGATGGTAATCATAAACATTGCCTGCCCCGCAATGACGGCCATTGGTTTTCCCGCCAGGCTGGCAAGGCCTTCGCCCTGAGCCCGAACCGCCACGCACAGCGGATACAGAACCAGGGCCAGGGCCGCGACCCGGACCAGCGGCAGGCTGTCCGGATCAAGATTCTGAAGCCTGATATAATACAGATCGGACAGCCCCGGCAGAATGAACAGTAAGGGAAGCAGGCCCAAGACGACTCCGGCAACCAAAGCAAATCGAAGGGTCCGATGGTCGGCCTCAAACGCCGGCGGGAATGCGAGCACCACTTCCAGGACCCGGGTGGCGCCATAGGCAACCGGGGTGGCAAGCCCAAGGGCCAGGTAATAGGCCGGCAGCATGCGTTCCGGACTTGCGGCACGCGCGATGAATGCTCCCAGCAGGATGGATGACAGGGAAAGCAGATAGCCCCCGATGGACAGGGGAAGGTTGAACAAAAAGATCTCCTTTTTCGTCGGGGCACTTGCAGAGGCCTTCAGACGGGCCAGATACGGCCGGGCCAGCCAGGCGGAAGCCGCAACCTCCAGACCCACGGGAAAACTCAGACAGACCACGGCCCAGAGGGGTCCGACCGCATCTGCCATACAGAACAAGGGGGAAAGAACCGCCGTTAAAAGTATCCGCAGGATCGTTGCCAGGCTGGCCCTACCCGTGGCCCGGGCGTTATACATGGCCACCTGGAACGGGATTCTGGTGAAAAACACGAACTGAAGCGGGACGGTCGCCAGAAGCGTCATCGCGGCCGGATGTTCGATGGAAGGCGGCAGACCGATCAGCCGCCAGAAGAGCAGATGGGATATCTGGGGTAAGCACAGCAACCCCTGAGCCAATGTGACCAGAAGGCCGATGCTCAGGGTGACGGTCCTAAATTGCTGATATCCCTCCCGCGTCCTGCCAAACACCATGCCGGCGGTAACCAACCCGAACCCGAAGGTTCCCAGCATGTACATCAAAGTGTTGGACTGGGCCAGGCCCGCCAGATTCAACGGTCCGCCGGGCCCCCGGGATGCTACCATGGCAACCAGGGGGTAGGTCAGGCCCTGCGATGCGGCCTGAAGCGCCAGGGGAGCAAAAAAGCGCGTGTAAGTTGACTTGTTCAGGAGTTTCAGAAGAACCGCGCAATTATCAACCCAACGTCAGAAAATAGCGATGAAAACGATCATCTCCGGTCAGCTCGGGATGAAATGAAGTCGCCAGGAGATTGCACTGACGGGCCGCAACAATGCGCCCGTCCGAAAGCCTGGCCAATACGTTTACATCCGCGCCCACGCTTTCGATGAGCGGCGCCCGGATAAAGACGGCATGAACCCTTCGGCTGTCATCCGCCGTGACGATTTCCGGTATCTCAAGATCGGTCTCAAAGCTCTCCGCCTGACGACCGAATGCATTTCGCCGGACGCAAATGTCCATCAGCCCCAGCACGGGTTGCGGATACCCGGAATCCCTGGCAAGAAAAATGGCGCCGGCGCAGGTTCCCCATACAGGTTTGGCAGAGGCCAGCCTGCGGATCGGCTCCATCAGGCCGAAGCGAACGGCAAGCTTGCCGATGGTCGTAGACTCGCCGCCGGGGATAATGAGGCCGTCGATGTCCGCCAGATCACACGGCAGGCGGACTTCAACGGCTACAACGCCGATTTTCTCAAGAATTCGAACATGTTCGGCGAAATCACCCTGCAATGCAAGAACACCTATTTTCATAAAAAACTCAGCTCCCTGGTATTGTCACCAACCCCTTACGGCCAGATGTTCACTTTCCGGCATGGAGCTGACGGAGCGGCCGACCATGGCTTCTCCAAGATTGCGGCTGACTTCAGCAACAATCCGCGGATCACGGAAGTGGGTTGTTGCTTCGACAATGGCTTTGGCGCGGTGTTCAGGGTTTCCGGATTTGAAGATGCCGGAGCCGACGAAAACGCCATCCACGCCCAGTTGCATCATGAGCGCCGCATCCGCGGGCGTGGCAATGCCGCCTGCCGCAAAGTTGACGACCGGCAGATGCCCCAGTTCCTTGGTTTCTTTGAGCAATTCATACGGCGCGCCGATTTCCTTGGCAAAGGCCATGAGTTCCTCATTTCCCATGGAAATGAGGCGGCGGATTTCGCCGAATACGGTGCGTGCATGGTATACGGCTTCCACCACATCGCCGGTACCCGCCTCGCCCTTGGTGCGGATCATGGCTGCTCCCTCTCCGATGCGGCGCAACGCTTCACCGAGATTGCGGCAACCGCATACAAAGGGGATTTTGAAAGCATACTTGTCAACATGGTGATGCTGGTCCGCCGGGGTCAGCACTTCGGACTCATCGATATAGTCCACGCCGATGGCCTCCAGAATCTGGGCCTCAACAAAATGCCCGATGCGGCATTTGGCCATCACGGGAATGGTCACGGCCTCCATGATTTTATAAATGATATCCGGGTCGCTCATGCGCGCCACACCGCCGTGCACGCGAATATCCGCAGGAACCCGCTCCAGGGCCATTACAGCGCACGCCCCGGCCTGTTCGGCGATTTTGGCCTGATCGGCTGTCACCACATCCATGATCACGCCGCCCTTTAGCATTTGCGCCAGTCCGCGCTTTAAACCCATAGTTCCGACGGTTTCTTCCATAACGCCTCCTTACTTCCTTTCAAATAAATGTGTTCAAATATCGCTATGGGCACAATCCCGGCCGTGGCAGATCGCCAGCCGCGCCCCGACATTTACAATAACGTTTGTTGGGTGATTTCCTGTGTTGAAGAATTACTTCCTTAGTCCGCTTCTGCCTAACCAGAGCAGCATGACTGCCGCAATCAATGCCAAAGAAAGACCAATGACCTGAGAGATTGAAAAAAATTGAAAATACGTCTGCCCGCGAAAATCGCCCCGGTAAATTTCGATAATGGGCCGGGTAATTCCGTAAAGCAGGACATACAGCCAGAAGAGCTGGCCGTGAAACCATGTTTTTTTTCGAAACAGCCAGAGAACGACAAAGATCGAAAAATCACTGAACACCGAATAGAGCTGGGTGGGATGCAGGGGAAGCCCCTGAGGCGCCAGGCTATCGGGATGGTTGAAAGTGATGGCCCAGGGCAGATCGCAGACCTTTCCGTAGCAGCAGCCGGCAAAAAAACACCCGATCCGGCCGATGGCCTGCCCCACCGCCAGCCCCGGAGACATGATGTCCGCTGTCTGCCAGAGGGGCATTCCTGTTTTTTTCACATAGACCATGGCCACGATCACGGCCATGATAAATCCCCCGTAAAATACCAGACCACCGTTCCAGATACGAAAAATCTCGACGGGGTCGGAAAGGAAAGTCCTCGGGTCCGTGAACACATAAAAGAGCCGGGAACCGATAACAGCGCCGATCAGAATATAAAAGGACAGGTCCATGATTTTCTCCGGATCCTGCCCGACCCTGTCCGCTTCTTTCCGGGCAAGGGTGATTCCGGTAAAAAATGCAATGGCCATCATCAGGCCGTAAGTATAAATAGCAAAGTTTCCAAACTTGAGAAGTATGGGATGCATACGCTCCATCATTCCGGCATTTTGTCAAAAAGAAGATGATACACCAAAATCGCCATTCCCACGGTGATGCCGCTGTCAGCCACATTGAACGCCGGCCAGTGGTAACCGCCTGCATAAAAGTCCAGAAAGTCCACCACTTCCCGGAATCGAAACCGGTCGATCATATTGCCGATGGCGCCGCCAAAAATCAGCAGCAGCGCCGTGGACAGCCAGGAATAGCCTGCCGGGGTTCTCAGATAAAAAAACACGATGACCACGGCCGCCAGGGAGGACATGGCCAGAAACAGCAGGCTTCTGATTTCCGGTCCCTGAGCGGCCATAAACCCGAACGCACCACCCGGATTATGAATATGGGTAATATTGAAAAAGCCCGGAATGACCTGAAAGACTTCAAACATGGGCATTGATCGCAAAATGACCATCTTGCTGATTTGATCAAGCATGATCAAGCTTCCGGATACCATCAGCAGTTTTACCAACTTTGCAACGGCCAGGGAACGGGAATAACCCGGCAGGATGTTCAGGTTCATCCGGGCACCGTTGCATCAATTGCAGCCAGACACCGGGGGCAGAGGGTCGCATGTTCGGAGTTGGACCCGACGCCGGGATCATAGACCCAGCACCGCTCGCATTTTGCCCCTTCCGCAGGCGACACTTGAATGCTGAGGCCGGCAATCTCCTGGCTGACATAAGCCGGAGAAAGGGGCTGGGACTCCAGCAGGACAACCTGGGACACGATAAACAGAGGCCTCAGGTCTTCCTGATAGGACAGGAGCAGGCGATACAGCGCATCACCCGCCGAAATCAAGATCCGCGCATCCAGGGGGTGACCGATCTGTTTTTGAACCCTGGCTTCCTCAAGTGCCCGGGTAACCTCGCTGCGGATTGCCAGAAGTGTCTGCCATTCCTCTGCAAGGGCAGCATCCACCCACTGGGGCTTGATTGCAGGATAGATGGCCAGGTGGATACTGGCTTCCTTTTCGTGAACCGTCGGCATAAAACGCCAGATTTCTTCCGCGGTAAACGGCAAAATGGGCGCCATGAGACGGACCAGCGCATCCAGCACCGCGTACATCACGGTCTGGGCGCATCTTCGCTCCTGAGATTTGGCGGGCGACGTGTAGAGCCGGTCTTTTAAGACATCCAGATAAAAGGCGGAAAGATCCACGGTGCAGAAATTGTACAGGGCATGGTGGACAATATGAAAATCATACGTGGCATAGGCTTTCTGAGTCTTGTCCGCAAGTTTCTGAAGCCGGTGCAGGATGTAGCGATCCATTCGCGTCATGACGTCAAACGGCATTGCATCACTTTCAGGATCAAAATCATGAAGATTTCCCAGCATGAACCGGCAGGTGTTCCGGATCCGGCGGTAGGCATCGCTCAGTTGATTCAGAATATTGTCTGAAATGCGAATATCATCCCGGTAATCGGATGCCGATACCCAGAGCCTGAGAATTTCAGCACCGTATTTATCCACGACTTTTTTGGGGGCAATGACATTGCCGACGGATTTGGACATTTTTTTACCGCTGGCATCCACAACAAAGCCATGGGTCAGCACCGCCTGATAAGGGGCCCGTCCCCGGGTCCCGACTGCGGTCAGCAGCGCGCTGTGGAACCAGCCGCGATGCTGGTCGCTGCCTTCCAGATACAGATCCGCCGGCCATCTCAGATACGGGCGATGCTCCAGAACCGCGGCATGGCTGACCCCGGAATCAAACCAGACATCTAAAATGTCGGTTTCCTTGGTGAATGTGGCATTTCCGCAGGCCTTGCATACCGAGCCTTTCGGAAGCAGCTCTTCAACGGTTTTCTCAAACCAGACATCCGCCCCGTACGTCTTGAACAGCTCGAAAATATGATCCATGATTTCCGGGCTGATCAGAATCTGGTCACAGCTTTCACAGCAGAAAACGGCAATGGGAACGCCCCATGCCCGCTGCCGGGAAACACACCAATCCGGCCGATTTTCGATCATGCCGTGAATGCGGTCCCGTCCCCAGCTCGGGATCCATTTCACCCGCTCGATTTCTTCCAGAGCCTGTTTTCGGAGCCCGGTCTTGTCCATGGAAATAAACCACTGGGGCGTTGCCCTGAAAATAACGGGTTTTTTACATCGCCAGCAGTGGGGATAGGAATGCTGCAGCGTTTCCTGTTCCACCAGACTGCCCGTTTCCCGAAGTTTTTCAATGATCGGGGCATTGGCTTTAAACACGAACTGTCCGGAAAAATATGCCACGTCCGGGGTGAAACATCCGTGGTCGTCGACCGGGGAATAGGTCTCCAATCCATACTGCATGCCGACCTCGTAGTCTTCACGGCCATGCCCGGGCGCCGTATGCACGCACCCGGTGCCGGCCTCGAGGGTCACATGGTTGCCTAAAATCACCAGCGAATCCCTCTCATAAAAAGGGTGACGGCATTTCAGGTTTTCCAGTTTGCGGGAAGGAATTTCAGCCAGAATCGTGTAGTCTGAAATGCCGAAGGTTTTCATGCAGGACTCCACCATTTCCCGCGCCAGAATAAATACTTCCTTGTCCGAGACCTTGACGGCTGCATAAACAAAGTCCGGATGCAGGGCAATGGCCAGGTTTGCCGGAAGGGTCCAGGGCGTGGTCGTCCAAATCACGATATAAACGGTTTCACCGGAAAGACCCGGAACTTCAAGGCCAAGATCCGCCTGAAGCTGAAACTTGACAAAGACGGAAGGCGAGGATTCATCGTGATATTCAATTTCAGCCTCTGCCAGGGCTGTCTGGCACTGACAGCACCAGTGAATGGGCTTTTTGCTGCGAAACAAATTGTTCGTCTGCGCAAATTTCAGGCATTCGGTGGCAATAATCGCCTCGTAAGTGTAGTTCATGGTCAGATAGGGATCATCCCATTCACCCATGACGCCCAGGCGCTTGAATTCTTCTCTTTGAATATCAATGAATTTTTCGGCATAAACCCGGCACTGCCGGCGGATATCGGCCTGGGACATGTCTTTTTTCTTGTCCCCGAGTTCCTTATCCACATTATGCTCAATGGGAAGGCCGTGGCAGTCCCAACCCGGAACATACGGTGCATCAAAGCCCGCCATCTGACGGGATCTGACGACAATGTCCTTTAAGATTTTGTTCAGCGCGGTTCCGATATGAATATGGCCGTTGGCGTAAGGCGGGCCGTCGTGAAGAATAAACTGCTCCCGGCCTTTGGATGCCTTGCGGATCGCATCATAGAGGCGGGTTTCGTCCCATTGCTTGATCTGCGCGGGTTCGCGTTGGGCCAGGCTGGCTTTCATCGGAAAGTCGGTTGCCGGCAGATTCAGGGTTTTTTTATAATCCATACAGTCCTCCAACGTCAGATAATTGATATTTAAATCAAAAATTTTAGTCGCAAATCCCTGTTGTGTCAAGGAAATACATGCCGTCCTTGCGCATTCCCGATTCAGGATTGCCTTTGTTTTCGAAATATGTTTGAACCTAATTATTTTGACAATGGGCTTCATGAAATGATAAGAATCGAATATTCTTACAATCTCGGCATGTTTGTAACCAATTGTTTTTTTATTGCCCTCATAATCGCCGTGGAGAACGTTAAACATGGATTACAATGCCTTGGAACCGTTGGAAAATGACCCGAACAGCCTGCAAGAATCCCTGCTCAGGCATCTGAGATATTCCCTGGGAAAGGAATTTCGTACAAAAACCATTCGCGACATCTATCTGGCCCTTACCCTGTCTCTGCGCGACCGGCTGATGGAAAAGCTTCTGGAAACCGAGGCAAGGTATCAGGCAGCGGATGCCAAGCGGCTGTATTATTTATCCATGGAATTTCTGATCGGCAGATCTCTGGGAATTAATTTAACCAACCTGGGCATATTCGAAGCCTGCCACTCGGCATTGATAGACATGGGCATTGACCTGGAAGAGGTTCGGGAACAGGAAACCGATGCAGCTCTGGGAAACGGCGGCCTGGGTCGGCTGGCCGCCTGCTTTCTGGATTCTCTGGCAACCCTGGATTATCCGGGATTCGGCTACGGCATTCATTATGAATACGGCCTGTTCAAGCAGGAAATAGACAACGGTTACCAAAAGGAAAAGCCCGACCACTGGCTTTCCAAGGCAGGGCCTTTTCAAATCGAGCGGTCCGATGAATCCTGCATTATTCCGCTTTATGGCCGCATCGAGCATGGCCTGGATTTGAACGGGAATTACAATCCCATGTGGATGGACTGGCGGGTGATTATCGGTGTTCCGCATGACATTCCGATCGTGGGATATGGCGCAAAGACCGTAAACTATTTAAGGCTATATGCCGCAAAGCCATCTTCTGATTTCGATATTCAGATTTTTAACGCCGGCGACTATTTCAGGGCCGTCGAACAGAAAATCAAATCCGAAACCGTTTCCAAAATTCTTTATCCCAGCGACACTTTTGATACGGGAAAAGAGCTGCGGCTGGTGCAGGAGTATTTTCTGGTTGCCTGCTCGCTTCGGGACATCATTCGCAGATACCTCAAAACCCATCAGGGGTTCGACGGATTTCCGGATAAAGTCAATATTCAGATGAACGACACCCATCCGGCGCTTGCGGTTGCCGAACTCATGCGGATTCTTGTGGATGAGCATTCCCTGGAATGGGAAGCTGCCTGGAACATCACCCAGAAAACCCTGGCCTATACCAATCACACCCTGCTCTCAGAAGCGCTTGAAAAATGGCCCGTCGGCCTGCTGGAACACGTACTGCCCAGGCATCTTCAGATCATCTACGAAATCAACCACCGGTTTCTGAGCGAAATTGCCGTTCTGTGGCCGGACGATCCGGACCGGTTGCGCCGAATGTCCCTGATTGAAGAAGGCGATGAAAAACAGGTGCGCATGGCACATCTGGCCATCATGGGATCGCATTCCGTCAACGGCGTGTCCGCACTTCATACCGATTTGATCAAAACCTCCCTGGTTCCGGATTTTTTTGCCAGATGGCCGGAGCGCTTCAACAACAAAACCAATGGCATTACCCAGCGAAGATGGCTCCTGAAAGCCAATCCGCTTCTGGCGGATTTGTTAAACGAGACCGTCGGCAGCGAATGGATCACGGACTTATCGCGTCTTCAGCGCCTGGAGCCATTTGCAAGCGACCCCGCATTTCAGGACCGGTTTCGAAAAATCAAACGGGCCAACAAGGAACAACTGGGGAAGATCATTTATCAGACCACACGCCTGAAAATCAGCCCCGATTCCCTGTTCGACATTCACGCCAAAAGGATTCATGAATACAAGCGGCAGCTTCTGAACGTCATGCACATCATTCATGATTATTTCCGTATCATCGAAGATGGCTTTGAACCGGCCGTTCCAAAGACCTATATTTTTGCGGGAAAGGCTGCCCCCGGGTACTGGGCGGCCAAACAGATCATCAAGTTGATTCATAATGTCGGGGATATCATCCATAAGGACAGGCGGATCAAAGACAAGCTGAAGGTGGTCTTTATTCCGGACTACCGGGTATCGCTCGCCGAAAAAATCATCCCGGCGGCAGAAGTGAGCGAACAGATTTCAACTGCAGGGACAGAAGCCTCGGGTACGGGCAACATGAAATTTGCGTTGAACGGCAGCCTGACCATCGGTACCCTGGATGGGGCCAATGTGGAGATGCTGGAAGAAGTGGGGGAAGACAACATCTATATTTTCGGGCTTAAAACCCGTGAGATTCAAGAAATGAAACAAACCGGCTCCTACCGCCCCCTGAATTATTATCATGAACATGACAGCATTCGCCGGGTGATGGACGCTTTCTGGGATAATCGATTCTGTCCGCATGAACCCGGACTTTTTCGCTGGCTTTACCACCACATCCTTGAAAAAGGAGATAATTATTTTCATCTGGCGGATTTTCTATCCTATTCACGGATTCACGAAACGGCTTATGCGGATTATTTACAGATTCCGGTATGGAATCGAAAATCCATACTCAATGTTGCCCGGATTGGAAAATTTTCCAGCGACAGGACCATCTCGGAATATGCCGGGGAGATATGGGATTTGACGCCGGTACATTAACGGAGAACGCTTTTTTGTTTCTGGAGGAAATATGAAGATCGAAGCCGAAATGATTGACGGCATTCTGGTGTTGACGCCTTGCGACCATCTTATTGACGCATCGTCAGCAGCCGATTTCAAGGGCCAGCTCGTAACGTGGATTCAAGAAGGCAATACCCGTATTCTGCTGGATTTATCCATCATTGATTTTATTGACAGTAGCGGACTGGGGGCCATTATCTCCATTTTGAAACTGCTGGCCGGAAAAGGGGATATCTGTCTGTGCGGTATCGGCGATCAGGTGATGTCCCTGTTTAAACTGACCCGAATGGACCGGATATTCCGGATTTATCCATCTTCAGAAGAAGCCGTGGAGGCCATGAAGTCAGTTGTCCCAAACGCCTGACCGTTATGCATAATTAAGTCATTTAGTTGAAGAATCTGAAAGGATGATTGTTGTTATGGAATTTGAACCGGTTATCGGGCTCGAAGTTCATGCCCAATTAAAAACCAGATCCAAAATATTCTGCGGATGTTCAACCGCATTCGGCGCAGAACCCAATACCCACGTATGTCCGATCTGCCTGGGAATGCCCGGCGTATTGCCCGTATTAAATAAGAAGGTGGTTGAATACGCACTTCGCATGGCCATTGCAACACATTGCCGAATTTCGCCGGAAAGCCGCTTTGCCCGAAAAAATTATTTTTATCCCGACCTTCCCAAAGGCTATCAGATTTCCCAGTACGAACTTCCGATTGCCCTCGGTGGATATATTGATATTGAATTGAGCGATTACGAGAAGCGCATCGGCATCACCCGGATACATATGGAAGAGGATGCGGGAAAACTCCTGCATGACCCGGATCAATCCTTCAGCCGGGTGGATTTGAACCGCACCGGCGTTCCGCTGATTGAAATCGTGAGTGAGCCCGATATGCGGTCTCCGGAAGAAGCCGGCGCCTATCTGCGAAAACTGCGATCCTTCCTCAGGTATCTGGATATCTGCGACGGCAACATGGAGGAAGGCAGCTTTCGCTGCGATGCCAATGTTTCGATCCGGCCGGCCGGGACAGAATCTTTGGGTACGCGAACCGAGCTGAAAAACCTCAATTCCTTCAAGCATGTCGAAAAGGCCATTGCTTACGAAATCAACCGGCAGAAAGATGTGTTGATGGATGGCGGACGGATTTATCAGGAAACCCTGCTCTGGAATCCGGACAAGGGTCAGACCACGTCCATGCGCAGCAAGGAAGAAGCCCATGACTACCGCTATTTTCCAGACCCCGATCTGTTGCCGCTCACGGTGGACAACGACTGGGTCCGGCAAATCACACAAAGCCTTCCGGAGCTTCCGGATACCAAACGGGAAAGATTTTTGACTGACTATGGTCTTCCCGCCTACGATGCCGAAGTTTTGACCACCAGTCGTGAACTGGCTGATTATTTCGAATCCTGCCTCAAGGACTATTCGAATCCCAAGCAGGTCAGCAACTGGATCATGGGGCCGCTGCTGGCACTTTTAAATGCCGAAGGCAAGGACATTCAGCAGTCCCCGATTTCTCCCCTGGCGCTAGCCGCGCTGCTGAAGCTGATCGACAGAAACATTATCAGCGGCAAAATCGCCAAGACCGTTTTTGACGAAATGGCCAGGACCGGCAAGCCGCCCGAAACCATTGTCCGGGAAAAAGGACTCGTTCAGGTCACCGATTCCTCGGAAATCGAGCGAATCGTTCAAAAAGTCCTTGACCAAAACCCTAAGGAAGTATCGGATTATCAAAACGGCAAAGAAAAGGTATTTGGCTTTTTCATCGGCCAGGTCATGCGGGAAAGCAAGGGAAAAGCCAATCCCCAGCAGGTCAATGAAATCTTGAAAATTCAACTTGGCATGAGTCGTCCCGATCCCGTGTAGCTTAAAACATACCTTATTTGAGCAGAACAACTGCCTTTGTTTTTTTATGGCAAGTAAATATAAATTGAATGTCCGACCTTGTCATCGGGCTGACGGGTTTTCAGTGAAAATGGAACGGCTTTTCGAATGGCATCGATGTCGGCATAATACAGCCATGTTGCGCTAATGGCCCATGGACTTCGATCAATTCGTTCCGGCGGGGCCTGTCTGATTCCATAATATCGGATTTCCGGGGATCCATTCGGCCCGTAATACATCAGGTTGATTTCGGGAATGCCTTTCATATTCATGTATGCCTTCAATCCCTTGATATCCTCTCCCCAATCGATATTGGAATCCGCAAAATAGTGAATCCCTTTATCAGGCCCGCCTGCCAGTTCATTGAAATAGGACAGATAATGGGGATGAATCAAAAGTGAAGACAACATGAACCAGCCAGTTAATACGGCAATGATGGAGGCAGCCGGTTTCTGGTTTTGAAACATGCGGGGTATCAGAAAACCGGCCGTGACATACAGAAACGGATATATCGGCAGAATCAGACGCAATCCGAGTTGAGACTGACAGATCAGGCTGAAAAAAAGAAAATAGACACCACAGGGAATCAAAAGGAATATCAACTGATATCGGGCGATTGAATCCAGGGGAGTGAATGGTTCAACCGGATCCGCAGAGTTCTGTTCAGGTTTTAACTTGTTGTTTCTGTGTTTATTTTTGAAGCGGACAATGACCGGATATAGCGTCAGCAGGCCGGGAAGCGTTAAAACGATCAGAAGCGACAGCGGCGTTTTGAGAAGAAACGCGACCAGATAATAGCTGGGCAGGTTGCCGTCTTGGGGGTAAAGTTTCCCCAGATACCAGTTGGGATGAAGACTTTCCCGATCCTCATGCAGGGTCAAATCCAGACCCCTCAGATAGGCTGCCGGCAGACAGGTCGGAAGGCTGGAAATGATCGGCGTCTCCGCCAATTGGCGGAAAATGGTGCTTTCGACAGCTTTTGGCCGGTTCTGAAGGGAATCGTGATAGCCCCGAATGGATGAAAAACTTCCGTTAAACAGATAGATGGCATTGGTCAGCACCACTGCCGTAAAGAATACCAGCAGAAAGAGACTAACCGGAGTTACGCGTTGAGATGAAAATCGCGAATCGAAATGAGGCGGACCGTCATTCGGTTTTCCAATGGAATACCGGAAAAGCAGGCTATACAGGATAAAAATTGGACAAAGAAGAAGGCCGCTGTATTTGGTGTTGATGGCCAGAAACGTAAAAACCGACGCACCGATCAGATCAGTGATGCACCGATGGCGCAGTGCCCGGTGATAATGATAGAGGGCAATAAAGACAAATGCGGTCAAAGCCAGATCAAGTGTCACGCGCCCGGAATGCGCCAGGATATTGGGACAGAATGCATAGAACAGCAAAGCGATATACCCGGAAGTCCAACCGGAAATATCCTTTGCAAACCGAAAAACATACAGCCCCAGAAGTATGGACAATCCTACGATCATTAGCCTGCTTTTAAACAGGATTGAATCCGCATCGTTAACCTCATACAGAAACCGGGACCCCAGCTCGAATGGGTACATTTCATCAGGCAGAGGTTCCTTTTCAGGAAACTTGACATTCGATATCCAAAGGGGTAATGCCGCATAAGCTCGGATCAGCCATGGATATCCGGGCGCAGCATCCTGGCTGCCGGTTAATAAACGGTATGCCCCCGCATACAGATGAACGCCTTCCTCAACCGAAGCGGATTTCAGCCGAATGCTGGTGATGACTTGAAGCGGAATCAGACAAAGCAGCAAAAAAACCAGGCTGTAACGATGCGGGTTCCAATGATGGGGGCGATCTTTTTTTTTCTTCATGAATTGCTTCAATGCGTGTTATTTACCGTAAAAGTATCATATCACTTATCATTATCATGGATTATCGTGGTTGCCAAAAGAAAAATCTCCATGGAAACGTGTCCCTCATGAAACGAACCCGATCCGCAAATGCGGCACCAAATCCCCAGATGCGTCAGCCGTCTTTTCAGTTAAATACGGGGATCGTCTGCACCCTGGTTTTTACGCTCGCTTTGATCGTCAGAGGTGTTTATCTGTGGGAAATTCAGCACACGGACGCCTTTTCTCTGCTTCTGGGAGATGCACAACTCTTTGACACCTGGGCCCGTGAAATTGCAGCAGGCAACTGGACTGGCGATCAGATTTTTTTCAATGCACCGCTTTATCCCTATTTTCTGGCACTTGTCTATTCAATAGCTGGCCATGATTTAATGCTGGTCAGGCTGATCCAGATTGGTTTGGGATCATTCAGTTGCGTATTGGCAACAATAGCCGGAAACATTCTGTTTTCGAAACGGATCGGCCTTGTGGCCGGGATTCTTCTGGCCATTTACCCCACGGCCATTTTTACCGACTGCCTGATTCAAAAAGAGGTTTTGGCGCTTTTTCTGATGGCCATCCTTGTCATGTTATTGATAAGCGCATGGAATAATGGACAGACCAAAACCGGATGGTGGATCGGTGTTGTTCTGGGCTGCCTTGCCCTTGTCAGGGAAAATGCGCTGGTGATCCTGATCATCGTGATTCTGGTGTATGGCCTTTCCCATTTTCGGGAACAGAAAAAGGCCATGACCTGGATAGTGTCTTGTATTCTGGGTGCCGGTCTGATTCTGCTGCCGGTTGGGGCCAGAAACTGGTTGGTTGGAAAGGAATTTGTTCTGATCACTGCGAATTCCGGCTTCAATTTTTACATTGGCAATCACAAAAATGCGGATGGCACCTACAATCCTGTGATCAAGGGGCATGGAGACTGGCAGGACGAGCGGCAGGATGCCGCCCGAATTGCCGAGCGGAATTCTGGAAGAAAACTCTCTGCAGCCGGAGTCTCCCTGTACTGGCTTAAAAAGACACTGAGCGAGATACAGGCCGATATTCCCGCCTGGCTCCGGTTGATGGTGAGAAAATGGTTTCTTGTCTGGGATTCTGTTGAGATCAGTGATTCTGAAAGTCAGTATGTTTCGGCGGACGGATCCAAAATACTCTCTTTTCTGATGACATTCCTTCATTTTGGTGTACTGGGGCCGCTGGCGGTTTTCGGAACTGCATTGACCTGGCACCAGTGGAAACAATTGGGCATATACCCCATCATTGTCATTTCATATATGGCGAGCATCGCGCTTTTCTTTGTTTTCGCCCGATTCCGATATCCCATCATCTCAATTATGATTCCGTTTGCCGCTGCGGGACTCGTCCATGGCATCGCACTTATTCGTCAGAAGGCATATCGGGAAATTGCGCTTCCGGTTTTTATTATGGGAGTGGCTGCCATCGCAATGAACTGGCCCATGGTTTCCACCAATCCCTACAAATCCAATACCTATTATAATATTGCGGTCAGTCTGGAGAAATCGGGTCGGACCGACGCAGCAATGGCAAATTATGTCAGATCCCTGGAAATCGATCCCAATCAGGCCATGGCCCATAACAATGCCGGAATTCTCTTATATCGGAAAGGCCGGGTGTCTGAGGCCAGAGTCCATTTTGAAAAAGCCGTCGTGATCAACCCCAATCTTTCGGAACCCCACTATAATCTGGGCATATTTTGGTTCAGCCAGGGAGACATGCAGCAGGCCCTGGTTCACTTCACCCGGGCTGTCACGTTAAATCCCGATGAAAACCCATCGGCATATTACAACCTGGCCTGTGTCTATTCACGAATGAATGAGCCGGCTGAATCCGTTGTCTGGTTAAAAAAGGCCATTGAAAAAGGGTATCGTAACTGGAAGGCAATTCATTCCGACCCGGATCTGGAAAATCTCAGGCGCGCGGAACGGTATTGGAACGATATCGGTTTGGTGGAAATGGACAAAGTATCCTGATTGACAAATCCATACAGATGATTTGTTTTAGTGAATAAAATCATCTGGGTACTTACTTTGCTCAGGTGACCGCCACATGTAGTGTCCTTGGGTATCCGACACTACCCTCGATTGCTGGCAGAACTTGAGGTTCGACGAAGCCTTTCAAGTGAGTTATGCTAAATATGGCACGTGAATGATGTAACTACCCAGTTGGAATTATCCATATAAGCTTTTCATAGGATGCGCATTGGAAGCTTGCGAACCGGGATAGCGGACGGGTTCCATGAGAATTTTCAAAGACAAGGCGCATGACCAGGAAATCTGAGCATAAAAAAAAGCCGGCTGGGAAATTCCCAGCCGGCTTTTTTGTTCATCAGTAAATTAAACAGCCATACTACAATTAGAAAGCAAGCGACATTTGGGCGCCGATTTCAATCGGGTTAGCACTGTTGTTAGCGGAAGTTGATTTGGAAATAACATCACCCGCCCACAGATAGGCACCGACAAGATCAAGCTTGAGATTATCAACGAGCATGTAGGTGGCCTTAAGATCAAGTTCCGTTCCATAATAATCGGAATTCGATTTCGTTGTCGGCATATAGATAGAATCGGCAGCCTGCGCATACCAAAGATCAGCGCTGAATTTCAGATCCTGGATAAGCTTGTAGGATCCACCCAAACCACCGATAATGGCGTTGGAGATTTGTGTACCCAAAGCACCATTGGGGAACTGATAATCGAACATACCGCAACCCATGATTTCCGCCCAGTTGGCCTGATCAAAGTTGTTGATATTTCCGCCAACATTATTGTTATAACCAGGAACAAAGAAGCCATAATCATCACCGGTTTTCGCAAAATCGTTCTTGCCATCACCAGAAGCATAAATTCCTTTTGCATGAATATTGGCAGGTCCCAGGTCAACGCCGCCACGGAGGTCAAACAAATAACCTTTTAAATTAATTTTGTCGTGATTGTTAGCCAAAGCCGGTCTAACGGTCACATCACCAGCCTCGCCAATAGCCGTGGCGCCAACGGTGAAGATATCAAACTTGCCGTCATATTCCAAACCGGCAGTCCACGCTGACAGTTTGGTCGCTCCGAGCGGGCTGAGCGGATTTAATTGTGCATTAGAAAGACTCTTTGTTTGAAAACGTGAAAAATTTTCAGACGTCAAATACGCAATATGCGGTTTAATGACATTGTCTTTGTTCACAAAGATACTGGGATAAAATATATATGCATCTACATCATAATCATCGGCGTTGGTAACCTTGGTGCCGGAAATGACTTTTCCCTGACCGCCTTCATAGAGTTTCAAGTAGATCAACGGCAGGTAAATGGCATCGTTAACCTTGAAAATGGCCTTGACACCGGCAGCGTCATCATCAAAAAGATACCCTCTGGCCAGCGTAAAATCCTGGACGCCGACCGTAAACCGTTGTTGCGCCAGTTTAAAATCCACATAGGAGGCCTTTACAACAAAGTTTGCCCCATCAGCGGCAAGCTGACCGTAGGTGGCGCCACCTGCGCTGGTGCCGGTGGCTCCGGTACCGGTTGTACTATTCATCGTACCGACAGATCCGCCCCATGTCGCATTCATTTCAAACTTGTTGACGAATTTCAGATTATCGCTGAATTTTGCAGTGTAGAATAGCCGGGTACGGGTATCGATTCTTTCGGTATCTTTGAGCTTTGTCTGATCTTCACCAGTAAAATTCCATTGTGAAAACGCTCTGGTTCTCCAGAATCCACCAAATTCATTTTCAAATGCTGCCGCCGGCATGGTAAGGGCAAGTACCATAATGGCTGCTACCAACAATACGGATAATTTCTTCATTCTGAGTCCCTCCTCAAATAATTTCAATTAAATAGAAAAACCAACCTAATAATCAATCAAAACATAACAATACTTGAAAATACCACCTCCTTTCACAATCTTTTTATCCTTTTCGTTTTTTTCTATTGCAGATAATTCGCGTTAAATCAAGTAAATTCTTAAATTATTATCAATATATTTTTAGTGGGATAACCGTATTTTACATCGCCGCGCTAACACAAACACAATATAAAGTATATTAACAAAACAAAAGTACAACAGAACGTGCCGTTTCATCAGAAAATGAAAACCCCTCGCCGCTTCTGAAATCCATTAACCAATTTTTTAATAATTTCTATACAGGAGTTTCAAATAAATTTCAAATTGATTTTTATGCACTTCCCGGCTGCCTGATGGGGAGCCGGAACTTTTTTCTCGCATGCCCGATCCTGCAAACAAAATTCTTTATCAAATCCTTTTTTTTATATACAGTGGAAAATCGTGAATATCAAATTGATTTTTACCCAGTGTCAGAAGGAATCATCGGGTTATGGCGCATCCGAAACAGAATATTGACGGCCTCAAAAAGACCATATAAAAGAATAGTTTCGACCATAAAGGGGAGTTGAATTAACTTGCGGCTTATTAAATCATTTTCCGGCGTTGCCCTGATCTTTATCCTTTTTTTATCACTTACATCTTTCGGCGCTGCATTTGGCACATCTCGCGTATTGATTTTGCCATTTGATATCCAGTCCGACAGCGATCTGTCTTTTCTCCAAAAAGGCATTTCCCAGATGTTGGCATCCCGCCTGGCTTCGGATGAATCCATCGAAGCCATCAGTCTGGATGGTCCGTCTGCTGCAAACCTTTCCAAACCCATCGGCGAAGCGGCTGCGATATCCGCTGCCGCAAAACTGAAAGCCGATTACGTATCTTACGGAACCCTCACGGTTACGAATGAAAGCGTTCGCACGGATGCCCGACTCGTCCGGACTGCGGATGGAGCCCCCCAGGTGGTCTTCAACCAGACCGGGAAAAACCAGGGAGAGGCCTTGCAGCAGGTTAAATTATACGCAGCCGAAATCCTGAAGGCATTGGGATCGAAGGCGCCTGTCTTGGCCCAGCCCGTACCACAACCCCAACAGCAGGCGACTGTGGATGAGAGCCACCGTCATCCCGACTCTTTGTGGACCGGAGCGGTTGCCACAGGATCGACGCCGATTCGGATGATGGCATCCGACGGAAAAACCGAGGCTAACGTCTGGAGAAGCATCAAATTTCAAGCGGAAATCAAAAGCATCGCAATTGGCGATGTTCTCGGCGACAAGCAAAACGAACTGGTCATGATTAATGACAATTCCGTATCGTTATACCGATATGCCGACGGAAAGCTTGAACTGATAGACGAGTTCATCGGTGAGAAGGATCACACCGCCATTCGGGTGGATGTGGCCGATATCAACCAGAATGGCCGGGCCGAGATTTTTGTCACGAACCTTTCTGATGAGAAGACCCGATTAAAGTCCTATGTCCTGGAATGGGATGGATCAAAACTTGTAAAAATTGTTCAGGACGCCAACTGGTACTTCAAAGTCATGAGGGTTTCGGGGAAACAGCCTGTTTTACTGGGACAACAGCGGGGAATGATAGAGCTTTTTTCAAAAGGCATCCACCAATTGACATGGCTGGATGGATCTTACTCTGAATCTTCTTTGGCAGATGTTCCCCGTGGATTGTCATTGTATTCATTTGCATCCGGAAATGCCCTGAATGACGGCAAGGAGATGACAGTTTCCCTGACGTCCGATCTTCGACTTCGCGTGTTCGATAACACCGGGGACATGGAATGGACGAGTTCGGAGCGGTTTACCGGCGGTGGGGGTTATTTGCCATACCCTGCTGACGTGAACGAATCCAGTTCTCATGAAGAGCTGCGGATCAAACGCTACTATCTGCCGCAACGCGTGATTATTTCCGATATTGACAATGATGGGAACAATGAAGTGATTCTGGCTAATAACAGGGATATGATGAAGAATTTACTGCCCAATCTTCGGATTTTCAAAAGCGGACATGTTGAATGCCTGCAATGGGAGGGTCTGGCGTTTGGTTTAAAATGGCGAACCACGGATGTATCCGGGCAGATCTCCGATATGGTTGTGGGAGATCTGAACAATGACGGGGTGGATGAAATCGTGTATTCCGTGGTGGATATTCCCGGCTCTGCCTTTAACAGTGCCCGAAGCTATCTGGTTTCCTGGCAGTTGGGGAAATGAAGTTATCGTAGTTTTTTTATTGAACACAATTCATCTTGACTCCATTCGGATGCGATGCTAATCACACTTCATCCATCCGAATGTTACGGAACAGGCCCTGTTGTGCACGTGTTTGCATCCTTATATTCGCGTACATCCGGATTGGTTCCGAGTTATTCGGATTCCGTTATTTCTCAGGAAAATACTTTATAACTATATTTTCGTATTTTTACGGTACTCTTATCCCAAGGAGCATGGCATGGAAAAAAACAAACAACGCATTTGGATGGGAATTGCTGTTCTGATGAGCTTAACACTCCTTCTGACGGTCCATACGGGTTTTGCCGTGGCAGCAGGTAAAGAAGCCAAAATCGGTCTTGCCTTCAGCATGACCGGCGCAGCCGCCGGGTATGGTTCCACTCAAAAGAACGGCGTGCAGCTTGCAGTAGACGAAATCAATGCTGCTGCCGGAGCAGACGGCCTCAAGCTGATTCCGGTTTTTGATGACGACGCCAGCACCCCCCAGCAGGGCATCAACGTGTTTAATAAATTCATCAACGCCGACAAGGTATCGCTAATTATCGGGCCAACGCTCAGCAACACCGCACAGGTGACCGACCGCATCGCCCAGCAGGCGGGTGTGCCGGTACTCGGCATCAGCAACACCGCCAAGGGCATCACTGAAATCGGCGATTTTATCTTTCGCGACTCGCTCACTGAAAATGTGGTAATCCCCAACACCATCCGAGTTGCCAAAGAAAAACTCAAAGTGAACAAAGTGGCGCTGCTTTACGGCAATGACGATGCTTTCACCAAGGCCGGTTATGAAGCTTTTAAAAAAGCCCTGCAGGATGCTGGCATCACCATTCTGAATGAACAGACCTTTGCCAAAGGAGATCGCGATTTTTCCCCGCAGCTCACCCAGATCAAATCCCAGAATCCGGATGCCATCGTGGTGTCGGCGCTGGTGGAGGAAGCCTCCGGAATAGTCAGCCAGGCACGCAAACTGGATATCCCCAAATCGGTTCCGATCATCGGCGGCAATGGCTTCAATTCGCCGAACCTCATGAAGAATTCAGGCGACGCGGCGGAAGGCGTGATTGTGGGCGCAGCCTGGAATGCAAGCTCTGCCAATGCGCTTAATCGTAAGTTTTTAGATGCTTACAACAGCAGGTATGGGTCATTGCCCGACCAGTTTGCCGCTCAGGCCTATGCCGGCGTTTACATTGCCTACCAGGCCATCGGCAAAGCCGCTTCTCCGGATAATCACAAGGCTATCCGGGATGCCCTGGTCCAGATCAAAGGCATGAACACGGTGCTGGGGTCATTTTCTTTCACCGATGGCCGTGATGCTGATTATGTCCCCGTGGTTCAGGTGGTCAAAGACGGCAAATTTGCGATTTTCGGCGAATAAACGCACCGAACATGAATCTTTTCCTGCAACAACTGGTCAATGGCCTGTTCATCGGTAGCGTTTATGGCCTGTTCGCCGTGGGGTATACGCTGGTTTTCGGGGTGCTCGACATCCTCAATCTGGCCCATCCCGCCGTGTTCACGTTAGGGGGACTGACGGCTTTATGGCTGGTGGAAAGCGCGGGCCTGACGATCTGGCAGGCCTTCCCCTTGGCGGTGCTGATAGCCGGTCTGCTGGGTCTGCTGCTCGACCGGGTGGCCTTTGCTCCGCTACGCCATCGTGCGGACACCTATTTTTCCGGCCTCATTTCCAGCATCGCCATGGCCATCATGTTCGAAAGCGTGGCGCTTGGCGTATTCGGCGCCCACACTGTCCGCTTTCCGGCAGATACTGTGACGGTCCATATCTGGCGGTTTGCCGGCATCACGGTGACCTCTCTACAGGTAGAAATCGTCGCGGTGGCATTGATCCTCATGGTGGGACTCACCCAGTTTCTGAAACGCAGCCGCACGGGCAAGGCCATCCGCGCCGTGGCCGAAAACGAACGCATGGCACGCCTTCTCGGCATCCATGTGGACGGGATCATTGCCTTCACTTTTTTTATCTCGTCGGCCCTCGGCGGCGCCGCTGGCATCCTCTTTGGCCTGTACTTTGACTCACTTTCTCCGGACATGGGCCGTTCCATTGAACTCAAGGGTCTGGCCGTGATCGTTCTGGGCGGCATGGGGAGCATTCCGGGCGCCATTGCCGGAGGCCTTGCCTTTGGTCTGAGCGAAGTGCTCACTGTGGCCATTACCGGAACCTCAAACCTGCGGGATGCCGTGGCTTTTGCCGTGCTGTTCGCCATTTTGCTGCTGCGGCCATCAGGGCTTCTGGGCCGGGCCCGGATGCGGGAGGCATAAGCAGAGAGAGATGGCCCAATTGTCCTATTTCTTCGCAGTTTACGGCAGTCTTATCAACTTCATCGGAATCAATGCCCTTCTGGCCTTGAGCCTTTATGTCACACTTTCCGCGGGTCAGCTCTCGCTCGGTAATGCCGCATTTGCCGGGATCGGGGGCTACACGGCGGGAATTCTCACCACCCGGTTCGGCGTTCCTTATGTATTATCGCTCCTGGCAGGTGCACTTGTGGCTGCACTCGTCGGATTTCTTCTCGGATTGCCGGTGCTCCGTCTGCGGGGCGTATTCCTGGCCATTGCAACGCTCAGCTTCGGCGAGGTGGTGCGCATTGCCGCCATCAATCTGAAGATCACCGGCGGCGCCGAAGGACTCATGGGCATGCCGACCCACACCACAACCTGGTTCATTTATCTGGTCATCATCGGGGTATGTTATTTTTTGGCTAAACTGCGTTATTCAAGGGCTGGTTGGAGTTTTGAAAGCATCCGCGAAGATGAAACCGCGGCCTCTGCCATGGGAATCAACACCACCTATTACAAAACCCTGGCATTTACGATCGGAGCTTTTATCGCCGGACTGGCGGGCGCCATGTATGCCCACCTCAATTATATCATCACGCCGGGTGAATTCGGATTTTCCGCTGCCGTGAACTTGCTGATCTATTGCATTGTCGGCGGAAGCCGGGTGTGGGTTGGCCCGGTGCTTGGTGCCGCGCTGCTCACGGCCCTGCCTGAAATTCTGCGTGGTACCGGAATAACCGCCGGACCCATCCGCATGTTTGTCAACGGTTTGATACTGCTGATCGTTATTTTGTTTTTGCCCAATGGATTGGTTTCCCTGTTTCAACGCCGCAGGACGGTTGATGCCGGTGTTTTAGCTGGCGCGGGGACAAGGGAGAAATAGCCGATGCTGCTGGAGATCAACCAGATTACCCGCCATTTTGGAGGACTGTGCGCTCTGGCGGGTGTATCCTTCGGTATCAGAAACGGGAGCGTGCACGGTCTGATCGGCCCCAATGGCGCCGGCAAAACCACCCTTATCAACATCTTGAGCGGCATTACGCCCGTAACCTCCGGAAGCCTGCGGTTGGGCGGCCTGCAGATCGAAACCTTTCCCGCCCACAAAGTGGCGGCTCTGGGCGTGGCCCGAACCTTTCAAAACATTCGCCTGTTTCCTGCCCTGACCTGCCTTGAAAATATCATTGCCGGACAGCACCTGGTGGCGCCCCGCCCCCTGCTTCCCCGGCTGATGTGCTTGCCGGGGGCAAAGCGCCAGGAAGCGGCTTATCAAAAGCAGTCCCTGGAGATTCTGGTGCGTGTGGGACTTGGCGATCGGGCGGATTTGCCGGCACAGCATCTGTCCTACGGTGAACGCCGGCGTCTGGAAATTGCACGGGCCCTGGCATCCCGTCCGCGTCTGCTGCTGCTTGATGAACCGGTAGCGGGAATGCGCCGCCAGGAAATGCTGGGCGTTGCGGAACTGATCCGATCTCTGGCAAGCGAAGGCATGACGGTTCTTCTGATCGAGCACAACATGGTTTTTGTGATGGAATTGTGTTCGCGGATCACGGTCCTGAACTTCGGGAAAGTGATCACTACCGGCAGCCCCGCCGAAGTGGGCACGCATCCGGAAGTGATCGAAGCCTACCTGGGAAAGAGCGATCAATATGCTTGAAGTAACGGATTTAACCGTGGCCTATGGCCCCATTGAGGCCGTGCGAAAGATATCCTTTAGAGTGCAAGCGGGAACCGTGGTAACACTCATCGGTCCCAACGGTGCGGGAAAATCCACGACACTCAATGCGCTGAGCGGTGTTGCACCACTGCATGGCGGCCGAATTCTGCTGGATGGCCAGGACATCAGTCGCTGGAGCGTGCACCGGCGCGTGGCCGCGGGCCTGGTGCAGGTTCCGGAAGGGCGCCTGGTACTGGCCGGCATGAGCGTGCGGGAGAACCTTGAGCTGGGTGCCTACCGGCGTCCGCGAGGGGATGTCGCCGCCGATATCGAACGCATGGAAGCTCGCTTTCCGATCTTGCACGAACGTCGCAATGCTGCGGCGGGCACACTCTCGGGAGGCGAACAACAGATGCTGGCCATTGCCCGCGGACTGATGGCCCGTCCCAAATTGCTGCTGCTCGATGAACCTTCGCTGGGACTTGCCCCCTTATTGGTGCATACTGTTTTTGAAATCGTCGGTGAATTGCGCGACAGCGGCCTGACCATTTTACTGGTCGAACAGAATGCCAGGCAGGCCCTGACCGTATCCTCCTATGGATATGTGATAGAAAGCGGAAGAATCGTACTGGATGGGCCGGCCGCAGATCTGCGCTCCGACCCTGCGGTGATTCGCACCTATCTTGGCCAGGGGGTGTGAGTTCATCAGGGTTGCATCTTGTACCCCCCCTAAATATTATTTTTATTGTTTTTTGTCTTGTCTGTTCGTTGCCCGCCTGGAATCTTTTGGGGTTATTTGGATGTCTTCATTAATTGAAAGGAGTGAATCGATGAAAAAGACGTTGATTACGATGTTGTTGCTGGGCATGCTGGCTGCCCCGGTGTTTGCTGCAGATACCATCAAGATCGCCATTACCGGACCCTTCTCCGGCGGCTCCGCGCCCATGGGAGCTTCCATGCGCGATGGCGCCAACCTTGCCATTGCCGAGATCAATGCCGGCGGCGGCGTCAGTGTGGGCACCCAAAAAATGCAATTTGAAGTGATTGAGCGGGATGACGAAGCAAAGAACGACCGCGGCGCGCTTATCGCCCAGGAACTGGCTTCCATGAACGATCTTTCCGGAGTGATCGGTACGGTTAATACCGGCGTTGTTCTTGCCGGGGATAAGCATTTTCAGGAAAAAGGCATTACCAAGATCATTACTCCCGCGGCAGGCTCTGCTTCCATGACTCAGTGGAGCAAGGCAGGCGTGCCGGATCTGTCAATTTTCCGCTTTGCCGCTCATGATGGCATCCAGTCCGAAATGGTGGTGGAAGAAGCGATCAACCGGAAATTGACCAAGGTGGCGATTGTGTACGATTCCACCAATTATGGCGTATCCGGCCGGGACGACATGCTGGATCAAATCAAGAAACAGGGAAATAAACTGGAAGTGGTTGCCTCCGAAAAATTCAACATCGGCGACAAGGACATGACGGCCCAATTGCTGCGGGCCAAATCCGCCGGTGCCCAGGCGATCCTGATCTGGGGCATTGGCCCGGAGCTGGCCGCCTTTGCCAACGGCATGGCGAAAATGGATATGAAAATCCCGCTTATCGGCGGGTGGCCACTTTCCATGTCCAACTTCATCGATAACGCGGGCAAAAACGGCAATGGCACACTGATGCCGCAAACCTTTATCGAGGAACCCATTACGCCCAAAGCCAAGAGTTTCATCGAGAGCTATCACAAGGCTTATAACGTTACACGCATTGCATCTCCGGTATCCGCCGCGCAGGGGTATGACGCTGTTTATATTTTTGCGGCAGCCGTAAAACAGGCTCAAAGCCGCGATTCCCGAAAGATCAAGGAAGCGCTTGAGGATTTACGTGATCCCGTGGAAGGCGTGATTACCACCTGGAAGCATCCTTTCAGCAAGTGGGACCCGACCAATGAGCAGACCCATGAGGCCTTTCGCCGCGAACAGGTCGTGATGGGCATGGTCCAGGACGGACATGTCGTTTTCGGCAATGACTCCGACCGTCAGCGTCTTATCAAAAACGCATCAAAATAAGGCAAGCTGGATTGTGCGGGGCCATCCTCATGCACAATCCGCTATAATCGCACTATGGATTCTATCATCATTGCTCAGATGGCCGTGAGCGGCGCTTTTATGGGCCTGGTTTATGCCCTTATCGCCTACGGGTTCCAGCTTACTTTCTCCACCAGCAAGAGCATCAATTTTGGTCAGGGAGAGCTGGTAATGGTTTCCGCGTTCTTCAGCCTGACTTTGCTCGATTGGGGCGTTCCCTACGGGCTGATGGTTCCCGGCGGCTTGCTTTTCGGCGTGGTCCTCGGGCTGGCCGTTGAGCGTGCCGGCGTGCGTCTGGCGCTGGAACAAAAGAGTGAGGGCTGGATTCTTCTTACCATTATCATCGGCCTGCTGGGTTTTTCCGCTGCCGAGAATATCTGGGGCCGCGATGATCGGCCGTTTCCCACGCCCATTTCATCCGATGCACTGCATATTTTCGGGATCAGCATTACACCGCTGGAGATTTCCGTTGCCATCGGCGTCTTTGCCATCATGGGTCTGATTGAACTGTTCAAACGCAAGACTCTTCTGGGAAAGGCTTTTGAAGCGGTATCAGCGGACCGCGATGCAGCCGAATTAATGGGAATTTCAGCCACGCGCACGGTCATGCTCTCGTATGGCCTGTCCGGACTGGTGGCTGCAATGGCGGGCATTCTCGTTTCGCCGATTACCACCGTGGGACCTACCATGGCGTCAGCCCTGATTCTGAAGGCTTTTTCAGTGGCCGTGGTAGCCGGTCTCGATTCCGGTTTCGGCGTGGTTGTGATCGGTATCTTTTTGGGGGCTTTGGAAAGTTTGACCAGTTTTTATCTGGGCAGCGGCTGGCGTGAAGCGCCCGGATTGATTCTGCTGATTCTCGCACTGGCCGTGCGCCCCAACGGTGTCTTCGGCAAGGCCAGCATCCGCAAAGTTTGACGGATTTTTACGCAATCAATTAAATTTATACCCGGCTGATCATGTTAAAACGACTCTTATTTATTCGTGGTGCCGAAATCATTGCGCTTTTGCTGCTTGCGGCCATACCTCTGATGGTCAGCAATTCCTATGCACTCGGGCTGCTGACCCTGCTGGCCATTTACGGAATTCTTCTGATCGGACTGGATGTGACCGTGGGGTATCTGGGTCAGGTGAATCTGGCCCATGCCGCTTTCCTGGGGCTCGGCGCCTATGCGGCCGGTTTGAGTGTCTCGCTTCTGGGGTTTGGCATGTTGGGCGCGCTCGCCGTCAGCATGCTGGTGGGCCTGATTCTCGGCGGCCTTTTGGCTTTTCCGGCACTGCGTCTGGAAGGTCCCCAGTTTGCTTTGGCGACCTTGAGTTTCTCTGCCCTGAGTGCCACCATTCTGAATGAATGGGAAGGTCTGACCGGTGGGGCACAGGGCCTGCAAGTGAGCCGTCCCATATTCTGGGGCCACGCCGTGAATGCTCAGGGGTTTTACTGGCTGTGCCTGATTCTTCTGACTCTGGTCTGGATGGGGATGCGTAACATGCTTTCGTCGCAGTGGGGACGCGCTTTTGAAGCCCTGCGCGACAGCCCGATCGCCACCGATGCCATGGGAGTCGGCACCTATCGTCACAAAGTGGCTGGTTTTGCCATGGGTTCGGCCCTGGGTAGCCTGGCGGGCGGGCTCTATGCTTTTAATTTCCAGTATTTGCAACCGCAGAGTTTTGGTTATGAGCTCATGGTCATCCTGCTGCTGGGAGTGGTTTTAGGCGGTCGCAAGAGTTTATGGGGTGCTTTTTTTGGCGCTTCCCTGGTTGCCCTGCTACCCAATTTGCTGTCGAACCGGCTGCTGTTCGAAATCATTTCCGCGGTCGGCTTGATGGCAGCACTGCTGACGGGAGTACGGGGTCTGATGAAAAAGACCACCCAGCCATTTCAGGCGATTGCACCGATTCTTGCCATGGGCATACTTGTCGTGGGAGGGATGTTTGTAAAAAATACCGAAGATTGGCGCAAGGCGATTTTTGCCCTGATGCTGTTTTCGGTGGTGGTCGGGTTGCCCGAAGGCCTGATGGGATTTGCCGCCCGTTTTTTAACACAACTGTTCCGCATTGATCCGCCGGCCCTGCCTCCCGCAACTTTACTGGATACGGTGCTTCCGGAAAAGGCGCCGGATGGCGGACCGCTCCTGAAATTACAGGACTTGAAGCGCTATTTCGGCGGTGTCAAAGCCGTTGACGGAATCTCCGTAACGGTACATTCCGGTCAAATCCACGGTTTAATCGGCCCCAACGGGTCCGGTAAAAGTACGGCAGTAAATGTTATTTCCGGACTTTATGCCCCCTCGTCTGGCGAAATGCTGCTACATGGCAAGGCCTTACCCAGGGGCATGTTCCATGTGGCGCGGACGGGCGTTTCGCGTACTTTCCAGAACCTGCAGCTTTTTAGCGAATTGTCTGCCCTGGACAATGTCATGGTTGCCATGAAAGGGGTTTACCGCACCCCGTTACCGCTGGTCCTGATGGGTCTGGCCAGGAGCGAGGAAAATCGTGCCCAGGCGGATGCTCTGGCCTTGCTGGAACTGGTCAGACTCAAGCATCATGCGCGTATCAGCGCCAAGGATTTGACCTATGGGGATCAGCGTTTCCTGGAAATCGCAAGAGCCCTGGCGCGTAAACCCGAGCTGTTGATTCTGGACGAACCCGCCGCGGGTCTGGCACTTCCCGATGTGAACAAACTGGTGGAAATCATCTGGCGCATTCACCAGCGCGGCATCACCATCATTCTTATCGAACATCACATGGATGTGGTGAGCGAATTATGCAATGTGGTAACCGTGCTGGATGGCGGCAGGGTGATCGCGGAAGGATCTGCTGAAGAAGTAAAGCGTGATCCCAAAGTGATAGAGGCTTATCTGGGGACTGCCAATGATGCTGCCACTCCGGACGCTGTTTAATAAGCGAGAGATACAAAGATGTTAGTCGTTGAAAATCTATATGCGGGTTATGGCACCAGCAAGGTACTTACGGGCGCTTCCCTGGAAGTGGCGCAGGGCAAGATCGTGGCTCTGATCGGCGCCAATGGCGCCGGCAAAACCACCACCATGCGTGCAATCTCGGGGATGCTGAAGCCCGACAAGGGACGCGTTCTGCTTGACGGAAAACCGGTACAGGGCCTGGACGCCTCCCGGATTGCCAGGCTGGGTCTTGCGCACTCTCCGGAAGGGCGTAAGGTTTTCGGACCGCTGTCAACCGAAGACAATCTGCTACTCGGGGCCTATAGCCACCTGCCGCTTTTTTTCGGTTTCCGCGCCAAATCCGCCAGGGGCCTTGAAAGGGTTTATGATCTGTTTCCACTCCTCAGGGAAAGACGGCTCCAGGCAGCAGGAACGCTGTCCGGAGGCGAGCAGCAGATGCTTGCCATCGGCCGGGCGCTCATGGCCAATCCCAAGGTCATGCTGCTGGACGAGCCGTCCATGGGTTTAGCGCCGGTCATCGTGCAGGAAGTCTTTAACACCATTCGGCGCCTGAAAGCGGAGGGAATCACCTTGCTGCTGGTGGAGCAATTTGCCAAAAGTGCACTGGAAGTGGCGGACTACGGCTATGTGATGGAACGCGGCCGTATTGTTGCCGAAGGCGCGCCCTCTGAGCTGCACAAGGACAAGCGGGTGCTTGAGGCCTATCTCGGGTAAATACAGGCGCCTCCAGCGGCTTTTTCGAGATAAATGCGCCATAATCCCAATTGGGTAATCATTGACATATTTCAGGAATATTGGTATAAATACTTCAATATTAATTTTTGCTCCAATGGGATTGCAGGCTTTCCGGAGCACTCACAGGGCGCCATGATGGATAAATTTTCTCTGCCGGAATCTCCCAGCCGTTTTGCATTTCCCATTGCAAGCGCGGGATATCCCCTGATTTTTGCCTCCGTATTCGCAACAAGCGTACTGGCCCTGCTTCAATTACGGGCACCGGCGCTTCTAGGACTTGCGGTTACTTTTTTCATCGCATATTTTTTCAGGGATCCGGACCGGGTTGTTCCGGTTTCCGATGGAGCGGTCATCTCTCCGGCTGACGGCAGGGTGGTCATTGCCGGGAAAGTGGATGACACCCCTTATTATGATGGCCCCTGTCAGAAGGTCAGCATCTTCATGTCCGTGTTTAATGTCCATGTCAATCGCATCCCCCATGAGGGCCAGGTTGATAAAATCGAGTATCATCCGGGCAAGTTTGTGAACGCCAGCCTCGACAAGGCTTCCGAAGATAACGAACGAAACGCGGTTTTCATGATTTCGGACCAGGGTCAGCGGTTTTGTTTTGTTCAGATTGCCGGGCTTATCGCCAGGCGGATCATCTGTCATATTCAGGCCGGAGAAACCGTTCACCGGGGACGGCGTTTTGGCATGATCTGCTTTGGATCGCGGCTGGATGTCTATCTTCCGATCGAGACCAAGCTCAATGTGACCGTTGGAGACAGGGTCAGGGCCGGAACGTCGATTTTGGGGTATTTTGCCGCCCTGTGAGCATTCTCCAACTCCGGTTTAACCCAGCGCAGTTGGCACTCCGTGTTATTCATGATCCTTGATGAAGCTGCCCGCCTCATCAAGGATCATGTTTTTTTATTTATGGAAAAAGAAAACAGAGGTGATGACCATGTCGAAAAAACAATTTCATGTTGCAGTGGCCGGAGCAACCGGGGCTGTTGGAAATCAAATGATTGCCTGCCTGGAAGAACGAAATTTTCCGGTCAAATCCATAAAATTTCTGGCGTCTTTCCGCTCGGCGGGGAAAAAACTGAGTTTCAGGGGCGAGCCGGTGGTGGTTGAGGAAATGACGGAAAATTCCTTCAAAGGCATGGATATTGCGTTGTTTTCAGCCGGCGGCAGCACCAGCGAGAAATTTGCACCGGTTGCGGCCGGATCCGGATGCGTGGTCATTGACAATTCCAGCGCCTGGCGAATGGACCCCCAGGTGCCGCTGGTAGTTCCGGAAGTCAACAGCCATGCCATTGCCGGCTATACGCAAAAAGGCATTATCGCCAATCCCAACTGCTCGACGATTCAGATGGTGGTGGCCTTAAATCCCATTCACCGGAAATTCGGCATCAAACGCATTGTTGTATCCACCTATCAGGCGGTTTCCGGTACGGGCCAGAAAGCCATCGTCGAGCTGGATGCACAGGTTCGGGCGATCATGAACTCCCAGCCGGGTGAGAATAAAGTCTACCCGCATCGCATCGCATTCAACTGCCTTCCCCATATCGATGTGTTTCTGGATAACGGATATACCAAGGAAGAAATGAAAATGGTCCGTGAAACCCAGAAAATCATGGAAGACGACACCATCGGGGTAACGGCAACCACGGTTCGGGTTCCGGTATTTTACTGCCATTCCGAATCCGTCAACATTGAAACCCGCCAGGCCATCACCCCTGAAGCGGTCAGGGACCTGCTGGGCAGTGCACCCGGAGTTAAGGTTGTGGATGATCCCAAAACCAATACCTATCCCATGCCCATCGATGCCGCAGGCCAGGATTTGACCTATGTGGGCAGAATTCGAAAAGATGAGTCTCTTGCCAATGCCATCAACCTGTGGATTGTTGCCGATAACATTCGCAAAGGGGCGGCAACGAACGCTGTTCAGATTGCCGAGATTCTGGCTGAATCCTATTTGTGATGACAGCCGGTTAACTCGATCGTATCTTTATTTACGCAGTCGCATTTACGAAATATCTTTATTTCAGGAGCAATAAGTTGGATCGAATACCCATGACAAAAGAGGGCCACATCGCCCTGAAAAATGAACTGGAACATTTGAAAAAAGTCGAAAGGCCTCAGAACATCAAGGCCATTGAAGAAGCGCGGGCACACGGAGACTTGTCGGAAAACGCCGAGTTTGAAGCTGCCAAGGACCGCCAGAGCTTTCTCGAAGGCCGAATTCGAGAACTGGGGTACAAACTGTCAAATGCGGACATCATTGATCCAAGCAAGCTCCCCAAAGACCGGGCCGCCTTTGGATGCCGGGTGCTTCTTGAAAACGTCGACACCGGAGAAACCGTTGAATACCAACTGGTCGGCCCGGAAGAATCGAATATTGAGGAAGGCCGCATTTCCATCACATCCCCGCTGGGGCAGGCCATTATCGGTAAAAAACCTTCCGATGAACTGGTCCTGACCGCTCCGGGCGGAAAGCGCTGCTATGAACTTGTTGAAATCCTGTAATTCAGTTAATAGTTTTAGACCAGAAGGCGATGTGCATGCTTAAGGGCATATGACAATTTAAGGCTGGTGGATAACAATTCGGGTCAGGCAGCGGGGCTCTTTGTCTTCTGACTCCTGACTCCTTTCATTATAGTTTCCGGAGGTGTTTTTGTGGCAAGAATTACAATCGACGATTGTCTGAAACGGGTACCCAACAGATTCCTTCTGGCCAACATGGTCTCCAGACGGGTCCGTCAGATCCGCGAGGGTTCCGAGTATCTGGTCAGTTCACCCAAGAATGAAGATATTGTCATTTCATTAAGAGAAGTTGCAGCCGGAAGAATCAAGCTGATCACCGAAACCAACGACGGAGATTAGCCCCAATTAAGGAATCCGTGCTATTCAGGTCTTTGAACAGAGGGGTTGGCAAGGCCATTCATGACTATGACATGATTTCGAATGGCGATCGGATTGCCGTGGGGCTTTCCGGCGGACACGACAGCCTGACCCTTCTGTGGCTCTTGCGGGAACGGCTTCGGCGCATTCCCGTTCAGTATGAAATCGTTCCCATTTACATTGATCCGGGATTTGAGCCCGGATTCGGCTCGGATTTGAAGGATTATTGCCGTCTGTGGGGACTTGAGCTCCGGGTGGAGGAAACCCGTCACGGCATACTGGCGCACAGCACGGAGAATCGGGAAAACCCCTGTTTTCTGTGTTCGCACCTGAGGCGAAAACGGCTGTTTGAAATCGCGGATGAACAAGGCTGCCGAAAGCTGGCCCTGGGACACAACAAGGATGACCTGATTGAAACCTTGTTTTTAAATATCTGTTACGCCGGTGAAATCTGCACCATGGTGCCGTCCCAGAGTTTTTTTCAGGGAAAATTTACCGTGATACGGCCACTGGCCTTTGCGGATGAGACCATCATACGAAAATTCGCCAGGGAAAACCGGTTTCCAGTTTTTGACAACCCTTGTCCGACATCCAAAACATCCAAACGGAAAGAGATCAAGGAAATGCTCAATCGACTTTATCAGGGCAATACCAACGTCAAGGGAAATATTTTCAGGGCATTGAGTCATGTGAGAACGGACTATCTGCTGAAAGACCACTCAAAACGCCGTAAGAGATCAGGAAACCGACATGAACCAACTCAGACATGGGAATCCGGACATGACGCCCCCTCTGCCCTGTAGCGCATCCATGAAAGACGTTCAGAATCAGCGGGACGACCGCAACATTCCCATCGACAAGGTGGGAATAAAGAATATTCGTTATCCCATCACGGTTCTGGACCGCCGAAACAGCAGGCAACACACCGTTGCTTCCATCAACATGTATGTGGATCTGCCGCATAAATACAAGGGCACCCACATGAGCCGTTTTGTCGAACTGCTCCATCTGTTCCGGCCGGAAATCTCCCTCAAGCGCATCTCCGAGGTGCTGGATCGGATGAAAAAGCATCTCAATGCCGCATCCGCCCACATCGAAGTGACATTTCCGTATTTTATCGAAAAAAAAGCGCCGGTCAGCGGGGCTCCCGGCCTGATGGACTATACCTGCAGGATTCTGGGATCCAGCGATCCTTCCGGCGGCCTCGATCTGGTTTCCGAGGTGATCGTTCCGATTTCATCGGTCTGCCCCTGTTCCAAGGAGATCAGCGATGTGGGCGCCCACAATCAGCGGGGAGAGGTTCGGCTGAGCACCCGGTTCAAGAAATTCATCTGGATGGAAGACATGATAGAGCTGGTTGAAACCTGCTCATCCTGTGAAGTCTACTCCATCCTGAAGCGGGTGGATGAAAAATTCGTCACGGAAAAAGGCTTTACCAATCCTAAATTTGTCGAAGACATTGTCCGGGACGTCGCCAAAAAGCTTTATGCGGACAACAATATCACCTGGTTTTCCGTCAGCGCGGAGAATTTTGAATCCATTCACAATCACAGCGCCTATGCGCATATCACCAGCGGACAGATTCACACGGAAACCAGCCAGGAAGCAAATAAACTAAAAAACTGAGATGGACCGCCAGAGATTCTCAATCTCCCCCATCCTTTTCTTTAAGAGCCGGCGAGCCCCCGGATGATTTCCATCACGGGATCAGCGGTTTTGCCGGGGGTATTGATCATGACCACGAACCGGTAACTCCCCCCATTGCCGTCCTCGATAAACCCCGCCCGGGTGCGAACCCCATCCAGCGTTCCGGTCTTAAACAGCTCGTTTCCCTGCCTTCGCATCAACTGCCGATACGGATAAAACCGGACCAGAAGCTGATCCATATGCATCGCGGAAAGTCTGTTCTCCCTTGAAATCCCCGACCCTTCGGCAAGTTGAAGGGTTTCGATTTGCAGTTCTTTTCGAAGGAATTCCTGTGAGGCCCGAATGCCCTTATCGATTGTTCCGGGCAGTCCGTACGCCTGTATGCCGGCTGCAATGAAAAGCTGATTGGCGATAAAATTATTCGAAAATTCCATCAGTTTGGATATCACCTCGGTCAGCACATAGGGAGAAGCAAACCGGACCAGAAGCCTGTCCCCGTCTTCAACCCTGCCGATTCGAATCTGTCCGGACGAGGCCATCCCTTGCTGGAGCAGAAAACTGGCGACCAGATGCCCGGCATACAGCGCGCTTTCTCCCTGGGAATGAGAAAACACGATCCTTCCGGAGTCCGTTCCCGAAGCGCGGATTCGGGATAAGACAAAAGGAACCATCGGGGTTTGGGGCTCAGCACTGACGTATTTGCCGCCGGATGTTTTCTGAAAGCAGATGGTGTTGAAATTGGCACTGAATGCCCCGTTTGGAGCATCGTAAGGCTCCGTGGTCTCGGTGACTCCGGGAATCCGCAGGGGCTGCTGAAAAGCCGAATCATCCAGGATCATATCCTTGTAATGGTGGATATGGGCTTGAAGCTGTCTGGAAAAATCCGGCATCACATCCGACACAAATAAGGGATCACCGAACCCCTTGATCTTCAGATTCTGATCCTTGTCCGAATAGCACTCGGTAACAAATCGAAAATCCTCACCGAGATAGTGAAGCGCCACCAGGGCGGTCAGGATTTTAAGGGTCGATGCCGGATACAGCAGCTTTTCGGCGTTTCTGGATGCCAGAATCTTTCCCCGGGGATCGGTTAACAGCACCGCATCCTTTTCCTGAATCAGGGAAAGCATCCGCGATACCGTCTGCGTCTGATCCGCAAAGGCCGGCAAACCCATGCTTCCCAAAAGACACAGCAGAAAAACCCCTGTTACGAAAAAGCTTTCAAAGCCTGTTTTTCTCATGTCATTTACTATCCAGAATCAACGTGACGGGTCCGTCATTAATCAGTGCAACATCCATCATGGCGCGAAATTGGCCGGTTTTCACGGCAACACCTTTTTCCCGGACCAGTTCAACAAACACTTCATAGAGATGCTCGGCCTTTTCCGGTCCGGCTGCCTGAATATATGATGGCCGCCTGCCCTTGCGACAATCCCCCAGCAGCGTAAACTGCGATACCACGAGCATCTCGCCCCGGGTATCCATCAGCGATCGGTTCATTTTTCCGGTTTCATCCTCAAAAATCCGCAAGTGCGGAATCTTCTCCGAAAGAAACCCCGCATCCCCCGAGTCATCCGCTTCGGACACACCCAGCAGCACCAGAAGCCCCGGACCGATCCGGCTGATCATCTGGTTGTTGACGGTTACCGAACTCTCCTTAACCCGCTGAACCACTGCACGCATGAGACTTCCTTATTATTTATTTCCGGACCAGAGCCCTTAAATGTTCGATCTTGAATTTACCAGTCGCGATAATCCACATCAGGTTGTCAAGCAAGCTGCAAATGCACAAACCGTTTGCTGGCGAGCTGTTTTTCTTTTCAATATTAACGACAACAGGGCTCGTATATCCCAATTCCTGAAAGAGCCGCAAGGATTTATTCGGATTTTCTCGGAAAATCCCTTAACTCAATGGCACTGAGCTTTCCCTCACACGGTACATGGATGCCATGCATCACATCGCTCTGCATGCCCAATTTTGGGGAACCACCTCACTTCATATCAACTTTAACACGATAGAGAACCCGAGCTTCTCAAACCACTTCAATCGCCAGTAAGAGCCCGCGTTTTCGAGGCTATCGAGTGTCTTGATCATATCAGTGAGGTACTCACTCGTATGCGAGAAGTAGTCCGGCTCTCTTCGTTTCCTGAAGTACGGACCGGAAAAGAGACACATCAAATCACTCAGGGCGATGATCCCGCCTTTTTTGTCTTCCTCAAAGCCCTCCCAATTGCGAAGATGTTCTTCCGACCGGAAGAAATTCATCGTACTTCAGGTATAGTAGGGCGCGTGGAATATCCATTTTCCAAACGGTACTGAAACATGGCCGATCAAGCCTTTTGGATCTTCCGATTCGATTTTACCGTTCTTCACCTCGACTCTTATGAGTTCTCCACAATCTATACATACCGAATCAATTTGAATTGTCTTCCCCGGAAAAAGCCAGCAGACCGCCAGCGATTCAAAAGCTCACTGGCCGAACCACTTCTGTTCCCCCTCGATTGTCAAGCGATAATTCGAGGAAATACTGAAAGGGGCGAAAGATTCGATATCGTCAGTTTTCCGAGAGAACCAACCCGGAAAACCGAGGGTGGAAAAGAGCTTGCGGAGTACCTTTCGTCCTTCTGAGGGTGATACTCTCAGTTCGGTTGCGATCTCCGTGTAGTTCGGGGCCTGGCCGGTGGCGATCATTCGCTCGATGATAAGGTGAAACGTCTTGGTTAACTGTACTGATTTGGGCATAGTTGCACCTCCATTGATAACAATGTTTATACATTCTTTATACTATGGGAAACACAGATCAGTTCATAATGTATAAGAGATTGCGGTGTACTTTTGTTCCTTATTCCAAGCTCAGTTATTGGCTTCTTGATCAGTGGTTCAATTCTGGTCAAAAACTCAGAGCAATTAAGGATGATCACAATAAATGATGGAAAAATAGCTTAAAATTTGCAAGATAGGTGAGGGAGAACAAAGGAGTCCCCTCACGTACCTTGCAAATACCGATGAAGGGACTCCTGCCCACTACCATAAAGAAAGGGCGGGGAA
>JACRBZ010000048.1 GCA_016219185.1 Deltaproteobacteria bacterium
GAGATGGTGATGCCCGGAGACAATGTGGCGATAACGGCAGAGTTGATCACACCGATTGCCATGGAAAAAGAGCTTCGGTTTGCGATTCGTGAAGGCGGCCGAACCGTGGGCGCGGGCGTTGTCAGCGAAATTCTGGAATAACAAAGGAGCCTTCTCGTGAGAGTTATTATTACCCTTGCATGTACGGAATGCAAAAGAAGAAACTACACCACAACCAAAAATAAGCGGACAACACCGGACAAGCTGGAATTCAGCAAATACTGTCGATTCTGCAAAAAACATATTTCACACAAAGAAACCAAATAGCCGAAATCTCAGGATTCACTGAGCGGCAATTTTCAGTGGGATTTTTTGTGAAAGGATTAAACAGGCCAGTAGCTCTAACGGTAGAGCGTCGGACTCCAAATCCGAGTGCTGGGGGTTCGAATCCCTCCTGGCCTGCCACATCATTTGATGAGTAAAGCTCAAAGAAGGTCAGTGGTGGATACCGGCTGACAGCGTCCACTTTGAGCTTTCACTTTTTTTAGGAGAACAATGGGACGGTTACTCAAAAAAAAAGAACCAGGCCTGAAAAAGAAAAACAAGAGTGATGAAAATTCATCCGCTGAATCCGAATCCGAAACAGCCACCTTGAGCCTCGTAAATCAAACAACTGCCGGAACCGCAAAAGAAAATCAGCAGAAAATCGCTCCCGTAAAAAAAACAATCTCCGGTAGTGCCATGTTGAAACTCAACAATAAATATGTTGATCAGGCGCTGCAATTTCTCAGAGAAGTCAAGGTTGAATTAAAAAAAGTTGCCTGGCCTTCCCGAAAACAGGCGATGGGCTCTACCATTGTGGTTATCATGCTGGTGCTGCTGGTGTCATTTTTTTTAGGCATCGTGGATATTGGATTGTCCAGCCTGATCAAAGTTGTTCTGAGCTAGGAGAAAAGCAAGTGTCTCTGAAATGGTATATCGTCCATGTTTATTCTGGATTCGAAAATAAAGTCAAGCTGGCATTGGATGAACGCATAGCGACTTCCCCACATCCGGAAAAATTCGGTGAAGTGCTTGTGCCGACCGAACAGGTTGTGGAACTGGTTAAAGGGAAAAGAAAGGAATCCTCCCGCAAATTTTATCCCGGCTATATTCTGGTCAGAGTGGAGCTTGACGATGAAACCTGGCATATTGTCAACGATACGGCAAAAGTAACAGGATTTCTGGGAGGAAAAGAGAAACCAACACCACTTTCAGATGAAGAAGCTGCTCAGATATTGAACCGTATGGAGGCCGGGAAACAGAAACCCAAACCCAAATTCTATTTTGAACCCGGCGATGAAATTCGCGTTGTGGACGGACCTTTTTCAAATTTTAATGGAACGGTTGATGAAGTCAATCCTGAAAAGGGGAAAATCAGGGTTCTGGTAAGTATTTTTGGGAGAGCCACGCCGGTTGAATTGGAATTTGTCCAAGTCATCAAGTTATAATATCAGGAGTATTGAAATACAATGGCCAAAAAGGTGATTGCACAGATCAAGTTGCAGGTTACGGCTGGAAAAGCCAATCCTTCACCCCCAATCGGTCCGGCATTGGGCCAGCACGGGGTCAATATTATGGAATTCTGTAAGGCGTTTAACGCCAGGACCGCCAATGACGAAGGCATGATCATACCGGCTGTCATTACCGTGTATCAGGACAGAACCTTTACATTTATCACAAAGACGCCTCCTGCATCTGTTCTCCTAAAGAAAGCAGCCAAAATTGCCAAGGGCGCCGGCGACCCCAAACGTGACAAGGTCGCAAAACTGACAATGGATCAGATTACAGAAATCGCCAAACTGAAAATGGTTGATTTAAACGCGAATGATCTGGATGCAGCATGTAAAATTATCATGGGTACAGCCAGAAGTATGGGGATTGAAGTTGGCTAAAGTAAAAAGGAGTTAAAGGGATTATGCCGAAGCGGGGGAAAAAATACTTAGAATCACAGAAAAAAATTGACATAACGAAACGGCATGCCTTGGCCGAAGCAGTCCAGGTGGCTCTTGAATCTTCTTTTGTCAAATTTGATGAAACGGTTGATGTGGCCGTTCGCCTGGGCGTCGATCCCAGACACGCAGATCAAATGGTTCGAGGAACAGTCGTTCTGCCCAATGGGCTGGGCAAGGAAGTGAAGATTCTTGTGTTTGCCAAAGGTGAGAAAGAAAAGGAAGCTCTTGAAGCAGGGGCGGATTTTGCCGGCAATGACGACTTGATAGAAAAGATTAAAGAAGGCTGGACGGGTTTCGATAAAGCGGTGGCAACTCCGGACATGATGGGCACGGTTGGTAAAATCGGAAAAATATTAGGTCCCAGAGGACTGATGCCCAATGCCAAAACAGGAACCGTGACCTTTGATGTGGCAAGAGCTGTCAATGAGCTCAAAGCCGGAAAAATCGATTTTCGGGTTGAGAAGGCCGGAATTGTTCATGTCCCGGTTGGAAAAGTATCTTTCGGAGTTGAAAAGCTTGTCCAGAATGTTACGGCCTTTCTTGAAACCATTATCCGCATCAAGCCTTCCACAAGCAAGGGAACTTATCTGAAGGGAGTGGCCATTTCAACGACCATGGGCCCGGGCGTCAAGGTGGATACCGCATCATTAAAAGATGTGATCCGGTAGTTGATACTGCTGTAAGCGGAATTCCGCTTAATTTTGAACGCGGGTCAGAGAAATATAATTTCGATTGATAAGGGAACGGGTCGGCATCAATACGTGCGGACACGTTTTCCCCAAACTGACGCGGGATTTTCACGCAAATCCCGCGCGATTTATTATCCTGTCAAAGACCGTAGGTGCACGTTTGGTGTTTAATCGGCATTGCTGGCCTACCGAGATGGGTTTAACGAACTGACAAAGAGGACAGGTGGTTCTGTCTTTTCAAACCGGTCCAAAAAACCTCAAATCGTGAATGCCTCCGGGATGATAACAGCTGAAGAAAGGAGGTGTAATTAATCTGTGAAATTAGAGCAAAAAAAGCAGATCGTTGAGGATCTTGAGGAAAAATTTGCAAGATCCAAGATCGTCATTCTGACAAATTTTAATGGTCTCGATGTGGCAACAATGAGTTCTTTGCGCAGGCAACTCAGAGAAGCCAGGGTGGAATATCGTGTTGTTAAAAATTCTTTGCTTGCACGTGCTTCGGAAAACAACACGGTTGCATTGATCAAAGACAAATTAAAAGAAGCCAGTGCGGTTGCATACAGCTTTGATGACCCTGTGGCTCCTGCAAAAGTCTTAAGCGCTTTTGCAAAGGAAAATGAAAAATTTAAGATAAAAGCAGGCGTTTTGCAGGGCAAGGTGTTGAATGCGGACGCCATTGTCGCTCTGTCGATGCTGCCTTCCCGCGAAGCATTGTTGGGGCAGTTGCTATCTGTCATGGCTGGTGTACCGACCGCGATGGTGCGTGCGTTGAATAATATTCCCCAAAAATTCCTATATGTATTGACTGCCTTAAAAGATCAAAAAGAACAGGCGATTACAGAATAAGTTGTCTGATGTTGAAGTGTAAACTGGAGGATTCTAACGATGGCTGATATTACAAAAGCAGATGTTATTGAATTTATAGCAAATATGACAGTTCTGGAACTTTCTGAACTGGTAAAAGAAATGGAAGAAAAATTTGGTGTCTCAGCAGCAGCGCCTGTTGCAATGGTTGCGGCAGCCAGCGCCGATGTTGCCGCGCCGGCCGCGGAACAAACCGAATTTACGGCAATCCTTACCGGCTTTGGAGATAAAAAAATCCAGGTCATTAAAGAAGTCAGAGCCTTAACCGGTCTGGGACTGAAAGAAGCCAAGGATCTGGTTGACGGGGTGCCAAAACCCATCAAAGAAGGCGTATCCAAGGACGAGGCGGCAAAAATCAAAGCCGTAATTGAAGAAGCTGGCGGCCAGGTTGAAATAAAATAGCATAAGGCAAGTTTTCAGGGATTACAAACGGAGATGGGATGAAAGGACTCAGGCCTTAAATCCCATTTCCGCTTTTTCGAAACCTTTAATTTGGAGCTGCCATGACGGAACGGCCTTTGGCATCGAAGCGTATTAGAAAAAACTTTGGCAAGATTAGTAAAATCGTTGAAATTCCCGATCTTATTGGTATGCAACGGGAGTCTTTCCGACGGTTTTTGCAAATGGATGTCCCGGCAGACAAACGCAAAGATATCGGGTTGCAGACAGTTTTTAATTCCGTATTTCCGATTAAAGACTTTACGGGAAGTGCCTCTCTTGAGTTCGTTGATTATCGTTTTGCAGAAATCAAACACGGCGTCGAAGAATGCATTCACCGGGGAATGAGTTATGAAATCCCTGTGAGAATCACGGTCCGCCTTGTTGTTTATGATACGGATAAAGATACCGGTTCATCCAATATCCGGGATATCAAGGAACAGGAAATTTATTTTGGAACCATTCCCTTGATGACGGAAAAAGGGACTTTTATCATCAATGGTACCGAGCGGGTTGTGGTCAGCCAGTTGCATCGGTCCTCCGGCGTTTTTTTCGACCATGACAAAGGAAAAACCCATACCAGCGGCAAAGTGATTTACACCTCTCGGATTATTCCGGTTCGCGGTTCCTGGATCGATATGGAAATCGACCCCAAGGATATCGTGTATATCCGGATTGATCGGCGCAGAAAATTTCCGGTCACCTTGCTTTTCAAGGCTTTTGGCTATACGCCTGAAGACCTTCTGTCATATTTTTATGAATCAGAAAAAATCATTGTGGCAAGAGATCATTCGGCCAGCCGCTATTTTAAAGCGTTTAATGAAGAATTTCTGAAGGGTCATCGAGCAAGTCAGGATGTGGTGGACCCCAATACTGGAGAAGTCGTTGTCAAAAAAGGAAGGGTGTTTACCCAGCGCATACTGAAACGGATGAAAGCCGATAAACTGGATGCCATTCCGATTACCCTTGAAGAGCTTCAAGACAAGATTGTCGCCACATCCATTCTGCATCCGGTTACCCGAGAGGTGGTCGCAAGGTCAAATGAAATCGTCAGCGAGGATTTGCTGAATCGGTTGAATAAAGCGGGCATTACCGAGTTTGAAATCCTGTTCATCGATGGAACCACCATCGGTGATTCGATTCGAAAGACGCTGATTCTGGACAAGGTTCAGTCCAAAAAAGAAGCCCTTCTTGAAATCTACCGCAGACTCAGGCCGGGTAACCCCGCAACGCCTGAAGTCGCCCAGGATTTCGTGGATCATCTCTTTTTTAAATCCGCTTTTTATGATCTTTCCGGCGTGGGCAGACTTAAAATCAACCAGAGCCTGGGAATCGACAGCAATATCGATTTGCGGATTCTGCGTAAAGAAGACATTCTGTTAACCGCTAAAACCCTTATCAGACTGCGCGATACACAGGGAGTCGTGGATGATATCGACCATCTCGGCAATCGTCGGGTGCGGGCGGTGGGCGAATTGCTGGAGAACCAGTACCGAATCGGACTTGTCCGCATGGAGCGGGCCATCAAGGAGAGAATGAGCCTTCAGGAAGTTGACGCCCTGATGCCTCACGATTTGGTGAACCCCAAACCCGTGTCCGCCGTGGTCAAGGAATTTTTTGGGACCAGCCAGCTCAGCCAGTTCATGGATCAAACCAATCCGCTCTCTGAAACAACGCATAAACGTCGTCTCAGCGCACTGGGCCCTGGTGGACTCACCCGGGAGCGTGCCGGGTTCGAGGTTCGCGATGTTCATCCCTCTCATTATGGCCGTATTTGCCCGATTGAAACGCCCGAGGGTCCCAATATCGGGTTGATTGTCTCGTTAAGCACGTATGCCCAGGTGAATGAATATGGATTTATCGAAACCCCGTACCGGGTGGTGTCGAATGCCGCGGTCACCCGAGATGTACGGTTTCTGAGCGCCTTTGATGAAAAGTCTCATGCCATTGCACAGGCCAATGCGGCTGTTGACGAAAACGGAAGTTTTACCGAGACGGAAATCAATTCCCGGGTTGCCGGTGAATTTACGATGGTGAAGCGCGACAGCATCGAACTGATGGATGTTTCACCCAACCAGCTCGTCAGCGTTTCCGCATCGCTGATTCCGTTTCTTGAAAATGATGATGCCAACCGCGCGCTGATGGGTTCCAATATGCAGCGGCAGGCGGTGCCGCTTCTGGTCAGCCAGGCGCCTCTGGTGGGGACCGGCATCGAAGGGGTGGTGGCCAAGGATTCTGGGGTGGCTGTTGTTGCAAAGCGGGATGGTGTTGTCGAGGATGTTGAAGCAAACCGCATCGTTGTTCGGCACGATATGATGGTTCAGGATGCCGATAAACCGGTTACCATCTATAATCTGTTTAAATTTATCCGATCCAATCAGAATACGTGCTTCAATCATCGGCCGATTGTCAAAAAAGGCCAGCGCGTCAGGGCCGGAGAAGTGATTGCCGATGGGCCCGCCACGGACAGGGGAGAGCTGGCACTGGGCAAGAACGTGACGGTGGCATTTATGCCATGGGGCGGGTACAATTTTGAAGATTCCATTCTCGTCGGCGAGCGGCTGGTCCGGGAAGGTGTTTATACTTCCATTCATATCGAAGAGTTTGAAGTGGTTTCCAGGGACACCAAGCTGGGCAAAGAGGAGATCACCCGCGATATTCCCAATGTCGGCGAAGAAGCCCTGCGAAATCTGGATGAGAGTGGGATCATCATGCTGGGGGCAGAGGTTGTGCCCGGTGATATTCTGGTCGGAAAAATCACGCCCAAGGGTGAAACTCAGCTCTCTCCCGAAGAAAAGCTTCTTCGGGCCATATTCGGTGAAAAAGCCGGGGATGTCAAGGATACGTCCTTGCGGGTGCCACCGGGTATTCAGGGAATTGTGATTGATGCCAAGATCTTCTCCAGAAGAGGGGTGGATAAAGACGATCGGACACGAAACATCGAAGACAGTGAAATCGCTTTTCTGGAACGGGATATGAAAGACGAGCTTCTGGTGATCAAGGAAGTTGTTCAGTTGAAGGTGTTCAGCCTGCTCAAGGGTCAGGTTTGCAGCACGCCGTTTAGAAAAGGCAAGAAGATGCTGTTTCCCAAAGGTGTTCCGATTGATGATGACATGATCGCCGATATTTCCATAGATCAGCTTGAGGGAATCGTGCTGAACAGTCCGGAAATCTCGGAGCAGATTCATCAGATTCTTGAACAATACCGGGAACAGTGTGCGCAGTGCCGGAATAATTTTGAAAGACAGGCCACGCGATTTGAAAAAGGAGATGACCTGGCTCCTGGTGTCATTAAAATGGTTAAAGTGTATGTGGCCATGAAACGCAAACTCTCCGTTGGGGATAAAATGGCCGGCCGCCACGGGAATAAAGGCGTGGTTTCCCGGATTCTGCCACAGGAAGATCTGCCCTATTTTGCCGATGGGACTCCGGTGGACATGGTATTGAATCCGCTGGGCGTGCCTTCACGAATGAATGTGGGGCAGGTCCTCGAGATTCACCTGGGCTTTGCGGCAAAAGGTCTGGGCGACCAGATCAATCGCCTGGTTGAGCAAAAGAAGTTAAGCGATCTTCGGGATAAATTCGCCAAAATCTTTTCATCCCCCATGCAAGAAGATTCCGAAATTCGAAATCGGGTTGCCGGCATGTCCGATGACGAGCTGCTCGGTTTTGCCGCACAGTTCAAGCAGGGTGTTCCCATGGCGACGCCGGTTTTTGACGGAGCCAAGGAAAAGGAAATCAAGGATCTGCTTCAGGAGGCCGGGCTGGAAAGATCCGCGCAAAGCACGTTGTATGACGGGCGCACAGGCGAGCCTTTTAAGGAAAAGATCACGGTTGGAACCATGTATATGCTGAAACTTCACCACCTGGTTGATGATAAAATACATGCCAGATCCATTGGTCCGTATTCACTGGTCACACAGCAGCCCCTCGGGGGTAAGGCCCAGTTCGGTGGTCAGCGTCTGGGTGAAATGGAAGTGTGGGCAATGGAGGCATACGGGGCTTCCCATGCCCTTCAGGAATTTTTGACGGTGAAATCCGATGATATGGCCGGAAGAACCCGAATGTATGAAAAGATCGTAAAAGGTCAGAATTCGCTTGAACCCGGTATCCCAGAATCATTTAAAGTCCTGACCAATGAATTGATGAGCCTGGGATTAGATATTACGCTGCTCGAAGATTGATGACTGCGTAAAAGTCCGTCTGTTGCGTTATCGCTAAACCTTTTCATCATGGCAGCGAGTTAAATACCGTGTCTTTTCCAGGTGTTTCTCGCCGTGAATGACACGGTCATTCAGATTCTGACTTTATACGGTTCCAGCAAGAATAATAAGGAGAGAATTTTTGGAAACGCTATACGATTTTTTCGCCAAACCCATGGATCCCAAACGGTACACGGGGGTACGAATTGCCCTGGCATCTCCGGAGCAGATCCTTAAATGGTCCCATGGTGAGATAAAGAAGCCGGAAACCATTAATTATCGAACGTTTAAACCGGAACGCGATGGGTTGTTCTGCGCAAAAATATTTGGCCCGACAAAAGACTATGAATGTAACTGCGGTAAATACAAACGGATGAAGCACCGGGGTGTCATCTGTGAAAAATGCGGTGTGGAGGTCATCCAGTCCAAGGTCCGCCGGGAGCGAATGGCGCATATTGAACTTGCCTGCCCCGTGGCGCATATCTGGTTTCTCAAAAGTCTTCCCAGTAAAATCGGTAACCTGCTGGATCTGACGCTTAAAAATCTTGAAAAGGTTCTGTATTTCGATAGTTACATCGTCATTGATCCGAAAGAAACGACTCTGGTACGCGGCCAGCTTCTTTCGGATGATAAATACCGTGATGCCCTGGAAGCATTTGGCCCCAAATTTGAAGCCGGTATCGGTGCCGAAGCCATAAAAACGCTGCTGGATGATATTGACCTTCAGGCGATTTATCAGGAGCTTCGGGTTGAAATCCGCACCAGCAATTCATCCGCCAAACGCCAAAAAATGGCCAAACGGCTGAAAATCGTGGATGCATTCAGGCGATCCGGAATCGATCCGACCTGGATGATCATGGATGTCATTCCGGTATTGCCGCCGGATTTGCGGCCTCTGGTCCCACTCGAAGGCGGCCGTTTTGCCACTTCCGATCTCAACGATCTATACCGTCGGGTCATCAATCGGAACAACCGGTTGAAGCGCCTGATCGAACTGCGTGCTCCGGATATCATCATCCGAAATGAAAAACGCATGCTGCAGGAGGCCGTGGATGTTTTATTTGACAATGGCCGGCATGGAAGGGTCATAACCGGAACCAATAAACGTCCGCTGAAATCGCTCAGTGACACGCTGAAGGGAAAGCAGGGCCGGTTTCGCCAGAATCTGCTGGGAAAACGCGTGGATTATTCCGGCAGAACGGTTATTACCGTGGGTCCGAATCTTCGGCTGCACCAGTGCGGGCTTCCCAAAAAAATGGCCCTGGAGCTTTTTAAACCCTTTGTCTATTACCGGCTTGAACAAAAGGGGCTGGTGCAAACGGTTAAAAGCGCCAAAAAAATGGTTGAAAGTGAAGATCCGCAGGTTTGGGATACCCTTGATGAAGTGGTGCGTGAATACCCGGTGATGCTAAACCGCGCGCCCACACTCCACCGGCTGGGTATTCAGGCTTTTGAGCCGACATTGATCGAGGGAAAAGCGATTCAACTGCATCCGCTCGTGTGTACGGCGTTCAATGCCGACTTTGACGGTGATCAGATGGCGGTACACATCCCCCTTTCGGTCGAGTCTCAGATTGAAGCCCGCATACTCATGCTCTCCAGTAACAACATTCTTTCTCCGGCAAACGGCAGCCCCATTATTGTTCCCAGCCAGGACATCGTTTTGGGTATTTACTATATGACCCGTGAGGTGGCGGGAGCCAAGGGCGAAGGCATGTTGTTTTCGGGACCCGAAGAAGTTCGCTCGGCTTATGACGCCGGAGTCGCGGCCCTTCATGCCGGGATAACGGTGCGTATTCATGGAAAACGCATGAAGTCTACCGTTGGCAGAATGCTGCTTTGGGAAATCATGCCCAAGGATACGGTGATGGTACTGCGCCGCATCATGACGGAAACCTGGGATGAAGCCTTGCAGGTAAAGGAAGAACTCAGTGGTGGCGCATCATTTGTTGCCTTGGTTCAAAAGTATTCCCAGCATCCGGACAAAGCCCGCAAGGGACTGATCGGCAGGCTCAGAAGCGAGGAGTTCAAGCGGGTATTTCCGGCAACTGAAGAAGAGGTTGACGCGCTGTTTTTGATGAATCCCGGTGATACCAGTGAAATTATGAGCTTTGACGACGCATACCATATTTTCGAAGTCATTGACCGCATGCCGGAGATTCCCTTTGATGTGATTAACAACGTGATGGATAAAAAGACGCTTCGCGATCTGGTAGACTATGCCTACCGGAACCTGGGGCCGAAGTCCACCGTCATTCTGGCAGACCGGATTAAAGACATCGGCTATCGGTATTCGACAGAGGCCGGTCTTTCCATTTCCATCGATGCCATGATCATTCCGGATGCAAAAGCAAAAATATTGAAAGTTGCCGAAGAACGGGTCAAGGAGATCGAAAAACAATACACGGAAGGGCTGATTACACCGGGTGAAAAGTATAACAAGGTCGTTGATATCTGGGCCAAGGCCACGGATGATGTGGCCAACGAAATGATGGAAGCCATGAAAATGGAAAAAGTCGATAAAGACGGCAAATCCGTTTTCCAGGAAAGCATGAATCCCATCTACATGATGGCCGATTCGGGTGCCAGGGGCAGCAAGGATCAGATGCGTCAGCTTGCGGGCATGCGCGGACTGATGGCCAAGCCTTCCGGAGAAATCATTGAAACGCCGATCACGGCAAATTTTCGTGAGGGGCTCTCGGTTCTTCAGTACTTCATCTCGACGCATGGCGCTCGAAAAGGACTTGCCGATACGGCATTGAAAACGGCCAACTCCGGCTATCTGACCCGGAGGCTGGCGGATGTGGCTCAGGATTGCGTGGTCAGCGACGATGACTGCGGGACGCTGATGGGGGTTGATGTCGAGCCCTTGACAGAAGGCGGTGAAGTGATTCAGCGCCTTGGGGACCGTATTCTAGGGCGCGTGGCCTGTGAAGACATTTTAGACCCCTATACCGATGAAGTCCTGATTACAACGGGAACCGAACTGGATGAAGTTGCGGTAAAGATCATTGAAGACGCTGGCCTGAAAAAAGTTCGGATTCGAAGCGTTCTGACCTGCAAATCGGATCATGGTGTTTGTGCCAAATGCTATGGTCGCGACCTGGCGCATGGCCGCACCGTCGAAATCGGACAGGCTGTCGGCATTCTGGCAGCCCAGTCCATCGGGGAGCCGGGAACCCAGTTGACGATGCGCACCTTCCATATCGGTGGGACGGCGAGCCGTCGCGTGGAACAGGCGGATATCCGGGCGCGGGTCGACGGCACGGTAAAATTCCAGGATCTGGTCGTTGAGAGCAATTCTGAAGAACACGAAATCGTCATGAACCGCAAAGGTGGGGAATTTGCCATCATCGGTGAAACCGGGCGAAAATTGGAACAGTTTTCCGTGATCTTCGGTGCCCACGTGCATGTGAAAGAAGACCAGAAAGTAAAGGTCGGCGATCTTCTGGCAACCTGGGATCCCTTTACAACCCCGATAATTTCGGAAGTCAGGGGAACGGTGAAATTCGGTGATATTACACTGAACAAAACCATGCAGGAAAAAGTGGATCCGGTTACCCTGAAATCAAGCCGAACCATTGTCGAGTCTAAAAATATCGATGAACGGCCCAGGATTTCAATCAAGGACGACGATGGAAAAACCGCAAAACTGCCAAGGTCCAGCGGATGGGCCCGGTATATGCTGCCCGTGGACGCCATCCTGCTGGTTGAAGAAGGGGACGATGTCAAGGCTGGCGATGTGGTGGCCAAGCTGCCACGGGCCACAACCAAGACAAAGGACATCACCGGCGGTCTTCCGCGGGTGGCCGAACTGTTTGAGGTCCGAAAACCGAAGGACATTGCAGTCCTGAGTGAAATCGACGGCTATGTCGCGATTGCAAAGAGCAGCAAGAAGGGCAAACAGAAGGTGACCATTACGCCGGTCGATGTCGGCGAGAAGAAAGAGTATCTGATTCCCCGCGGAAAACACATCAATGTGATTGAAGGAGATTATATCCGGGCCGGGGAACCGCTCATCGGCGGGTCTAAAATTCCCCAGGATATTTTGAATATCAAGGGTGAAATTGAACTCGCGCGATATCTGGTAAATGAAGTCCAGGAGGTTTACAGGCTCCAGGGCGTGCGCATCAACGATAAGCATATCGAGGTCATTGTTCGGCAGATGATGCGCAGGGTGAAGATTACACGGGTCGGAGACACTGATTTTATTCAGGACGAGCAGATCGACAAACTCCGGTTTCAGGAAGTCAACTCAGCCATCGTCGACAGAATTTTCGAAGAAGAGGACAGTACCGGCAAAATTGTTGCCAGACATGGGGTTCCGGCAAAGGCGGAACCGCTGATCCTTGGCATCACCAAAGCATCGCTGAGCACCGAAAGTTTTATTTCAGCAGCATCATTTCAGGAAACCACCAAGGTTCTGACGGATGCCAGCATTGCAGGCGCGGTGGACAGCCTTCGCGGTTTGAAAGAAAATGTGATCATGGGAAGAACCATTCCCGCAGGAACAGGATTTCCAGCCTATCGTGATATCAGAATCGATGCATCCTGACCGGTAAAGAGACAAAAGACTTGACAAATTATACGGATCTATATAAAAGAACTAATTTTACTTTATGCAAGTTCTAATTTTGTTCCAATTGAAGCGATCGAAGGGGAAAAAATGCCTACAATTAACCAGTTGGTAAGAAAGGGAAGAGATCGGGTCAACAAGAAGACCAATACGCCAGCACTGAAAGGAGCGCCTCAGAAAAGAGGGGTTTGTACCCGTGTGTACACTTCAACGCCAAAAAAACCGAACTCCGCGCTCAGAAAAGTCGCCAGGGTAAGGCTGACAACCGGAATTGAAATCACTGCGTACATTCCGGGTATCGGACATAACCTTCAGGAACACTCGGTTGTGCTGGTTCGCGGGGGACGCGTGAAGGATCTTCCCGGTGTGCGATATCATATCATCAGAGGGACACTGGATACGTTAGGTGTGGATGATCGGAAGCAGGGTCGCTCAAAATATGGCGCCAAGAAACCCAAATAAATTAAGATGTCGATCGCTTAAGGGTTAACAAGTAACTTTTTAGAGAAAAATGGTGTAGGATATGCCCAGACGAAGAGAAATCGCTGAAAGAGCCATCATCGCTGATGCAAAATATGACAGTAAGTTGGTGGCCAAATTTATCAAATCAATCATGCGGGATGGGAAGAAGAGTATCGCAGAATCAATTCTCTACAATGCTTTCGGTATCATTGAAAAAAAGACGAGCGAAGCACCGCTGAAGACATTCGAACAGGCGGTTGATAATGTCAGGCCCATCATTGAGGTGAAGTCCAGGCGCGTGGGCGGGTCAACTTATCAGGTGCCCACGGAGATCCGGCAATCACGACGGACAGCTTTGGGGATTCGATGGCTGATCGGCTTTGCAAGGAAACGATCCGAGAAAAGCATGGCAGAAAAACTGGCGGCGGAAATAATGGATGCCGCAAACAACAGAGGGTCTTCTGCAAAGAAAAAAGAAGATACCCATAAAATGGCTGAAGCCAATAAAGCTTTTGCACATTATCGGTGGTAGTTCGCGACCCAGGGCAGCCGCCTTCTGGATCTTAACCACACCGAAAAACATTGCAAGAGCGGTAACAGTCATAAAAGATACGTGAATTTTTCAGGGATCGGAATTTTACCCGCCCTGTTCAAATGCGATAACAAAGTGTACGCTGGCAGCTCGAAAGAAACGGATTGACCGTAAAAAAAGGAGGACAGTGAAATGGCGAAGGAAAAGTTTGATCGGTCGAAACCGCATGTGAATGTGGGAACGATAGGACATATTGATCACGGGAAGACGACGCTGACAGCGGCGATAACCAAGCATAACGGTTTGAAGGGAATGGCCAAATATGTTCCGTTTGACCAAATTGACAAGGCGCCCGAGGAAAAAGAGCGCGGAATCACGATAGCGACCGCGCACGTGGAATACGAGACCAAGAATCGCCATTACGCGCATGTGGACTGTCCCGGGCATGCGGACTATATCAAGAACATGATCACGGGTGCGGCACAGATGGATGGTGCCATCCTGGTGGTTGCCGCGGACGATGGTCCCATGCCGCAGACCCGAGAGCACATTTTGCTGGCCCGTCAGGTCGGGGTGCCGACCATGGTGGTTTTTTTAAATAAATGTGATATGGTGGATGACCCGGAATTGATCGAGCTGGTGGAGTTGGAGCTTCGCGAGCTTTTGAGCAAGTATGATTTTCCGGGCGATGATACGCCGATCATTCGGGGGAGTGCATTAAAGGCACTTGAGAGCGACAATCCGGACAGCGAAGAAGCCAAGTGTATTTTTGAATTGATGGCGGCCATAGACTCCTATATTCCGGACCCCAAGCGGGACATCGACAAACCGTTTTTGATGCCGGTGGAGGACGTGTTCAGCATATCGGGTCGCGGGACCGTGGTTACGGGTCGCGTGGACCGTGGCATCGTGAAAGTTGGCGAGGCCGTGGAGATCGTGGGGATTCGACCGACGCAAAAGACCGTGTGCACGGGTGTTGAGATGTTCAGAAAGCTTCTGGATGAGGGCCGGGCAGGAGACAACATCGGTGTTCTGCTGCGGGGCACCAAGCGTGAAGAAGTGGAGCGGGGGCAGGTCGTTGCGCATCCGGGAACGATTACGCCGCACACCAAGTTCAAGGCCGAGGTGTATATTCTGAGCAAGGAAGAAGGCGGCAGGCACACGCCGTTTTTCAATGGATACCGGCCGCAGTTTTATTTTCGAACAACGGATGTGACGGGAATACTGACGCTGCCGGAGGGCATCGAGATGGTGATGCCCGGAGACAATGTGGCGATAACGGCAGAGTTGATCACACCGATTGCCATGGAAAAAGAGCTTCGGTTTGCGATTCGTGAAGGCGGCCGAACCGTGGGCGCGGGCGTTGTCAGCGAAATTCTGGAATAA
>JACRBZ010000045.1 GCA_016219185.1 Deltaproteobacteria bacterium
ACTTGACTAAGCCGAAATTAGGCTAACCCGCTGTAACTAAAGGATTATGACTTAATTGATGAGGATCAAGCAAAAATTACATAATATCATATATTATCAGATAGTTGAAAGCTAATTAGCTTAGTCAAGTGGATATCCCAGAAAATTATTTTACTTTGGAATGCACGGCTTCAAGCTATCGCGTATCGACCACGCCGCCATCCACCCGTAGCGCACTCCTTTGGTGGCCGATGCCTGCCGTGGAGCCCGTGACACTTGATCAGACCCCGAAGCCATGCCTACCGTTCAACCCAATAGAACAGAAGACCGAAATACTCCTTCATGGCCGTAGCCGAATGCAAAAAGGCATCCGCTCTCGGGAGATAGTCAGCCCAGAGGAAAGGGAGAGCCTTACCCGTCATAAACTGAGCCGGAAGAGGGGTTACCGGCACCCCCACTTTCTTGAACGCCTGGATTGAGCGACGCATATGATAGGCGGATGTTACCAGAAGAGGGAACCGGAAACCTCGCTGCCTGACTATCTCACTGCAATTGAGCGCGTTCTCCTGCGTATCGCGGCTTTGCGACTCAAGAATCACCTGACCCTCATCGACTCCGAGATCGACGAGAAAACGTCGGACCACCGGAGCCTCGGAAGCTCTGTCTGCATATACGCTCCCACCGGATACGATTATCGGGATATGTAGCCGGTGGTAAAGACGCGCAGCCGTCACCAGTCGGGCCAACATATCCTCGCCGGGAGCACCGCTGCCGGACAGATCCGGCACCCCTTCATGAATACCGCCCCCCAGAAGAATAACTACATCCCCCTGAAAATGGGATGGTATCGTCAGACCGGATTCAAGTCCGCCAATCAGCGCCTTAGAAACCGGGCTTATCGAAACCATCCAGAGCAGCAGCGCCATGACGATGTTAATCGAGGCGCACCGCCGCAGATTGCGCCGCCACAACCAGACACCGCTAAACAAGAAGATGATGACAAAGGAACCGGGCGGGATGATGAAGGGGGTGATCAATTTTTTCAGTATGAACATGGGCTACCTGACAGTGACGTCCATGTATTGTCACTACTTTTTGGTAATCTGTTCGAGTAATTCGACGATCCGCTAATTTTGCATAATGATGAAAGCCCCCGCAGGTGGCCTGGCGCTCTATCGATGGCACTTCTATTGGTGGTGTTCATCCTGTTCACCTCCCGTGGCTCTCCTCAAATTATTTTGCAAGGGTATGCAGGCATCAAGCGATCGTATCGACCACGCCGCCATCCACCCGGAGCGCAGCTCCCGTGGTGGCCGACGCCTGCGGCGAAGCGGCATATACGACCATATTGGCCACTTCTTCAACGGTTGCCGCGCGCCGGATGATCGAGCTGGGGCGATGCTTCATCACAAAGGCGGCCGCCGTCTCTTCCATGGAGAGGCCCGATGCCTTCTGTTCTTCCTTCAGCAGAGCCTTGACGCCATCCGACAGGGTCGGACCGGGCAAGATGGCATTGACGGTAACGCCCGTTCCTGCGCAGCGCTTGGCCAGGCCCCGTGAGATTGAAAGCACTGCGGTCTTCGTGAAGCCGTAGTGGATCATGTCGACGGGGATGTTCAGCCCTGACTCCGAGGACAGAAACAGTACGCGGCCCCAATGACGTTGCATCATGCCAGGCAGATAGGCACGGGACAGCCGCACACCCGACATAACATTCACCTCGAAGAAGCGTGTCCATTCAGAATCCGGAGTCTCGAAGAAGTCCTGCAGCCCGTAGATGCCGACGTTGTTTACCAGGATGTCCGCAAATGGCCGGGCAGCCACCAGCGCCTCGCAGCCATCCGCGGAACCGACATCGGCCGCAACGCCGAGGATGTTCGCTTGCGGAACTTCCGAGGTCAGCCCGGCAATGGCACGTTCAACAGCGGCGACCGTGCGGCCGTTCACCACCACATCGGCACCAGCCTGTGATAACCCTTTCGCAATGGCGTAGCCGATACCTGCCGTGGAGCCCGTGACAATGGCAGTCTTGCCTGAAAGATCGATTTTCATGAGGTTGGTCCTTTTTGATAAAGATGAGAAGTGTACAATCAGCATGGTAAAGCGTGCCAGGACAACGGGACCCACCCCATGCCGTTACGTCAAACGGCAGTCGAACACCCACTCAGGTTACGACAGCAGCTTAACCAAGGCGGTTGGATGCAGTGAAAGCCCCATCAATCCTGCAAGTCCCATGAGAAACCCGAAACCGGCAAAGAGCCAGGCCAAAGCAAGAAGTTTGCGCTTCCCGGTGAGGGACGTAATCGCCAGCATGGCCAGCGAAATGGAGAGGGTGGCGTCAGACAAATCGAACTGATCATCCCGGAAGTTCAGGTCGTCGTACTGCTTTTCAAACCCCCTGGCCTTTTTGCTCAGAGCATCTTCCTCCGTCTGGTAGCGCGCAATGGCATCCTGGTACTGTTTCTGCTGGGATGCCAGTTCCTCGCTTTCCTTCCCCTGCACCAGCACCTGCAGAGCCCGCACCTGGTTCAACCCCAGCTCGGCCATATGGTGCTTGATCTTTTTCGACTGGTATTCGTTCCAACTGTCAACCGCGTCTGACTTGGCCTGGAGCATGGTCTGAACGATATTGTCGTCCTTCACCTTGGTAATGGCCATGAAAACCGCAATGATAGCCACGCTTATGGCCACCCAGTTATTGAGCCGGTTCTTGGCCTCGGACTGATCGAGTTTTTCCTGAAGATCACTCATTTCTTGCAAAGACGGATTCTCCTTCATATATGTATTTGCGCATAACGGAGTTGGAGAGCAACGCCACAAATGGACGTTTTATGTCAGCCTGAAAGGGCCTGTATAATCTCGCGCAGGTGGTCAATGTGAAATTGAACATGATACTCCCCCAACCCGTTGATCATGCCTTCCAGTGTCGGATATTCTCCTAACGGCGAGTCTTTGATCTCGGGAATATGCGCCTTCCAGCCAAGCTGCTCACCGGATAAGCCCTCCGCAAACTTGGATATGCCGTCGTACTCCCTTTCGACCTCCGAGAGAAGTTGAGCAAAGGTCATCCGGGCACGCTTCTCGGAGAAAAATGGATTCCCGGGATCGATGCTTATCGTGTGGATGTCCCCGCCGGAAAAAGCCTGAAGGATGGGCAGGTGACCAGATCCTTCAGGCCCACAAAGATGGGAAAGGATTTCTTTGGGAGACCATCGACCAGCAGGAGCACGAGAGGCTGTGCTCTCATCAAGCCCTTCGCATACTTTCTTCAGGTCTTCCATCTTCTGACGAATGCCTTGAGCCAATTGAGTTCCAATTGAAGTTTCCATGTTTGGTTATCTCCTTTCTCGTTTATTATGAGTTCCAGGATATGGGTTTCATCAATTGCTTTTGTTTCTTTCTCTTGCGAAAGCCTTCTCTACCAGATGGTCTCAACATGGGGATAATCAATAATTGCCTGATCCCGGGTGACCAGTGGCGCGCCGTGGCGTCGGGCAAGGGCGATTATAAGGCGGTCGGCCGGATCTTTATGGAAATCGCCCGGCAATAGTGTGCTTTCGATGCCGTCCCGCGGAGTTACCGGTTCGATGCGGATGCCTGGATAGCCGGCCGCCTTTTCGTACCATGCATGAATGTTCATGGGGAGGGCCAGTTTCCCGAGCTGGAGTTTGACGGCGATTTCCCAAACGGAAATGGCCGAGACGAGAATTATCCCTTGCTTCTCTTCGCTAAAAAGGCTTGTGCGTGCAAGCGGGGAGAGCCGCGACGGGTCATGCGACCACCAAAGCCAGACATGGGTATCAATCACAACCATCGGCGATGGCCTCCCACTGAGCATCAAACGGCGTATCAAAATCCTCCGCAACCACCAACGAGACGCCGCGTAGCGGATGGGAACCGATCTGCTCGTTCTGTTCCTGATAGCGGGTCAGCACAGCCACCGGCTTTCCGCGACGTTCAATGATAACCGGATCTCTTCCCGCCAGCAATTCATCGATAAGGTGGGGAAGTATTTTCCGTGCCTCTGACAGATTGTATCCAGACATTGAGGACCTCCCTGCAAGTTATGTACATCTTACTTGTACATATTAATATCTTTTTCTAAAAAAACAACCGGGAAAAAATATTAAGGTTTAAATTGAGAGCATGCCAAAGATCAGCACTCAACATGTTACATATGTTGACCTTCATGGTTTTTTCCATTAAAGTAACTCACTACTTTTTTCTGACAACGGGGTAAAGGATGGTTATGAAACAGCATTCACATGATTTTGTTGAAACATACTCGGAGCTTGTCGGCTTTGGGCTGGACAGGAAAACGGACGAAAATACGGTTATTTACTACCTTCAAAAATTTTCAGACGATGCGCTCATGAAACGACTGATCCCTTCCCTGACCGATGCGGATCTGGAAGAGATTTTTGGGCTCATCAACCGCCTGCTGAAAGCTCATCTTTCCGATTCGGAATATCACCGCCTTTTTCTGAAAGAGGACCACCCTTGAAAAACAGGAGCCGGATCTCTGATCCATGATCTCCGGCCTCTGACCCCTGGCCGCCTTCTTTTAAATAATGGATACCAAATGCTGACAGATATTCATCTGAACCGATACGCCGACACGCTGATCTGGGGTCTGAAAACCGCCCGGACCAAACCCTTCCGCAAGCAGGATATGGTGCTGATCCGTTACGATTCACCCGCTTTAAAGCTTGCGGAAATCCTTTATGACAGGCTTCTGGAAATGGGGCTGAATCCCGTACAACGGTGCACACTGACACCCCGCATGGAAAAATCATTTTACCAGCTTTCCAATTCCAGGCAATTGATTTTTCAGCCTCCCGGAGAACGTGAATTCTACGAGAACCTGAGCGGCAGCATCTATCTGCATGCCCCGGAATCCATTACCCACCTGAGCGATGCCGACCCTAAAAAAATTGGCAGGGCCGCGGTTGCCCGAAAGTTTATCCGCGATATTATGAACAAACGCGAAGAAATGGGAGATTTCGGCTGGACCCTGTGCATGCTCCCCACGATCGAACTGGCCAGGCATGCCGATCTTTCCATCGACGAATATACCCGGCAGATCGTTAATGCCTGTTTTCTGGATCAGGCTTCGCCGGTTTCCGAATGGCAGACCATTTATGAAAAATCCCGCACCATCAAAACATGGCTGAACCGCATGGATGTTCAGTACTTCCACGTTGAATCCACCCATGTCGATCTAAAGATCACTCCGGGTGACCAGCGAAGATGGATCGGCATCACCGGACACAACATCCCCAGTTTCGAGCTCTTTATCTCTCCGGACTGGCGGGGAACCCAGGGCGTGTATTTTGCCAACCAGCCCTCCTACCGAAACGGCAATTATGTGGAAAACGTCCGGCTGGAATTCAAAGACGGCGTTGCCATAAAGGTCGATGCTCAGAAAGGAGAATCCTTTGTAAAAAACCAGCTTGCCATGGACAAGGGAGCAAGCCGGTTGGGAGAGTTTTCATTGACCGACAGGCGTTTTTCAAAAATCGACCGCTTCATGGCCAATACCCTTTTTGACGAGAATTTCGGCGGGCCGAACGGCAATTGCCACGTGGCCCTGGGATCTTCTTATACCGATACCTACAGCGGAAATTCCGCCGAATTGACGGAAATGCTGAAGAAGAAGCTGGGGTTCAACGATTCCGCCCTGCACTGGGATCTGGTCAACACCGAGCAGAAAAGAGTTTCGGCGCATTTAACAACCGGCGGACAAATAACCATCTATGAAGACGGCCAATTTACCTGTTGATATCATCCATGTTCAAATCATTTACAGGATAATTCCATGAAAATACTGATTACCGGAGGCGCCGGGTTTATCGGCTCTCATCTGGCCGAAGCCTACCTTGAAAAAGGCGATGACGTTTATATTATTGACGATCTTTCAACCGGCTCCCTGGACAATCTTCAGCCGATGACAAGCGACCCCCGCTTTCAAAACCGGATCTTCGTTACGGTGGACACGATTTTGAATCATGAGAGTCTGCTGGAGCTGACCGGAATCTGCGATGTCGTTTTTCACCTGGCAGCCGCGGTCGGCGTTCTCACGATTCTGGAAAAACCCCTGGAATCCATTCGCACCAATATCCAGGGAACCGAAAAAGTCCTTGAGCTGTGCAACAAATTCAAGAAAAAAGTCTTGATCGCCTCCACCTCGGAGGTTTACGGCAAGCACCTTCACGCCCCGCTGGTTGAAACCGATAACATCATCTACGGGCCGTCCAGCAAATTCAGGTGGAGTTATGCGGCCTCCAAGCTGATGGATGAATTTACGGCCCTGGCCTACTATCGCACCCATGGCCTGAAAACCATTGTAGCCAGGCTGTTCAATACGGTCGGCCCCCGGCAGACCGGCGCCTACGGCATGGTCATTCCCCGGTTCGTGGACCAGGCCTTGAGCGGCAAACCGCTGACCATCTACGGAGACGGGTCCCAGACCCGGACATTTACTTACGTGAAAGACGTGGTTCAGGCGTTTATGGCACTAATGGAGACCGATGACGCCGCGGGCCAGGTATTGAATATCGGCGGAATCGAAGAAATCTCCATTCGCAGCCTGGCTGAAAAGATCATCGAACTGACCGCATCCGGTTCCCGGATTGAATATATTCCCTATGAAAAGGCTTTTGGAAAAGATTTCGAGGATATGCAGCGAAGGGTTCCGGGAATTGAAAAAATACATAAACTGATCGGCTATGACCCCAAAACCACCTTGGACGAAATTCTTCGCCAGATCATCGCTTCGAAACAAATCGGTTAGAGCATAAGAGCCGAACAAATCAAAAAAAGCAGAGCCGCTATAAAATATCCGGCCATGATGCCGGATATTCACATGGTTTCGGGCAGCTCTTCAAACCGATTCATTGCCACATTCTTTATGGCCTTGTCCGGCTGAAAAATCCTGCCATTCATGGCAATATACACGCCATCCGGAAGCAACTGAACGGCCGTGACGGCACAGGCAATATTAAACACCGCATCGGTCATCCGGAACCGCGCCGGCTGCATGGCGCCTGTCAGCACGATCACCTTCCCCGAAATATCCTGAAGTGCCCGAGCCGTTTGGATCATCGTATCCGTTCCATGGGTAATGACAAAAAGACGGCTGCTGTCCGCACGAACCGTATCATGAATCAGCCCGCGGTCTTCATCGGTCAAATCCAGGCTGTCTTTTCTAAGTAAAGAGGAAATCTCATAATCCAGCGTAACGTTGGCACCTTTCATCACCTCGGCAATCTGCGGATCCCCGATCTGAAATTCGCTTTTCTGATCAAAATAGATTTTATCGATCGTTCCGCCGGTCGTAATGATTTTTATCTTCATGACACCTGATTCCTTTCTTCACGCCTCAACCGGCAGGATTTCGAACGAAGTCGTGATCTGGGCAACCCCGCGCACCGTTGCCGCAACGGAACAGTATTTTTCCTGTGAAAGCCGGATGGCCTGCTCCACGGCGCTTTCGGTCAACGTCTCCCCCTTCACCCGATAATGCAGGTTTATCTTACGGTAGGGCCAGGGCGGTTCGGGATCTCTTTCACCGGTTGCGATAATTTCAAGAAAGGACAGAGGTTTTCGCTTTTTTTCCAGAATCCCCACCACATCCACGGCCGTACAGGATGAAAGCGCAACCAGCAGCATTTCAGAAGGTTTTACGCCGATTCCCTGATCCTCGGCGGAAAGTACCACCGAGTGGCGGGTTGAATCCACGCCGATAAAATTTTTTCCGGAAATCCATTGTACATTGGTTTGTATCATCATCTCCCCCAGGTACCAATCATTAATTATTGATTGAGCCGCCTTCCGGCCATGCCATCGAATATCCCTTTTAACAAAAAAACGCTTCCATTATCTTGCATCTTCGCGGAAAAGATGTTGAATATTTTTTATTGTTAATCTAAGAATTAAAATTACGCAAGATCGTTATGTCTTCTTTTTCCCCGATAGGAGCCGCTGTGGCAACCGTTCATAAAGAAAAGATATTGTTTGTCGATGATGAAGAAAGCATCCTGGATGTTGCCAGCGAGTATTTCTTGATCAAGGGGTATCAGGTTTTCACGGCAAGAAATGGCGCCGAAGCCTTGTCTGTCCTCGAGAAAGAGCAGATCGACTGCTGTTTTACCGATATCAATATGCCGGTGATGGATGGCCTTGAACTTGCTGAAAACATCAACAAACGCGATAACACCATTCCCGTGGTCATCATGACCGGGTTTCCTTCTCTGGAAAACACCATCCGAACCTTGAAAAACGGCGTGGTGGATTTTTTAATCAAGCCCATCAACCTGAATCAGCTCGAACTGTGCCTGAAACGCGTTTTGAATCAGCAGCATCTCTACGTGGAAAATCTTCTTCTCAAAAAGGAGATCGAAAGTAAAGCCAGAATTGAATCCCTGAATCTGGAACTGCTCCAGAAAATCGAAGATCTTCAAACCCTGAATCACATCATGAATGACTTTTCCGCCGCGGCCAGCAGCGCGGAAGTGTTCAGCCGCCTGGTTCAGATGGCCAATGAAATTACGCATGCAAACGAATCCGTGTTTTATATCATCAACGAAGCGATTACCATTCCCTTTGCCGTGGCTGCCGCAAGTGCCGATTCAGCCGACGCCGTCCTGTCTCCGGTTGACCTGGTAAATATTTCCAGCAGGATTCCCAATTCCATGATCATGGATGTCGCCGGCGACCCCTCACCGCTTCTGGTCTCCGAAAGCAACCCGATTCACGGGTTCTCCGGCACAATTGAATCGGTAATGATCGCACCCTTGACCATCCGAAAAAAAATCTTTGGAATTCTATCCACGATCAATCTCAAGGGACACAATCGATTCACTGAAAAAAATCTGTACTATCTTTCCTTTATGACCCAGCACGCTGCCTATGCCATCGAAAATCTGGCCTTATATGAAAATATTTATCAAAATCTATTTTCAACGATTTACGCATTTGTTAAAGCCATTGGCGCAAAGGATTCCTATACCGAACAGCACTCGAACCGGGTAACAGCCGTTGCAAAGGTCCTGGCGCATGAGATGGGATGTTCGGCTGAAGAACTGGATATCCTGAACACCGCGGGGCTCCTTCATGATATCGGTAAAATCGGCATTCGCGATGAAATTCTGCTCAAACCCGGGAAACTGACGGATGAAGAATTCAATATCATTAAAACCCACTCCATTATCGGCGCCAATATTGTGGGGCAGTTGGGACTCTGGGAAAGAGAGCAGCAGATTATCCGGTGCCATCATGAACGCTTCGACGGTGCCGGATACCCGGATGGATTAAAGGGAACCGATATTCCGTTTCTGGCCCGTATTCTCTCCGTTGCCGATGTATATGATGCGCTGGCTTCGGATCGTACCTATCGAAACAAAATGGATGCAAACCAGATTCTGGAAATCATACAACGCGGGAAGGGCAGTTTTTTTGACCCGGATGTCGTGGACACATTTATCAACGTGTACCGGACGGGAAAAATCAATGAAGCCGTTCAATGCCTGCCTGGCCTGCAAGGATTTTAAGACGAATTGACGGCATCCCTTATCCCGAACCCGCCGGAAGCAAGACTTCGCCATATATTCTTATCCGCGTTTTTCGCAGTAGATGACCAGGCTTTTTCCAAACAAGGGATTGAACAGCACGTCCAGAAAACGGGTGATTCGGGGCTTTTTGAGGATATCCCATGTCAGAAACCGGTGATACCCGTTCACGATAACCGCATCCGTTCTCTCCAATCCGACCAGGCATTTCAGCCACCAGTATGGGGAATGAATGCTGTGGGCGAAATGACTCGATCGGTAGAGCGCCCCTTGCGCTTCCAGAAGACGAACCAGTTGCTGTTTACGATAAATACGGATATGACCGCCTGCGCTCTGATGATAGGCATCTGAAAGTGCCCAGCAAATCCGCTCGGGGAAATAGCGGGGAACACTGACCGCCAGGGGGCTGCCGGGCTTAAGAACCCGAATGAGCTCCGAAGCGGCTGTTTTATCATCGAAAATATGTTCCAGAACCTCGGAGCAGATCACCAGATCGAAACTGGCGTCTTCAAACGGAAGGCAATGAATGTCCGAAACGGAAAGCAGCCAGCTTCCGCCGCCATGTTCCCCGCAATGGTCATGAAAAAGCATCCGATCCCTGGCCTGCCGAATGTCATCGAGATTAAGATCAGCACCGAAAACGGTAATGTTCGGACATTGATACGCCGCAGCGGTATGCCGGCCCGTCCCGCATCCGATATCCAGGACACGATCTCCGGGCCGAAGACAGAGCCTGCCAAAATCAACGGTGATCACGGATGACCTCCCGGTAAGCCTCAACCGTTTTTTCCGCGGCCCGCCTCCAGGTAAAATGCTGGTGAACCCGCTCGTATCCCGCCTTCCCCAGACGGGCGGACAGCTCCGGATTATCGAGCAAATCCGAAATGGCCCTTGACAAGGCATTTGAATTTTCCGGCGGAACCAGGATTCCGGCATCCCCGACAACTTCGGGCAGGGCTCCGCCCGTGGTGCTGATGACCGGCACGCCGCAAGCCATGGCCTCACCCACAGGAAGCCCGAATCCTTCATAAACCGACGGCACAACCGCCGCGGAAGCCCTGGCATATTGCCGGACGAATTCCTCGTGGCTGATCCGGCCGGTAAACGTGATCAGCCTGCCGATCCCCAGGCGGGTAATCAGCCGGACGATTCCACCGTTTTTCTTCGGAGATCCAACGACAACCAGCCGGATCTTACGGGTTTTAGAAAGATCCGCCATGGCGTGCAGCAAATAATATAAGCCTTTGAGTGGTGTATCCGCACTGTTGGTAACGATGATTCGGTTTTTTTCCCGCTGAATTTCCGGAATGGGGTAAAACAGGTCCGTATCGATACCATTCGGGACAATGCGGAATTTATCCGGTGACATATTGAAATCGCTGCAGATATCATTTCTGGCACATGCCGAAACCGTAATAACGTGCGAAAGGGCTCTGGAAACCCGCTTCTGCATGCCGATAAACGAGTACCATCTCAGGTATTTAAATTTTTTCCATACGGAACTTACCGAGCGCAAGGCAATTTTTCGGTCGATGGTAATGGGGTGATGAATGGTTGCAATGGTCGGCATTCGCCTGCCGATTGCCCAGATCCCATACGACAGGCTCTGATTGTCATGAACGATGTCGTAGCAGCGGGTTTTGTTCCGCAAGTGCTGAAAGGCCCGGATGCCGAATGTAAAAGGCTCTGGAAATCCCATGGTGGAGACGCCGATCCATTCCGCAAAATTAACGGGATCTGAAAGTTCTTTCAGGGAAGGGACCCTGAAAAGATCATTCGGGTTGTAAAGATCCAGACAGGGAAGATGGTTCACCGGAATGTCCGAATCCAATTGAAGCAGCGGCGGTCCTGAAACCACATCCACCTTATGTCCCAAATCCCGAAGCGCCCGGCTGAGGTTTTTGACATAGACGCCCTGCCCTCCGCAATGCGGATTGCTGCGGTAGCTCAGCAGGCAGATTCTCAAAGGGTGATGGCTATCGCCGAACATTAATTTTTTTTCCTGTATTATCGTTTTTTTGAAAGAAAGCCATCAAATCATCCCATTCGGGCAATAGTTCATCGGCGATAGAAAAACAGATATTAAACACCAGAAGGGTTGGAAAGACGGACAGCGCGTAGGCTATTTCCCAGCCGCCAGTCGGAACGGATTTAGGAATCAGCATGGCAACAACAGCGGAAAACGGCAGCACACAGACAATCACACGTCCGATGCTTCCCATCGGGGAAATATAACGCGCCAGAAAAACAAGTTTACATATGGCGAGTATCCCCAGACAGGTTAATAATGCCGTCAGGGTAAGGGACAAGGAGAGCTGTTCAAAACCCATGTCCGTCAATTGCGAGATCGTATTCATCAACTCGGGATATGAAGCTATAAAATCAGGTCCCATGGGAGTTTTTAGATAAAACCCCAACAGCAGTTGGACGAAATACAGAAGGCCGATATTCAGGCCAATGCATATCCCCCCCCACACTACTGCCTTCAGTGCCAGGTTGAAGCTTTTTTTAATATAATCGGACAAACGATTTTCCGACGCTTTTTTCGATTTTTCCATACTTTCCTTTTGGAGTCAGATCAGTCCGGCCTGCTTGATCATGCGGCCGGTTATTTTTTTGAAGCACAATTTCATTATTGTCCGAGCATTGCGTCAGGTTACTCATGGAAAAAATAGCAGCCAGGCCGTTTCCAGCCGCTTATCGCCAATTTATAAGATTATTTTACTTAAGAATCAATGAATAATACAGATATCGCAAGAAACGGATCAAAACATGCTATTGACAATAAACCCATGAAGGAAACGGATCTGTCGGATCAGCCCGCGCCCTGTCATCTCGCGGGTTGACAGGGTTAATCGGACTTGTTACTAGTTGAAATCATACAAATCCATAATATCAGGGGAAAGCGGCCCATGGCTTTTCCGGGAGCTCTTGAATGAAAGATTTTTTCAATGTCGTAACCATCGAACAGGCACTGGCGTTCCGGTCCGTCTTTTCAGTCATGGAAATCGAACCTGTTCCACTTATGGATGCTTTTGAAAGGATTCTGGCGGAATCGGTGCAGGCAACGGAAAACCTGCCGGATTTCAGAAGATCCACCATGGATGGCTACGCGGTCCGTGCAAGCTCGACTTTCGGGGCAACCGAGAACAATCCTGCTTTTTTGACGGTCAAGGGAACAGCGCTCATGGGAGAAATTCCGGATTTTTCCATCGGCGGCGGAGAGGCCTGCCGGATCTCCACCGGCGGCATGCTGCCGGATGGCGCGGACAGCGTGGTCATGATCGAGCATACGGAAGCCATGGATGCAACGACTATCGAGGTATATCGGAGCGCTGCCCCGGGGCAGCATGTCATAGAGCCGGGTGAAGATTTTTTAAAGGATGAAACCCTTCTGGCTGGGGGCCGGAGGCTGAGGGCCCAGGAGATCGGGCTCCTGGCGGCATTTGGCAGAGACGCCCCGCGGGTTTATCGAAAACCGGTTGTTGCAATCATATCCACCGGCGATGAAGTGGTTCCGGTTACGGAAAATCCGGCTCCCGGAAAAATCCGGGACATCAATACTTACACACTGGCCGGCATGGTCAAGGCTTGCGGCGCGGTTCCGGTTTCTTACGGCATTATTCCGGACAATGGGGACAGCCTGCATCAAACCCTTTCCCTTGCCCTGAAAGCATCCGATATGGTCCTGATTTCCGGCGGAAGTTCCGTGGGGGTCCGCGATGTCACGATCGAAGCGCTTTCAGCACTGCCGCAAACCCGCATTCTGTTTCATGGCATTTCGATCAGTCCGGGAAAACCCACCATTCTGGCCGAGTCCCAAAAAAAAGCGCTGTTTGGACTCCCCGGCCATGTCGTTTCAGCCATGGTCGTGTTTTTGAAAATCGTCAAACCCTTTATCGAACATCTTTCAGGCATCAAAGCGCCCGATAGTCAAAACATCAGGGTTCCGGCCCATCTTTCCCGGAACCTTTCCTCTGCCCAGGGACGCGTGGATTATGTCCGGGTAAAGCTGAAAACAATTGATGGAAAGCTTGTGGCAGACCCCGTACTGGGGAAGTCCGGCCTCATCAACACCATGGTAAAAGCCGATGGCCTGATTGAAATCAGCCTGAATGTCGAAGGTCTGGACCAAGGGGAACCGGTTGAAGTCGAACTGCTGTATTGATGTGAAGGAGGGAGTGAAATGGATCATCAGCGAAATGTCTATTTGAAGATGAAAACCCTGGAAGAAGCTAGAAAGATTTTGTTTAAAACCTTTCGGCCTGCCGATCCTCCGATCTCCGAAACCCTATCCGTGCCGGATGCCGTGGGAAGGGTTCTGGCAGAGGCCGTGTTTGCCAAATTGTCTTCCCCCTGTTTTCATGCGGCTGCCATGGACGGCATCGCGGTTAAGGCCGAGGACAGTTTTGGGGCCAGCGAGTCCAGGCCAAAAAAGCTTAGCGTCGGCAAGGACGCGTTTTACGTCAATACCGGGCATGTACTTCCGGAAAGCGCCAATGCCGTCATCATGATCGAACATGTCCAGGTCGTTGGGGATGGCCTGATTCAGATCGAAGCCCCGGTTTTCCCCTGGCAACATGTCCGCAAGATGGGCGAAGATATCGTGGCCACAGAGCTTTTGTTTCCGCGGAATCACCGGATCACGCCTTACAGCATCGGGGCCCTGCTTTCAGGAGGGATTTTCTCGGTTTCCGTCCGAAAAAAACCAAAAGTCCTGATCATTCCCACCGGATCTGAGCTCGTGGACTGGCGCACGACACCGATCGAAGCCCTGAAACCCGGCCAGGTCCTGGAAACCAATTCCGTGGTTCTGGGAAAACTCGTCGAGGCCTGGGGCGGGCAGTACGAGCGGCATGAAATGATCCGGGATGATCCGGAAACCATGACGCGGATCATCCGGCTGGCCTGCCAGAGCGATGCCGATATTATCCTGACCGTGGGCGGCTCATCCGCCGGCTCCGAAGACTACATCCGGGCCGTGATCCAGAATATCGGAGAGGTACTGGTTCATGGCATTACCGTTATGCCGGGTAAACCCCTGATCATGGGCATCGTCAATGAAAAACCCGTGTTCGGCATGCCCGGATATCCGGTATCGGCCATCGTGGCCTTTGAGCAGTTCGTCGGTCCCCTGATCAGCACCATGATCGGGCAACCCGAGCTTCAGCGCCCCACGGTTTTGGTCGAACCCATTCGGAAAATCCCGTCAAAACTTGGGATTGAAGAATTTCTCCGCGTCAAGCTGGGAAAAGTCGATGAGCGGATTGTCGCCATTCCACTCCCCCGTGGCGCCGGATGCATCACCACCCTGACTCAGGCCGACGGCATCATCCGCATTCCCAATCACGTTGAAGGCATCAAGGAAAATGAACCGGTCCGGGCGGAGTTGCTCCGGCCCCTTTCGTCCATCAAAAACACCATCGTCGTTGTCGGCAGTCACGACAATACCCTGGATGTGCTGGCGGATCTGATCAGCTATCATCACCCCGGCCTGACCCTTTCCTCCAGCCATGTGGGGAGCATGGGCGGACTGATGGCCATCAAAAGAGGGGTTTGCCACCTGGCCGGATCTCACCTTCTGAATACGGAAGACGGGTCTTATAATGTTTCCGATATCCGAAAATTCCTGCCGGATATTCCGGTCAAACGGGTCCAACTGGTTTTCAGGGACCAGGGATTCATGGTGTCCCGCGGACATCCGAAAGGCATCAAAGGCGTTGAGGATCTGGTTCGAAAAGACATTCGTTTCGTGAATCGGCAGAGCGGGTCCGGAACACGCATTCTTCTGGATTACCGTCTGAACCAGCTTGGTCTGAATCCAGGGGACATCAACGGCTATGACATCGATGAATTCACCCATATGTCCGTTGCGGCGGCGGTGCTGGGGGGGACCGCGGACATGGGCCTGGGTATTTTTGCGGCTGCCAGGGCCCTGAATCTTGATTTTATACCGGTTGTCACCGAACAGTACGATTTGATCATCCCCGAACGTTTCTTCCACACGGATAACATCCAGCGCCTGCTGACGACCATTCGCACGCCGGAGTTCAAGGAGCGCGTTGAAAAACTCGGCGGATATCACACCGAAAGGACCGGGGAAATTCTATGAATTTGCCATCCCGATTTTGACTTTTAGGAGTTCATCAAGGTTGTGTTTTCTCATGGCAATCTTATATTTTCGATATCGACGGATACGTAAACGAACGTGAATCGCCGGGAACATTTCCCATGTGTAAACCAACTTTCCAATCCAAAGGAGGCGACTTATGATAAACGAACGGCTGTACAAGGCAATGAATGAGCAGATTAGAAACGAGCTCGAGTCTTATTATATCTATGTTTCCATGGCAGCCTATTTCCACGCCAGAAACCTGGATGGCATGGCGCACTGGATGCGGTGCCAGGCTCATGAAGAAATGATTCATGCCATGAAGTTTTTCGATCATATCCACGACCGAGGCGGCAAGGTTGTCCTGATGAACCTGAAGCAAATTAAAACCGAATGGACTTCCGTTCGGGAAGTCTGGCAGGATACCTATGAGCACGAACAGTTCATCACCGGCAAAATCAACGAACTGACCGCCATTTCCCGCGAGGAGAAGGATTATACCTCGGAGCCGCTTCTTTCATGGTTTTCAAACGAGCAATTGGAAGAAGAATCCACATCGGGCAAGGTACTTGAACAGATCAAGATGGTCGGAGACAATCAGACCGGCATTCTGTTGCTGGATCGGGAGCTCGGCGCACGGGCCTTTTCGCCGGGATCGCCGCTGGATCCCACGGCTTATTCCGTTGCCACATGATTGGGATGGCGACATACCGACGTTCCGCCTGTTCAAGCTCTATGAAAATAGGACTTTTTTTGTGAAAATGATTCCCCCCTTTGAGCAAGGGGGGAATCATCACAAGCATGATAACGGTGTTTATCCTGCTGTCATTTAATGCAATGTCACCCCGCCGGATTACCATTCCTGGCCGCCTTCGCTGCCGGCATCTTTAAACCATTTTGCAGTTTCACCTTGCTCTTTCAGAATTTCTTCGTCTGAAAAAATTCTATCATAAGCTTCTTTTAAAAGGCGCTTTTTTTCTCCATCCATCTTCTCGGCAGCAGCCACTTTCTTGATGCGGGTATAGATGTCTTCCTCGATGCCTTTGATTTGAAGCTTTGCCATCTCAAGCCTCCTGTATGATATTTTTCATGATAATATATTCAATATTCATGAACATATCAATTGTGTGTTCCGCACCGGACGGTGGATTTCCATCACGATTCGTGTTATTTATCACAACGATCTTCGCACGATGCGAGCGGTCGATGCCGGAGAGATGAACGCCGGGCACTTGCAGTTTGAGGCTATGACAGCAAAAGAAACGATATCGGCCAAAATAACGCGCCCGAACCTTTCCGGGGTGGTTCAAAGAGAGCGGCTTTTCAGCCTCTTTGACGATAATATGGACAAACCCGTGCTCTGGGTATCCTCGCCTGCCGGCTCCGGAAAGACGACGCTTGTTTCAAGCTATCTGGACGCCCGAAAAACCCCGTGCATCTGGTATCAATGTGATGAAGGGGACGCCGACCCCGCGACATTTTTCTATTACATGGGGCTTGCAGCGAAAAAGGCCGCCCCGAAACACAAGAAGCCCCTGCCCCTGCTGACGCCGGAATATCTTGCCGGAGTTCACACATTTACCAGAAGATATTTCGAGAATCTTTTCAGCCGTCTCTTCTCCCGAACCGCAAGGCAGACAAATCAAGCTGTCCCCGCCCTGGAAAAGAGGGATAAGGCAGGGGCGGTCATCGTTCTGGACAATTATCAAGATGTGCCTGCGGGCACCTTGTTTCACGACGTGATCGCCAGTGCGTTCGACATCATTCCCGAAGGTGTTCATATCGTGGTGTTAAGCCGCGGCGGACCGCCGTCCGCATTGGCCCGCCTGCAGGCAAACAACAAAATCAACCTGCTTGATTACGGCGACATCCGCTTTTCATTGGATGAATCCAGGAAACTTGCTCTTGAGCGCCTGCCGAATCTGGATAAAAAATACATCCGAACGATTCATGAAAAGGCGGAAGGATGGGCCGCGGGAATCATCCTGATGCTCGAGCGGGCCCGGATTAAAGGGACAGGGACTGAATCCGGAACAAATTTTGACTACGAAAGGGTCTTTGCATATTTGGCCGGGGAGATATTCAGCAAAACCGAAAAAGGGGTGCAGGACTTCCTGCTGAAGACCGCATTGCTGCCCGCGCTCAGCGTCCCCCTGGCCGAGAAGCTTACAGGCGTCGGCAACGCGGGGCGCATACTCTCTTCACTCAACCGCCGTCAGTATTTTACGGAAAGACTTTCCGGCGCCGGACAGTGTTACCAGTACCATCCGTTGTTCAGGGACTTTCTCCTGAACCGGGTAAAAACCGAATTTGCACCGGATGAACTGGCTGTTATGCAAAGAGACGCCGCCCTGCTCCTTGAGCAATCCGGACAGAGAGAAGATGCGGCAAGGCTTTACAGCGATGCCGGAGACTGGCGGGGTCTCGTCCGGATGGTGATCCTTGACGCACGGGAGCTTCTGATGCAGGGAAGAAGCGGGACCCTGGAAGGATGGATCGCCGCGATCCCCCGCGGGGCGGAGGAGGATAATCCCTGGCTTCCATACTGGAGAGGGATGTGCTCGTTCCCGCTTGATATGCCCCGGGCAAGAGAATACCTTGAAAAAGCCTTCAAATCATTCAAAGCAGCCGGGGACACCTCGGGCCTCTATCTGTCGTGGGCAGGCATCGTGGACACCTATACCTTTGAGTTCGACGAGTGGAGACGCCTCGATGACTGCATAGCCGCCTTCGGCGACCTGAGAAAAGCGTATCCTTCTTTCCCTTCAAAAGAAATAGAGCTGATCGCATCATCGAGAATGCTCATAGCGCTAACATTTAGAAAAACGGACCAGCCCCAACGGGTACAGGGATGGCTGGACCGCGTGTCCGCCCTCCTGCAGGAGAACCCGTCCCCGGGCATTCACATGGACACGGCATACTGCATGAGTCTCTATTATCTATGGAAAGGAGAGTATCAGAAGTATGCCGTTCTGCTTGAAAGGGTGGAAGCTGAAATCCATCATCGCACACCATCTCCCTTTATAGCCATTCGTATCAAGATGATGAAGGGCATCCACCGATGGGTTACGGCACGGTATGATTCCGCTTTGAAGACTCTGTCCGAGGGGCTGGATATCGCCGATAAGAGCGGCGTTCATGTTTTTGATTCCCTCTTATGGGGTTTCAAGGCAGGGGCCGAAATGGCCCGGGGTAATATGGAATTTGCGCAAAAATCTTTACGGAATCAAATGGCCTCTCTTCTTGGCGCCGAAAAGACGGTGGAGACCTTCTTCTACCACCGCAACTCCGCATGGTATGCAATCCTTGCGGGAAACCCGTCCCTTGCCGCCGAACATATGGAAATGATCGCCGCAAGGGTGGAGAAAATCGGAAACCCTTACTACCGGGCAATGTGGCTCATTGGCATGGCCCAGACGGAATTCCTGATGGATCGCGGGGCGGAGGCAAGGGACCATATTCAGAGAGCGCACCAGATAAGCCTCACTATGAAAAGCCACGTAACGGAATGGCACACTCTCTTGATCGACGCCTATTTCCTCCTGATGGAAGGCAAGGAGCAGGAAGGACTTTCGACGCTTCGCCGGGGACTCTCGCTTGGCGGGAGGCACGGGTTTGTTCATATCGAGTTCTATCAACCTTCGATCATGCGGTTTCTTTGCGCAAAGGCGCTGGAGGAAGGGCTGGAACAGGAGTATGTGAAGGGTCTCATAAAAAAGCTGGGGCTCGCTCCCCCAATGTCTTTCAGCCCCTCGGACTCGCCCCTTTGCCTTGAAAACTGGCCATATCCCGTGCGAGTCTACACCCTCGGCCGGTTCGAAATCGTCAGGGACGATCAGCCGCTGCACTTTTCCGGCAAGGAGCAGAAAAAACCGCTGGAGCTGCTCAAGGCGCTGATCGCCTTCGGCGGCAGGGACGTACCCGAGGAGCGGCTGGCCGACGCGCTCTGGCCCGATGCCGCCGGCGACCAGGCGCACAGGTCCTTCGAGATGGCCTTGAGCCGATTGCGCAAGCTCATCGGCGTCGAAGACTCCATCAAATGCCTGGGACGGCAACTGAGCATAAACCAGCTCTATTGCTGGGTGGACAGCCTTGTGCTGGAGCTCTGGTTTGATAAAACAGAGGGATCTTCGACCCGGCAGATTGCGCCGCGCTTCGAAAAAGCGGTCGGCCTGTATAAAGGGTCTTTCCTCCCGGCGGACGCCAATTTGCACTGGACCATATCCAGGCGTGAAACATTGAGGAGCCGGCTGCTCCGCGCCATTGCCATGGCAGGCCGCCACTATGAGCAGGCCGGGGAATGGGAAATCGCCGCCGGTTATTATGTCCGCGGGATTGAAACGGATAACCTCGCCGAAGAGTTCCACCGTCGACTGATGATCTGCCAACTTCAGCTCGGCAACCATGCAGACGCCGTCATGACCTACAACCGCTGCCGCAGGCTGTTTTTGGCCGAACTCGGCATAGAGCCCTCCCCGGAGACCACCGCCGTCTACTCATCCATTATCCGGAAGCAGTAATTGGCATAAAACACACCGCACCGCATGAAGTCCGGGTGTCTTTCAATATCCCAATTTTTTTATTTATTTTTGCTTTACCGCATTTTTTTTCGAATCGGTGAGTCATCCGTGAGTCTCGGCATGATAGGGTCGCTCCGTTTAGTCCAAAATCAATCACATTTTACAATGGCTCGGGAGTTATAGCGGCCCAGGGAGAGGGTAGACCATGAAATTCAAAGCGGATGTGAGCCAAGAACGAATCGGGGATCTTGAGAAAAGCTTGGCAGCGTTGCCCGGGACCATTCCGGAAATCAGAAGTTATGAATTCGGCCGCGACGTGCTTCATTCACAGAGATCGTACGACTTCTCGCTCGTCTCCGGCTTCGACGACATGGATGCGATGAAGCGCTATCAAGCCCACCCTGCCCACCAGGCCGTTATAAAGATTGTTCAGGAGGTTTGCGAAAACGTTCTGGCGGTGGATTTCAATTACTGAGCAGCGTGCTTGGCCTTGGAAGATTTAAGCTTCGGAAGAAGCTCATAGCCGCCGCCAAGGGCAGCCGAAACGAGGCCCGCGACCAGTGCTTGTGAGATTGGGGGACGCCCACTTGTGCCGGCAAGATCCATATCTTCTTGAACTTGTCCGCTACATTCATTTGAATCCTCTCCGGGTAGTGCTAAACAAGTAATGCTCGCAGTGGTGCGGCTCTTTTTGAACGACGTAGACAATCCACGGTAGGGCGGGGCATTTTGTGGCATAGGCGTATGACCTGACCGTGCATATCGAAAAGATCGGACGCAGCTTCAGCCGCTACCACAAGTACACGCTGGGCACCGATCTGCGGAACAAGACGCGGGCGGTGTTGGAGAAAATTATCGAGGCGAACGACACGCCGGACCTGACAGAGTACCTGATGGGCCTGCGGCAACAGTTGGAGAACCTGAAGGTGCTGTTCCGCCTGCGCCACGACATAAAACCCGCCGCATCGGTTGAAATCCGGCAACCATACCCGGATAATTTTTTTTTACCATGGTGCATTTTTTTTCCAATCTGTGGGTAATCTGTGGGTAGCGGCATGATATGATCGATTTATTATGACAGAATTATTGACGGCAGACAGCTTTATCGTGCGGATCTACCGCATGGATACGGAAGACCCGAAGAAGCTCACCGGGCTGGTAGAGGCGCTGGACGGCAGCGGCAAGCGCGTGCCTTTCACCGATATCGATGAACTGGCTGCGGCCTTGAACCAGGACGCGGGAAGAGAAAAAAATAGGATATTTTGAATAATCGTTTAACCGGAGAAAGCTCATGCGTATCAGGAACAGGATAATAGGGATTATAACTGGAGCAGCCATCTGCCTTCTGATGACTTCAACTTTCAATGTGCGGGCCGGGAGTCTGGATCCGCCAGGAGCGCCGGGTGCCACCAGTTCATATTCCCTGGAGGACATCTACAGCCGTTTAAACATTGGAACGGCTGGACCCCCTGGTACGTTCACCGAGCCTTCCGCCGGTCCGACAGCGGGCACGATGCACACGCTGAACGAAATCATGGGCAAGGCCCCGGTAGTGGATGCAGGCGGAGCATCCGCCGGTGATGTGATGGCGGGTAAAACCTTCTGGGGTCTGACATCCGGCGGATGGGGACCACGAATCGGCACCCTTGCCACGCGGACGGTCAGCAATGCAACGGTCAGCCAGGCTGCGGGATATTACAGCGCCTTCAATCTTTCCACGGTTGATCCGAATCTTGCAACCGGCAACATCATATCCGGAAAGAGTATTTTCGGAGTGCCTGGAAGCGTACTGCAAGCAACGGGCACCGCAGCAGCCGGGGATGTGCTGAGCACAAAGACATTTTCCAATTACACCGCAACCGGGGTACCCGGAGCAATGCCAAACAATGGTGCGGTGACAATGACGCCCGGTACGGCAGATCAGTCCATTGCAGCCGGGTATCACAACGGCTCCGGCAAGGTTTCGGGTGATGCGAATCTGGCCACAGCCAACATCAAATCAGGCGCGACTATCTTTGGTGTGTCCGGGAGTGTGCTTCAAGCGACGGGCACAGCTGGAGCCGGGGATGTGCTGACCGGAAAGACGTTTTCAAATAGCGTGGCAAATAATCAGAATGGGTCAATGGCGAATAACGGCAGCGGCGGTACAATCGTACCGGGGACAGTGGATCAGACGTTGGCGGCAGGCTATTGGTCGAACGCAAACACGGTGAAAGGCGATGCCAATCTATTGCCGGGCAATATCGTGTCTGGCGAGACGATCTTTGGTGTAACGGGGACTGCGCTGGGAGCCACGGGCAATGCAACGGTGAATGATGTCAGGCTTGGCAAGACGTTTTCGAATAGCGCGGGATCGGGATTGACAGGGAATCTGGCAGGTGGAGTTTCCGTCACGTGCTCGTCGGGAAGTTCTAGCCGGTGGTGTAACAATGGAAATGGAACCGTAACGGATACCACAACCGGGCTTGTATGGTTAAAGGATGCTTCATGGGGTGGAAAAAAAACCTGGGTTGATAGTATTACCTGGGACGATGCGCAGACACGTGCAGGGACTTTGAGTAATGGGGCAGCAGGAGCAGGCTTAACTGACGGTTCGGTTGTGGGTGACTGGCGTCTGCCAACAAAAACGGAATTGGAAAAATTGACAACTGGAACTGAGCCTGTTAGTTCGGGTTCACCGCAACTGTTCACGGGCGTCCAGTCGGATTGCTACTGGTCGAGCACTACGAGCACTAATTCAGGCATTTCGAACATCGCGTGGGACGTGTCCCTGGGCAATAGATACGAGTACGAAGACTTTAAGTCGGGCGCTGGCGCGTTCGCGTTCTATGTTTGGCCGGTCCGCGCTGGACAATGATGATTTGGTTCTTTGATTCTTTGTTTTATTTGATCTTTTACCGGGGGTGCGGGGGGGGGGGCGATGCCCCCGCCCGCGTAGCGGATATATTATGAGGTTAAGGTATGGTGTTCTCACGAAAGTTGGCTGATCAGTACCGCGAGTTGAAGAGCATGACGAAGGAGGTGTTAGTGTATATGCCGATCATCTGGAGGGCTATGCCTGGGCCGAAAACATCGGCTGGATCAGGCTGGGCGCATACACCGGCGGGAACACCCACACCTACACGAACACCGGCAACACCGATTATGGCGTGAACCGCAACACAGCCACGGGAGAGCTTTCGGGATTTGGCTGGGCGACAAACGCCGGCTGGATCAATTTCAAGCCCGCCCAAGGCGGCGGCGTGACCATCGATCCGGCCACCGGCGATTTCAGCGGTTATGCCTGGGCCGAAAACATCGGCTGGATCAAGCTGAAAGGAACGGCAGCCAATGCGGCCACCTATAAAGTGGCGCTGTCCGAAAGCACCCTGACTGTTACCAATGGAACTGGTGGCGGTAATTATCTGCCGGGAACGGTTGTCGGCATCGTGGCCAACATACCTGCCGCAGGTCAGGTTTTCGACAAGTGGACTGGGGATACGGCCAATAT
>JACRBZ010000046.1 GCA_016219185.1 Deltaproteobacteria bacterium
CATGTTACTCCAGCAAATCGGGATGGAGCACATTGCCGCTGGAACTTGACTTATTGCTTAAATATAAATGTAGTCTCAGAAAAATAAAGCATAACTAATTGATATTAAAATAAATATGAATTACTTTCCGGAATATGGGTTGTAAGAAATAAAAAGCTTTAACCCTGTTCAACAGGAGGTCGCTTTGCGAGAAGCAAAAAATATTCAGCAGAATGAAACTGCGGATCTTCTAAACAAATGTTGGATGACTCGCAATGATTCTTCATATTCCACACTCATCTGACGTAATCCCCGAGAATTTGAGGGACCAATTCGTGCTTTCAAATGACGACCTCGCCGCTGAGCTGGTCTTGATGACCGATGCGTTCACTGACGAGCTTTTTGCCTTGCCGGAGGCAACAATACTGCGGTTTCCCATCTCCAGGCTTCTCGTGGATGTGGAGCGTTTTCCGGACGACGCCGAGGAACCCATGAGCAAAGTAGGAATGGGGATGATATACACTCTCACCGCTTCTGGGAAGAAACTCAAGCGGACACTTCAACCGCAGGAGACGAGATCTCTGGTATCCCTATACGAGACTCACCATCAAGCGCTCTTGAAGGAAGTGAAAAACGAATTGGAAAAGTATGGAAAGGCGCTAATTGTCGACTGTCACAGTTTCCCAAGTCACCCTCTGCCTTGCGATAAGAACCAATCAATTCCGAGGCCGGAGTTCAGCATCGGCACAGATTCCTTTCATACACCCAAGGCATTGAGCCAAACAACAGCGCTGAACCTCAAAAAAATGGGCTACAGTGTGCAAATCAACCAGCCATACGAAGGGACGATGGTACCAATGGTATTTTACAGGAAGGATCGCCGAGTAGCGTCAATAATGGTCGAAATCAATCGTAGCCTGTACATGGACGAGATGGCTGGGGCGAAAACCAGTGCATTTGATTCTACCAAGAAGCAGATACAAAGCCTCTTGTGTTCAATCAATCAGTACCAACAACAGGCTCAACCGGACGCGCGGGGAGAGTGGCGAGCTATCACACAACAGTCACGGGCCGCGCGCCGGTAAGCCTGAGCGTATGCTTACAGGGTTGACTGTTATAATGGGTGCCATTATAGTATAATCTATGATAAAGTCCTTTCGCAGTCAAGGCTCAGAAGACATATTTGACGGCAGAAACTCCAGGATAGCGAGAAATTGCTGTCCGCGATCTTTATGGTCGATTGCTCAGCGAAAGCTGGATCAAATAAATCGTGTTCGAGAAATCGGTGAGCTTGCAATCCCACCGGCAAATCGTCTGGAACGCCTTCGTGGTGACAGGGAAGATCAATACGGCATCCGGATAAACCAGCAGTTCCGGATTTGTTTCAAATGGGGAGACGGCCATGCCTACGAGGTCAAAATTGTCGATTATCACTAGTCAAGATGTGAGGCGGCGCTTACCAAAGCAGCGTCCACCGACACACCCTGGCGAGATGTTGTTAGAAGAGTTTTTGAAGCCCTTGGGGATATCTCAGAGCGAGCTTGCGATTCGGCTCGGGGTGTCATATCCGCGACTCAACGAGATCGTAAGGGGGCGTCGATCGATGACACCCGATACAGCGCTGCGTCTGGCTCGAGTGCTGGGGATGCCTGCAGATTTTTGGCTTGGGCTCCAGCAGGATTGGGATCTTTGGCAAGCTATAAATGGTCCGGGCGCCGACGAGATTTCTCGACTCGAACCGATTTCCCATTTAGGTTAGCAGGCAGTCTTTCCGTTGTCGGTTATTCCTCTACTGTTGTTTGTGCTTATAGGATGTTCAAGCGTCCCTGTTGCCAACTAACCGCCAGCCCTGCCAGAAAATTCCTTTGAGTTGACTAAAGCCAAAAAACATCGCAATACCAGACAAGCAACCACGCAGCCATTTATCAGCACTATGAAGATGGTTTGGCGTAGCGCTTACCGGTTATCGCGCTGTTGAGCGCCACTTTTCACTATAGGAGAGTATTTTTGAAAACAATCGGCTTAATCGGTGGCATGAGTTGGGAGTCTACGGTTCCGTACTACCGGCTGATCAACGAAACGATCAGGGAACGTTTGGGTGGTTTGCACTCGGCGAAGGTCGTTCTGTACAGCGTTGATTTCCACGATATCGAACGACTGCAGCATATCGGAGACTGGGAAGCTGCTGGAGCCATGCTGGCCGAAGCTGCAAAATCACTCGAAAAGGCAGGTTCGGATTTCTTGGTCTTATGCACGAACACCATGCACAAAGTGGCACATAGCATTGAGGCTGCGGTCACCATTCCTTTTCTTCACATTGCGGATCCTACCGCTGCGGAAATTAAACGGGCTGGATACAAAACCGTAGGACTTCTCGGTACGCGGTTTACGATGGAACAAGCTTTTTATCGTGACCGATTGAACGAACGCCACGGGCTTAAAGTGATCGTTCCGAACGATGAAGACCGCGACACCATCCACCGCATTATTTACGAGGAATTGTGCATCGGCGTTGTCTTGCCCGAGTCTCAAAGCGTGTTCAGGCGAATTATGGAGAGCCTGGCATCACAAGGAGCGGAAGCTATTATTCTTGGATGTACGGAAATATCCCTGCTTGTCAGCCGGCAAGACTCCAGGATTCCATTGTTTGACACCACGGCCATTCACGCGATGGCAGCCGCGGAAGCAGCGCTTGACCGATGACGCCGAATTCCAGCAATAAGAATGTTCCTGCCGTAACGCCATCAATGATTTTATAAATTTTGCTTTTGCAGAAAGGACTTCTCTGAACATGACCGAAAACCGATTTGACTCTGCCGCCGAAGACTGGGATAAAGAAAGCAGGCGCGTTGAACTATCAAATGCAATTTCCAGCAGGATCGCCCTTCTTCCTCTGAATGACGGCATGAAAGCCATGGAATATGGTTGCGGCACCGGGCTTGTGGGATTGAATCTGGCCCGCCATCTGGCCTCTCTTGTCGCTGCCGATTCTTCCCCCGGAATGCTGGAGATCATCAAAACCAAGATCGTCGAACAGGGGATCAAAAACGTTTTTCCTCAACGCCTTGACCTGCAGCACGATGATTGTGAGCATGACTTCGACCTGATTTTCTCGGCCATGACCCTTCATCATCTGACCGATGTAAACGGGATCCTGGCAAAATTCTTTCAATGCTTGAAGCCCGGCGGGATCCTGGCTTTGGCCGATCTTGATGAAGAAGACGGCTCCTTCCATCAGGACAACCCCGAAGGAGTCATGCACCATGGCTTCAACCGGAAAAAACTTGCCGGAGATCTTGAAAAGATCGGTTTTACTTCCATACAGGAAAGCACCGTCCACACAATCCTGAAAAAAAACAACCAGGGCGGCGAAAGGCCATATCCCGTCTTTCTTATGATCGCAATGAAAGAATAACATTAATATCAGAGTTGAACACGCTGAAGCCGGAGAGCCCGGAACGAATTCACTTAATGAATGTGCAATTTATTGAAAAATCAAATCCCATCAGGCAGTCCCTGATTGAAATTTGCGCTGTTTTAAGGGCAGGAGCCCGGTATGCGGACTCTGTTTCACATGCCGGGATACCCGTTGATAAGGAGGTTTCATGAAACTTCATAAGATGATCAAATGGATAAGTTTGATGATCCTGCTCATTGCAGGAATGGGGCAAGCGGTAGCTCAACAGGTTGAGGTAACAGGTCTTAACCCGGAAAAGGAGTTGCCCGAAGATTCGGTTCTCAAACCCGGTCTGGTACCAGTTTACATCTATAAATTCTTCAAGTCCGTTGATCAGATGCCGACGCAGGATATTAAAACGACCCCGGAAAAAGTGGGCAAACCCATCCTTTTTCTCGATCATAACTTTGGCAAGGAGGATTTGATCTTCGACAGCGGTGTCAGCCAGGGCATCGGAATCCAAATGGATGGTTTCTTGAAATTTTCCGAACCCGGAAAATATACTCTGAAGACTAAATCCAATGACGGAATCTGTGTCTGGATTTGTGATAAAAGAATCGTATATGATCCAGGCGTCCATACGGATCATTTTTCAAACGAAGTCGTGCTGGATATTCAAAAACCGGGCTGGTACCCCCTCATGATCAAGTATTTCCAGAGAAAAGGAACGGCAGCCATTGCGATGTACTGGAAACTGCCAAGAAAAGCCGATTTTTCCGTTATTCCGGCCGAAGCCTATGCCCATAATCCGGTTTCAAAAGGTTCATCATGACATTTCAGAAGGCGTTTTTAGTCGGATATTTTTTCATAGGCTTTTTGAAGATCATTTGAAATTAAATTCAGTATTCTGTATGCCGCCATCATATTTTCTGTGCAATCCGCATCTTCTGAACTTGCACTGGCAAACATTTTGGAAAGCATGTTCAAAACAGGGAGCGTATAGCGTACAGTAGCCGCCAATTCACTATATTTTTCTATTTTTGCAGCATCGTTCATTGTGTCACCTCGGAAAATATAAATACAAGATGCGACGGTTCCGGATCCGATGATTAATACAGGGCGATTCACCAATAAACTTAACAATCCTCAAAACCGTGTCAATACACATTCAAGGTATCAAGAAGCCGTAACCCTCGATCTCGTATGAAAAAGAATCAGAGTTATAACCGCTATGCTTTGTAGTGTCCCACGACGACCGGTTTCAGCATCGACCTATAGGAAAAATTCCCGACTGGTAGATTCCCTCAGATAGAATGAAGCCTTCTCCTTATGGACTTAATGCATCGAAAATGCCAAAAAGGTTTAAATTAAACGGATGCAGCAATCATCTGCATCCGTTTATATCCCACTTTTTGATCCGTCTTCCAATGCATTAGCCCCCGAGCCCCTGGCATCATAATATATCTATCATAGGAGGAGTATTCTATGTATCAAACACTATTAGTACCCTTGGATGGCTCCCCCAGAGCCGAGGGCATTCTTCCCCATGTTGAAAATCTGGCCATTCAGTTCAAGTCAAAAGTTATTTTCCTTCAGGTTTGGACCCTTCATGACGCCATCATTCAGGTCGATAGCACGGATGATTATATTTTGGATTATAACCAAAAGAAAGAAATGATCAGTAAATACCTTGCCGGCATTAAGGAGGGTTTTCAAAAAAAAGGAATTGAATCCACTTGCTTTGTCGAAATGGGGGATGCCGTGGAAACCATCATCGCCGTTGCTCAGAGGGAAAACGCGGATCTGATTGCCATCGCCAGTCATGGCCGTAGCGGGTTATCACGGGTATTTTATGGCAGCGTGGCAGCCGGCATCATGCAAAAAATTGATCGGCCCATGATAATTATTCGAACCCGAAACATTTAATTGAAGGTGATCGTGTAACATTTGATGTGTGCAAGGCGCCAAGGGTCCTGCCGCAGCCAATGTTTCACGCTTATAATTCATGCCTTCCCGGTCTCGGTCATCATCGATTTGGAATGAAAATCAACCTATTCAAGTGAGGCGCAATATGAAAATCCTGGTGGCTTTGGACGGCTCGGATTATGCTTTCAAAGCATTAAGGAAAGCTGTGGAAAAGGTCGTCAGGGATTTTCGGCCTGCCCCACATCAGCCCACTCGGCAAGCATCGCCGCATGATCGGGGTCGAGATGATCCGTGGAATAGGCAAAAATATTGCCGATTGAAGTGGTTAAGTGCGCGATGTCCCGGTATGGGGGCTTGTCCTTCATTTCTTTCAGGCAGAGCCGGATCACGTCATTGCTCAAGTTGAAAGGATGGCATTGAAAAAGCAAGAGCAGGACCGGACGCGGATAACGCCTTGAGTGTTCCCGGATCACCTCCGCCATCATCTTGAGCGGTCCCTGGCCTTTAAGCAGCATGACCCGCGCATAAGCGCCGGTCATGAACCGTTCGGAGAAATACCAGGCGCCGCCGGAGTCATCCAGGATCACTTCGATGTCATTGTGGCATAAGATGGCTTCCTGAACGAGCGCGGGAAATTGGTCCGGCTCTGTTGCCGGCCCTGAAACGGGGAGGGTTCGGGCACCGAATTCCGCTTCAAGATCCGCCAGTGCAAGCAATTCTCCGGCGCTGCTGCTTTTTCTGATGAATTCAGCAAGTTCAGCGGCTTCCTTCACACGATCAGCCCCTTTTTGTCCAGTTCCCTGGCCACGCTCGCAAGCCCCAGCCGGTGATAGGTTTCTCTGGTGGGAGAGCCGGTCTCCTTGTCCCATCCGACTTCTTCGTAAAACATGCGCATCGCGGTTTCCATGTCGCTTTTATCCATCTGAATGGTGCCCTTGGTGAAGGGTATCCGGTCTTTATCATCCCCATACACCCAATCCGGTATGGTATCGTGTTTTGCGCGCATCTCCTTGGTTCCCATGCCCCGGATGGTCAGGGCGCGATGGAGAACGAATATGCGTTCGGCAACCGCGTCAAGCTCCTGGCCCGACTTCTCGTCCCCAGTAACCAGACTGTAGAGCATGGACTCGATGGTATCATCCCCCCTGTAACCGCGCTCTTTAAGCGGCGACGCGGACCACGGCCCCATCCAGTTGCAGATGGGAATCGCGTCATGCAGCTCCTTTCTCAAGAGCGCCCATTTTGCCATCCTGGCCTTGTAGACGTTCATCGGCGTGAACGCACCCGGTGCATCGACCGCTGCTTCGGAGCCCCAGAGCTCGGCTGCCAGTTTTTTCTGGATCTCCAGCGGAAGCCCGTTCCGGATGAAATTGGTGTGGGAATGGCACTGGGCATCGCGATTGTATTGCGTATTGATGATGACACCGCACTGCCCCGCATCCTCGTTGGAATGATGCTTCGGATGCCCGAGCTTCCAGTACAATTGGTTGCGATCGCTTTTCCAGTCCGCTTCGGAGATTCCCCACCGATCGAGCATATACCCGGTCCCGAGTCCCAGGGCCGTTGCCAGCTCGCCTTCCTTTTTGGCGATCCTCGGAAGCAGCTCGAATAAAAAGGCGGGATCACCCTTTTCAAGCTGATCCCAGGAATAGCTCTGGAATTCCTTTTCACCGACCTTGCTCCGAATGATGCCTTCGGCGTGGCATTTTTTAAAGTCACGCTGAAGCTGGCCGTAGTTGTCCCATAATCCGAGATCATCGGCAAGGTGCATGCCCACCATGCACGCTTCGATGGAAGTTTTGCCCTGGGGGCCATCCGGGAAGTTTTTGAAAAACAGCTTCCCCAACATCAAGCGGACACAGGTGCTCTGACCGGTCTCCGAGATGCCGAACTTCGCGGCAACGGTCGGGACTTTGATGATGGTGTGGCACCGGATGGGGCAGCCGGTACAGCCGTTGCCCCTCACGGTATACTGCCAGGCCTTCTCGCCCAGAAAATAGGCGGCATTGTTGGATCGATAAGCGATTCGATTGAGATTGTGCGGATCGCAGGTTCCGGTATCGATGGGCGGGTTTGCGGCGCCCCATTGTCTGCCACGGGATGCGACCCAGCGGGTGGCCGGATCGTAGTACTCGGCCCAAGGCTGCGGGCTGTTTGGCACCACGTGCTGATTGTTGGCACCGAGGAGCGACAGATGGTACTTGACCACCCTTTCCCATTCCTCTTTGTTTCCTCCGATACGGATGCTGCCGGTGCCCCGGACCCCGATGGCTTTCAGGTTCTTTGAACCCAACACTGCACCGCCCGCGGCCGAATGGGAAACCGAATTGATGATAACGGACATGGGGACCCTGTTTTCACCGGCCTGACCGATCGCGGCCACGCAGGCCTCGGCGCCCATCTGTCTGGAGATTTCATAGGTGGTCCGCCGTATGCCCTGCCCCCAAAGCGGACGGGCATCCCGGATTTCGGCCTTGCCGTCGGAAATCGCAAGCCAGACGGGATGCTCGGCCCTGCCTTCGATGATGACGGCATCAAACCCGGCATATTTCAGCTCGGCGGCAAAATGGCCGCCCATGTGCCCTGTCCCGACCAGATGTTTCGGCCAGCAGGTCGGCCACAGGGTGGTGACGGCGGTCCTTCCGCTGCATGGCGCGCTGGTGCCGGCCAGAGGACCGGTGGCAAAGACGATTTTATTTTCCGGGTCGAAAGCCTTGATGTCCGCCGCAACTTCATCCCACAAGACTTTGTATCCGATTCCCGTGCCCCCGATATAGTCCTTGTATTTTTCGACGGTGTCTTCCGTGGTGATGCGTCCGGCAGACAAGTCAACCCACAGGACTTTTCCAGCCCATCCTCCATATTGCGCCATTTCCGAACATCTCCTTTACGCCGCTTTTATTGGTGACAATCCCCGCATGCCTGGAGCCTGCTTAGAGCCGGAGTGATCCGTGGCGGCACCTTGCCGGTCAGGTCAACCCAGGACACATACGTCAGTGCCTCGGCCGGACAGGCCTCGACACATTTTGGCTTGCCGTCGCACAGAAAACATTTGGTAGCCTTTTTTGTGTCCGCATCGTATGAGATCATCTCCCAGGGGCAGGCTTTCAGACATACCTTGCAGCCGGTGCACTTGACGGGATCAATGACCCTGGCGTTGGTGGGCGGCTTCACCTCGATGGCTGCATTGGGGCAGGCGTCGGCACAGGGGACGGGATGCGGGCACTGTTTGCAAAAATCCTGAACGATCAGCCCTGTTTCCCAGTTTCCGTGGCTGCGCTGGCCGGTGTGGAGCCCCGATGGACCGAAATTCAGGTTTCGCCACACTTTGATGCGCGACAGCGCGGGGGAAGCTTTCCCGTCATTGTATTCGGTGCAGGCCAGCTCGCATCTGCGGCAGGCAACGCATTTTGCGGGGTCCGCGATCACCAGTCCATTGGCCTGCTCCGTGATTACCAGCGGAGCACTCATTCCGGTGCCGATCCCGAAACAGGTCCATGACGCCATGCCGGCGATCGTCGCCCCGCAAAGTTTGAGGACACTTCTTCTTGAAAGAGGCAGCCCCGCCGCGATCCTGTCCAAAACCTGCCCGGCGATTTCCCTATCTTCAGTCAGCGATTTCATGAGGATGATTGCTCCTGTGAGGTTAACATTTATTAGACCATTCCTTGTTTTTTTTATCTTCCCTTCAGGCCCGGGATGTGACCGTCGGGTTGTGGGGAGACGTTTCACGATAAGCGGCCTGGGCACGCCGCTGATTTCTGAAGGCGGAGATCAGATCATCGCGTTTCAGGGTATCCATTTTTAATGTCATAAAGGTGCGGATATCCTTTTCTCCGCCCGGGCTGCCCATCGCCGCATCGACGGCCTCCACGAAAAAAGGCTGCGATATCGGAAAAACGTCCGCTTCAGCGGTACCCGGACCATGCTTTGGGGTGGCCATGTCCACATCGTTTCGGTCCGTCATCCAGAAATAACCGTCAGTATCGATTTTTGCGCGATGTCCGGTGGCGTAGGTCCAGGGGGAATTCGAAAAATGGATTTTTTTAAACCGGCCGGGGGCGCCGTAAATACTTCTCATCAACCCAGGCCACGGCCTGTTGATGACCAGCCGTCCGTCTTCATCGAGAGCCGTTTGACCGGGATTGTCCCGGATGATTTCCGGTTCGATCCCAAAGAAGGGCAGAGCGGCCGCCCCGGGCTTGCAGGGTGTGGCCCCGGGAAACGGGCTGATCACAATGCCTCCGGTTTCTGCTTGCCACCATGTCTCCACAATCGGGCATTTCCCTTGGCCGATTGCGTCACGGTACCACATCCAGAGCTTTGGGTCAATGGGAGAGCCGGTTGATCCCAACAGCCTGAGTGTGTTCAAATCGTGTCGTTCGGGCCGGTGATTTCCCGATTTCATCAGGGTGCGCAGGGTTTTGGCCCCGGAATAGAATATGGTTACCCCATATTTCTCGACGATCTCCCAGAATCGATCGGGGTAAGGATGGTCTGGTCCGCCTTCAAACAAGAGACTTGTGGCGCCGTTAACCAGCGGGCCATAAACAGTATAGCCGTGCCCGGCGTCCCAGCCGATATCCGCCGTACACCAGAATATATCCTGTTCCTGGATATCAAAAATCCATTTAAACGTCTGCATGACATAAACCAGATAACCGGCCGTGGTGTGCAGCAGCCCCATGGGCTTATCGGTAACAGCGCCGGTATAGTGGATAAAAAGCGGGGCCTCCGCGTCCATCATCTCGGGGGAGCATTCGCTTAAAATATCCGGAGCACCGATCTCCTCGTCCCACCAGAAATCCCGCCCCTCACTCATGGATGATTCCATACCGGGTCTGCGAACGACGATCACATCGGTGATACCGGGACATGACAACAGCGCGATATCGGCCTGTTCCTTGCTTCTGACGGGTTTGCCGCCGGCAGAACAGCCGCTTGCGCATATCAATAGACGGGAATTGGAATCCAGTATCCTGTTTTTGAGCGCTTCGGGGCCGATGCCTGCGAAAACGACGGAATGAACGGCGCCGATTCGGGCGCATGCCAACATGGCAATCGGCAGTTCCGCGATCATGGGCAAATAGATGATCACCCGGTCACCCTTTTGAACGCCATGCTTCTTCAGCACGTTGGCAAAACGGCAGACCTGTCGGTGAAGCTGCTGAAAAGTGAGGGTTTTCTCCTCACCGGGTCTGTCCCCTTCCCAGATGAGGGCTGCTTTGTTCCGTCGTCCGGTTATCAGATGACGATCCAGACAATTCACCGTAAGGTTCAGCTTTCCCCCCACAAACCATTTATGGACGCCCTCACGGAAATTCTCCACCAGCACCTTGTCCCATTTTTTGAACCAGTCCAGCTCGTTGGCCAGTTGGGACCAGAACGCCTCGGGATCGTCGATCGATCTTTGATATATCTTTTGGTATTCGTCGGTGCTCCCCAGCCTGGCTTTTTCCCGGAACGCTTCCAGAGGCGGGAAAACCCGGTCTTCGCGTACGACCGAAGTGATGGTTTTTTTATTGGGAATGTCGTGCATCACCAGGGCAACCCGATTTTGGCCGTGCCTTCGTTCATAGGTGATGGCATCCACCACTTTGCGGACCATCCGAAGCCCCAGTTCCATGTCTTCAATGTCATCCAGGGAAATTCTTTCGGTCGGCTTGCTCGGGATGGTCGTGGGGTCGAATTCCTTTCCATCGTCCTCTATGGTGATGGTCAGCTTCTTGCCCGTCAGGGAAAGTCCGATCCCGATGATGTGTTCCCTGCCGTCCGCGTAAGCATGGGAAACGATGTTGACGAAGAGTTCTTCAATGGCGAGATTCGCTCCGTAAATCAAGCTGTTGCTCAACCCATGAAGCTTGCCGAAGGCATCCATCTTTTCACATAGCTGCTTGATTCCGGAGACTTGATTCCGCAATTGAAGATTATAGTCGTTTGACACGGTCCCCCCCAGGCTGCAACTGTCCGCAGTGTTTCCAATAAAACGTCCTGCCCGATTCAATATCCTCACCGAATCCTTCTGTCAAGGTCTGGGTTTGAGATTTCGGGTTTGGAGTCGGGCCACCGCAACTGACACAAGCGGCTTCAATTCTTCAAGCATCGACTCTGGAAGGCAAAGGGGAATGCTGTCCCGAGTCGTCGATGCCCTTTGACTATCGATTGCATACTGATTAACATACACAATAATGGTTTATTTCTGGAATTCTGACACAGGAGGTACGACATGAACAAAGCAATCCGTTTCAACGAGTTTGGAGGTCCGGAAGTTCTCCGCTGGATGGACGCTGATATTCCTGAACCCGGACCGGGTGAAGTGCGTATTCGCCATCATGCCATCGGGGTGAATTTCCTCGATGTCTATCAGAGAACCGGTCTTTACCAGGTACCACTGCCGACAACAGCCGGCAATGAAGGTGCCGGAGTGGTCGAAGCGGTCGGAGAAGGGGTCACTTCGCTCAAGGCAGGTGACCGGGTTGCCTATGCCGGTCGGATCGGCGCTTACTGTGAAGCCCGCGTTATACCGGCAGACAGGTTGTGCCTGCTCCCCGATGGCGTGAGCTTCGAACAGGCGGCTGCGATGATGCTCAAGGGGCTGACCGTCCAGTATCTCATCCGCCGGACCTACCGGGTACAGGCGGGCGATACGGTCGTGTTTCATGCGGCAGCCGGCGGCGTGGGCACGATCGCGTGCCAATGGCTGAAAGCGCTCGGCGCAACGGTTATCGGCACCGCCGGTTCCGTTGAAAAATGCGAATTGGCGCTCGGGAACGGCGCAGATTTCTGTATCAACTACCGAAGCGAAAACATTGTCGAACGGGTGCGGGAGATCACCAAGGGAGAAGGAGTGCCGGTGGTCTACGATTCGGTTGGGAAGGACACTTTTGAGTCATCTCTGAAATGCCTGCGGCCCTACGGGCTTTTGGTGAGCTTCGGTAATGCCTCCGGCCCGGTGCCGCCGGTGGATCTCGGAATCCTGACCCAGCTCGGCTCGCTTTACGTCACCCGCCCGAGCCTGTTAACGTACACGGCAAAGCCCGCCGACCTTACAGCAATGGCGGCAGAGCTTTTCGACGCGGTAAAATCCGGCAATGTCCGAATAGACATCAAGCAGCGCTATCGGCTCAAGGATGCAGACAAGGCGCATCGGGACCTTGAAGCACGCAAGACAATCGGCTCCAGCATTCTGCTTCCGGATTGAAGAACGATTTCACGCAACGCATGATGGATTCGCCGGAACCGCCGAAGGTATTCACCGATTTCCGGACACTGGCGTATGGAGCGATGGAGTAGCGCTGCCGCACGAAAGACTCAGAAAAAGGGGACCAGACACAATGATAAGAAAAGAAAAGGCAGTGGAATTGTTCAGGCAGCAGTTTAACTGCAGTCAGGCTGTTTTCACCGCCTACCGGAAAGTGGATGTTTTGGACGAAGAAAACGCATTGAAACTCTCGACCGTCTTTGGCGCCGGGGTTGCCTGCACAGGTAGCGAATTGTGCGGCGCGGTCACCGGCGCACTCCTGGCCATTTCCATGCACTACGGCAGGGGTGATATTCAGTCCACCGATGCCAAAGCAAAAACATACGAATTAGGAAAACGCTTCATGGCCGATTTTAAGTCAAACATGGGATCATGCACCTGCGAATCAATCCTGGGACTGAATATCGGCATTCCAGAAAACCTGGAGAAAGCCAAGGAAATGAAACTTTTTGAAACCCGTTGCGTGGATGCGGTTAAGGCGGCTTCCGACATATTGGAAGGAGTACTCTAATTCGGAGTTATTGGATCATGCTCAGCGTGATTTTGACGATAATCCAGCGTGATAATTTTGTCCGATACCGCCCTGCTCGGCAGACATATGCGGTAAATAATCGCCCTATTTTAGTTACTGTATTTCATTATGAATTACCTATATTTACTCTATTTAAATTTCATTAAAAACACTTGACAAGTGATTCTGAAGTATCATACAGGATCACTCATGAAATAGATTAGATTGTGGTTCACAATTTGAAGAATGACGGTCTCGCTACAAGAAGGCGCAGCTTTTTAATCTGGAGTAAAACACGCCAAATCCACCTGCTCCGTTTCATCCGATCATTTGGAGAATCAGGGATATCCACTAATTTTCGGATATGGCAGGTGTTTATATTTTCCGAATTGAAGCTGTAATTCTCTAAATATTACGGTATCATCAAGCAATGAATGTTGGAACACCCGTGTTATTCGATCTCAAAAACTTACCAGAAAGGAGGTAAAAGACATGGACTGGAAAGACATTGGAAAGGCGCTTGTTTCACAGGGTTTGCCCGTCCTGGGAGGGCTTCTTGGAGGACCGGCGGGCGCTGTTACCGGTAAAGTCGTGGCCGGGCTCTTCGACGCGGATCCCGAAAAACCGGAAACCGTGATGAATGCAATCCAGGCGGATGCGCAGGCGATAGCAAAGCTCAGGGAATTCGAGTTGACTCACCAGCAGAAGCTGCAGGAGCTACAACTTGAAGAGGCGAAGTCATTCCTTGCCGATATCGACTCCGCCAGGAAAAGAGAAGTCGCGGTGGTCGCAGCCACCGGGAAGGGCGACAAGCATCTGTATATCCTCGCCTATATCACGACTGGCGCTTTTTTTCTTTTGATATTCTACCTGTTGCACGGAGTGATTTCTTCTACTCATGTTCCAGGGGGTGAAGACGTTATAACAAAGCTTAAAGACAATCCTCTCGTCATGCTGATTATCGGAGCGCTGATTTCAGGGTTTACCCAAGTTCTTTCATATTTCTTCGGAAGCTCCCAGGGATCGGCGGAAAAGAGCAAAATCATTGCAGCCAGAGGATAGGAGCGGATGAACCAGGTCAATTTAACCGGAAAGGTAGCCGCTGATGCTCTGAACTTAAGAGCTTCGCCCGGTGGCGTGGTGCTCAGAGTCTTGCGGCGAGGAAGCGATCTCGATATTTTAAATCGTACGGGAAACTGGTTGCAGGTCTCCATCGGAGGCTATTCGGGTTTTGTCAGTTCCCAATACGTGAGGATCAACCCTGCCGCGGAAGAAAAAAGCTCTGTTCCGGATAAAACGGGGACAGTCAATACGCCCCGGCTCAATCTCAGGGTGGAGCCGAACGGCACGATCATCGGCCAGCTTGCTGAAGGCAAAACGGTCGGCATAACCGGCGAGGAAGATGGATGGCTGAGCGTCACCGCCGAAGGCCTTAGCGGGTATGTCAAAAGCGAGTACGTCACCTTCAAGGAGCAAAGCAGCATTCCGCCGCCGGAGAAGGATGAAGACATTGCCGGGCTCAGGCTGGCCGGCAACGAAGCCCTTGCCCCAGACGGGACATGCTTTGCAAAAAAGTTCAAAGCCGGGTTTTTCGGCTACGGCAGCACCTCAATCGATTCTTTTGTCCGGAACAACGCACATCGCTTTGCCGACAAGTCAGAATCGATGCTGCGGATAATCAGGGCTGTCTCCGAGAACGAGGGCAAATACGAGGCGATAAACACCTGGGATAACGCCTTCCTTTCTTTCGGCATCTTCCAGTGGACGAGCGGCGCGGGGAGCACGGCCGGGGAATTACCCGCCGTGCTCCAGCGTCTCGGCAGGGATCATCCCGATACCTTCGAAGCCTGTTTCGGTCGCTACGGGCTTACCACCACCGGCGTGACATCAAGGACAGGTCTTGCACCGGTCGGCTATTTCTCTCTCAACAACGTTCTTCTGGCTACCGTGGAAGCCAAATCCACGCTGCGGAGCCTGCCGTGGGCATACAGATTCTGGAGCGCAGGGCATGACGACAACGTCCGTGAAGTTCAAACAATCCATGCCATGGAGAGGATCGACCTGTTTTACCGCAACGAACGGTGGAGAATCCGCGGGTTTTATGTGGGGGATTACATCACCTCCGAATGCGGAGTCGCGCTCCTGCTCGATCAGCATGTAAACCGACCGGGACATGTTCCGGCGACTCTCGCCAAGGCGACAGATGCGCTGGCAAATGAAATTGACATGGAGCATCCTGAAAGATGGGGTAAGGACGAGGAAGGGCTGCTGCTGAAGAAGTATCTTGAACTTCGGAGCAGAACAAGCATGACGGATTCCGAATCGAGGGCAGGCAGGATCCTGAAAAAGGTGAGCACCGGATCCATTTCGGACCAGAGGAACTCATACGTTTTATAAGAGAGTGCACCCTGCACTGGCGGAAGGCCCCGCCCGTGAACAACGGGAAGCCCAAGTTGCCCAACCAGTTTCGTGAATTGTTTCACTCCCGCCATTAATATTTACAAAACACTGCTTCAGAAAACTGACAGAGACATTGTGGCAAGGCAGATCTAAAAAAGCTGGCCACTTGCCACACCTTCAGACACCATGCCAATCACCTGCCCAAAGGAGGCTGCAATGGAGTTTGTTATTGTTCATTTTCGGGAATCTCGCACAGTTCTTATTGACGGGGATGAGGCCGGAGATGCGGCTGGCCCGACAAACGTGACGCTCCGGATAAATCAAGGGTTTCATACCTTCAGTCTTGCCGGTCCGGCGGACTTCGCCCCCCAGAAACAGACGGTAAAAATTGCGAACACGACGGAAGTAAGTCCACAGGAGGTCAACTTTGCATAAAAAACACCTGGTTATTCTGGGGATAGTACTGCTTGTCACCGGATGCGCTCATTATCAAGACAATTCACATTTCGACAATTACGTGGATAAGTCCGGATATCGTTTCGAAAATGTGCCAGCCGGCGACAATACCGACAACCTGTCCGTTATCCTGGTTTTTTCCGGAGGCGGGACGCGGGCTGCGGCACTCTCGTATGGTGTTCTTGAAAAACTGAGGAGCGCACCAATAACGTGCGAAGGAAAAGAGAAAAAACTGGTCGATGAGGTCGACGTCATATCGTCCGTATCGGGTGGCAGTTTTACATCCGCATATTATGCTTTGTTCGGCGATAAAATCTTTACGGACTTCAAGTCGGACTTTTTGTACCGGGATGTTCAGGGAGACCTGTTTAAGCGCCTGTTCAACCCGTACAACTGGTTCCGCCTCATGTCGTTCACCTTCGACCGGATTGACCTGGCAGCCGAGTATTACGACGAGAACATCTTCAAACACAACACATTCAGCGATCTTCTCAAACGGGGAAAACGACCCTACATCATCCTCAACGCCTCGGACATGACTCTGGGGGACCGGTTTGAATTCACCCAGAAACAATTCGATCCGATCTGCTCGGACCTGTCCGATTACCCGATTGCCAGAGCGGTTGCCGCTTCGTCGGCATTTCCCGGCCTCCTGAGTCCGATAACCATCACGAACTACGCAGGGACCTGCAACAACAAGGAACCTTTCTGGGTCGCCAATGCGTTACTGGACAGGGATGTTACGAAACGGGACTTCCTTGACGCCACCCACTTCAAATCGTATCAGGACAATAAGAATCGTCCGTACATCCACTTATTGGATGGCGGCATTTCCGATAATATCGGTCTTCGCGGTCCTCTTCAGGCCCTTGTTACCAACCATGGGCCATGGGGCCTTCTCAACATGATCAATCTGGGAAAGGTTAAAAAGGTTGTTTTCATCGTAGTCAACGCCAAGAACGAACCCGACACGACGCTGGACAGGAAAGAAAGCCCGCCCGATCTGACCCGTGTCCTATCGACTGTCGTCAATGCGCCCATGGACAACTACTCCTTCGATACTATCGAGCAACTCCGGTCAACCATTATGGAATGGAAAAAGGACGATCTGGCTTATGCGAAATGCGTCGGGATCATTAATGACAAATGCCCGGGCGCAAGTCTTCCGCCACCGCCCGCACCAGTCGATTTCTACCCCGTGGTAATCAGCTTTGATTCCTTGACGGATGCCGGGGAAAGGACGTTTTTCAAGAATCTGCCGACATCCTTTACGCTTCCTGCCGCTGATGTCGACCGTTTAATAGAGGTTGGGGGAAGACTGCTGAATGAGTCCGAGGAATACAAGCGGCTACTTAGAGACCTGCACAGTTAGGGGACAAAAAGGATCGACTAATTGTTTTTGGGTAACAGCTCTGGTCTATACTCAAAGTGCATCAAATCATAATGGTACGATTCTCCCGCAACTTCAGCCCCCTTCCTGCTTCAAAGAACGGCGGTTATTAAATGCTACCGCGCAGATTACGCTTTCTTCTTTTTCGTTGAAGGTCTGCCTCGCTTCTTTGGTGTTGCGGCCTTCTCCTCCTCTGCTTTCTTTTTAGTTTCATAAATTGGATAAATCTTGGCTTTAACACCATCTATCTTTGTCTTTACAGGTTCATACTTTTCAAGAAAAGCATCGATATGATCCTTGATTTTTTTAATCTTGTTTATTGATAGTCCTTCAAGCTTACCCTCCAGTTCTTCATTTCCAGTCCATTCTGAAATCGTTTTTAACTGCTCAAGAAATGGAGAACTTAACGGGATTAAATCAGACACAGCAGGACTGGACTCTATCAGTGAAGCGATGTATTTCTTGGCTTCTGTAATTGTTAGAGGCTTAACAATCCATTTCTTTGCTGTTTTGATTTTCAATTTATCATCTTGAATTTTCAGCAACTCTACCTTAAGGGAGTATCCCAGTTGATTTACCTTACCTGCAATTAATATCTTCTCCTGGGCTGCAACATGCACCATCTGGTTCAGATGCTTCGGATGTATTTTCAAATCGGATCGTTCACAAAGTTTTTTAAAACTCTGCAATTTATTTGGATTTTTAGATTTAACTTCATTAATATCATCTTTGAAAAAGGTCTTCAGTACGTAATTGCCAACTTCAATTGCTGTTTCATAAAGCTTATTGCCGACCAATTCATTGATACAGTTAACCGCTTCATCAATGTCTATTTCTGCAGCAGTCGGTATATTTTCACCTGGTGCTGTCTTTGTATTCTTTGTCATGTTGCTTACCTTCCATAATATTTGGTTCAAATCAATATAATAAATACTTCCTAACAGCATATTAATGAAATTGTCAATAAACGTCAGATTTATTCTAGTTTCAAGATGTCACGAAAGTTGATTTAATTGATAACCCGATCGACATTGGCTTCTGTCCCATTCCAGAAAACCAATTGACGTAGCATCTGAAATGACATAGAGATTACTTGCAAGTAAATTGAATTCAAGAATTGAATAAGCAGCCCATGAAACAACCAATCATTTTTATATTCGTCATTTTCATTACAAGTCTTTTTGCGATCTCATGCACGGATAACGCCACCGTAGAGAAGGCAAGAAAACTTGAAGAACGGAACAAGGCACTTCTTTCTCAAATCGAAGCAGAGCAGAAGCAGCGGCAGGCTCTTGAGCAGTCGATCACCGAATTACGCCAGCAAATGGATGCAGCCAAACTGGCGACCGAGCAACGCGGCGTTGAGCAGTGGAACGCCTTGATTGATCAGGTTTTAGTCAAACTGGACAGGGTCAAGAATGAACATAAGGCTTTTTCATCGGCTCGTCTGGCGGGCGAGTTCACCTCCGAAGAGACGCGGCTCAAGAGTATCGCACGGGATCAGGAATCACAGGCGCGGTCATTGGTGTATGAACTCAAAGCCCAGAAGTTTCCAAAAGCAGAAAAATTGGACCAGCTTGTCGAAGAATTCACTTCAGCTTACATGAATTATATCAGCTACAACAAGGTGTCGTGGCAGTTGGTTAAGACTTTTGGGAAAGCAACCGACGATATTAAGAAAAAGGAGAGTAAATATCTGCTTGATTATAATGACATATTGAACAAGATAAAGGCATTGAAGGAGAAAGAGTGACGTGGCGATGCCGGATACGTATCCGATCCAGAAGTTGATCCGTGAATATCGGATTGGCAGCGACGGTCCGCCACTGCCTTCCCAGGCACCAGGCACGGAGAAATAACTGCATAAGCTTGGTCCGCCGCCGTGGAGCTGATGACATCAGATCAACTCACGCCTGAGCATCGCGCGGGCTCCGAAATTTGAAATGCTGTAGCTGAGATGCATAGTGTCGTCCAATATGTTATGTGACTACATTTACAGATAATAAGTTATAACATATTGTATTTATTATATTGTATAAAACAATGTTCAGAATATGGATTATAACCAGAAAAAATATATGCCCCCCCAGTGCTGCGGATGTCCGGCTGCAGTACCGGCAAATAAGAGAATAAGCGTTTAACTCGATGTTCAAGTTTTTTTGTAACCCATTGAAATTACATTACACCATAACCAGTTATGAATATACACAGCATCTATAAAATCAACAGGTTAGCTTTTATGGGTAGTTGGCCTATTCAAAAAACTTGAACATCGAGTTTAAGTATTCGCAAAAGGGTATATGTCAGACATCAAATCGGGTAAAAGTCCCGCTTTTCCCGCCGGATTTTTCCAAAAGGCAAATATCGGAAATAGTCATCTCCCTGTCATAAGATTTGCACATGTCATAAACGGTAAGGGCTGCAACCGATACGGCTGTCAATGCTTCCATTTCCACACCCGTCTGATCAATGATGCGCACAGAGGCTTCAATTCGGATGGCGCCTTGTTCCGTATTCGGAAAAAAGTCAATCTGAGCATGTTCGATATTTAAGGGGTGACACATGGGAATCAGATCCGGTGTGCGCTTGGCAGCCATAATCCCCGCAATGCGGGCGGTTTCAAGGACATTCCCTTTTTTAACCGTTTGATCGCAAATCATGTCAAAGGTGGCGGGCTTCATGAAAATGATTCCCTGTGCGACAGCAGACCTGAGGGTTGGCGGTTTTTCCGAAACATCCACCATTCGCACCCGACCTTTCTGGTCGATATGTGTAAAAGAAGACATAAGTGTTCCTCCTGAACGGAAATAATTATTTAAAGTCTCATAAATGCGAAGCATTAATTGAGACGGATATCAGCCGGCACCGGGGGAATTATGCGAAATACTGGGTCTTTTGCGTCACCGTCGCCTTGATGTTATTCAGGGTATCTTGAAGCGTCGAGATGACATTTTCCCGGATATCTCCGGCCACCACGATATACATCACATCCTCTCCCACCTTAAGGTCCATATCACCATTGATGTGGACCAGGATTTCGACAATGCCGGCACGGCTTTTGTGCACTTCAACAACCTGGCGCAGCTTTTCCGGATCAACGACAATGCGAAGCCCGGATACCCGCTGGCCGTCCCGTGAGGTGGAGCGCACCACGCCATTATGGCAGAGGATCATCCCGACCTTGGGATAATCCGGATGCTGTTTGACTCTTTCAATCAACTGGGTCAGGCTCATAACGACTCCTTTTCCAAAGACGCCGCACGCATCAGGTCTTCGGGGGTATTGATATTGATAAACGAGATGAGATCTGAACTTAAATTTCTTGTGATATTTTCCTTTTTCTGAATGAAAAATATTTATAATTATTGCAAACAAAGTTTAAAAAACTTGACAATTTCATTCTCAATAAATACACTATTAAGTATCACTATATAGTAATATAATCGTAAAAAATCAATAACTGGATTTTGGTGATGGTTAAATTAATGGTTATGCCTGAAGAAAGCGATACCACTACTGCAAGATGCGTTTTTGTTATTGATGGCAAACAGGTTGTAAGAGCGATGATTTACTATCCGTTTACCACAGGCCGCAATATGAATGAAATCCTTCGGCTTATCAGGGCTTTACAGACAGCCGACCAGCATGGTGTGGAAACAGGGGCAAACTGGCAACCCGGTGATAAAGTGATCCTGTATCCCCCTTTGACTCAGGATTCAGCACAAGACAGAGTGGAAGATACGTCGGCAGGATGCAAGGACTGGTATTTTTGCGAAAAATATCTGGATTAACCTCGGGGTAATTTTTTCCATTGGGGCCCGAGCTGATTGGTTGAATGGAGGTGATGATGAAGAAAATAGGAATAAAGATCAACGGACGTTTAAGGCAAGTAGTTGTTGATTCAAAGACGGTGCTGATTGATCTGCTTCGAGAAGGGTACAACCTTACGGGGACTAAGCAATCGTGCGATCGCAAAGGACAATGTGGTGCTTGCACGGTCATTGTGAATGGAAAGGCCGTTCGTTCGTGTCTAACCAAGGTGGTTGACCTGGAAGGCGCCGACGTAATGACCCTTGAGGGGCTGGGAACGCCGGATAACCCGCATCTGATCCAGGAGGCGTTTGTACTTGCGGGGGCAATTCAGTGCGGCTTTTGCACTCCGGGAATGATCATGACGACCATGGCGCTATTGGATACCAATTTGGATCCAAGCATTGAGGATATCAAACAGGCATTTCGCCGTAATTTGTGCCGATGCACGGGGTATGTCAAAATTATTGATGCTGTCAAACTGGCGGGCCGGTTTCTCCGCAAGGAAATATCTCCTGACGAAATCAGGCCCAAACCAAATGACCCCAAAATGGGGGTTTCTCATCCCCGGCCCTCGGCCATGATCAAAGCCTGTGGAGTAGCCGAATTTGCAGCAGATTTCAGAATTCCCGGTGCACTCGAGCTGGCAGTGGTTCGAAGCCCACACGCACATGCCGTCATTAGAAGCATTGATACTTCGGCAGCAGAAAAAATGCCCGGTGTCATCGGCGTCATGACAGCCAGGGATATCAAGGGCACAAATCGCCTGCAATACATCGTTGCCGACCGGCCGATCATTTGCGGTGACAAAGTCCGGCTTTTGGGGGATGCCGTTGCAGTGGTTGCCGCCAAAACCCGGGAACAGGCTCTGGCCGCTGTCGGCGCAGTGAAAGTGGACTATGATCTGATCCCCGTCATGAATTCACCCGAAGAGGCCATGGCAGACGGCGCGCCCCAGATTCACCCGGACCGTCCCAATCTCTGCTACAGCCAGCCGATTATCAAGGGTGATGCGGAACATGCGTTTGCCAGCTCCGTCGCAGTGGTCGAAAGCAGCTTTAAAACACAGATCAATCATCAGGCTCCCATGGAGCCCGAAGCCAGTGTGGCATACCTTGAGGGAAACAGTGAAGATGCTCTCCTGGTTGTCATTGGCCGAAGTATTAATATCCATCTCCATATGGCCATCCTTCAGAAGGCATTGGGCTGGGAAAATATCCGGTATGAAGAGGCCTATTCCGGCGGGCAGTTCGGCATCAAACTGGAAATCATTACGGAAGGCATTGCCGCCGCTGCGACGCTCCATTTCAAACAACCCGTCCGTTACATTCCCAGTATTGAAGAGTCGATGCTGATTACCAGCAAGCGTCACCCCTTCGACATGAAGATCAAGCTCGGTGCAGATGCAAATGGGAAGCTGACCGCCCTTGCAATGGACATTGTCGTTGACAACGGCGCCTATCATTCCATTGGAAATGTCGTGTTGAACCGTGCGTTGCACATGCTGTCGAGCTCTTATCATATACCGAGCATCAACGTGATGGGAAGACTGGTTTATACCAATAATCCGTGGGGTTCCGCAGCACGAGGCGCCGGACCACCTCAAACCCATTTCGCACTGGAATGCGCAATGGATATGCTGGCGGAAAAGCTCAATATCGATCCGCTGGAATTCCGTCTGCGCAATTCGCTCATGCCGGGCCAAGGCAAAGCCACGGGACATGTGGTTCAGCAATGGCCATTCCCCGGGCTGTGCGAAGCCATAAAACCCGCTTATGAACAGGCCAAAAAGGACGTAGGAACCCACAGAGATGGGACTATCCGGCGTGGTGTCGGGCTGGCGGCTGCCGCCTTTGGGATTGCCATGCCCGGCGATAAGGCCGTGTCTGCCGTGGAACTGGGAGTTGACGATTGTGTCACGGTCTATGCCGCCGCCGCCGATCCGGGTGAAGGCACAGACTCGATGCTCAGCCAACTGGCTGCCCAAGTCCTTGAGTTGCCAATGACCAAAGTTCGCGTTGTAACCCGGGATACGGACACAACGACGGCTACCGGCCCTGCCTCTGGAAGCCGTATCACCTACATGGTTGGCGGAGCGACTGTTGAGGCATTGAAAAAACTGAAAGAGGTCATGGACGAAGTGGGCTCGAAAACATATGCGGCCATGGCTGAGAAAGGAAAACCAACCCGCTATCTGGGTGAGAAAAGAACCGTCGAAGTAGCTCCCTTAGATCCCAAGACGGGCCAGGGCCCTTCTTTTGAATCGGATGTTCATGCCATTCAGATGGCGGAAGTGGAAGTGAATACCGAGACGGGTGAAGTCAAAGTGATCAAGATGACCACCGCTGTGGACGCCGGTACGGTCATCAACCCACAGAACTTAATCGGCCAGCTTGAAGGCGGAATGGATATGGGAGCCGGGTATGCGCTCCGGGAGGAGTACATACCCGGTAAAAGTAAGGATTGGGTTACATTCAAGTTTCCAACCATGAAGACATCCTTCCCCATGGATACGATCATTCTTGAGACTCCCCGGATTCGAGGCACTCTAGGCGCAACGGGCGTGGGTGAGATGTCCATGGTCTCGACAGCACCGGCCATCATCAGCGCCATCAAAGACGCTTGCGGGGTGTGGATCTTACAACTTCCGGCTTCTCCACAGCGCGTCAAGACCGCCCTTGCCGGGGCAAGGTAGTCTTTCGGGACATACGGTAATGATTGATTCTGAAGAACACCGGAAACGGGTGTCCGATCTTGACCGGCAACCGCGATTCATTGCCGGCCGGGAGATATATTTGGATTGGGAGGGTTTCTTTTGGGACCCCGCTGACTGGAGCGAGGAAGTTGCAAATATTCTGGCACTGGAGAGCGGCATCGAGATCCTGACGGAAACCCACTGGAAGGTACTGTGCTTTTTCAGGGAATACTACTCCTGCCATGGGCGCGCCCCAATGAATCGCCATTTGAAAGAGGGCACGGGCATCAGCCTGAAAGAGATCGGGGCACTTTTCCCCGAAGGCATTCGGTTGGGCGCCCGGCGGTTGGCCGGGCTGCCCAATCCCAAATCGTGTTTTTGAAATGGCGCCATTCCCATGAACGATCGACTGATATATCTCGATAACGCAGCCACGACTTTCCCCAAGCCCCGCGAAGTGCTGGATAAGATGCTTGAAACCTATATTCGGGTCGGGGTGTCTCCCGGGAGAGGAAGCTATGATCTGGCCATGCAGGTCGAAGATATTGTTGGAGAGGCGCGAAAAAAGCTGGCCCGCTTCTTTGGCGCACCTGATCCGAACCGGGTTGTTTTTACAGCCAACGCCACAGATGCGTTGAACCTGGCTTTTAGCGGGCTGCTCCAGCCGGGAGATCACGTGATCACAACGCGTCTTGAGCATAACTCCGTTTTGAGACCTCTCCATCACTTTCAGGAACGTGGCTGGATTACCTGTGACCATGTTCCCTTTGATTGTAAGGGTTTTGTCGATCCCAATGAGATTTTGCTATGCATCAAACCCAATACCCGCATCGTGGTGGTCACTCATGCATCCAATGTATTGGGCACAGTTCAGCCCGTGGAAGAAATCGGCAGACTATGTGCCGGACGAGGTATTCCGCTCATCATTGATGCTTCGCAGAGTGCCGGGAAAATCCCCATTGATATGACGGCATTGCAGGTATCGGCTGTGGCATTCACCGGGCACAAGGCTTTTTATGGTCCAACGGGAACAGGAGGTCTGGTTATTCATCCGGATTTGGACATAAAGGCCAGTCGTTTTGGTGGAACAGGAGTCGACTCCAAAAGCCTGGTGCATACGTCGTCGTATCCACATCGCCTCGAACCGGGCACCATTAATCTGATGGGCATCATAGGTCTTTCCGCAGGAATTGATTTTATCACGCAAAAAGGGCTGGCTGCCATTCATCGACAGGAGATGACTTTGCTGAGACAATTGAGAGACGGGCTTTCAGATCTCAAACATGTCGACATATACTGTGCCGATGATTTATCCAACCATGTTGCCGTACTCTCGACCAATGTGAATGGCGTAAATCCGGCGGACGTCGGGGATATCTTGGATGGAGATTACCATATCGCCGTGCGCGTGGGACTTCACTGCGCCCCCCTGGTGCATCACGATCTGGGGACCATCAATGGCGGATCCGTTCGATTCAGTCTCGGGATTTTCAACACGCAGGAGGACATCGACCAGGCCATCAAAGCAATGGCATCCATGCGTAGCCGATCATAGACGTTATGGAAATGACCCAGAATGATACTTACTCTAATCCGCTGAAACCAACTTTTTTCTTTTTTCGCCCGGCGTGTTGTTCGATCTAAAATCCCTACCAGAGAATGTTATAGCTATTGGGAAGGAAGCGATGAGGTTCTTTGGCATTAATCACACCTGAAGGTAAAGCTCTTAAAGCGGAAAACTTCAAATGCTCTCAATCGCTCCCTATTCACGTCATGTTGTCAATTTACTATCGCAAGTCAAATGTCAATTCCCTGATGAGATGTCTGGCCAAGAATTGAAGGAGTATCGTTCCAACATTAAGAAGCTAAAATCCGAACTGGAAATGTAAAAGTGTCCAAGATAAAGAAGGAACGACAGACCCATGAATGATATCGGTTTCAGAATCATCCAACTGGCCGGCCGAGGCTACTGCTGCAGCCAGATTCTGATATTTCTGGCCCTTGAAGCTCAGGGCAGGGAGAATCCCGATCTGGTGCGCGCCGCTGCCGGCCTTTGCCTTGGAGTGGCCGGCAGCGGCGAAACCTGCGGGATTTTTACCGGCGCAGCCTGTCTGCTGGCCTTGTATGGTGCAAAAGGTGCTGATATTGAAAAAGTAGATGAAAAACTGCCCTTGATGTATGCCGAACTGAGCGAGTGGTTCGAGCAAACCGTCTGCAGGCAATTTGGCGGGGGTTCCTGTACGGATATCATCGGCGAAGAACCCCAGCGGCCGAACCCGGACCGGTGCGGCCGCCTTCTGCTGGACGCCTGGCATCGGGTTATGGGAATCCTTATGGAAAACAGTTTTGACCCGGCTGTACCGCGCGACCGTGAAAAGTTTTCGTCGTGCCTGAAGAAAATTTCGGGTAACGGATGGCCAGGATGCGTCTGAAAAAGCGCTGTGAAGTCTACGGGGTTTTCAATTTCTAACAAGTCAGAATGTTCGTTGAGACCAAGCACCTCTGTATGGGAGAAATCGCGTAACTGCAAACATCTTTTTCCATGAAAGGAGAATAAAATGTTTATTCCAGTTTGCTTCCAAGTTAAGACTAACTTTCAAAAGCCAAGCGTTACACATAAAAATGCTTCATAGCGCAATTAGGCTTATCTTGAAAGCGAATTAGAATTAAATAGCAACGCTGATGATCAAGGGAAACATTCCCGGAAAAACCAATACCATGCCGCTTTATAATAATTTAGCTCATTATTTAATTTATAAATTATTATAAATTAAATTAATAGATTAATAATAATTAATAATTTTATTGACAAATACATTTTGATATTATAAGAATTTAACTCATTTATTTATATGAAATTGAGTAGTATTCGTACATCGCAAAATCATCCAACCAGTATCTTGGTTTCTCCTTATCCAGATATTTGGCAATTGTTATCTATAATTTAAGGATCTGATAACCATCATGAATGGAGATGTACAAGATAAGCGACCAAATATACTGGATTCCGCCATACGTGTTTTTGCGATGAATGGATTTGAGCAAGCCAAGATCTCTGAAATTGCCAAAGAGTCTCAAATTGCTGTCTCCGGATTATATACCTTCTTTAAAAGCAAAGAGGATATTCTTTTTGCGATTATTGAGAACTTTCTTTTGAAAAGCATTAAAGGCCTGAATGAACATTTGGAAGGGATTCAGGGTACTGAGAACAAGCTGAGAAAAGCCGTTTGGTTCCATTGTAAAGCATATTCCTCAAGTCGCAAAGAAATACAGATCATTTTAGAATCTCGATCTTACCCCCGATTTTATAAATCACACGCTTATGAAAAGTTAATAAATTATAGTCAGATTTTTACGGTAATTATTGAGGAAGGCATTACCAATGGTTCTTTATGCAATATTTCTTCACCAGGCGTATTACGCGATATGATACTTGGTACGGTTGATCATGTTGCCATAAACTGGACGATTAAAAATGCTCCAAGCCCGTTGGAGATGACTGAACATCTGTTTGAGCTTATCATCAATTCTGTTACCCGGAGAGAGGATGATTACGTTCAGCTCGATAAAAAAGAGGAAAAGAGGAAACGGATCATCAATGAAGCGACACAAATGTTTGCCAAGGAAGGCTATAAATCTGCGAATATCGCAAAAATCGCTCTTTTAGCCGGCGTGGCGGAAGGTTCTGTCTATGAGTATTTTCAAAACAAGGAGAACCTGCTCATCAGCATTCCTGAAGGTAAACTCGGCATACTTTTAAATCAACTCAGTGGAGACGTGCCAGAGGAAGAACTCAGAAGGATCATTCACACGATTTTTGTTTTTCACAACAATAATCGCGATTATTCAACGGTCTTGGTATTGATGCTACGACCCAATAAAAGATTCTATTACTCTGAAAGCAACAAAATTCTGGATCAAATTTTTGATATTATACAGAAAATTATAGTTAAAGGTCAAGCCACAGGAAAATTTAAGAAAAACCTCGATCCTGAGGCATATCGATCTTTACTATTCGGATCTATTGATCATATCATCATTCCATGGATCATTTTCGATCGTAAATACGACTTAATTAAAGTGGGAGACGAGGTATCTAAACTTTTTATCAATGCGATAAAAAATGATTGAAAATGAACCAAATGATCACAAGTCAAAACACTTGAATCAAAAGAGCGAAGCGAGGTGGCCATCGTTATGATCAAACTTAAAAAAGAGAATGAGGCAAACTACCACCCCGCAAGCCAAAGAGATTACCGTTGTCCGCTGTGTAAAAGGCTTTTAATGAGAGGCCATATTATTAAAATCGAAATCCGATGCCCAAAATGTAAGAAAATTATAACAATATACGAATAAACTCAAAAACAAACAGGAGTACTGAGCGCCGGAGAGCGCCACCGCGTTGCACAGAGCTACTAAGATAGCCGGTTTATGCGAAGAAATTCAGCATAAACCGGCTTTTTATTTTTCACCTGAATTCATCACAATCAATCGAATAGCTATGCAAATTGACCAATTAGCGAACAAGATAACGGAGGACGAAATGTCAAATGGAATATCAGGCAAAGATAAAGAACAGGACTATAATCACAGACATTGGTTAGCCGAAGAGGAAAAAATTTATGCGTTATGGGAAAAGGCTTATAATCCGGGTGGACAGGAGCAAATCGATCGGCTTACTAAACAGGGCAAGAAACCGATACGGAAACTGATAAAACAACTCATCGATCCGGACACCAAATTCCTTGAACTGAGCCGGGGTGCAGGGTTTGGTATAAATTATGAGACCGACATGGATGTTCCATCTGCGGGTCTTGTCACCGGGTTGGGAAAAATTCATGGCAATTGGGTGGTTGTTATTGCAAATGATAGCCGTGTAAAGGCAGGCGCATATTATCCCATCAACTGCAAGAAGCATTTAAGGGCTCAGGACATCGCCAACCAATGCGGGCTTCCCTGTATTTATATCGGCGACTCCGCTGGAGGATTCCTGCCGATGCAGGATCGCGTATTTCCGGGGCAAGGTCAGTTTGGAAGATTTTTCTACAACATGAGCCGAATGTCTGCCAAAGGATTGAAGCAGTATACGCTCAGTACTGGAGGGAATACAGCCGGAGGGGCCTATACAGTTTATCTGGCATGCGAATCGATCATGATCGACAAACTTTCCTATTCGTTCCTGGGAGGGCCGCCGATGGTCAAATCCGCCATCGGTGAAGTCGTCAGTATGGAAGATCTGGGGGGAGCCAGAATCCATACCAGCATATCAGGAGGAGCTGATCATTTTGTCAGCTCTCAGGATGAAGGAATACAAAAACTCAGAGAGTTATTATCCTATGATCCTTCCCAGAAGCTTTTTATCGATCGTCGTCCAACAATCCCTCCGAAAGTTGCAGATGATCATATTTACAAGGTTATGCCGATTGATCCGTATCGCAGCATTAACGTGCGCGAGATTATAGCAGCAATCGCCGATGACTCCCAGTTCAGCGAATATAAATCCAACTATAGCACTGGAAGAGGCGACAACATTTTATGCGGTAAGATTTTTCTGAAAGGAATCCCGGTCGGTATTGTCGCAGGAAATGGTATCGGCGTTATTTTCGTGGATGCTGCGAGGAAGGCGGCTGAGTGGGTCATCCGGTGCTGCACTCAGAAGATCCCGATTCTCTATATTCAGAATTCTCCGGGATATATGGTGGGAACAGAGGAAGAATATGCCGGAATCGGGAAATACGGTTCAAACATGGTAAGGGCTGGGGCTTGTGCCAATGTTCCTAAAATACAATGGGTTATCGGCCCAGATCATGGTGCTGCGAACTATGGGATGTGCGGAAGAGCATATGATCCCAATTTCATTTTCAACACCATGAGAGGACGCACATCGGTCATGTCCGGGCGAACGGCAGGCAATATCCTGACATCACTGGAAAGGGCCAATGCCAAAAAAAATGGAAAAGAAATGGATGAGGAAGCACTGAAAAATTTCGAGAAGATGATGGTGGAAAAATACTCAAACGAGTCTCATCCATTTTATACCGAAGCCCGTCTCTACCATGACGGCACCATACCTTTCAAGGATTGTCGGGATATTCTGGCAACTGCATTTGAAGTTTCTCTCTTAAAAGCGATTCCAGAATCAAATTTTGGAAATTTTAAATTTTGATGAATTCGTAAAAATTCAGAATTCGGATGCCAAGGAAAAAATTTCAGGATCAAGATGTGAAAATCCGTGAAACTTTTATTCAATGAAAAATGACTGATAAACTGTTGAGCTTGTAAAACAAGGAGTAAATGAGAATGTCAACTACTATTTTGCAGGAAAGAACTGATGATGGAAAACTGATTCTGACCTTGAACAGGCCCCATGCCATGAACTGTATGAATTTCGAAATGATCGAAAGTCTGGAAAGTATCGTTAGAGAGTCAAACTACGATATGTCAATCCGATTGATTCTGGTCAAAGGAGCCGATCCTCCCGAAGGGAAAAAACCATCATTTTCAGCCGGGGCTGATCTAATAGAAAGACTGACTCTGTCTGAAGATCAGGTAAGACGTTTTATCGGCACAGTCCGAAATACGATGATAACAGTTGAAAATTCGAGAGTACCCACGATTGCAGTCATTAATGGCTATGCTTTCGGCGGAGGCACAGAGCTTGCGTTGGCCTGTGATTTAAGAATCGCTTCCACAGAAGCTCTAATGGGACTTACAGAAACCAGTCTGGCTGTTATACCAGGAGGTGGTGGCACCCAACGTCTTTCAAGAATCATCGGAATAGCCAAAGCAAAGGAGCTTATCTATACAGCCAGAAGAATTGATGCCGTGACAGCTTTGAAAATCGGACTGGTCAATAAGGTAAGTGATCCGAAACATCTTATGAATGATGCTCTGGAACTTGCCGGAGAAATTACACGGAACGGACCAGTCGCGGTTCAGCAGGCCAAGTTTGCACTGAACTATGGTTCTGAATGCAGCATAGGTGTGGCGCTCCACATTGAATCCAAGGCATACGAAATAATAATCCCCACCGAAGATCGGATGGAGGCCTTAAAGGCATTTGCGGAAAAACGCAAGCCCGAGTTCAAAGGAAGATAGGAATGTATCATTGAACAAATATTTTACAAAAGGACGCGATAAATGCAAAGCAGTTATGATCTGAAATACCCAAAAAAAGTTCATATAGGAGACATTTCCGTCAGGGAGGGTTTGCAGCATGAGGAACATTTTATCCCTACAGATGCAAAGGTTTATTATGTAGAAGAAGCCATTCTGGCAGGCTTTAAACGACTCGAGATCTCAAACTTTGCTAATCCAGCATTTTTGCCACAGTTCAAGGATGTTGAAACACTTTTTAGGCGTGTGCGCGATAGTAAAAGGCTCTCCAGCAACGGCATCAATTTCAATGAGATAGAACTGACTGCTGTTGCAATACGGGAAACAGGAGTGGACCGTGCTGTGAAAGCCAGAAAGGAAGGGTGGGGGCCTGACCGAATCGGGATGATGGTTTCTACTGATGAGGAACATCATTTTGCCAATTCAGGTACAACCCTGCCGGAGTATTGGCAGGAAGCCCAACGGTGTATTGAAAAATGTCATGATGTGGGGATCAGGGTTTTTGGAACAGTCAGTACGATATGGGGTAGCCCGATATCCGGCCCGACGCGCTTCGAGGATGCTCTGGAGTTTACAAAACGATGGCTCAGTATCGGTGCTGACGATATTGAACATGCCGATCATGATGGATCCGCGCCTCCGGATCAGGTTTTCCGGTATTTTTCAATGATAACCAATGAAATTCCCAATCCGAACATCCATATCGCTCATTTTCATGTAACAAGGGGATGGGGCCTGGCCAATGTTCTCGCTGCCCTTCAGGCAGGTATTTCAATTCACGAGGGGGTCATGGGCGGTATTGGCGGTCAGCCCACGAATTTCTTCGAACGTACTCCCGTGAGGGGGACCGGAGAGTACTACTATAAAGATCCAAATATCGTCGGACTGGTAAGTCTTGAGGACATGCTGGTCATGATGGATGAGATGCGTATCGAGACAGGTATTGACATAGATCGCGTTCTGGCTGTCGGAAATAAATGGGAGAAGACCATTGGACGGCGTCTTCGATCCGAAGCAATTTTAAATGGCAGAATTCCCAAAAAACTTCGTGAGGAATACAAAAGAAAAGGATTGGCAGAGAAAAAAAATCGATTGGGTGAAACGCCTGGACAACTATACCCGAAAGACTGGCCGGAGACCGTATCGTTAAATCCAGCCATTACGGGAAAAAAGTAAATCGAGCCTGATTCAGAACTCACGTAAAACTTAATATAAAAGGATGATAAAATGAGTATAGAAATCTTATCGCCAATGCCGGGTACTGTTGTGAGGATTTTAGTAAAAGAAGGTGATACCGTTCAAGAAGGTGAAAATGTTATCGTGCTTGAATCCATGAAAATGGAAAACCATATCAGTACAAAGTCTTCGGGAGCGGTTAAGGAAATTAAGGTGTCTGAACAGGATAAGGTTAATTCAAAAGCAGTATTGATGATTATTGACTGATGAGTGCCGAGTTGATGGATTCGTGAAAAGTCAAATTTGAGACAACAATGAAAAAAGTTCTGACGAGGTAAGTCAATCATGGATTTTGAATTAAGCAATGAACAGAAAATGATCCAAAAGAATGTTCGGGCGTTCATGGTGAAAGAGGTTGGCCCTATTGCGGATCAGATAGACAGCAATGATGAGTTTCCATTTGAATTGTGGAAGAAGATGGGAGATACCGGTATCTTAGGGATGAATATCGCTGAAGAATATGGGGGATGCGGTTATGGTCTCCTCACGACGGCTCTGACCATGGAACAAATGGGCCGCATTTCACCGGCAGTTACACTATCCGTCGGCGCACACATGAATTTGTGCGCGCACAACCTGGAAAAGAACGGCAACGAAAAGCAAAAGCAAAGATATCTTCCCGGCCTCTGTTCGGGAGATCTGATCGGATGTCTCGGCCTCACAGAACCCGGTGCAGGTTCAGATGCTGTAGGAATTCAGACAACAGCAGATCAAAAGGGCGATCATTTTATATTGAATGGTAGCAAAATGTTCATAACCAATGCGCCTATTGCTGACATTGCCATAGTTTATGCCAAAACTGAACCTGAAAAAGGAGCAAAAGGAATTACGGCCTTTATCGTAGAAAAAGAATCTCAGGGATTCAGTGCTTCAAAAAAAATGGGAAAAATGGGACATCGCGGATCACCGACAGGAGAACTGGTGTTCAATAATTGCCGTGTTCCAGAGGAAAATGTACTCGGGAAAGTCAATGAAGGAATAAAGGTGATGATGAGGGGTCTGGATGTCGAACGGGCCATTGTCGCTGCAATGGCCCTGGGAATCGGTGAAGCTGCAATAGAACTGGCTCTGAAATATTCAAAGCAGCGCCATCAATTCGGAAATGCCATCTGTAATTTTCAATTAATTAAATCAAAGCTCGCAGACATGTATACAGAAATCGAAGCCGCCAAACTAATGGTCTACCGTGCTGCGGTTAAGGCTGATCAGGTACAGGAAGGAGGGAAAGGCACAGAAGTCCATAAGCTGGCAGCAGCAGCGGTCCTCTTTACAGCAGAAGCAGTTTCCAGGGCCGTTGATCAGTCGCTTCAGATACATGGCGGATATGGATATACACTGGATTTTCCAATCAACCGTTTTTATAGGGATGCAAAACTTTATGAAATCGGTGCCGGAACATCGGAAATTCGACGTATCTTGATCGGAAATGAACTAATCAGACGAGGCGCGGGATATGTATAAGGGGTTCCTCGCTGTTTCATCGGCTAAAGATGTGTGCAAAATCTTTAGTTCCTCCAGTATTTCTGATTATGGGAGTTTTTTCATCTATACCTTCTTTGTTTTTTTGCAAGAAGTTATTGACAGGTTCGATTCATATTTTCACGTTAACTGGCATTTTTTATGCCTCTGATTCAGAAGGAAGATGATATATGCATTTTGAAAAGGGTAAAGTCTATGAAGAGTTGGAAATCGGTGAAACAGCATCATTTAGTAAAACGATTACTGAAACGGATATTTATCTGTTTGCCGGTATCAGCGGAGATTTCAATCCAATGCACGTTAATGAAGTATATGCCCAACAAACTCCGTTTAAGGCCAGAATCGCCCATGGTCCGTTATCTCAAAGTTTGATCGCACCTGTTTTAGGGACAAAACTGCCTGGATTGGGGACAGTGCTATTGGAGCTATTCACTCGGTTCAGGGCTCCCGTCTATGCTGGGGATACAGTTACAGCTACGGCTGAGATCATCGAAAAGCTTGAAAAGAAAAAATGGGTCCGTCTGAAATTGGCCTGGATCAATCAGAATCAGAAACTGGTAACTGAGGGTGAGGCACTGGTAATACCACCCAGAAAATAAAAAAGTCACCTTCACGGCTTGCTGTTGGGTAGCTCTAACATTAATTGGATTCTCATTTGAAGCAGGCTGACATTTGTTGATCTTCTTGAACTCAATCCGTATGAATATTTTCATTGTTCGAAAGTAATATATCATGATATATGTTCCATATTGCAGAACAATTATTCATATTTTTTTTAACGATCCCGGAAAAATTGAGTGCCCACAGAAGTTACAGGGAGAAACGTATTCAAAGCACCGGCTCAGGGCACCGGCACACAAAACTGCCGCGGAGCGGCTTACTTGAACAACTGCTTCAACTCAACAACGAGAGCCGGATTGGACAATAGAAGGTTTTTTTAATATGGGGAGCCAAAAGTCATACGCTTTACCCAGAGAAAATCGCGCGGGTCTTAGCGTGGAGTGCAGGCCGAGCAGAGTATTCAGCGGGCTAATCGAAAAATTCTGGTTTTCGGACAAAGACTGCCCTAATATTAAAACATTTGAAATCCTTCCGGACGGTAATTTTGACCTGGTATTTATTCTAAACGATTCCTGTGGCACACTGCTTTTTGCCGGACCCTATACCCGGATGGCTGCTATTCCGATTTTTTCCGGCAAGGAATATTTCGGCGTCCGCTTCCGCACGGGAAAAATGCCGATGCTGGCTGACATTCAACCCGCGGAACTCGTTGATACCGTGATCGAGTTGCCCAAAATGCTGGGAATGAGCATTGATTCACTGAGCGAGTGTCTGATCAGTGCCCGGGGAATCGATGCCAAACGGGCCTTTATAGAACTGATTTTCCAAAAAGCCGGCATTGAACTCCTCGTACGGCGGATTCTTTGCAACCGTTGTACGGAATTAATCGAGTTGTGCAAGGGCCGGATAAAAGTCCATGATGTGGCCTGTCATGTCGGGACCAGTATGCGGACCCTGGAAAGAACCTTCCTCAGAGACCTGGGAATCTCACCCAAAATGTTCATCCGCCTTGTTCGTTTCCAAAACACCGTCGAAAAACTGAAAAACGGCAGATATCCAACTCTTACGAATGTCGCTTACAATTGCGGCTATGCGGATCAATCTCATTTTATAAAGGATTTTCAAGAGTTGGCTGGAAGATTGCCGAGCGCGGCCTGAAGCTGTCAATCTGTCGCATTTTTACAATTCATCACGCCTGCTTCCCTGTAGAATACCGCTTGAAATGTTTTTTTTGGAACAGAGATTGACAAACAAATAACACTTGCTTATTCAAGGATAAGGAGCATGTCATGCCTAATGTGACCGCTAATGGAATTCAGATCGAGTATGATACTTTTGGTGACAGTTCGTTTCCCGCATTATTGTTAATAATGGGAGGGGGGAGCCAGATGATTTATTGGGAAGTCGAGTTCTGCGAGTTATTGACAAAAAAAGGGCACTTTGTGATTCGGTTCGATAACCGAGACGTCGGCCTATCGACAAAATTTGAAAAAGCCGGTATTCCCGACATGATGGCTGCAATGAAAGGTAAACCTGTAAGCTCAGCATACTCTCTTGAGGATATGGCAGATGATGCTGTTGGTTTGCTTGGTGCTTTGGGCCTTGAGAAGGCACATATCTGTGGTGCTTCAGTGGGTGGTATGATAGCCCAAGTCATCTCGTATCGGCATCCTGAGCGTGTCCTGAGCTTGACCTCTATCATGTCGAGCACAGGAAATCCTGAACTTCCACAAATAAAACCGGATATTTTAGCTGAAGTATATAAACCTGTTCCGGACGAATGCGAAGCGTATATTGAACATCACGTGAATATGTGGCGAAAGCTCTGGAGCCCTGGATTTCCCTTTGATGAAAAGCGATTGCGGACTCTCATGGCCGAGAGCTATGACCGTTCGTATTACCCGCAAGGCATGGCCCGTCAAAGCGCGGCTGTTCTTGCCCATGGTTATCGAAAATCATCGATTGCATCGATTAAAGTCCCAACGCTCGTAATCCATGGAGATAAGGATCCATTCATGTCGGTGGAAGGGGGCAAGGAAATAGCGCAGCTGATACCGGGAGCAAAATTATTGATAATTGATGGAATGGGCCATGACATACCAAAAGAGGCTTGGTCAGAAATAATAGATGCTATTTCCATTCATACAATGCACGCTAACGTTCAGTTTGAATAAATATAAATTTTAAAATCAATATGTTGAATACATGTTAGGCTGAGTAATTTCCGATTATTTCAAGGTTAGGGTGCGACACGATGTCGCATAGTTGAGTGTATTAAGCAGGAATACCCGGCATGTTTCTGCCGGACCCTACGCAGGCGTGTTACCGTTGCGCTGATGACGGGGTGCGAAGCCCTGCGGACAAAGCACCGAATTGGGTTCGAATGGCGACAGGAGAACCCCTCCGGGAATCCTCCCCGGTTAAGGGCAGGGTCGGATGATATGGTGAACACATGTAAATGTCCGTAAGCGTCGTCAACGAATACAGACCTACGAGGATTAACAAGAC
>JACRBZ010000047.1 GCA_016219185.1 Deltaproteobacteria bacterium
AGCAGGTGTTTTGGGCCTTCAACTCCTCGCTGAAAGCCGGTCAAATCTGTAGACACACGCCTGTTTTTTGTGGTCGCTGTAGAATCCCGCGTGACGCGGCTTTGCGCGGATTCGTGTGCTTTCTTAGCCGGAACCCAAGTCGAAGAGGTTCATTTAAGAAATAAAACCCAACAAAAACATCCTTCGGGCAAGCCGCAGGATGTTCATGGTAACCTGATATGAAGATACGAAAATACAAAAAGAACGATTATTATGCTATTTTGGATATTTATGCAGCATCCAAGCTCGACGAACTTCGATACGAGGACGTTAAGTTTGAGCTCCTACCTCTTGATAGAGACATGAAGCGACTCGGTCAACTTCTGGAATCGGAGATCTACATCTATGAACATGATGGCGTCATTGGATATTGTGCAAATTGCGGTTCTGAAATAAGGGCATTGTTTGTTCATCCAAAAAGTCGTGGAAAGGGCATTGGCAAATGTCTCTTGGAGTTTTTATTGTCAAAAATTCCAGGCCCCGCAACGCTATACGTTGCCAAATCCAATGCACCGGCAAAGAACTTATACACACAGTTTGGATTTGAAGTTGTTGAAGAATTCGAAACTTCCTACAATGGCTTACCTGTTTTTGCCAATAAAATGATTCGTTCTACAAAAAATGGCTAAAAAAATATGGGATCATTTCTTGCATCTTAATAAATCGTTGAGTGGTCGCTCTCGCCTGCGGCGAGCCTTCCGCTTCACTACCCTTCGGACGGTTCCTCGCAGTTCCGCCCGTGCCGGGCGTACACCAGTCGTTGACGCCAATCGGCGGGAAGGGGCGCCCGCCCCAGCCTCAACTCTCCGTTGAACTCGCCAGTACCAAGCGATATCATATTGTTCTTGCCTGTTTGTATCCCAAATATTACAACGGACGCCTTCGATGCCTGGTTTGCCAGCCCGAAAGACATGCGAGCAGTTACGCGCACTCAAGTGCGAATCGACCGGGCCGAAAATGGCAAATTCGGTGACCGCTCACCAGTGGGTGAGGGTGTATCGGAAATGCGAATTCACTATGGGCCGGGCTATCGAGTGTATTTCGTTTTGCGCCGCATAGAACTGGTGGTGTAGCGAGCGGCAATGCAGTGCCCGCTCACACGTATTGCCGCTCGCTACACCAACGACCGTCGCGCCAACTTCGATATCTATCTCCCGGAATGGCTTGCACGGCATAACAAGTTAATTTTTGGCGTCGTGTACGCGGCAGGCCTTTTCTTCACGCTTGCCCGCTGGGCAGGTTGGGTGTTGCAGGTATAGTTGCCAGCCGGCAACCCGGTTCAGAAATTCGTCAATACTGATTTTTTCGGTACACAGTTTCACCACCGACCTGCTTTAAAGGCGTAGAACAAAATCACCGTGGTCAAGAGGAATCCGCACTTGAAAGAGTGTCCCTATTTGTGGTAGACACGGACCCATGGCTTTTGCGTTGATATCGTTTGGCACGGCATAGAGACAACATGCGTTGTTTTTTTCAGCTCAGAGAGCATGAACAGACGTCATAAGTAAACGGATAAAGGATGATCCCGCATGTTCTCTTCCCGCTTGAGCTGGAACCCATCCACCAATCGCATTACCCGCATCATCGAAGCCCTGAGGCAATCCGGCATCGAGCTGGTGGACCTCACCGGGACAAACCCGACCACAGCCGGATTTGATTATGACCCGGCCACCGTATGCCGCGCCATTTCATCGCCCGCCATTCTGGAATATCACCCGAGTCCCCGGGGTCTGATTCCCGCAAGGCAGGCGGTCGTGGACTATTACCGGCACCACGGAAAGGCCGTTGACCTGGAAACGGTTTTTTTGACTGCCAGCACCAGCGAGTCCTACGCCTGCATCTTCAAGCTGCTCTGCGATCCCGGAGATACGATTCTGGCTCCCCGGCCCAGTTATCCGCTGTTTGATTTTCTGGCGGGCCTGGAGTCCATCCATCTGGAGGCTTACCGGATGGGCTATCAGCCGGATACCGGTTGGCAAATCGACCTGGAGCAGATAAAATCTCTGACCACGCCCCGAACCCGGGCCATTATCCTGGTGAATCCCAACAACCCGACGGGATCCTATGTCCGGCCCCATGAGCGCGATCAGCTCACCCGATGGTGCCGGGACCATGATCTGGCCCTGATCGTGGACGAGGTTTTTCTGGATTATGCTGCGGCTGAAACGCCCCTGTCGGCGTTATCCGCGGCCGGAAATTCCGGCGCCTTGACCTTTACGCTGTCCGGAATCTCCAAAGTTCTGGGGCTTCCCCAGTTCAAGCTGGGATGGATACAGGTGAGCGGGCCCAAGCCCATCTGCGAATCGGCATGTAATAATCTGGAAATGATATCGGACACCTACCTGTCGGCATCCACCCCGGTTCAGGTGGCGCTTCCGGATTTGATGGCGCAACGGGATTTTTTCCAGAATCAGGTCATCGCCCGGATTGAAGCCAATGAAAGATACCTGAATGCGGCCTGCGCCGGGCTGACGGCCGGCCGGATGCTTCAGCGGGAAGGCGGATGGACGGCCGTCATTGCCATGCAGAACGGGATATCCGATGAAGACATGGTCTGCCGGCTCCTGGAATCCGACCAGGTACTGGTACATCCCGGATATTTCTATGATTTTGACGAGGACGACTGTCTGGTCATCAGCCTGTTGACCCGGCCGGATCGGCTCACGGCCGGCATCGACCGCCTGGTTTCCCTTTTCCGGTAGGAACCCGGAATCAGGAAAGACATTTTTTCTGTCTTCAGTCCTCTGTCATCTGCCTTCAGCAATCAGCCTGATTTTCGAGATTCACCGAAACCACCTTGGACACGCCTTTTTGTTCCATGGTAATTCCCAGAAGCGTATCCGCAAATGACATGCTGTGCTTGTTGTGGGTGATCATCACGATCTGGGAGTTCTTGCCGATCAGCTTCAGGAGGCGATTGAATCTGAAGACATTCGCCTCGTCCAGGGGCGCATCGATTTCATCCATCAGGCAGAACGCGGCGGGCTTGATTAAAAAAATGGAAAAAATAAAGGCAATGGCGGACAGCGCCTTCTCGCCTCCGGAAAGCAGGCTGATCCGCGTCAGTTTTTTTCCGGGCGGCTGAATCATGAATTCGACGCCGGTCTCAAGCGGCTTGTTCGCATCCGTCAGAACCAGTTGGGCGGTCCCGCCTTCAAAGAGACGGGGGAAGATTTCCTGGATTTTTTCATTGATCGCGTGAAAGGTTTCCATGAACCGCTCCTGGGTGACCCGATTGATTTTGTGAATCAGCTTGTGAAGGTCATCAATGGCCTTGTTCAGGTCCTGGCGCTGGGTTTCCAGAAAATCAAACCGGGTTTTCAGGGCCTCGTATTCGGAAATGGCCTCGAGATTGACATCTCCGATGCCGGCGATCTTGGACCGGAGCCGGACCAGCCCGCTTTCCATGTCCTCCGGGGACAGTTCCTCGTCTGTGTCGCTAGCGGCCGCCGCTTCCCGGCGGATTTCGGAAAATGAAAGGTGATAAGTTTCGCTCAAGCGGGTTTGAATATTCTCCTGCTTCAGGGTCATCCGGGATATTTCAAGCTCCAGCAGCCGGATCTCCTGAAGCGTTTTTTCACGCTCCTGATGAATGCCGCCGAGCGTGGCACTGCTGTCCGTAATCTCCCGCTCCAGTGCATCATACTCATTCTGGTGGGTCTGAAGCTCTTCTTCAATCGCCTGAACCTGCTCATAATCCTTCTTGAGGCAATTTTCATCGGACTTTATCTTCAGCGCGCCGGCCGAGATCTTCCGGTGGTTTTCGGCAATGTCGCGGGAAATTTCCGTGATGCGCTGCAAGCCGTCTTCACGAAAATTCAAAAGCCGTCCCAGCGTGCTGCGGGCATTTTCCACCTGGGCATTTAACGTGGTCCGCTTGAGCTGGCATTCCATCCACCGCTGGTTGGCGGCTTCCGTTTCCCGGGAAATGGCCTGAATCGACTCGGCTGTCCGGGAAACGGCATCCTTAACATCTGCAATTTCCTGCCTGATCTGCAAAAGGATGGATTGGTTCCGCGCGATTTCCGCTTCCATGTCCATGTCTTCGCCGCCGAGCTGTTCCTGTTCCAGTTGCGCCAGCTCCAGTCGCCGCCTGGCCTGTTTAAGCATTTCCGCGGCTTTATAGGCGTTTTTTTCCGCCTGGACTTCTTCCTGGACCGCATTGTTTTTATGCTCGATGCTTTTCTGAAGCAGGGTTTCCTGCTGCCTGACATCGGCTTCCATTGCGGCCTGTTTTTTGCGCGCCGCCTCATGCTCCAGCGTGATCCGGCTGATTTCAAGTTCCAGGGTCGCCAGTTCTTTTTTCTTGGCCAGGATTCCCGCGGAGGAATCGGTGCTGCCGCCGACCAGGATTTTTTGCGAAGAGACCACCTGGCCATCCGGCGTAACGGCTATCCGGCCGGATTTCGGATCGCTTTGAATGCACATTGCCTCTTCAAGGGTTTCCGCAAGCACCACATGGCCCAGCATGGCCTCTGCAAGGGATTGGTACTCGGGCTGGACATGCACATGGCAAATCAGCCGGTCCGGTCCCGCCGCAACCGTTTCCGGCGGCTTTCCGATCTCATCCAGGGGAATGAATCCGCAGCGCCCGGCCTGCTGGTCTTTCAGAAAAGAAATGGCCCGGAGCCCGGCTTGCGCATTTTCTGTCAGCAGATACTGAAGGGATTCCCCCATCACCGCCTCCAGTGCCGTTTCGTAAGCGGGGGCCGGATTCAGCACGTCGGCAAGCGGACCGATGATTCCGGGTAATTCCGGCAAATCGGATCCGGATTTCCGGTTGACCCGCTTCATGATGGCCCGGACCCCGCCGTGATACCAATCGAAATTGTCCGCCATTTTTTTGAGCGCGCCATATTTGGAACCGGCACGGGCTTTTTCCAGATCCAGGCCCTGGGTCGATTTGACCTGTTGGCCCAGGGCTTGATTCGATGCCTGAAGCCGCTCTTTCTGCTCATCCACACACGCCGAGAGCCTTGCGACCTCGTCTTTATGAAATTTCTGGGCGCTTCCGGCCGCGGTTTCCGCCTTTTCGGATTCGAGCAAGGCTTTTCTGGCCGTGAGTTCTTCTTCATCAACGCGTTTCAGCCGTCTTTTCAGGGTCTCGCGGGTCGTGGAAGCGTGCTGAAAAACGTGCTGATGCCGGGCTTCCCGGCCGGTTAAGTCCATCAGGCGGGCATTGAGGGCATCGCGCTCTTTCTTTAAGTCCGTCAATCGGGCCTGTGAGCTTTGAAAGGCTGCTTTCTCCGCATCCAGGGTCACGGAAAATGCTTCGATGTCTTTTTGGGCACGATCCGCTTGATGCTGTAAATCCGATATTTCCTGCGTGATTTTAGCCGCTTTTTCTTCAAGATCGCAGCGGGAGGCTTCCAGTGTTTCGGTTTCGGCGGTCAGTCGCAGCATTTCCTTTTTCAAATGGCCGAGATCATTCTCCAGCCGGTCGATCCGCCTTCGGCACTCGAATTTCCGGGCCCGGCACCCGGACAGGGTTTCATGGATTTGAACATGACGGAATTTGATGGCTTCAATTGCCGCTTCCAACTGGCTTGAGCGGGACTGGCAGGAGACGTCTTGATCCCCGGCCTCGGATAGAAGCGCCTGATGCTGCTGAATCTGAAGCAACAGCACATCGTGGGAATGAAGCCCGAGCCGGATATCCAGGCGCCTGATTTTTTTCTGGGTTCTGCGGTAACGCTCGGCTTTTTGAACCTGGCGCTCAAGGGTTTTCATCTGACGGCTGACTTCGGACAGGATATCGGTCAGCCGGAGCAGGTTCTGCTGGGTGGATTCCAGCTTTCGAAGGGCTTCTGTTTTGCTGGCCTTATACCGGGTTGTACCGGCAGCCTCTTCGATATACCCTCTTCTTTCATCGGGACTGGCTTCGGTAATGGCGCCGATATTTCCCTGCTGAATCAGGGCATAGGACTTGGCGCCCATGCCGCTTCCCATGAAGACATGGTGAATGTCCTTCAGGCGGCAGGGCTGTTTGTTGATCAGGTACGCAGTTTCGCCGGAGCGGTAGATCCGCCGGGTCAGCATGATTTCCGAGAATTCCCGGAGAGATTCCGGAGCCGAGCCATTGTCGTTGATGAGCGTCAGGGACACTTCCGCCATGTTCAGCGAAGGCATCCCGGAAGTTCCTGAAAAGATGACGTCTTCCATTGCCTTGCCGCGAAGCTGCCGGACGCTCTGCTCGCCCATGACCCATCTGAGAGCGTCCATGACATTGCTCTTCCCGCACCCGTTCGGTCCGACAACCGCGGATACGCCCGGCGGAAAATGGAGGCAGGTTTTTTCGTGAAAGGATTTGAATCCCGTCAGTTCCAGCTTTTTAAGCTTCATTTGATGAAGTTCTCTTTGATGGCTTCGTAAAAAATCCAATATCTGCGTTGAGCTTCATCTTTCGTCATTGCGGCGTACTAGGCGTACTAATTGTACGCCTCATTCCTCAAGGTTCGCTCGCCTTGATCTTGAACTTTTTACTTTGCCATCCCAATTCGGATGTTGCGGTTCACTGTGGAATGAGTTTATCAACAACCACCTGAATTGTAAAGTCAAAACACAACTGAAGGTGGTTGATCGGACTTTCTTCTACAAGATATGGTGGAATGATGCTATAAATCCGGAGAAATTGAAGCTGCCCGCGCATCCCCGGCCCCTCACCCGCATGGCCAGCGCTGGCGGTTTCATCTTGACATCCGGGTTCACGGACAGTTATTGTTAATTGATATTCTGATTCCTCAAGACCCTGTCTTTTTTCATGGAGTCAACACCAGCGCCGAAACCCGACCGATGAGGAGGAACCCCATGCCAGCAGCGAATGAAATTGAAGCCATACTCAGCAATCCGGACGTTCAGAAAATCACCAGCAAGATCAATCCGGAGCTTGTCAGTCACAGAAAGATGGCGCCCGCCCTGTGCGGGGTGTTTGCTTCCCCCGTAACCCGGCTCAGGGAAAAAGATGGGTTCGTGTTCGAAATCGACACCGAGGCCAGAAAGCAGCTTCCCAATATCATTCGCAATAAAGTCCAGGCGGTTGAAGGTGTCGATGCCGCGGACGAAAAGCTTTCAGGGCATTATCGGAAGCAGCGGCGAATCGGCATCGTCTTTTCCGGGGGCCCGGCGCCCGGTGGCCATAACGTCATTGCCGGAATATTTGATGCAGCCAAAAAAGCCAACCCCGATACGCGGATCTGGGGGTTTTTAATGGGCCCGGATGGGGTCATTGAAAACAGGGCCGTGGAACTGACCGCAGAACGGATCCGGCAGTATCTGAATCTGGGAGGTTTTGGCATGATCAAAACCGGCCGGACCAAGATCGACACACCCAAAAAAATGACCCTTTCCCGGGAAACCTGCAAAAACCTGGGATTGAACGCCCTGATCATCGTCGGCGGAGACGATTCCAACACCAATGCGGCCTTTATGGCTCAGGATTTCTACGATGACGGCATTCAAGTCATCGGGGTTCCCAAGACCATCGATGGCGATGTTCAGGTTCGGGATGCTACCGGCAAAGTCCTGTGCGCCGTGTCGTTCGGATTTCATTCCGCGGCCAGGGCTTTTGCCCAGGAAGTCAGCAATTTATGCACGGATTGCAGTTCGGACATGAAATACTGGCATATCTGCAAGGTCATGGGAAGAACGGCCAGCCATCTGGCCCTGGAAGTGGCCCTTCAGACCCATGCCAACATCACGCTGATCGGAGAGGATGTAGCGGATTTCGTTGACCATAAACGGATCGAAGCCGCCGAAAAAGACGGCACCGTCGATTATCGGGCATATGGCATAACCCTTCGCCACATGTCCCGGGTGGTTTGTGACGCCATTGTCCGGCGGGCTGCGGTGGGAAAAAACTGCGGCGTGATGGTCATTCCGGAGGGCGTACTGGAATTCATCAATGAAATCCAGGTGTTTATTATCAAGCTGAACACCATTATCGGCGAATACAACCGCACCCATGATTCCGATTTCCATTCGGACTTTCCCGTTCTCGAGGAAAAAAGAGACTACCTGCGGCGGCTGGCCAAGACATACCGGGAGACCCGGCGCTTATCGGTGTGGAACACCCGCGATGATGATCTGTTCAACGACCTTCCGGATTTTTTCCAGGAAGGGCTGCTTCTTGAGCGGGACAGCCACGGCAATTTCCAGTTTTCCCTGGTTGAAACCGACAAGGTGGTCATGGGACTGGTAACGGATTATCTCAACATCCTCAAGGAAAAAGGCATCTATAAAGTGGGGATCGAGCGCGAGTATTACCGCAGAACGCTTGTCGCCGCGGGCATGGATCCCGATACTGTCGGCCCGGTACTGTTCAAAAATTACGACGATTCCATGTTCCTTCTGGTCAAAGAAAGCATCATGTCCATTAAGACATTGAAGCAGGCCCTGATCAAAGCCAATCTTATGGCGGAAGATCAGAAGATACCGCCGGGAATTGAAAAAATTTATAACAAATCCGTTCCCCAGTTCAAGACCCAGACTCATTTTTACGGTTATGACGGCAGGGGAAGCATTCCCACGGAATTTGATTGCGTGTATACCTATAATCTGGGATGGACGGTCTTTAGCCTGATAGCCAATGGCGCCACCGGGCAGATGGCGGCCATTCGAAACCTGGAGAAGAAATTTGCCGATTGGGAGCCGGTCGGGCTTCCGATCGCACCGCTGATGCATCTTGAAGAACGAAACGGCAGGATGGAGCTGGTCCTGGAAAAAAGCCTGGTGGATGTGCGTTCACCAGCCTTTCTCGTGGCCAAGGCCCTTCGGGAAAAATGGCTTGCCGCAACTCCCGGAGATGACGATTACCGAATCCCCGAGCCGGTTCATTTTACCGGGAATGTGGATGACGACCGGCCGATTACCCTGCTCCTGAACGATATCGGCAAGTGGGGATAAAGGTTGCAAATGGAACTTCATATGGACGAAGAAGCGTCTTCATTGAAAGGGCAGTTTCTGATCGCCATGCCGAACATGACGGATCCGAATTTTTCCAAGACCGTTGTCTGCATCTGCGAACATACGCCGCAGGGAGCTGTCGGCATCGTTATCAATCGCCCCCATCCTTTTGTGACGGATAAGGATATTTTCGACGAACTTCAAATTGAAACCAGCCCGAATAAGGCGCCCTTTCCCGTCCATTCCGGAGGTCCGGTTCTTCCCAATGAAATTTTCGTTCTGCATGGAAAGCCGTTTGGCTGGAAAGGCTGCTTGATGGTCACGCCATCCCTGGCCATGAGCAATACGATGGATATCCTGCTGGAGATTGCCCGGGGCAGGGGACCAAAATCGTATATCCTCTCGCTGGGTTGTGCGGGATGGGGACCGGGTCAACTGGATGATGAAATCAGGGAAAATGTCTGGTTGACCAGTGCGGTGTGGGAGGCGATTGTTTTTGGTATCGATAACGAAGATAGGTGGAGCGCTGCATTAAAGAAAATGGGAATTGACCCGCTGCTGTTGTCCGCGGCGGCCGGCCATGCATAGCAGTCATGGCTGCTGCTGTTCATCTTTTTCTTCCACTTTTTCTTCCATGGGTTCTTCCATGGAATCCTCCTTGATTTTGGACTTGGGCTTTTTTTTCTTCAGGCAGACCCGATCTTTTCTGACAAAAGCACAGAGCTTGGGATTGTAGTATTCTTTGCAGTTCAAGGGATTGTACAGCGGACATTCAGGATTTTTTTCTGACATCGTTCAAATTCCCCCTCAAGATCATATTCCATATTAAATATCATAAACGCACGGATTTTACAAGATATTATGTCTGATCCTCATTATTTTCGGCATTCCGCCAAGGCAGAATCCGATATTCAAATCGTTTTGACAATGAATCAAATAACATGTAGTTTATTTAATTTATGCGGTTTTTATGGACGGTCGTGGCTGGCCGGTTATCAATCAAAAGGCGGTTGATGCCCTTGAAGGGGCAAAGACAGGCGGATTTTCAAGAAAAAAGATTCGGATAACATCGATCAATGCGTTCATTTCATATGCTTAACGAAGTTCTGCTGCGTGCCGCCGGAAACATGGCGGACTTGTTAACCACTGCCCGGGACATTCCGGGGCTTTCCGGAGCCAATCGTAAAGATTGGGAAAAAACGTGCCAGCATATCTCCCGCTCGATTTCGGAGGACAGGGTGCGTGTGGCGGTGGTCGGATCCATCAAATCCGGAAAAAGTACATTCATCAATGCATTTTTGAAAGGCGATTATCTCAAACGGGGCGCAGGCGTTGTCACTTCCATTGTCACGCGGGTACGCAAGGGCCAGGGACTGAAAGCAACGCTTTATTTCAAGTCGTGGGAAGAAATTCACTCGGATCTGGAACATGCCATGGTGCTGCTGCCGTCGATGCCGGTTGCTTCCGAAGCCGCATCCTTTGATTTTCGGCAGGCCGAAAGCCGGTCCGCGCTCCAGGCGGCTCTGGCGGCCCTGGGCCCGGACCGACTGATCAAGAACGGCACGCGAAACGAAAGCAGCGTATTGATGGCCTCGTATCTCAAGGGGTTTGAAAGCGTCAAGGACATCATTTCAACCGAGACCGTGGTCCGGTATTACGAAGGCGAGGAATTCGCCCTTCACCGCGATTTTGTCGGCAACGATGCCCTGGCTGTTTATCTAAAGGATATCGAGATTGAAATCAACGCCGACATCCTGGACAGCAACCTGGAGGTGGCCGACTGTCAGGGCAGCGACTCCCCGAACCCCCTGCACCTGGCCATGATCCAGGATTATCTGCTCCTGACCCACTTGATCATTTACGTGATCAGCAGCCGAACCGGTCTTCGGCGGGCGGATATCCGGTTTTTGTCCATGATCCAGAAAATGGGCCTTGCGGAACATATCCTTTTTGTCGTTAACTGCGATTTCAGCGAGCATGATTCCGTTGACGGCCTTTTACCGCTCATCGAACGCATTCGGGAAGAGATTTCGCTGATAAAACCCTCCCCCACCCTCTATACCCTGTCCTCCCTGTACAACCTCTTCAAGAATACCGAGTCCAACCTGAGCGAAAAAGACCACATGCGGCTTCTTCAGTGGCGGAAAGAAGAGGCGCTTGCGGCGCTTTCCGACGGGGAAACCCGGCGGTTCATGACCGATTTCGACGAAATGCTCCTTCACGAACGCTATGCACTGCTGCTACGAAACCCAGTGGAGCGCCTCACCGTGATCTCGGCCGGCGTGGATCATTGGATCGATATCAACCTGGATATGCTGAACCGGGATTCCGTCAGCGCCGTCGAAATGCTGAAAAAAATAAAGCGTCATGAAGCCAAAATTCTTCATTTGAAAACCATGATGGAAAGCACCCTGAACGGGGCGCTGCAAAAAATCAGGCAGGACCTTAAAGCGGATGTGGACCGTTTTTTTGACATTCATAATGGGGAGGTTCTCTCCGGCATGCTTCGGTTCATCAGCCAATATTCGGCGGATATCGATCCCTTTCAGGAAAAAACCTCGAAACTCGGTTTCACCCAGGCCCTTTTCCTGGTGTTCCAGGAATTCAAGCAAAGCCTGGATGCGTTTGTAACGGAATCCACGATGCCGGAGGTGATTCGTTTCGTCCGGGAAGAAGAGGCAAAGATCGCCGCATATCTGCTGACGATCGCCGCGCCATACGACGGCCTGCTGCAGGATGCCCTTTCCGACTACAGCGTCTCCATGAGCAGCCTGGGGTTTACGCCGATTCAGGACAGAATGGACCCCATCCGTATTCCTGAACTGGATGCAATCAAATCAAGGTCCGGGCTTCGATTGCCGCCCGCCGGCATCACGCTGCGATATTCCGCTCGAATCAAAACCGAAGCAATTGTGAAGCTGGGGTGCTATACGCTGGTCACGCTGGTGAAGCGGCTACTGAAGAAATCAATTCAAAACTGCCAGAAGGATGAAATTCATGCGCTGAAAGACGGCGTGGATCGCATGAAACGGGAAACCGAACGCTCCATTGTTTCGCATTTCAAGGACTATCGGGAAAATCTGAAATTCCAGTATATTTTCAAACTCGCGGATGCGGCCTTTCAGTCCCTGCTGGAATGCCTGATGGACCGGTTTGAGGCCTATTCCACGGATATTTCCCGAATCGCCAAGTGGGCGGATGGTCACCAAATTGACAAGGACCGGGTATCCCGGACCCTGGAAGGAATGCGGCTGAGGTCCCGCGAAATCACCGAACAGCTTAAAAGCATCCGGGAGCAGATGGACCACGAATCGTCCAGATAAAAAGGCGGCCCGGAACAAATCCGATCGCCGCCTTTTGTGTTACCGTTTGGCTTGTTGAAATGCTATGCCCCGGGTTTTTTGTCGTCCTCGATCTTGTCCGGTTCTTTTGGACTCGAATCCTTTGTTGCTTCCTTGAAATTCCTTATGGCCTTGCCGATGCCGCCCCCGATTTCAGGAAGCTTTCCGGCACCGAAAATAATCAATATGATAACCAGAATTACGAGAAGTTCCGACATTCCCAGACCAAACATATGAGCCTCCTATTCGTCCAGACGGTTCTGCTTTAACTCCTGGATGAGCTGAAAAAATTCGGGCGTTTTCAGATATCGATCCGTTGCCGCCTGGTAATCGATCCACCTTCTCCAACTTTCGAACCAGGCATCGTTGTGCCAGTAGCAGGCAGGGTCCCCGCCGCCTTTCAGCCGATTGACAAAATCCCTGTATTCATCCTGGCAACTCTCGCAGAACCGGTAGGGACATCCGATGGAATGATCGTGATCACTCCGGGTTTCGGGGCTGAGTTCGGTGTGCACACCGCATTTTTCGCACTTCTGGGCACAGCGGGTGCATTGAAAGACTTTTTGAACCGCCAGAATCTTTCGTTTTCGAATGAGCGCATCCCGCTTATCCTGAGATAGCTGAAGCTTGGCGTTCAGAGAGATGATTTCTGCCATTGCTGTTTTGTTATCCCCGCCTTTAAAAATCGATCCGCATTTTATTCATGATTTTATACCATCCGGCTACCCCGCTGTCAATGAGAACCCGCCGCGGAAGTCCGCGAAAAGCACGGCCACTTAAGTATTGATTTTGAATAAGGGAATGCGTATAGATCAATGGAATGGCAAAGTAAAAAGTTCAAGATCTGGGCAAGCGGCACCCGAGCTTTTGGCGACTATCCTGCCCATGAAGCGTACGTTGCTTGCGGCGCCAAAAGATCTTCCGGCAAGGCATGAAGCGCTGGCACAGACAGGCTTTTTACGAAGCCGGCATTTGTTGTTTGTAATGCATGATCAAGAATTTTACGCACTTAGACAGAAACGCAGGAACATGGACTCCCTGATCACAAGCGCTGCACGCTATCTGGCCGCAGCCAGCCACGTGGTTGCACTGACCGGCGCCGGTATTTCGGTTGAAAGCGGCATTCCGCCTTTTCGGGGCAAAGGCGGGCTGTGGGAAAAGATTGATCCCATGGAATATGCCCACATCGATGCATTCATGAAGGATCCGGCAAAGATCTGGCAGGTCCTGATTCGGGAAATGAAGGATGTGGTGGACAAGGCCAGGCCCAACAGTGCGCATCTGGGACTTGCCCGGCTGGAAACACTGGGCATCTTGAAAACCGTCATTACCCAGAATGTCGATGGGCTGCATCAGATGGCCGGGAACACGGATGTCATCGAGTTTCACGGAAATTTCGCCTGGCAGCGGTGCATGCGGTGCGATTATCGCCTGGAAACCCGCCGGATTGACCTGTCTCAGATGCCACCGCGTTGCGAGTGCGGCGGCATTTTCAGGCCGGAATGCGTTTTTTTCGGAGAGATGATTTCTCCCGATCACCTGAACCGATCCCGGCAGGCAGCATCAAGCTGTGATGTCATGCTGGTTGTCGGCACCTCCGCCCTGGTTCAGCCGGCTGCTTACATGCCGGTTATTGCCAAACGTTCCGGGGCAAGGATCATCGAAATCAATTCGGAAAGAACACCTCTCACCCGGGATATCAGCGATCTGCTCATCATGGGAAAGGCAGGGGAAGTCTTTGATCGCCTGCTGGCGGAAATCGAGAAACAACGCTGAAGGACTCTGCGTGAAAGCTAAAAACCTTTTTATGGAGAATCACCATGTCCAAGTTTTCTGAAAAAAAACCATCCACCACGCCGGCATCCCCGGACCTCATCCAGGCCGCTGTCCTGGATCCCATCGACTATCAGTACCGGGATCGACGGGATATCGACATCACCATTTCTCAGCCCGAATACACATCGCTCTGCCCCATGACCGGCCTTCCGGATATCGGATGCATCACCATCCGATACCGTCCGGACGTTCGGATCATCGAGCTGAAATCGCTGAAATACTACCTGTTGCAGTACCGCAATGTCGGTATTTTTTATGAACACATCGTCAACCGGATTCTGGATGACCTGGTGCAGGTTCTGGAGCCCAAACGCATGGAAGTTACCGGGGATTTTACGGCCAGAGGCGGTATCACCTCCAGTGTCACCGCAGTTTATGAGAGGAAGATATGAGTCTTCAATTCAGAAAAATCCCGGTACTGCTCCTGCTGCTGGCTGCGGCCTTATTGTGCGGATGCGGGACCTATTCGAATTTAAAAAAATCCACGGGAAAGCTCGTTCGAGATTTCAGGGCCCCGGACGATGATTTGAAGAAAACGGTTTTCAGGGTCGGACTGAACAATCAGGTTGCGACGGCCCAGCAGGATATGGCTGCGGTGATCGACAGCCGCTATATCGAGGCCCTTCCTCAGTCCTGTCCCAATCTATTTCTTACCGGACCGGAGAATTCGGAAGCTTCACAGGTGCTTAGCCTGCTTTTTCAGAAATCCATCGACCCCGCAGACAACCTGACCCTGATCAGGATCGGAAAGCAGCTTGGCATATCAGCCATCGTCAGCAGCCGCTTTTCCGCCATTGCGGTCCGGCAGAAGGATTCTGGATTTCTGTGGTTTCTAAAAAAGCTTCCGTTTGCATGGGTCAGCGCCACCACTGAAGTCTATGATACGGAAACCGGCGCCAAATATCTGGATCAAACCTTTACCCGCGAACTGAAACTGGATGAAGAATCGGCTGAGAGTATTCGAAAGGGAAACGTCAGTTCGGTTCCCGCGGTTGAAAAGGCGGCTTTCGAAATCATTCAGGAGATGACGGATGCCGTATGCGATACCGTCATTCAAAAGCCCTGGAAAGGATATGTCGCCAAGGTGTCTGGAGAAACCCTGACCCTGTCATCCGGAAGCCTGTCGGGACTGTCCGCCGGGCGCGTGCTGAAGGTTTATGAACCGGGCCAGAGGATTCAGGGCTCCGAAGGGCAGATATTCCAGCTCCCCGGGAAAAAGATCGGAGAAATAAAAATCACGACCGTTTTTTCAGACAGTGCCGAAGCCGTGGCAGTTTCCGGCGGCGGATTTCAGATGGATAATGTCGTCAAAACAAAATAAGATGACTTTGTTGACATTCATGGGCAACGTGAGATGCTCACGGAAAAAAACAAACCCAACGTGGGCCATGGGCACACGGATGAATTAACTGTCCGTGTGCGCCCGTGGTTTAGGTTCCCTTTTTCATGGATCAGAATGCTCCCCGGTAACCGGGGCTCAGCAGGAATGCTCACTCTGTGTCGGTTGGCAACAACCAGTCAGCAGTAAACCTTTTCGCGCAAATCCCCCTGACGCCAGCCGTAAGCCGCTTATCCCTTAGACCCGATCCATCCCATTTGCCCCACTGAGCAAGCAATACCCGCCTCGCTCAGGTTCCGTTCATATTCTCTTTTGAGCCATTAAAGAGCGATCTGTCGAAGTCATATGAACGCAATTTTCAGGCAACCGCTGACCTGTTGGGTATGTAGATACTCAGCGGAAGGTTGAAAAAATCCCCCTTCCCTTTTATCCCAAATTGCTGTCATAGATAAAACAAAAAAAATATTCCGTTGAACCTATGGTCTCTTAACCCAATTTTTCATGAGGGAACAATGAAAGCCTGGTATTGTATTCACATTAAACCGACCAAGGAAGACGCCGTCTGCCAACTGCTGAAGGATCTGCCGGAAGTTGAAACATTCTGCCCAAAAATTCAGAAGCGCGGATATCTTCGATCCAAACCCCGGCTTGTTGTGGAAAATCTTTTCCCCCACTATGTTTTTATCAATTTTGATGCGCCCCGGTACGCGCAGACCATTCGGTATACCCGAGGGGTCAGAAGGATGGTGGGGGATCATACCGGACATCCCTGGACCGTTGACAATTCAATTATTGATTTTATCCGGTCCCGGATCGAGCATGGTTTTGTCGGTCTGGAAGCGCCCCGGTTTTGTACCGGAGATCCCATCCGGATCGAAGAGGGTCCCCTGGCTGGTTTGCAGGGGATTTTCCTGGAGGAAATGAATGCAACCGAGCGGGTCATCGTGCTGCTGAACACCATTGAAAGCCAGACCCGGATACAGATCGACAAAAGAATGATCGCAAAGATATAACCGTTCGGGGCCTGTCAGATCGCTCCCGCAGATAACATCACATTTTTTGCAAGGACAGGGCTTCCCTGCAAAAAATAGGATGCCGCTAAACATTGTTTTTTTTAACCATCAGGCTGGCAACTACAGCTAATGGCGGTAGCCTGCCAAATGACAGTGAAAACCAAGTCCTTCATGAAAACACGGGGCCTCGTCCCAGCCAATAAAACAATCGCGTAGACGTGCTTTCCATGCCATCGATACCCATCTCAGACATGCCCCAGTTTGACCGTCTGTAGCAGTCACCTGTTTTTAGATATCCTCCAGCAAGCGTTGACAGGACAATGAAGTGATAGTTCTCCGATTCACTTAATTTCCAAAAAACGGGCAGGCAATAACGGTACTCCAGTAAATATCTTTTTATATAAAATAGCTATGACAAATCTCCCAGGAGATAAGTCGTCACTCATATTTTTTTAAAGGTCATGACATGCCGATCTAATGGCATGAATCCAGGCAGGTCCTCTTTCACCTTCAAATTGGAGGCCTTATGAATTTTATAAATATCATCAACAGATTGAACACGACTCGGGTGCAACCCATTGCTACTGCATCTGGATTCACAGGCGCAAAAGGGCTGTATCCCGAACCCCTTTTCAACCACATTCTCTGCTGGGAGCGAAAACGCACCGAACGAACCCACCGTCCCTTTCTGCTCATGCTTCTGGATATCCGGAAAATAGACCCTAACGACAACGACTGCGCCCTGAAGGACAAAATGGCCGATGCCCTGACAGAGAGCACGCGGGATATCGATCAAACAGGGTGGTATATTCAGGATCATGTCATGGGCGTCATTTTCTCCGAACTGAATGACCAGGACGTCATCCAGGCGCGAGATCTGCTTTCCCAGCGGGTTCAGTCCGGTCTTTGCATGACGCTCAGTCCTCAGGAATTGGATCAGATCTCGGTCAGCCTGCATGTGTTTCCGGAAGGTAGTGATGTCGGCGATGGCTGTTCGCCATCCAACCAGGTTCTCTATCCCGATCTTCATTTGGAGCAACGCTATCGGAGTATCGACCAGATGGTGAAGCGAACCGTGGACGTCCTGGGCAGCCTTGTGGCCTTGATCCTGCTCTCACCAGTCATTGCGGTGATTACTGCTGCTATCAAGCTGACATCTAAAGGTCCTGTCCTGTATCGTCAGGAACGGATCGGCCGGTTCGGCCGACGTTTCACCTTTCTGAAATTCAGATCCATGGTGGTGAATAACGATCCGACGATCCATAAGGAATATGTCCTGAAATTGATTACCGGCGATCTGGACCAGACACCGGAGAACAAGATCTACAAGATTCAGCATGACCCTCGGGTCACTGCAGTGGGGCGCTTTATCCGCCGCACCAGTCTGGATGAAATCCCCCAGTTTTTCAATGTGCTGGCCGGCGATATGTCCCTGGTCGGCCCCCGTCCGCCTATTCCCTATGAGATGGAGAAATATGACACCTGGCATCGACAACGGGTGCTGTCCGCAAAGCCGGGGATTACCGGCCTATGGCAGGTGATTGGCAGAAGCCGGACCACTTTTGACGAAATGGTCCGGCTTGATATCCGATATATTCGGGAGAGGTCTTTATGGATGGACCTTTGTCTGATCCTGGCCACACCGTGGGTTGCATTGACCGGCAAGGGCGGTTTTTAAAAAATTACCCTTTACCCGCTTTTAGGAGAAACCACATGATCCGCATGGGCGTTATCGGTTACGGTTACTGGGGTCCCAACATCGTGCGCAATTTTTATAACCAGGAGGGCATCCGGGTGGTTGCCGTGTGTGACGGTAATCCCGCTGCCCTGAAACGGGTCAATAAAATCTACCCGGACATTCGTCTGTGCGCTGATTGCCGGGAGATTACCACAGACGCGGGCATTGATGCCGTGGCCATTGTAACACCCGTCTCCACTCATTTCGAACTGGCGAAACAGGCCCTCTCCCACGGCAAACATGTGTTTGTGGAAAAACCGCTGACCGCCACCGCTGCGGAGGCGGAAGAACTGATCTCCCTGGCGCTGAAAAACCGCCTGGTCATCATGGTGGATCACACATTTGTCTTTACGGGCGCGGTTCGAAAGATCAGGCAGCTCATTGATGAAAATGTGCTGGGAACGCTGTATTATTACGATTCCACCCGGGTCAATCTAGGGTTGTTTCAGCATGATATCAATGTCATCTGGGATCTTGCGCCCCATGATTTTTCCATCATGGACTATCTGATCCCGGAAAAGACGGAGGCCATTGCCGCAACGGGCGCAAGCCATTTAAACGGACTGGAGGATGTGGCCTACATCACCGCCTATTTTGCCGGCAATCTGATCGCCCATCTGAACGTTAATTGGCTTTCTCCGGTGAAAGTGCGTACCACACTGCTGGGCGGAGAAAAACGGATGCTGGTCTGGAACGATCTTGAAGCGGATGAAAAATTAAAGGTTTACGACAAAGGCGTTGAAATTAAAAACGCTGAAAACGTCTACGATCTGCTGGTTAACTACCGTTCCGGGGATATGTGGTCCCCGCGGGTGGAACAAATGGAAGCACTGAGTCTGGAATGCCGCTATTTTGTGGACTGCGTGGAAAAAAACCAGACACCGTTTAATGACGGCCAGGCCGGCCATCGCATCGTAAAAATGCTGGAGGCGACCAACGTCTCGCTTAAAAATAAAGGGGAGATAGTATACCTATGACCTTCCATTGCATTGCAGACGATGTTCTGCTGGGCGAAAATGTCAAACTGTCCAAATTCATCAATCTTTACGGTTGCGGCATCGGCGCCAACACCAAGATCGGATCCTTTGTGGAGATTCAGAAAAACGCCTTCATCGGCCGTAACTGTAAAATCTCCAGCCATACCTTTATCTGCGAAGGTGTGACCATCGAAGACAATGTCTTTATCGGCCACAACGTGGCCTTTGTCAATGATACCTATCCGAGAGCCACGGCGCCGGACGGCGGCCTTCAGACGGAAGCCGACTGGTGCATTGAACCCACCCGGATTCAAAAAGGCGCATCCATCGGCTCTGGAGTAACGATTCTATCCAATGTCACCATCGGCGAAAACGCAATTGTCGGCGCCGGCAGCGTGGTTACCCGAGATGTGCCGGCCAATGCCATCGTTGCAGGCAATCCCGCGCGGATTCTGCGCTATCTGTCGGAAAAACCCAAATGACCCGGCAAACCATCCCTTTTTTCAGTCCTGATCATGTCGCGCAAGGAGCTGGTGCCGGAAAAGACCGTTCATCCGATAGGATCGATGCGGTGATGAGTGAACCGGGCCAAAATCCTCTTCCGTGAATCTGATATAAATGAAAATAGAAATCGTCAATCCCCTCAAATTTAATCAATGGGATGAAATCCTTCTTAATCATCCTGAAGCAACCATTTTCCATTCATCTAAATGGGCAAGGGTTCTTTGCGAATCCTACGGGTATGAACCGGTTTACTTTGCAGTTTTTGAACAAGGAGCCCTAAAACTGCTGTTACCATTCATGGATATCAACAGCATATTTACCGGTCGGCGCGGCGTTTCCCTGCCTTTCACCGACTATTGCAGAATCATCCTTCCTGAAAAAGATAACCTTCCTGGAGTTATCGGTATAATTGAAGGTTACGGCAAGCAAATCGGATGGAAGTATTTTGAACTGCGCTGCGACCGTAATATATCGGATTCGTTTCAAACATCTACGGCATTTTACCGCCATATTCTGGTTCTGATCAAAGGCGAAGAAGCCCTGTGGATGGGACTTCGGGGCAGCACCCGTCGAAACGTCAAGAAGGCTGAAAAAGCCGGCATCACAGTTGTTATGGACAATTCAATGGAAGCGCTGAGGCAATTTTACAGGCTCAATTGCCTGACCCGAAAAAGCCATGGTTTGCCGCCCCAGCCTTTTCTTTTTTTTTATAAGCTTTTTGAACATATTCTCTCTAAAGGTTTTGGTATCGTGGCTCTGGCGTATCATGGCGAAAAGATAGTTGCCGGCAATATTTATCTTCATTTCGGCCGTTTCGCAATCTATAAGTATGGCGCATCCGATAAACGCTATCAACTCCTTCGCGCCAATAACCTGCTGCAATGGGAAGCCATTCGTTGGTATGCAAACAGAGGATTCCATCAGCTTTGCTTAGGAAGAACCGAAATGGAAAACAATGGCCTTCTTCAGTTCAAAAGGGGGTGGGGCGCGGATGAAAAAAAACTCTTTTATCACAAGTACGATCTTCGAGAAACCGCTTTTGTGAATGACACTTCCCAGGTTACCGGCTTTCATAAAAAGCTGTTTTCAGCGATGTCTTTGCCGCTTCTTCGCCTTGTCGGAAGAATTCTTTACAGACACATCGGATGATCATTCTGGATATTATGAGCGTATCAACATCATGAAAAATTATTATCACATCTATTACCTTATCAAGCGCTTCATTCCAAGACAGATGCAGCTTTCCCTGAGAAGAAAACTTCTCTTTCGAAAGATCGGGAAATATGTCAACGAGTGGCCGATTAATTATAGAGCATCGTCATTACCCGAAGGGTGGACAGGCTGGCCCGATGGTAAACAGTTTGCGTTTGTTCTCACCCATGACGTTGATACCCAAAGAGGTCATGACCGTTGCATACAGCTTGCCGAAATCGAGGAAAAACTGGGGTTCAGGTCTTCATTTAATTTTGTGGTTGATGACTACACGGTATCTTCCGAGGTTCGCCGGGAACTGGTAAGTCGCGGATTCGAGGTGGGAGTCCATGGATTGACCCATAACGCCTCTTTGTATCGATCCAGGTCAGAATTTCAAAAACAAGCTGAACGCATAAACCAGATTCTCAAGGAATGGAATGCCATCGGGTTTCGTTCCCCGTGCATGTATCGGAATCTGGAATGGTTATCGATTCTTGATATCGCGTATGATGCTTCGACATTTGATACGGATCCATTTGAACCACAGCCTGATGGTGTTGAGACAATTTTTCCATTCCTTGTTCAATTTGCAAACGGACAAAAAGGGTATATCGAGCTTCCCTACACGCTCCCCCAGGACTTTACGCTTTTTGTTTTGATGCAGGAACCGGATATCGGCATTTGGGTCAAGAAATTAGACTGGATTGCCGGCCATGGGGGAATGGCTCTGATGAACGTTCATCCGGATTACCTGAATTTTTCAGGACACAAAAATTTAGAGGAATATCCGGTAAGTTACTACCAGGATTTTCTGGAGCACATGCTTCAAAAATATCAAAATAAGTATTGGCATGTCTTACCAAAAGAGATGGCTTATTTCTGGAAGACAAAAACATGTTGAAAAATTCAATTGGGGTCATATCAAAGAAGCTGCAGGAATCCACGGTGACCGAATTTTTTGAGCTCTTTAAAACACCGTGGCGTTTTTACCGGCAAGGCGAGTGCTATGACATTGTTATCGTTGATCAGGCTGTTGAAGAGCTTCCTGAAGGGAAAATCATCTTTTTGTATGGCGCGGAAACCCTTTCTTTCGATAGCCGGAACAACTTAAATCCCGTCCGCAAAAATGGACTGCACTTACTGAAAAAGCGGAATGGCCGACGATTTCCAGTTTTTCAGGGTACCTGTCTTTTCGGGGACCCGCTGCCAAACCCGCTTGGTTCAGCATTCCTGGAATCGGAAGATGACCATCTGCCAGCCTCTTTCTGTCTCCAGATAAATGGCAAAACCGTCATAAGAATTGGATACGACTTGTTCAGTGAAGTCCATTTTCTGCTTTCAAAAGGTCAGCCCCCTGAATATGCGCATATTTCCACTTTGGACATCCATATTTCCATTATCCGAAAACTGATTCTACGATCGGGTGGCTTTCTGATCGAGATTCCACCTGTTCCTTTTGGCCACTCATTTATCACCTGCCTGACACATGACGTTGATTTTATCGAACTGAAGCCACACAAACTCGACAGAAGCGTGTTGGGTTTTATTGCGAGAGGCCTGAATCCAATCAAAGCCAGAGGTTTCGACTCCAAAATTGCATGGAAAAACGTTCTTAGAAACTGGTTGGCGATTCTGACTTTGCCGGGTGTTTATCTGGGCAGAAAAAAAGACCCATGGTTTGATATCGACCGATATCTGATATTGGAGTCGGACACGCATTCAACGTTTTACTTTATACCGTTAAAAAATGTCTCCGGATCAAGCGGGCGATTGCCCGAACCGAAATATCGGGCCGCACGCTACGACATTTCCAATTATGCCGAATTGATGCAATGCCTCTGCCGTGAAGGGTTTGAAGTCGGCGTACACGGAATTGACGCCTGGCATGACTCTGAAAAAGGAGAAAACGAACGAAAGGCAATTTTTCAAGCGGTTGAACAGAATCATATCGGAATTCGAATGCACTGGCTGCATTTTGCGGATGAATCCCCGGATGCACTGAAGCAGGCCCAATACCTGTACGATTCGACCAGAGGCTATAATGATGCAATCGGATTTTGTTGTGGTACCGCCCAGGTGTTTCAGTTTTCCAATGCCCTGCCTGAACTCCCTCTGGTCATTATGGATACAGCCCTGTTTTATCCGGACAGAATGGGTTTGCCATGGAACAGCGCATTGCGAAAATGCAAGGAGATCATTTCCAACATGCGCCGATATGGCGGTGCACTGACGATCAACTGGCATACCCGGAGCCTGATGCCTGAAAGAAATTGGGGAGATTTTTATATGGCGCTGCTGGGTGCCATCAAGTGTGAAAAAACCATTTTCATGACCGCATGTCAGGCGGTTTCCTGGTTTGCCAAAAGAAGACAGGCCCTATTTGAAGATATTCAGTTCAGCGACAATCACGTAAAAATATGGCTTCGGTCGAAATCCCATTTTGATGACCCATCGATATTTATCAGAATTTATCTGCCAATAATAAATCCGTCAAGCCCCGATGGAATTTTGCACACAGAACACGCAGTTATGGATATCCCGATAACCGATAACAAACCCATTTGCGTGCCATTAAGCGAAATACTGCCGGCCACCAATAATAATTAAGCGTTTTCTAAGGGTTCTTACCGATTGGATGCCCATGAAAAAACACATCTGCATGATCGTGTATAGCATTTATACCATTGATACGCGTGTACGACGCGAGGCCGAAACTTTGGCGTCGGAATCAGGCTACAGCGTTACAGTGATTTCCCTTAAAGAGAAAGCACCCGACAGGCCTTATTATAAAGATCGTGTTCAGATATGTGAACTGAACATTCCAAAATATCAAGGCGCCAGCATCATCAATTATCTACTGTCTTACCTGCATTTTTGCATCATGGCATTTTTTAAATGCACACAACTTTTTCTCGAAAGAGGAATTGATGTGATTCATGTGCACAATATGCCGAATCTCTTGGTATTCTGCGGCGCAATACCGGCCTTGATGGGCAGACCCATTATTCTGGATGTTCATGATACGGTAGTCGAAACCTATTCGTCAAAATTTCAATCCATCCCGAACCGGATGATTCGCCATGTGATGACCACGTTAATCCGGTTGGAAGAATCCCTGTCATGTGCATTTGCCGACAAAATAATTGCAGTGAACGAGATTCAGCAGCGCCGTCTGATTGAGCGGGGAATACCGGAAAGTAAAACCATCATATCCATGAATGTACCGGATCCAAAACTATTCCATCGAACAACTCCGAAATCAAGGACAGTCCCGGATGACCATTTTAATATCGTGTATTTCGGCACCCTCACCCAAAGGCTCGGCATTGACCTGGCCATCCGTGCAATCGGAATGCTGGTGGATCAAATCCCTGGAATTCGCTTTCACATCATTGGCGATGGAGAGAGCAAGTCGCGTTTTAAAAGCCTGAGTGAATCCCTGAGCCTTGGCAACTGCGTTCATTTTTCAGAAAATTATTATTCACTGGAAGACTTGATACCTGTTCTAAACCACATGGATCTGTGTGTTGTACCCAACAAGCGCAATGCGGCCACCGAGTTGATGCTGCCCGTCAAGATGATGGAAAGCATTGCTCTGGGAATCCCCGTGGTGGCTCCAAAATTAGAAGCCATCCAGCACTATTTTTCGGATAATATGGCGTATTTTTTTGAGCCCGATGATGTGGATTCCTTGACACAAGCCATTCTTAACGCGTTTTTGGGAGAAAAGGAACGGTTGGCAAAAGCTGAAAATGCCCAGTTGTTTCTGGATGAATATGGTTGGGATAATCATAAGCAGATTCTGCTGGATGCTTACAAGCAGATAACAACTGTAAAGAATAGCAACAATCGGAGGTAATCAATGATAAATATTGCTCAGGCTGGTGTTGGCTATTGGGGGCCGAATTTACTAAGAAATCTCGTTCAGAACAAGCGGTGTGCTGTTCACAGTGTTGCGGATTTGTCCGAGGAACGGCGGGAATTTGTCCGGACCCAATATCCCGCCATTCAGGTGACTGACGACATTGACGCGCTTTGCAGGGACCCTGAAATTCAGGCGCTGGTCATCGCCACACCGGTACAGACGCATTTTGATCTGGCGATGAAGGCGTTAGAAAACGGCAAACATGTTCTGGTGGAAAAGCCGCTGGCAAGAAGTGTGTCGGAAGTTGAGATCCTTGAACAGGCGGCAAAGAAAAATAACCTTACGATCATGGTCGGACATACATTCCTGTTTAACCCGGCTGTCCGATATGTGAAAGATCTGATCGACACAGGAAAACTCGGTGATCTGCGATACATTTACAGCCAGAGATTGAATCTGGGACGCATTCGTTCCGATGTCGATGCACTCTGGAACTTTGCACCCCATGACATCAGTATCATCCAATACTGGCTGAATGATCCGGAACCGGTTTCCATCATTCGACGGGGGATTGATTATATTCAACCCGGTATTGATGACGTGGTTTTCCTGAATATCATGTATTCGGATAAAGTGATGGCCAATATCCACGTCAGTTGGCTCGATCCCACGCGAATTCGATCCATGATCGTCGTTGGTTCAAAAAAAATGGTGATATATGATGATACCGCGGACAACAAGATCGCCATATACGATAAGGGAATTGACCGGAAAGCTGTTCTTGGGGAGAACATGGATTTTGATCAGCAATCTTTCGCGACCTATGATTACCGTTCCGGCGATGTATTCCTTCCAAAAATCAATTCTCAGGAACCGCTCAAGCTTGAAATCGACCATTTCATAGATTGTGTTCAAAACGGTACTGAGTGCATCACGGGTATTCTTCACGCCAAACGCGTGGTGGGCATTCTGGAAAGAGCCAGCGCCCCGAGTGAAAACCGCTTGAGTGAAGCACCCCATCTAAGGAAAAATCATGAACAACTTCAAACATATTTATGATTCTGTCGTTTTGGGTGAAAATGTCTTCATCGAAGAATTCTGCATCATCGGTGTTCCCGCTCGGGACCAAATAACCGGCGATACGGAGACAATCATCGGTTCAGACGCCCACATTCGTTCGCACACGGTCATCTATGCAGGAAACCGGATCGGAAAAGGTTTCCAGACCGGGAACAAAGTCAATATCCGGGAGTTAAACGCCATCGGCGATCATGTCAGCATCGGAACATTGTCCGTGATCGAGCATCATGTGATCATCGGAGATCGCGTCCGCATTCACAGTCAGGTTTTTGTGCCGGAATATTCGGTCATTGAAGCGGGCGCGTGGCTCGGACCCAATGTGGTATTGACCAATGCGAAATACCCGCTGTCTCCGGGTGTGAAGGCATCACTGAAAGGTCCCATCATTAAAAAAGGGGCCAAGGTCGGTGCGAATGTTACTATTCTTCCCGGAGTCGTCATCGGTGAAAACAGCCTGATCGGTGCGGGTTCCGTGGTTGTGCATGATGTACCGGAAGGTGCGGTCGTTGTTGGAAATCCGGCCAAAATTATAAAACATATCCATGAACTGCCTTATCAATAGGAGTTTAATAATGAATATACCGTTGGTCGACCTGAAAGCGCAGTACCAAAGTATTAAATCTGAAATTGATGCAGCCATGCAGGATGTTATTTCCAAGACGGCTTTTATTGGCGGACCTTACCTGGCTTCTTTTGAATCAGGCTTTGCCGAATTTTGTGGAGTCGGGCACTGCATCGGGGTCGGCAATGGCACCGATGCGCTCTTCATTGCCCTGAAAACGCTGGGCGTGGGTATCGGCGATGAGGTTATCACTGTCGCCAACAGCTTTATCGCCACATCCGAGGCCATAACACAAACCGGCGCCAAAGTGGTTTTCACGGATATCGATCCGGTAACATACAACATCGATGTCAATCAATTGGAAAACAAAATCACCGCCAAAACCAAAGCCATTGTTCCGGTGCATCTCTATGGCCAGCCGGCGGATATGGAGCCGATCCGGGTACTGGCAAAGATGCACAACCTTTACGTTGTCGGCGATGCAGCCCAGGCCCATGGCGCGATGTACCACGGAAAGCCCATTTCAACGCTGGCGGATTTCACCTGTTACAGTTTTTATCCGGGGAAAAACCTGGGCGCTTACGGAGATGGAGGCGCCATGGTGACGGACAATCCGGAGTGGGCAGCAAAAGCCCGCATGTTTGCCAATCACGGCAGAGCGAAGAAGTATGACCATGACTTTGAAGGTGTCAATAGTCGACTTGACGGACTTCAGGCGGCCATTCTAAGCGCCAAACTAAACCATCTTGATGAGTGGACAGAGGCCAGACGGCGAAATGCATATCTTTACAACGAATTCCTGAAGAATGCTGCTGTCATTACGCCGAAAGAAATGGAGGATATCCGCGCAGTTTACCACCTTTATGTGGTTCGCGTACGAGATGGGCATAGGGAAAAATATCAAGAGCATCTCAAGGCAGCAGGAATCAGCACCGGTGTTCACTATCCGATTTCATTGCCTTATTTGAACGCCTATAACTATCTTGGACATACTGAAAACGATTTTCCGGAAGCATTGAAAGCATCACGTGAAATCGTCTCACTTCCCATGTTTGCGGAGCTGAATGCCGGACAGATCGAGTACATCGCCTCAATAATCGGTCAATTTGAAATGTGAAAGATGTGTGATGGTGAAGAATGAATCACGAGTATATGTCTTGATAACGCCAGTGAAGGATGAGGAAGCGCTCATCGGTGAAACCATCACTTCGGTTGTCGGACAATCCTTGCTACCATCGCAGTGGGTAATCGTGAGTGATGGTTCCACGGACCGCACAGAGGAAATTGTCAGTAAGGCTTCATCCCGCCATTCATGGATTCGGTTGATTTGTCTGCCTCCACGGAAAGAGCGCAGTTTCGCGGCCGTTGTTCATGCCACTGAATCCGGAGTGCGCGCCCTGACCGTGTCTGATTATCAATATATCGGACTGTTGGACTCGGACGTTCGATTTGATCCCGACTATTTTAAAACAATGATCCAACGGTTTGAAGAAAATCCACGCCTTGGGTTGGGTGGCGGGATGGTAATAGACATAGGATTGTCGAAGCGTCATCCCCCTCGCAACTTATTGGATGTACCGGGAGCCACCCAGTTTTATCGACGCCGGTGCTACGAAGATATCGGCGGTCTGATTGCCGTTCCCGAAGGCGGATGGGATGCTTTGACATGTGTGCGTGCAAGGATGTTGGGCTACGAAACCCGTTTATTCTCTGATTTGGTGGTGGATCATTTAAAACCCAGAAACATATGCAATGGCGGCATTCTGGAACGGACGTGCCAGCTGGGAATGCGCGATTACGCGCTAGGCTACGATCCCGTGTTTGAGTTTTTCAAATGTATGAGCAGGGTATTTAATGAATACCCACCGGTCCTCGCATCTGCCGCTTGGCTTGCAGGCTACTTCGCAGCCGGTTTAACGCGCCGTAAACGTTTTATTCCCAATGATCTGCTGCGATTCAGCCAAACGGAACAGCGGAAAAGGTTGAAGCAGCTTTTCAGAAATCCTGGCAATCAACTGTGCCGGGATGCGAAATAGACTTCTCGTCATGGATCTGATGGAAAATGCGACGGATGTGCTTGTCCTGCTTGCCGGAACCCTTCAAAATAGCCGATAACACATACAGGCTTTATCTTTTTAGTGAGTTTATGGGTATGTATCTACCCAGGTGAAGTCTGATAAAATCCCCCTGTTATTCGTTATGCGTTGGTGTCATAGTAGCTACAACAACAAAAGTTTACGCCACTCGACCCTGTTATGAATAAACGTGACACCTGCTATTTTTTTTAGTTCATAAGGTTCACGTGTGACGATTCATTGCTTTTAATGTAACGATCATAGCCAGTGCATTCTGATTGCTCCCAAGTATGAAATTGGCAGCTAATTGCGGCAGCCTGCCCAAAGGCTATGAAAACACACCGAGCGTTCCCGCCGCCCCTTTCTGCTCATGCTTCTGGATTTCAGAACATTGCCACCATTGGCAGTGGATAGACCCTGAAGGACCAGATACCCAAGGCCCGGGTAGAACGCAGCCAACTATTTTATTCTACTGGAGGTAATAATGGAACGCTATCGCAAACGAGAACACACCCTGACGAGATCCATTTTGATTACAGCCTGGCTGATCCTTGTATTAGCTGGGTGCCAAACCGCACCGCAGCCCCTACCGATGGCCCCGCCGCCTGCTGCCGACCCGGCTGTTTCCTCCAGGACTGCATTGGGACCCGGCGATGTCATTGACATCAAATTCGCGTATGCCAGCCAATTTAACGAGAGCCAGACCGTGCGGCCTGACGGCAAGATCGAGCTGCATCTGATCGGACCCGTCACTGCTCAGGGTAAAACCCCGGATGAACTCCGGGAGGAGATCGAAGGGCTCTATGCCAGCCAATTGAAGCACCCGCAACTTGCCGTAATTGTGCGTTTGTTCCATGAGCGCCGCGTCTATGTGGGGGGCGAAGTCAACAAACCCGGATTGATCCAAATGCCCGGCACGTTGACCGCTCTGGAAGCAATCATGGATGCCGGCGGATTCAACCTGGAGAGGGCGGAAATACAAAACGTGGTGATCGTCCGGCAAAAAGATGGCCGGAACATCGGATATGCCCTTAACTTCAAGGATACCCTCGGAGGCCAGGATGCGCAATCGTTCATCCTGGAACCGCGGGATATCGTCTATGTTCCGAGAACCCGGATCGCCGACCTCGATCAATGGATGTCCCAATATGTGTACAAGCTGCTGCCGCCTTTTTCCATAGGGATTCCGTTATACAACAACTAAAAACGCGAACCGTATGGCGACATAACATCTCATCTTAGGAGAAACAGGTATGGGAGAGATAACACCGTCAGACAAAAGATTTAATCGGGATTTTCCTGAAACGACCATGCGTGATATTTACGCTGTCCTCTTCAGGCACAAATCCAGGGCAATCATCTTCTTTTGCACCGTGATGATCACGGTAATCATTGGCATCTTCCTGTCCTCGGATGTCTATCAATCCGACGCAAAGCTCTTGGTGCGACTCGGACGAGAAAGTGTCAGCCTGGATCCTACGGCATCCACCGGTCGGGTAATGAATATTTCCCAGGACTGGGAAAGTGGAATTAACTCTGAGCTTGAAATCCTCAACAGCCGCAAACTGGCCGAGAAAGTAGTGGACGCAACTGGAGTAGACATGCAAAAGGATTGGGCAGCGCAAACCCCTCTTCCAGATGATTCGGTCATCAAAAAATTGCGTTATATCGTTAAACAAACGCTGTGGTCCCCCCTGGTCGCCTTTGCAAAACCAATTTTTCCTTCGCAGCCGATTACTTCAAGGGAACAGTTGCAAGATCGCGATGTAGCAATCCGATCCTTCATGGAGAAGCTTAAGGTCGAAACGATAAAAAAAAGCAATATCCTGCTGATTTCATACGAGTCCAATAGTCCCCAACTGGCCAGGGATCAGGTAGAAAAATTCATTCAGTTCTATCTGGACGAGCACATCAGTGCCCATCGGACCTCCGGGTCATATGCGTTTTTCAACTCCCAGGCAGAAACATTCCGCAGTGCGCTTGCGCTGGGTGAGGAAAATCTGAAGAACCTCAAGAGTCAAACCGGCATGGCCTCCCTGCAGGAACAACGCCGAATTCTTCTGGATAGAATCGGCAACTTGCAGCGGGATTTGGAACTGACAGATGCCGCATCGGTTGCTTCAACAGCTAAAATCAAGGTGATGAAAAACACCCTTGCCTCACTTCCGAGCACCATGCAACGGGAGGAGACCACCGGATTTGCCAACTCGAGCACCGATGAACTGCTCAGGCGACTCAATGATCTACAAATGAAGGAACATGAACTCCTTTCCACATTCACAGAGAACAGCGTGCCGGTTGTTGAACTCCGTCGCCAGATTCGAGAGGCACAATCCCTGTTGAGCAAGGCCCAACAGCCCAGGCAAGTGACTAGAGCAGCCAACCCGACATATCAGCAGCTTCAATTGGAGTTCCTCAGCGAAGATGGGCAGCATTCGTCGCTTCTAGCTAAAGCAGAAGCACAGAAACAGCAACTGGCAAGGGCCAAAAACGAACTTGAAACTGTGAACGAAAGTGAAATGAAGCTGACCAATTTGGAACGAGAGCTGGACCTTCTCAGAGCTAATTACCGCAAGTATTCGGAGAGCATGGAGCAGGCTCGAATCGATCAGGCGCTGGAGATGGATAAGATTTCCAACATCAGCATTGTTCAGCCCCCATCTTATCCGGTAAAGCCCATCCGACCTCGGGTGGCATTAAACCTTGTTATGGGATTGTTTCTGGGATTATTCGGCGGGATCGGGCTGGCATTTGTTTCCGAGTACCTGGATCACTCCATCAAGAAACCCGAAGAAGTTGAACAACGGCTTCAGTTGCCCATCTTGGCCTCAATTCCGTACTGGCATTCAAATGGGGCGGTTAAGGCTGACGGGAAAACCAGCATGCAGGGTTATATCCCCTACTTGCAGGAAATGAGCGAGACGCCGCAAAACTGCCCGCTCGAACTCAGAAAAATTTATGAAACCTTTATTAATCGCCTGAATAGCCCAGCTTGCGGAAATTTTGAAACATTACACGCCATTTCCTTAACCAGTTGCCACCCGGGTGAAGGGAACAGCACCGTAGCAGCTCATCTTGCGCTCATGCTGGCAAACTGTGGGGAGGGGCGCATCCTTCTTGTTGATGCAAACATCCATCATCCCTCGGTGCATCGCATTTTTGACGTGGACCTTTCTCCCGGGCTTACGGACATATTTAGAGATGGCCAGGGCAACATGAACTTGATCAGGCCTTCCCGCATCAATTATCTCGATCTGCTTTGTGCGGGACGAGCGGAAGCGGATTCCTCATGGCGTTTCGATTCAAAAACCTTTGCCGAACTGCTTAAGCTGTGGAAGCGTGAATACAGCTTCGTCATATTTGACAGCCCGGCTGTGTGGGAAGGTAATTATGCGGATAGCCTTGGAACCCTGGTTGATGCAGTGATTCTTGTGGCCGAGGCAGAAAAAGTCCGCTGGGAAACGGCTCAACGAGCAAAGGACCTGCTCATCGAGGCCAGGGCCAACGTCCTTGGAATTGTTCTGAATAAGAGGCAATTCTATATTCCTGAGTGGTTATACCGAATGGTCTAACGTCATTTGTTTCCAGCTATCTATATGGATTAATGAGATCGTGTAACCAAGCGACGATGAAAATATTAATGCTCCTCGGAAATGAGAAAGAAATCGGGACCTATCACCGGGCCTTCGGCTGGGCGAAATATCTTACACAAAGAGGCCATGTCGTTACAATTGCTTGTGACGGCCACAAGAGATTTGAGACACGTATGCACGATGTATGTGGAATCAAGATCCTGGAAACTCCGAGCTTCATGGATGGCCGTCTTCTGGGTACGCGTCTGACCGGTCTGGGAGGATGGGGGTTGCTGAGTATTCGCGCGCGGCGTGCAGAGTTGTTCCATGGCAATTATGACGTCGTGCATATGTTTGAACACTATCCAAGCGTAGTTTTGCCGGTTTATATGGGCGGTTATGGAAGATCGCCGGTTTTTCTCTCCGACTGGTGCGATCACTATGGAGAAGGCGGGTTCCGCGATATGTATGACACCTATAGGATGCGGGCCATATATCGAAGACTCGGGAAAATCCCAATGAAGCTATTGGATTTTTTTGAAAAAGACATCAGGCGAAAGTCTTCTGCCGTCACCGTGATCAGCAGTTATTTGTTTGATCGGGCGGTAGGTTTTAAAATCGATCCCGATAAGATCTCCATTATACGCGGCAGCGTGGATACGGGTAAACTTAAACCGATAGAAAAACTCGATGCCAGGAAAAATGTGGGCATTGCCGGCGATCAACGCATAATTACATTTCTCGGGACAGCGCAATTTGACGTTGATCTTGCCCTGCGTGCTTTTGCAACCGTTTTGCACCAATGTCCCGATGCTCGATTCCTTGTACTGGGTAAAAAGACGGACCCACTAGGCCCAATGATTGAGTCCCTGTCACTATCTGATTATGTCACACTGACCGGTTGGTGCTCACAACGCGATTTGATTAATTACCTTTCCGCAACAGATGTATTCGTGCTTCCGATGAGAGACAACGCAGTTAATCAAGCAAGATGGCCGAATAAGATTAACGAGTACATGGCCATGGCGAGGCCGACCGTGTGCTCGCCAGTGGGGGATGTGGCTGAGTTGGTCAAGCGAGAGCGGATCGGATTGGTGCCGGAAAATGATCCCGTTCATTTTGGAACAGCAATTCTGACTCTGCTGAATAACGAGCAGTTGGCACGCAATATGGGCAAACGGGCTAGAAGGGTCGCCGAGCGCCAGTTCGATATTGCGGTGCAAGGATCACAGGTCGAAAGGTTGTATCGGCGTTTGGTGTCAGCTTTTGCTTAGATGCTGGCCGCGTATCACCTCATACCGGGAGTCCCAAAATGCATAAATTGCTTATCCTTACTTCTCTTATGCCCTACCCGCCACAAGACGGCGCTTCGCTTCGCAACTGGCACATGTGTAAACAGCTCAGCCAAAAAATGGACGTCACGGTGTTGGGTCGGACGATTACGCCGCTTTCGCCGGATGTAATTCAATCAGCGTCAAGTCGGAGCCTGCATTTCGAGATGAGCCACATCGATCGCCCATCGCTCCCGAAGAAGGCCATCGGCGCGTTTCGCCTCCTTTTTTCCTCATATCCCATACAAATCGGTGGCTATGAATTTGCGAGGCAACACAACGCGTTGACTACGTTGCTTGCGCAGACCAAATTCGACTTCATCCAGATTGATCCTTGGCTTTATTCTTATTGGCCACAGGTTAAAGAAACAGGAGCAATTACTGTCGTCAGTTACCACAACATCGAAAGCGAATTACTCATTCGCCAGGCGAAAATCGAGACTTCGATTGGCCGCCGGCTTTTGAAACGCTTGGACGCAAAGCGCATGGAACGCATCGAAGCGTCATTGTTCCATGAGGCGGACATCTCCATTGTCACCACAAAGCGCGAGCAGGTTCTGCTCAAAGAACGCTTCCCAAATGCAAGGATTCTTGTCGCGCCAAACGGCGTCGATTTCGAGACAATTCAGGTACTACCCCCGCGCAAGACAAAACGGATTCTTTTCGTTGGCACTCTCGACTATGATCCGAATATAGACGCTGTTACACATTTCGTAAGGAACATTTTTCCCATTTTACGCAGCCGATATCGAGACATAACATTTCATGTCGCCGGATTGAATCCGGGGCCTCGCATCATGCTCCTAAATAATGAGCCGAACGTTCAGATACATGGCTTCGTGCCGAATCTCAGACACGTTTATCAAGAGGCTTCGGTATGCGTGGCGCCACTGCGCGCCGGAAGCGGGTCAAGACTAAAAATCCTTGAAGCCATGGCCTATGGGAGGCCGGTGGTATCGACCCAACTGGGATGTGAGGGGTTGCAGGTGGAAACAGGGACACATCTTTTGATTGCTGATAAACCCGAAGAATTCGCCAATGCCATCGGAAATATCCTGGATGATCCCAATATGGGTCGCAAACTGGCGGCAAATGCCCGAAAATTTGTGGAAATTGAACATTCTTGGAAATCAATCGTCGAAATGGTTCTTGTTGAATTCGAATCCGTGATGGCTTCTTTAAATCAATTTCAGAACAATATGAATCAGCATGAGTCCGTTTGCTACACCTCTCGGGTTGGGTGAGCACAAAAGAGAGCAAATTATGAAATTTGTCCCATTTCCTGTTTTGATCGGTGCGGTTTTAGGGTCTATTTTGTTCGGCTTTGGCTGGCTGCCGGCAGCGCTGCTGGCGGCCGTACCTTTGTTGGCTCTTATCCTCTGGCGCAGACCTGAATATGGCCTGTACCTTTTTATTGCCGTTGTCATTATATTAACAGATGCCATGGACAAGGATGTCGAAGGAATTTTTGCAATCAAGGATGTAAAAATTGTCCAAGGCCTGCCCCCAATGCTTATTACGTTCTTTCTTGCGATGAGTTTGATCTATTTCTTTAAGCTCTATTTCATCGAACGCAAGGAATCTTTAATCGCCGTCCGGTATGGTTTTATCGTCATCTTAATCCTGCTTTTGGCAACTGCTACAGGACGTTGGCGGGGGTGGAACCCCATCGATTTAAGAGTTGATTTCTATAACGTACTTTTCCCAGTCCTTTGCTTTTATTTGTGTGCAAATGTGTTGAACACCCGGGAAAAAGTCCATGCAATGCTGGGTGTTATTTTCATTGTCGGAGTAATAGACGCTTGTATCTTGACTGCTTATTATCTCAATGGAAATGGCTGGCCCTACGGGATTGAGGGCCTGGGATCAGGACGCATCGTGACTCAAGACACGAAGACCCTGATGGTTTTTGTTACAATGACAATAACCATTTATTCAGTTAGCTTAACGCGTATCCTGACCGGTTGGCGTCGCGTTTTCGCTCTTGTGGGATGCCTGCCGATGATATTCGCGATCCTCTTTTCGTTCCGGAGGTCATTCTGGCTTGGAACAATTGCCTCGCTAATTGTATTTTACATCATGAGTTCCCGGTTCGAGAAACGAAAAACGCTCGCATGGGTGTGGATAGGGATAATGTTACTCACGACTCCTCTGCTTTTCGCGGGTAATGCAACGAACATGAAATTATTAGACCCCTTCGTCCGGCGGGTATTGACATTAACCGATTCAAAACAGAGTTCAAATGTGCATCATCTTCTGGAGAGCCAACAAACGCTGAAAGACATCTTTTCCAGCCCAATTCTGGGACTGGGACTGGGCTCCAGCCACTCGCCGGTATTTGGCATCGATTGGGAAGCAGACAAACAACCCTTGCGGATTGTTCATAACACCTTTCTGTTGATCTGGATGAAGCTTGGACTGCCCGGCCTCTTGTTTTTTATGTGGGTGCTGGTCAAATATATCTTGGTATTGCTGACGTATCGTAAGCGTATTGTATCGTCACACTCTGGTGCGATTATCGCTGCGACCGGATCTGCATTGGGCCTTTGGCTTGTACTTCTATTGACCGGGCCAGTGATGGCATATTGGTATCAAACTTTCATGATCTCCATTTTTGCAGCGATAGTGTTAACTTTAATCAGGGAAGAACAACGGGAAAAGACCGAAGAGAACGGCAACGCCTTGCGTGTTTTGCAGCAGGAAGTTCTACAGGGGGTAATGCATTGATACAAAAGAGCACGATCAGTGGCCAACATCGCACGCTGAACAATGCTGTGTTCAATACACTGCCTTGGGCGGTTTCCTCAATTCTCGGAATACTGGTAACACCCTACATCGTGAATGGATTCGGCGTGGAAGCGTACGGTATATTATCTCTTGTTTATGCAATTGTCGGAAACCTTTCATTTCTGGACCTGAATCTCGGGCAGGCCGTCGTCAAATACGTTGCGGAGTATAAGGGAGAGGGAAGTGTATCAAGAGTGAACGAAGTAATCGGGACAACCATTTTTCTTTTTCTTATAATCGGTATTACGGGTGGCGTAGCGCTGCTCTTGTCTGCAGACGTAATTTTAACCCGATTTCTAAAAATAGATTCCAACCTGATACCGGTAGCCCGTTCTGCGATATCCATCGGAGCGGTCGGATTTCTGGCAACACTGCTTCTCTCCGCGGTCACGGGTACCCTGAATGGACTCAGCCGTTTCGACAAAACCGGTGGTGTGACGATTGTATCGAGCATTCTTGTTTCCCTTGGATCCGTCTTGTTAGTGAAATTCGATTTTGGTATCGAATGGGTTGTTGCGCTAAACGTGGCAACAACGCTGTTTGGTTTTGTGATGCTGACATACGCAGCCAAACGCGTGTTACCCGGATTAAGTGTAAAGCCGGTTCTCGTCGGTAAAATGACGAAAACGATACTGCGATATGGCAGCTACACGTTGCTCAGCCGACTCGGGTACTTGATCAATTATCAGTGCGATAAAATTCTAGTCGGCGTTTTTCTGGGTTCGTCATACGTGACTTTCTACACCGTGCCGATAATGCTCGCGCAGCGGATAATGGAGGCGGTGTCCAAGTTGGCCTACGTGACGTTTCCACTGTTCAGTGAGCTTCACGGAAAGAAGGATCTGGACCACATTAGAGATCTGTATCTGAACGCATCCAGGATAATACTTCTGTTTGCAACGGCTATCGCTTTGCCGCTGCTGATCTTTGGCAATAAATTTCTTGCCGCCTGGATGGGACCGGACTTTGAACGGAATACAGGTTTGGTGGTACAGATTTCGACATCGGCTCTCTATTTAATTTCAATGACCTATGTACCAAGTCTTGTATTGAATGGCTTGGGTCATGTTAAAATTACCGGCATGTTCTCTGTGACGAGTGCATGCTTAAACCTGGCATTCATATACCCGTTTTCTTCAATCATGGGAGTAAGCGGCGTTGCTGTTTCATTACTCGTAAGCCAAATCGTCATGGTCCCATTATTTTTGATTTTTGCCAACCGCTGCATCGTTGGATGTACGATTGTAAAACTGCTCAGGGAAGTTCATGTAAAGCCTGTGGCCTTAGGCGTCTTACTGTTAACGGCGGCAAGAGCATTACCGATAGATGGCATCCGCAATATCTTTTTGCTGATGGGTGCCATGGCATTAACGGGGATATTATACTTTGCTGTTGCTATATGTGTTGGGGCATTTACGCACGCGGAAAAGCAAACTGCAATCAGCTTTCTGAAATCGTTTACAAGAAGAGCTTGTCCGGGTGTTAATGAAGGTGCTTAAAAAGATGCGCTTGTGCGCATGAAAAGTTAACCCTGGTGCAATTGGTAAATACTGATGAATATCCTGCAAGTAAACACTTACGACGTTGCTGGTGGCGCAGAGCGAATCGCTTTGGATCTTCTTCACGGGTATCGCTTGCGGGGGCATGGGTCATACCTTGCAGCACGGGCCAAAAAAGGAACCGATCCCGGGGTATTTCTGGTGCCAAATGATACGAATCGCAATAAATGGTCACGCGAATGGCTCCGGTTGGAGATGCTTTTCACGAAAAACAGGTTGAAGGGCTTGCCTTTGACTTGCCGCGCTTTTGCAAGCCTGGGCGAGCCGCGCCGCTGGTGGGAGTCTCAGTTGGGGCTCGAAGATTACGATTTCCCCGGCACTCGGTACTTGCTCGAAATGATGCAGGTGAAGCCGGATATTCTGCACTTTCACAATTTGCATGGAGGCTATTTCGATTTAAGGGCAATTCCCGATTTTTCCAAACAGATTCCCTCGGTTTTAACATTGCATGACGAGTGGACTTACACCGGCCATTGTGCCTGCACCCTCGGCTGTCCCCGCTGGGAAAGTGGTTGCGGAAAATGCCCTGACCTGTCGATACCTCCGCCCGTTCGTCGTGATGCCACAAAATACAATTGGCAGCAAAAATCAAAAATTTACGCTAAAAGCCGCTTATATATAGCTTCACCGAGTAGTTGGTTAATGAACAGGGCGCTGAAATCTTCGATTAACGATGCCATCATAAATTGGAAGGTGATCCCCAATGGCATCGATCTCTCAGTATTTCAACCCCGACCGAAATCAGCGGCGCGTCAAGAACTTGGATTTCCACCAAACGCATGGATATCACTTTTTGTCGGATTCAGTCCTCGAAGCAGCAGATTCAAGGATTATGGAACGATAGAATCAGCCGTAACCCAGGCCGCTTCACAGAGCGGATGCCCCCACTACTTGGTGTGTGTGGGCGAGGCAGGCAAGGAACAGAGACAGGGTTCATTGGTAATTCGTTTTATGGACTATGAATCAGACCGAAACAAACTGGCTCGCTACTACCAGTCTGCCGACGTGTATTTACACGCCTCCCACGCTGACAATTTCCCGACTACAATCCTCGAGGCTATGGGATGCGGAACGCCGGTGGTAGCTACACGGATTGGCGGAATTCCAGAGCAGGTCGAGGATGGCGTAACCGGATTTCTTGTGCCGGCACGGGATGCTGCTGCGATGACGGAGCGAATCATGCGGCTGCAAGAGGACGAATGGCAGCGAAAAGAAATGGGGTTTAATGCCTTGCAACGCGTCAGAAAACACTATTCATTGGCCCGTATGGTCGATCAGTATATTGACTGGTACGCTGAGATTATTAGAAATCACAAGTCAAAATAGCAACAAGTGTTCTTCATGAAACTGAAATTATCACATGGATTGAATACGTTTTGTGGGAAAATGTCCACCCTTCATGAGAACATATCGATACCGTATCTGATTCACCAATAATACATAAGGGCTAAGTTGATAATATTACTTAAAATAAAAAATGGCACATATAATTCAATTAAAACATATCTTATTGAATTATATAGAATAATCTTAGATTGGATTCAGTATTTTTATATATTGCTTATCTGTAAAATTAAGAAATATAATCATATTATCCAGTATGTTAATCCGAATGATATTGCCAATACCGTTTCAAGAGATGATCCCACCTTGAGAGGCAATAGTGTATGGCATTTCGGGTCGACAGAAGGTGGCAACTGGGACTTAAATGGGTATCCTGTACGAGAATATGGTAATTTATATCGGATTTTTGAACATCGGATTAAAAATGCGATTGAATATGAGGATATTCCTGAATTCAGAGAACAGCTTGAGATGATTGAAAACGGCGGAAGCTGGTACGGCTGCGAGACCAAAGGTGAATATATCCGGCATTGGCAGCGAATGGAGACATTATACTTCTCGATTATGGAAAATGGTTATAAGACCCAGCAGGAGCTTTGTTCAAAGAAAAAATTCGATGAAATCAGGATTCAAATAGGGCGGAAGGGAGAACTGTTATTCGAAGAAGGGTTTCATCGCTTGGTTGTAGCACAACTGTTGAATCTGGAGAAAATACCGGTTATCGTTTTCAGGCGGCATGAGGCCTGGGCTAATTTAAGGGAACACGTGAAGAGAATTGTTTTAAAACTGGGATTTATTCATCAACCATTTAACCACCCGGATATTGACATCCTTCCCCAATATTATGGGAACCATCTGAAAGATCAGGCGTTTTATGGTAACGAGAGGTGGGGTTACATTTTAAACAGTTTGCCTGTTAAACAGGGAACCGTACTGGATATAGGGGCATATTTCGGCTATTTCTGTCACCGGTTCGAAGATTTGGGATTTGAATGTTATGCTGTGGAGTTTGATCGGAACGATTTCCAGATCCTGAAGGAATACAATGACATAATGAAAAATAAATTCATTGTATGGGAAAAAAATCTTTATCGTGCTGGCAATGAATGTTTTTCACCATTTAGTGAAGACAAGAAACAATCACGATAAACTCAAAGCATTTTTAAGACGACTGCGGTGCAAGGCCATGTATTTTGAGCCCGGCTTAAGCGACGAGCCTAATGTCTATAAGAGTTACAAAGATGAGGAATTCGTTGATTTTGTAATTAGAAACAGCTCATTAAACTACTCCCGACTTCTGGGTCCTACTAAAATAGGACGGAATTTTTTTCTGCTTACTCCTTGAACAGCAACCAGCAATTCCCGCAGACATCTTGAAGTGTATTATTCAGAATCATTTTATTTAGGTTTATTAACCCCCACCCGCTGCCTCCCACATTAAGTGAGCATACCGTATCAATTGGCTTTTACGCGTTTTTCGAATTGCACCTGTTGACGACATATCTTAAATGAATGGGCCTTTTAGCCTATGCTTGTTTCGGGAAAACCGAAGTATTTTGTATGCCTGTCATGTTTGTAGAGATGGAGTTTTCCATCTGGAGCAGGGCAACAATCTATTATCCTACTGATGGTGGAATTTTCATATGTTAGATGATAACGATAAAGTGGTAACCGCGTTACAGAACAGAGAAGGTATGCTTGACCCCACGTTCGTAGTAGGATGCCCACGGTCAGGCACTACGCTACTGGCAAGGCTGGTTGGCACGCATCCCGCCTATGCATACCTTGAGGAGCTGCGGTTTGTTGATTCGCGGGATAGTATCCGATCTGCGCTGTCGAATCTCGCGAAAGCATTTCTCGAAAAAATGTCCGGGGCCCCTTACCTCGGAATCGACGCTATTTATGTGCCGGCGGCTTCTCAGCGACTACGCTACCAAGTTGCAAATTCAATATACATGGCGATGAGTATGACCGCTGGCACGGGAAATACACGCCAGAGCCTTCATCGGATTGTTAAGCACATGCTGGCGCATTCACATCTAAAAACAGTACCGAGTCTGGAACCATCCAATACGCTTGCGGAGGCTTATTCTTTGGCCTCAAATATCGACAGTGACCTTGTCTCGCAATACGTCGAAAAGTATTTAGATATAATCAGCAAAGCAGAAAGGATGAGAATTCTTTTTAAAGATTTTTCAATATTATCACAAAAACCCTATGTCGTGGAAAAAACTCCAGGTGAAGAACTCAGTGTCGATAAGCTATTAGATATCTTCCCGCACGCGAAAATGCTTCACATTTACCGCGACGGGCGGGATGTCGTGGCATCCCAATTGTATTCGGATAACTTTTATGGCCTAAAAAAGCGTAAACCTTGGCGAAAGGCTTGCCAAACCTGGTTGTCTTCTACCGTTTCAGTGAAGCGATTGCCTCAAATCCTGTCGCCCAACCGCTACATAATGATTCGATATGAAGAGTTCGTGTCTGATCTTAGCCATTTTGCCGAGTTGATTTTTGATTTTCTCGGTGTTCCATTATCTGTCGCGACGATAGAAAAAATATCCAATTTGCAATCACAAAATAAACCGTCCCGGTGGGAAAAGGATATGACTGACCCTCTGAGAAGAAAAGTGAGTAATTGTCTGAATCCGGCATTGAAGGAACTTGGATATGACGAATGGAGATGATTGTTTCTGCGCTATATTTATAATATCTTATAGTTATCCTCTGTATGGGGATAGCAGGTTCAAGGAGGAATTCAATGAAAGACATTTTTAGTAAACGAATATTATTTATACTTTTGCTTGTGCTGTTGAGCCCATGCCTTGCATCAGCCACGACTTATTATGTGGATAATAGAGGCACGAACAATTCGTCTTGCGGAACGACTTCAGGGGCGGGTGGGTGTGCAACGCTTTCCTATCTGGTGGGGACCAGGCATCTTGGAAGTACAGGTGACAACATACTGATTGCAGCCGGAGCATACACTGACAATACTCAAACAGTGCTTCCCGTAGGGGTTCACATCCAAGGTGCTGGTTCTGCAACAACCTCGATCACGACCAATGTCACAAATTATATCCGGGCGCAGTCTTCCGTCCCAACAGTTGACGGAAGCAACGAGATAAGCGGTTTCAACCTGATTGCATCGAGTTCAAATCATACGGGTATCCTTTCGACCGGGCGCAATAATCAGAAGATCCACGATATGGTATTCACCAATTGGGGCGAGAACATCGGGGGGATTTGGATTAGTGGCAAGTACGGGTATAATGATACCAGTGGAGGATATTGGGCAAATTGTGTGGGAGGCGAGGCTTCCTGTACATTTTGTGATAACAATAAATCAATGACGGTTTATCCATTAAGCACGGATTGGGCTACTGGAGTGGAAGTTTACAATAATACATTCATTAATTCAAAGATGAGCCTCATGGTGATAAAGGGAGGCAAAATTTACAATAATACGATCAACAACGATAGTGGCACGGATATAAGTGGAATCGGTCATACCGGTTACTTTTATAGCGGAATTGAAATATTCAACAATACGATAAATATGAACTCTATTAGCAACACGGTAATCGCAATGGAATTGTGGTGCATCGGTGAAGGCTCAAAAATTCACAATAATATCATAAGCGGGTGGACGTCATTTGTACATCATGGACTCGGAAAAGGTTCCAATACGTATTCATTGGAAATTTATGAGAATGCCTTTTATATTTCTAAGGCTATGGCGGGAACAAATCCAAACATAGAGATATCAAACGCTTTTAGCGATGCAGCAATCTATAATAATTATTTTGCATCTTCTGCTACTGACAGGGGGTGTGGTCGCTCAATCGCAATATGGGGCCCAAGTGTAAAAAATAATATCTCTGTTTACGGGAACATATTTGGACTGCAATATAGTTCCACGACTTCCGAAGTTATCGCAATCAATGATTTTGATTCAACGAGCAGTTTTAACAATTTATATGTATATAATAATGTTTTTGATTGTGGTGCAAGTAGAGTTGCCGGCCTCCTTTATCAAGATTCTACGGGTGTTGTAACAAATTCATATTGGAGAAATAATATCGTCAATAACATGAAGGCGGATTTTATATTGAGCGCACTATCTTCATGGACCGGACATACAGCAGACCATAATTATAGCTATAATTGCACGACCAATTACAGCAATCCCAGAAATGCCAAATGGGCAACGGCCAACAATGTCATAACGAGTACAACTGCACCTGGCTTTGTTGGTTCGGGAGCTAAACCGTCACCTTATTATCTTCTTCAATCGACTTCGCCGTGTATAGGCGCTGGTGTTGCACTCGGAACTCAATATAATACAGATCCGACAGGGAATAGTCGAACTCTGGTTGGTAAGGCAATTTGGGATATCGGGGCATATGCATACTATCCCGCATTCCAACCTCCATCTAATCTTAGGGTGCAGTAATTTTCTGGAAAGGATTCAATCCTCCTACAAAATGTAAAAAGATTTCCTATCGTAACCACTGATTCAGGAGCGTTTGTTAAGCACTCCATCCGAAAGGAGGCAAATAAATGAATAAAAATTATTTAGGAAGAGTATTTTTCATATTATTGTTTATTGCCGGTTGGTCTACCGGTTCTTGTGCCGAAGAGTGGGTACCGGCTCTGGAGTTTGGTACAGCTTGGATAGTATCCAGCGATGGACTTGGTACTGGGGCTGTAACCACTGAGGGTACCACGATCAATCTGACTGCCAATGGCAACAGCAACGGCGGCTTCTTTGGAGCTCTCAATAAAATTGATACAACCGGGATTGTCGGCATGTATGCAACGCTACGTGTTGACCAAGTTTCCGGCAACTGCGATCTTGGCTTACAAGCTACTATTGGTCAGATTGGAACCAAACAAATCCAAGTATCTATATTTTTGTCAGAGTATAATGGGCAGGAAGGCATTGAATACCGTATCCGCATGTACGACATGTTTACTGAAATGACTGTTTTGGTCGCCACAGGGACTTTTGGACCTTGGGATGGTGCCTGGGTTCCTGGCAAGCCCCAAAGCGTTGCATTTGAGAGAGTTGAATCTGAACTCTGGTTTTATGCGGATGGTTACAAACAAGTTCATAAAATTCAGATGTTAGATGGGATAACATCCATCAATGAATCTCTGGCTGGGTATGTCAATGCTCCCATGGGCATGGATGTTTCCATAACTGGTAGCATATCGGATATTTATCTAGTTTATAAATAGGTTGCCAGTTATTAAGGGGACAAACTCCTCACCTTCGCTCGAATAACGACGCTTTATACTGTATTCCATGCTATGGGCGATTCCCACATGGCATCTCGTGACACTCCCTAAAACCCGCAATATATTTTCAACATTCTGAACATCAGCATTTTCCGGATAAACAATTGCCTGCTGGCAACTATTGCCCGCCGGATGGATCTTGAATTCTATAACGTGAATAGGAGAATCATGTATAATAACTATTTTGGATTTTCAGACTCTCCTTTTGAAAACAATCTGGATCAACGATTCCTGTTTTTCAGCGCGAATCACAAAGAAGTAACCGCAGCACTCCACTATTTCATAAAATGGAAAAAGGGTTTTGCTCTGGTTTGCGGCGATGTGGGAACAGGGAAGACCATGCTCATCAATTACTTGTTGAACAAGCTTCCAGATTCCGTGCACCCGATCATGATAGCAAATCCCGATGTCGGTTATATTGAGATTTTGCGATATGTTGCTGGAATTTTAAAGATTGATGCCAAGGGGAAAAGGGCTCTGGATCTAGTCGATCATGTAAAAGCCGCTTTGGTGGAGGCCAGTCGCACGGGAGAACGCTTTGTTCTGATAATCGATGAGGCGCACCTTCTTTCCGACAAAAGTATTGAACAAATCAGGCTTCTCTCAAACATCGAAACACAGGAGCATAAACTTTTTCAAATTTTACTTCTGGGACAGTACGAGCTCAGTTACAAGCTGAGCCGTCCCGAATTGCGCCAACTTCGCCAGCGGATCAACATAAACCGTTTTCTTGCCCCCATGGATGCTACCGAAACCATCCAGTATATTGACCATCGTCTCAAAATGGCGGGTGCAAGTTTTGATGCCTGTTTTGAACCCAATTGCAGACATCTCATTTTCAAAATGACAAACGGCGTTCCACGCAGTATCAACCAGATCTGTGACAGTGCTCTTCTGGTCTGTAAGGCCGAAAAGCTGCAAAAGGTCAATAAAAAAGCTCTGAAAAAAGCCGGAACGGCCCTGCGAAGTGACATCCTCTACACACCCAGATATCATGAAGGCAGTATTGCACTGTCCTGGAAAACGATGAAGCGATCCGCTGCATTTGGTGCTTTCGCCATTCTATTGATCTTGATAGGGATTTCCGGATATCAGTGGAGACTGGGTCAAAGAACTGAATATCTCCTGAACTCACTTTTTCCATCGGTTTTGACGCCTCTCGCTACGGTACGGGAGAATATCTCTGAAACCACCGCCAATCCTGGTATGCCGCCAGCAACCATAAAACCGTTTTCCATTCATTCTGAAGATTTCCGGGCAACCGCAATCAACAAGGAAACCATATCCCATTCCCCTGAAATCGAAATACAATCTTCCGTGCAGCAGACGCCTGAAAAAAAAGACCCGGAGAGCAATTCCGGAATGGCTTTGCCGGAAATGGAGCCAACCATGCAAATCGAAGCGCTTGCATCGTCATTGAAAAGGACCAGCAATATTGATCCGCCGCCCCCATCGTCTGCTAAAGATTTCCAACCTGAGAATCAAGCTACACTTTTACATAACTCAAAAAAAATAACGGTAAAAAAAGGGGATACACTGAACGGGATTGCATCCCGGTTTTTTCCAGAGAACATAGCGGACGGCGTAAAAATAATTCTCGCAGCCAATCCCGTGGTCGATGATATGGACCGCATTTATGCAGGCCAGGAACTGATCATCCCGGAGACTGATTTTTACAGAAAGGACCTCAATTGAAAATAACGCGACTCAAACAGGAACCTGTCTTTTCGACATTGGAAGAGATGGAACTCGATATCTCTTGCAGGGGGGAGGAGAAAGACGTCTTTCCTTCAGAAGAAACCATATCAGTATCCTTCCCTGAACCAACCGATATCTTGCCATCAACCAAAATGGCGGCAGACTTGCTTTCCGATCTGCCCCGAACCCCCGAAAACCGCTTATGCGAAGCGTCATTCGTGTATGTCGCCCCTAGAAGCTTTATCATGGGAAGTCCGGATCATGAACCGGGTCGAGGAAGCGATGAAACGCAGCACGAAGTAACGCTGACCAGGGGATACTCGATACAGGCGACCCCAGTAACCCAGGGGCAGTGGAAAGAAGTGATGGGAAGTAATTCATCGTGTTTTCTGATAGGGGGGGAAGACTGCCCTGTTGAAGGTGTAACCTGGAACGAATCTCAGGAATTTATAAAGAGGTTAAATCAAAATAAGGAGTACGTGTATCGCCTTCCGACTGAGGCCGAATGGGAGTATGCCTGCAGAGCTGGGGTCTTTACCCCCTTTTTCAATGGGGAAATTACGGAGCATTTCTGTCGCATCGACCCTTGTTTGGATAACATCGGCTGGTACTGCGGCAATTCCGACAGAAAGACGCATCCGGTTGCTAAAAAGAACCCGAACGCATGGGGTTTATTCGACATGTCCGGCAATGTTTGTGAATGGTGTCAGGATTGGTACGGGGAGTATGCTGCTTTGCCGAAAATCGATCCCATGGGCCCAGCCTTTGGTCCTGGACGAGTGGTGCGTGGCGGCTCCTGGTTCAGCAATTCGCAAAACTGCAGATCAGCCAGCCGGTTTTATCGCGCGGCCAATTCAAGGAGCGACTTTGTCGGCTTCCGGCTGGCGAGGGAACTGTAGGGCCTGCTTCCACAAAAGCCAAGACTGAGGTCGAACGGATAATAATTGCCAGCTACCATTTACAATTAATCTGCAATTACATAAGGAGATTTAAAGATGATCGATAAAAATGGCTCGGAACGTCGGCAACATGCTCGCTATGGATTAAGAGGCCAAGTTTTCATAGCCATCAGACCCCAATTTGATCGACTCGGCTGGGCTCTGGACATCAGCGAGGATGGGGTATCGCTCGAATATCCGATCTTGCAGGATTATTCGGCCTTATCAGAGGAGGTCAACATAGATATTTTCAGTACTCCGAGAAAAATTGACCTGTCCAATCTGCCTTGCCAACTGGTCTATGACACTCCGATCCAAAGAGAAAATGGGTTTTTCAGAAATATTGGCACTCGGCGATGCGGACTGGTTTTTGTAAACTTGTCGGTGCATCAGGCTGCTCAGCTAAAAATTATTCTAAGAGAGTTTACAACTTGTTGCAATATTGAAAAAGCGGATTCCCCTGAAGTCAATTTACACTAGACGCACTGAGAGCGAATCTCTTTGGTTCATGCAACTAATTTTTACCGGGGTAATCATATTTCATTTGACGAAACAACTCTCAAGGCTTTTCTCATGTGCGGAATATCAGGATTCTTTTATCCAGGCAATGCGGACTCTGAATTGATATCGCGAATGATTTCATCGATTCGCTATCGCGGACCCGATGAAGCGGGCATTTATGTGGATTCCGATATCGCCTTGGGCCATTGCCGCCTCAGCATTGTCGGACTGGATGATGGCGCTCAGCCGATCTGTAATGAAGACGGCACCCTCTGGATTGTTTATAATGGCGAAGTATTCAATTATCCGGAGTTGAGATCGGAGCTACAGAAAAAAGGTCATGTTTTTAAAACCGGAACGGATACGGAAGTCATTGTCCACCTCTTTGAAGAATACGGAAAAGATTGTCTTTTCAGGGTTAATGGACAGTTTGCTTTTGCCATCTGGGATTGCCTGAAGAAGGAGCTTTTTCTTGCCAGAGACCGCATCGGAATACGGCCGCTTTATTATCATTATTCCGGCAATAAATTCTGTTTTGCATCAGAGATCAAGGCGCTTTTCGCCGACCCCTCAATTCCACGGGAAATCGATCCCGTAGCCCTGCATCAGATATTTAACTTCTGGACAACGTTAACTCCCAGAACCACGTTCAAGGGTATATATGAACTACCGCCCGGACATTATCAAGTCGTCAGGAACGGGGCCATCGTCGAGCAAAAGCCTTTTTGGAACATCCCATACTATGCACCGGAAAATCGCTGGGCGGGAACATTCGCCGAAGCCATTGAGCATCTGAAGTCATTGCTGATAGATGCCATCCGCCTGAGATTGAGGGCGGACGTCCCTGTGGGGGCCTATTTGAGCGGCGGCCTGGACTCATCCATTATCACATCGCTTATTTCCCGACACTTCAACAATAAATTGCGAACCTTTTCGATAGGGTTCCAGGAAGCCGCGTTCGATGAAACACCTTTTCAGCAGGAATTGGTTGATTACCTCGGGACAGATCACAGTAACCTGCTAATCTCGAACCAGGATATTCGCGAACACTTCCCCCGGGTGATCCGGCATTGCGAAAGGCCGGTGCTGAGAACTGCGCCCGTGCCCATGTTTCTGCTCTCCAAAATGGTACGGGACAATCATTTTAAGGTGGTCCTGACCGGCGAAGGAGCCGATGAGGTGTTCGGGGGTTACGATATTTTCAAGGAGGCGAAAATCCGGCGGTTCTGGAGCAGGTATCCGCAATCTTCCTGTCGACCCCGTCTTCTCGAAAAGCTGCATCCTTACATATTCAAAGATCCGGCGCGAAGCAGAAATATCCTGCAGAAGTTTTATGCGGTGACTCCCGATGATCTTACAGATCCTTTTTTCTCACACCGAATCCGCTGGAAGAATACCGGCAAAAATCAACTCTTCTTCTCCGATGATCTTTTGCAGCAGGCCCTGGTTGCCTATTCCCCTGAGCATGAACTTCTCCGGAGGCTTCCGGACGGATTCGACACACGTGATCTGCTTTCAAAGGCGCAATACCTGGAGATGGATATTTTCCTTTCAAACTATCTTCTCTCCTCCCAGGGAGATCGGGTCGCAATGGCCAATTCCCTGGAACTGCGTCTTCCATTCCTGGATTTTCGGGTGATCGATTTCGCCGCCACACTTCCTCCAACATGGAAAATCAAGGCGCTCAATGAAAAATACATTCTGAAAAAAGCCTTTCACGACGTCATCCCTTCCCGAATCATTTCCAGGATCAAGCAACCCTATCGCGCTCCGATCCGGGAGGTTTTCTTTTCCGGAAAGAGCAGCTATGTCGAAGAACTCCTTTCGGATGCGTACCTGAAAAAAACCGGTTACTTCGATCTGACAAAAACCCGTCACCTTGTCGACAAATACCAGAAATCCGACCGGTTGATCACCAGTGAAACCCAGAACATGGCCCTGGTCGGTATACTCTCCACCCAGCTCGTGCATTATCATTTCATGGATGGTAGCACTGCGGATACTATAAAACCCATCGAAATTCAGCGTTGTCTGGCTTGAAAATTGCTTGCTGGCAACAATTGCCCACCGGGCGCACCTTAATTTTTATAGCTTGAAGGGGAGCAAAATATTTCAAAAAATATGCGCTGGTACCATTTTTTCTCTTGACATTTAATA
>JACRBZ010000049.1 GCA_016219185.1 Deltaproteobacteria bacterium
CATTCGTGCAAATGGTCAGATACATTTCAACCAGTTCGATGACTTCTCCGATATCGAGGTTCGCGCACATTCTGGAAAATTCAACGATGTCCGTGAAAAACACGGTCTTCTCGGTGACGTACGGGCGCACACTTAACGGATTGACGCCGCTATTGAGTATTTTAAGCACGGCGGGTTGTGTATATTTCTCGAGAATTTGATTCATCATCAGGAGACGCTCGCGCGAGACCCTTAATTCTTCCTCTGCCCGCACCCGTTCGGTAATATCCTTGCCGACGGAAACAAAGTAGAGGATATGACCCTCGCTGTCCTTAAGCGGCGTGATGGTTTTCTCTTCGTAATAATAATCGCCGTCCTTCTTTTTATTGATCGTCACGCCGCGAAACACCTTGCCCGCTAAAATAGTATCCCACATAGAGGTGTAAAAACTCCGGGGGTGCCGCCCCGATTTGAGAATGCTGGCCGGCTTGCCGACGGCATCTTCTCTGGAATAGCCCGTCAGTCTCTCGAAGGCCGGATTGACGTACTCGATCACCCCATTAGGCTTAGTGATCATCACGTAATCGGCGGATTGTTCCGCCACCAATGCCATTTTTTGCAATTCCGTGCTTGTGCGTTGCGAAGGGGTCAAATCTTTGCCCAGGGAAACAAAATAGAGAATCATCCCCTGGTCGTCTCTGAAGGGCAAGATGGTTTCTTCTATCTGATAGGCTTCACCGTTTTTCTTTCGGTTGGTAAACACCGAGTGGAATACTTGGCCGGAGAGGATTGCCTGCCAGAAATTTTCGTAAAACGCTTGAGGATGTTTGCCTGATTTGAGGATCCGCGGCGTTTTGCCGATCACTTCATCGCGGCGGTAATGCGTCAATTCCTCAAACGCCGGATTCACGTAGAGGATAAGCCCTTGGGTATCCGTGATCATAACAGGTTCCGGATAATCGGCAAAAAATAGAAACCTTTTTTCAAGCGGTTCCTGACTCACGGCGTCATTATCCTTCCTCAGCTCACCACGATCGTCATCCCATCCTCCAAAAGGATCCCCCCGTCCCGGTATCGGGCGTGTTCCTCCCGGATCCGGTCGAGGTGGTTGGGCTTCATATGGTACAAGTAGAGGGGGAGGCTCGGGTTTAAGAGCTTCCGGAACTCGGCCCGGACCAGTTCCGGCGTGAGGTGGCGCGACACTTCCGCAAGCTCCTTCGCCTGGTTTGAAAACGTGCACTCGATCAGGGCGGCTTTCAGGTTCGGGGTTTTCGAGGCCATTTGCCAGATCCGGTCCGTGGCATAGGTATCCCCGCTGATCACAAAGGCCGAATCCCCATCCTCAATGAGGTAACCGACGGTGGGGACAATATGGTTGACATGGATCGGGGTGATCCGGTAGCGGCCGATGGGGTTGGCGCGGCCCTCCTCCAGGGGGTGGAATACGACCGTGGGATGTCCGGCCGGATTTCGGATCTTTGAGAAATCAGGCCATAAGACCTCGTTGAAGAGATGGGTATGAATGGCATCGATCACCGGGGCGACCCCCGCAATCATCAACGGCCGGTCCGATACCCCATAGAGACTCTCCGCCAGCATGGGCAGGCCGTCGATGTGATCGAAATGAGCATGGGTAATCAACACCCACCGGATCCCGGCCAGTTTCTCCGGACAAAGAATAAAGCCGGGTATCCCGCCCTCGATCAGGATCTCTCCATCCAACAGGAAACAGACCGACGCACAGGCCCCCAAAACCTCGATCTTCACGCTTCACCTCCGCCGTAAACTTTCAGTGAACCCGTTGGCGCTTTCATAAGGCCCTGAAAGACTTACGTCAGGCCCTGAAAGACTTACGTCATTCCGGCGAAAGCCGGAATCCAGTTTTTTACAGTTCCTCATAGAGATCCCGCCATTGAGGATTTGTTTTCTCGATCAACTCCAACTTCCACAACCGCTTCCATTCCTTGATCGCCTTTTCGCGTTGGATGGCCGATTCCATGGAGTCGTGCAACTCATACCAAACCAATGTGTGTACCCCGTATCGCTTGGTGAAACCTTCAACAAGATCCTGTTTATGTTCCCAAACGCGTTTGGCCAGATTCGAGGTCACTCCAATATACAGGGTCCCGTTACAGCGGCTGGCAAGTAGATACACACAGGGTTGCTTCATGCCGACTTCATCCCTGGATTCCGGCTTTCGCCGGAATGACGACTATGATTTGACCGAAATTTGCGACAATGGGTTCACTGAAAGCTTACCCTCCGCTGAATATCTTTAAAATTCCAAGTCATTGGCCGGATTGCTGAATATAATACTCCCCGAAAACGGGATAAGGGAATAAGGTGGAGGGTAGCCTGTCAGAACTCGAAGGAGGGACGGGTTTCCCTTCTCATTTTTTGGTTAATGACAGGGATAGAGAATCCACTGCTTTTATCGAGTCATCCATCTGGTTCACCAGATGGGTGCAGCCGGCGGCAGCGGTTTGAAGGCGCTGAACCATAGCGGAAATCACCCGGCGCAGGATGGCCGGCGTTTTCTCAATTTCTTCCTGAAACGACGCAATAACATCCATTCGCTCCTGGATATTCATAATCTGCACCTCGCGGAGTTTCGCATTCAGTTGGCCGTAGATCGCGGTGATGCGGGTAAGATCGCTGACCATGGCAGTCAACTTGGATCGCAAATCCTGCGGGAGTTGATTAAGAGCCTCCAGGAATGTGTCCCTCGGGATCCTCTCCACAACGGTGTTACCCTCCGCGATCACCGAGGCGGTCCTCTTGGTTCCTTCAATAAAACTCATCTCACCAAAGATATCCCCTGCCTTTAAAGTTCCGACCATGACTTGTTTTCCGTCAGTCTCCTTGTACACCTTGGCTTTGCCTTCTTTGATGATGTATGTGTAATAGCCCCAGGTCCCTTCATCAATGATATGGTCACCATCTTTGACATTTACGGTCATGAATTCACTCTCATTCATTGTACACCTCCTCAGACTGGATCTCGGAAAAGAAGTTAAAATATCCCCTCAGTGCTAACCTCAAGTGCAAAATGCAACATTTGTACCATATAAAATAATGGGGACACTTCCCATATCTGCCATATCTATAGTCCTCATCTCCCCGGCAATAGACAAAATGTTAATAATGATTTATCCGGAATGTAACAAAACGATCAATCAGGTCCATTTTACCCGCCGACGTTTTCAGCCGCGCTGAAAGCGTACAGGATTTTTTCCCCACACGGCGCATCCGCCGGGAAATCGTTCATTGATAAAGGTATTTCGGATCCGTGCGCATCATGAAGCCTTTTCAAGAAACACTCGCCGCCGGATAACACGGACATCGGCATATTTGTTGCACAACCCGCCAGACAGTTCATAGTTTAACCGTATAAAGCGAATTCTTAGTGCATACATTTAAGCTCCAGGGAGTTCGTCAGTAACTCGTAGGCAAATGGAGGAAAAGGCCATGGACAGAAACTGGATCAGAATGGTAACGGTGGGTGTCACCGTGCTGTTTTGGGGCGGGGCGGCGATCGGGGCGGATATCGGCGCGGACGCGTCGCTTCAGGCCTTGATGAAGAAAACTCCCGGATTTGAGAGCAAGGTCATAAGGCCCATCGGCCCGATGCCCGCGGGTCCTCATCCGGGTCCTCCGGACAACCCCACCACCCCCGCCAAGGTCGAATTGGGGAAGCTGATGTTCTTTGACCAGAGACTCTCGGGGGACACCAGCACCCCCTGTGTCAAGTGCCACGATCCCGGGATGGGATGGGGGACCTCGGACGACTTGTCCGTCGGTTATCCGGGA
>JACRBZ010000050.1 GCA_016219185.1 Deltaproteobacteria bacterium
ACCCGGTTAAGGAATTCCCGAATATCGTGGATAATATTTTCCAGGGCCTTGGTACGGGTGACATCCCGAATCGACTCCACCACATAAATGACATTTCCCGCATCATCCAGAATGGGGGAAAAGACCCGATCTTCCCAATACATGCTCCCATCTTGCCGCTGAATCTGTTTCAACACAGAGTGCCCTACACCTTCGTCGATGGTTTTATCCAGGGGGCAGGTTTCCCGGTTACAGGGAAGGTTCGGATCATCGAATAAAGAATGAAAAATTTCCCGGCAGGATTTTCCAACAACTTGTGGTTTGGAAATATTGTATTTTTCCAGGAGTTTCTGGTTAACCGACACAACAGTGCCGTTACGGTCCATGATCAGGGTGGGAAAAGACAGCGAATCAAAGACCCGCAGCCGCCAGTCAATTTCCTGTGGCAGGTTCGAATTCATAAATTTAATGGGTTTGAAACGGTTCCGCATCCTCCAGAATGCAGGTGAGACTGGACTGAAACGGGTGATCCACTTCCATTTTTTCCTTCATAAGGATGCCGATTAGGGAATTGTTGATTTCATGCGCAACCCCAGCCGCCAGCCTGCCCAAAGACGCCATTTTTTCGGATTGATCCAACTGAAACTGGGCATCCCGCAGTTTCTTCTTGACAGCCAGCCGTTCGCGAATATCGTTATAAATCCCCATGGTCGCGGCTTCGGTATCATCACCTTCATAAATAATGGCGCCGGTCATTTCCACGGGAATCGACTCTCCCCTGGCCGTCAGAATGTTGACCTGGGTCACCGGAAGTTTCCCCCGCCCCCCGTAATCGTCATTCCGAAGTTTTTTCATGATTTCCCGGGCCATTCCCCGTGGGTACAGATCGGTGACGCTGATACTCGCGGCATTCTGAAAGTCATAGCCGAACAATTCCTCGGCTGCCTGATTCATCAGCAGAATTCGCCCTCCCCGGTCTGCAACCACAATCGCACTGGTTGAGCTTTGAACGACCCGGTTAAGGAATTCCCGAATATCGTGGATAATATTTTCCAGGGCCTTGGTACGGGTGACATCCCGAATCGACTCCACCACATAAATGACATTTCCCACATCATCCAGAATGGGGGAAAAGCCCCGATCCTCCCAACGCATGCTCCCGTCTCGCCGCTGAATCTGTTTCAACACAGAGTGCCCGACACCTTCGTCGATGGTTTTATCCAGGGGGCAGGCTTCCTGGTTGCAGGGAAGGTCTGGATCATCGAATAAAGACTGAAAAATTTCCCGGCAGGACTTTCCAACGACTTGTGGTTTGGAAATATTGTATTTTTCCAGGAGTTTCTGGTTAACCGATACAACGGTGCCGTTACGAGCCATGATCAGGGTGGGAAAAGGCAGCGAATCAAAGACCCGCAGCCGCCAGTTAAGCTCCTGTGACAGGTTCGAATTCATAGATTTGATGGGTTTTTAACGGTTTCGGGAGTACTGAATGCCTCTTTGAGGGCATTCACTGCTGCAGAGGCCATTCCTTCAGGAATAATCAGATACACTGATGCACCGGCGCACACAACAGCCAGAAGCGGCACAACGTGTGCCGCCAAAGCCGTCACGGCAGCGCCTGCAATGCCATAACGATCACCATAGTGCGGACCTTGAAAATATATCAGCTCCACCGGATTGTCAACCCGCAGCCCCGAAAAGATCCCTCCAAAACTAGCAAGACTATCAATATTCATGCCAATTGTGTGAGAAGGTCGATTATTTTCCTCAACAGCTTCAGGCCTTTCCAACAGCCGGTCCAGAAGCAGATTCAGGCGCAGGACCGATGGTGATGCCGGTCTTGAAAAAATCAGGATCAGCGAACCGCCGAATCGGGATGCAATACGCGACAGACAGGCTCCCCCGTCGCTTAACCGGTTGAATGGCAGATCCAGAGAAATCAAACACAACCCGGTGCGTTCGGAAATACCGTAAGTCTTGACAATGGGTTCCCAGTAAACCGCAAATGTTTCCATCAGAGTTGCCTTACCCGAAATTCAGGACGAAATGGCGCGTGGTTTTCCGGCAGCGATACGATGCGACAAACCGCGGAAACCGCGTCATCGAGTCGGCAATAATCGGTGGTGAGGGTCAAAGCCGAATGGGAGGAGGCCAGTCCATAAACCGGCAATCCATTCCGACCCATGGCCGACAAGATGTTTTCAATGAGAAGAAGCCTGGACTGGTGCGGAAAGATGGTCAGCGCACCGACCGGAGAAAGCATGTCGACGGCTGCAGCAAGCGGCTGCAGCGCGAGTTCAGCCTGACCTCGGTCTTCTTCAAAGATACAGCATATTCCCGTCAGTTCACCGTCCGTGGCATCCAGTGACACCATCGTCAGATTGATCCGATGATCTGTCAGACGACGAAACATCTCTTGAACGGTAGAACCCGAGTTCGGAAGCAGTCGTATCTGGACCAGTTCCGAACTCAGTTTAAGGCCACCGATGGACAATTTGGATAGGGACGAATCCATTGTTTATGAAAGATAATCCCTGACAATTTCCATCAGCTTTGCAAGATCGATCGGCTTTGGGATATAGTCATCCGCAAGCGTGCTTTTCCCTTCCCAGTGGGTATAGTTGGTGGATGTGACAGCCTCGGCCACTGCCGTGAGCAGCAGGATCACAATGCCTTTGGTTTCCTCGGATTTTTTTAACTCCTCGCAGAGTTGATAACCGGTTTTTCTCGGCATCATGACATCGAGAATGATCAAGGCCGGCCGTTCCTTTTTGATCTGATCCATTGCTTCCACACCATCATAGGCTTTTACCACGCGGAAATTGTCGCTCTCCAGCTTCATTGTCACGGATTCGACCAGATCCGGATCATCATCCACTACCAGAATAAGTTTTTTATCAGTCATGTTTTCATCTCCTATTTATCATCCATTATTAAATATCTAATGTTCAATTATCCAACTGTTTCAAAGACACTAATTAAATCCTGACATTCGGACGGGGATAAAGTCCGGCCTGCTCCACGATTTCCGGCACTTTCTGCTCCCACTCGATAGCCATGATATGAAATCCGGCAACGCCCTTGACCTGCTTGAGGCGTTCGATGGTCTCCACACAGATTTTAATGCCTTCTTCGGCCTGTTTCTCCTTGGGCACCCCGGCCATGCGGTCCACCACTTCCTGAGGAACATCCATGCCCGGCACCTTGTTTTTCATGTACCGGGCCATGCCCACGGTTTTTATGGGCGTAACTCCTGCCAGAATATAACATTTTTCGTGAAGGCCCCGGTTTCGGACCCCTTCCATCCATTTTTCAAACTTGTCCAGATTATAGATGCACTGGGTCTGAATAAAGTCCGCGCCTGCAGCCACTTTTTTGGCCAGGCGCGCAACCCGCAGTTCAAAGGGATCGGCAAAGGGATTGGCTGCGGCTCCGATGAACATTTTGGGTGTATTTTCAATATCGGCCCCACCCTGAAATTTGCCCTCATCCCGCATTTTTTTCACCATCTGGACAAACTGGATGGAGTCGATATCATGGACGCTGGCTGCCATGGGATGATCGCCGAACTTCGGATGATCGCCGGAAAGACACATCATGGTATTGATATCAAAAGAATACGCCCCGATGATATCGGACTGCATGGCCAGGCGATTTCTGTCCCGGGTCACCATCTGCAGAATCGGGTGAAGCCCCATCTGTCGCAGAATCACCGCGGCTGCAAAACTGGACATGCGAACCATGGCGGTCTGGTTGTCCGTGACATTGACAGCATCCACATACCCCCTTAAAAGTTCGGCCTTCTGGCGGACTTTTTCCGGCACGGCGCCCCTTGGGGGACCGCACTCCGAGGTAACTGCAAGGTTGCCGGATTTCAACACTTTTTCGAGCACGCTTTCGGTTTTCATTCTGCCAAATCCTCTCTGATGATTTTGCGGGGGCCGGCGCCCCGTCCAGGTCTCCAATCCTTGGCCGGGATGATCCGTTCATACCGGTCTTCCAATCCCAGGGCCTTGAGCCGATCCCAGATCAACTGCCAGGCGCAGTCCACATCCGGACTGATTTCACACTTGCCGGTCGTGGAGCCGCCGCAGGGACCGTTCATCAACTGCTTGGAACACCGGGCAATCGGGCAGATGCCGCCGGTAATCCCCAGCAGGCAGTCACCGCATCCCTGACACCGCTCGCCCCATACGCCCTGGCGTTCGGATGCACCCATGAACTTGGTGTTGACCGCGGGAAACACCGGTTTATCCTTGAACCTGCGGCTCATCTCCTGGACACCGCATCCGCAGGCCATGGACAGGATGGCATCCACGCCGTCGATCATAGATGTCAGTTCTTCAATGTATTCCGGATCGCACTGGCGTTCCAGGGTGTGTTCCCGAATCTGTAGATTTTTTCCCTGCTTTAGAAATGACATCTGCAGCGATGCGGACAGGATGCCGACTTCCTTGCGGCCGCCGGCGGCGCAGACCGTCACGCACTCGTTGCACCCGACCAGCAGAATCTTCTGAAATGGCCGGATATATTCAATGATTTCTTCCAGGGGCTTACGTTCCGCTGTAATCATTGTAATCGTTGCTCCTTTGACATCTGGACCGCGGCATCGGACAACGGCCGGGTCATGTTTCGGATTGGGTTGGGTCCCAGCTTCCGGATTTTTTCAGTGATTTGCCGGGCAATTTCGGCAAAGCGCTCCCCCATGCCGGCGGACAGATTGACCATTTCCAGCCTCTGGCCATTGATGCCGATATCGTCCAGCAATTTTTTGGTATAGGTCACCCGTTTGGCAGCCCGGACATTGCCGTTTTTAAAATGACAGTCTCCTTCCAGGCATCCGGCCACATAGACGCCGTCGGCGCCGCCTTCAAATGCCTTCAGAATATGGATCGCATCCACTTTTCCGGAACAGGGAACACGGACAATCTTCACATTGGCCGGATAACAGAGCCGCAGGCTCCCGGCCATATCCGCGGCGGTATAGGCGCAAAAATGACAGCAAAATGCGACAATGACCGGTTCGAATTCTTCCATTATGCCACCATCCTTTCCAGCAATCCGCTTAGTTTTGCCAGAATCTGGTCATCTTCAAACTGCATCAATTGAATGGCCTTGGCCGGGCACTCTGAGGCGCACACGCCGCAGCCGTGACATTTGGACGGATCGATTTCCGAGTAGCCGTCCGCATTGATAAACGGCACGCCGAAGGGACAGGCCCGGACACAAACCAGACAGGCCGCGCATTTTTTGGAGTCCACCCGGGCAATGGCCGCCCCGAGGTTGATGCTGTCACGGCTGAGAAGGGTCTGAGCCCTGGCGGCCGAGGCTTCGGCCTGTGCAATGCTTTCCCGGATGGACCGGGGAGAATGCGTGGTACCGGCCATGAAAAACCCGGGCTTGGAAAAATCCACGGGACGCAGCTTGATATGGTCTTCCAGAAAATACCCATCCGGGGTTCGCGGGATTTTAAATATGGCTGCCAGGTCTTCGCTGGATTCATCATCGCTGATAAAGCCGGTGCTCAGCAGCAAGGCATCGGCGATCACTTCCAGGCGCCTTCCCAGAATGGGATCGGTAAAGGCGACTTGCACCTGGTTCTGCGCTTCCGTAACCTCGGGCGGATTGGCCGCTTCATACCGGACAAAGATGACGCCCCGTTTCCTGGCCTCCTGATAATAGTCTTCCTGGAATCCGTAAGTCCGCATATCCCGGTAAAGAATGAAAATACGGGCTTCGGGATGGAGATCCAGAATCCGGAGTGCGTTCTTGACGGCCGCCTGGCAGCAGATCCTGGAGCAATTGGGATTATCCGCCTGCCGCGAGCCCACGCACTGAATCATGACCACATTGTTCCAGTTGGATACCCGTGCCGGCGAATCCTCGATCAGCGCATCCGCATCGAGCTGGGTCATCACGGCCGCATGCCGGCCGAGCAGATACCCGTCCGGACGGTTGGGCAGGGCACCGGTCGTCAGAATCGTCACGCCATGGCTGATTTGCCGATAGAACATCTGGGGTCCGACCTGCATGCCGGTTTTGAACATGCCCGGCATACCGCTGTGATCCACGATAAAGGCATTACGAATCACCTGGATATGGGGATGGGACAGGGTTTTTTGAATCAGATCCTGAATAAAGGCCTGAACGTCTTCGCCTTCCAGGGTTCTGCGGACAAGATTGGCCACACCGCCCAGCATGGAATGCCGCTCTGCCAAAAAAACCTTGAACCCCTGATCGGCCAGCCGCAGCGATGCGCTCATACCCGCCACGCCGCCGCCCACGACCAGAATATCCCGGTTTACGGGCAACCGGTTATCCGCCAGGGCCCTTGCCTTTTTCACCGACAGGACCGATGCCCAGATCAATTGCCTGGCCTTGGCATCGGCATCTTTTGGCTGATCCAGATGCACCCATGAATCCTGATCCCTCAGGTTGGTGATTTCCACCAGGTATTTATTCAGCCCACCACGGCGCAGCACATCCTGAAACCGCGTTTCGTGGGTCCGGGGAGAGCATCCGCCGATCACCACGCGATTGAGTTTGTTGCCGGCAATCGCCTCCTCGATATGCTTCATGGATTCGCGGCTGCAACCATGCCCCACGCCTTCGGCAAGGAAAACCCCCGGCAGTTTCGCGGCGAATGCCGTCAATTCCGCAATATCGATCACCCCACCGATGTTCTCCCCGCAGTCGCAGATAAACACCCCGACCCGGGGCTCCTCTTCACTCACATCCCTTTCGGGAATAAACGCGCTGTCGCTTTCTGACGTCGCCGCCGATGCCGGAACATGGGCGGCGGCCCGGCAGGCCGCGGCACTGGCCTGAATCATGGTTTCCGGAATATCCTTGGGACCTTCAAACATCCCGCAGACATAGACGCCGTTTCGGGATGTGGCCACCGGATCAAAACCGCCGGTCCGGGCAAACCCGTGCGCGTTCAGTTCGATGCCCAGACCTGCGGCCGTCCGGCGGAGGTCATCGGTGACCCGAAAGCCGGTGGACAGCACCACGAGATCAAACGACTCTTCTTTCATGGCGCTGGAGTCCTCGGCCGCAAAGGTAATGCTCAACTGTTCCTCTCCGGGCTTTCGGAACACGCTGTGGGGCCGGCTGCGTACAAACCGCACACCCGATGTATTCCGGCTGCGCTCATAATAACGCTCATAGTCCTTACCGAAAGTTCGCATGTCCATATAGAAGACCGAGGTCTCGATGCTGTTCTGAAACCGCTCCTTGGTCACCACGGCCTCTTTGAGGGCGAACATGCAGCAAATGCCGGAACAATAAGTTACCGCACCTTTTTGAAGCCCCCGGGAGCCCACGCACTGAATCCAGGCGATCTTTGCCGGGACCCGGCCGTCGGAAGGACAGACCAGCCTGCCCTGAGTCGGCCCCGAAGCCGACAGTATCCGCTCGTATTCCAGGCTGGTCAGCACATCGGGATCCTTGCCGTAACTGAAACTATCCAACCCGGACGGGTCAAAAACGGCCGCGCCCTGGGCCAGCACCACGGAGGCTACCTGCAGCCGGATTTCCCGCTCCACATCATCGGCCAGGATGGCGCCTGCCGGACAGCACGCAACCAGGGCCTGGGGATTGCTGCAACGGCTCATGTCAATGGAAAAAGCCTGGGGCGTGGCCTGGGGATAGCGCATGCAGGTAGGTGCCCGATGATCCAGGCCAGGATTGAAATCCACACACTCCGGAAACAGCTTGCGGCACTGCCCGCAGGCCGTGCACCGCTCCATGTCGATATGGCGGGGCGAAGTGATGAGCGTTGCCGTAAAATTCCCGGACTCACCCTCCAGACGGACGATTCGCGTCAGGGTCATTAACTGAATATACTGGTTTCGGCTACTCTCCGACAGGGTCGGAGACAGGGTGCAGAGGTCACAGTTATTGGTCGGGAATGTCCGGTCCAGAAGCGTCATCAGCCCGCCGATGGCATTGGCCTTATCGATCAGGACGACATTTTTCCGGGCTTCAGCCAGATCCAGGGCCGTGCGAATGCCCCCGACCCCGCCGCCGATCACCAGAACCCTGTCACTGGTTTGAATTGGGTCTGCTGTTTTCATATCTCTCTTTTTCTTTTTGAGGGTTGCACGTCAAATACCCGCCGCATCCAGAATGGCCGACAGGCGGTGCTCCCATCCCATGGCCTGAATGAGAACGCCTTGCGCCGTTTTGCGAAGCCGGGCAATGGTCTCTCCGGCGATTTTGACGCCTTCCATTTCACGATCCGAGGATTTTCGAATGCGACGGATGAGTTCTTCGGAAATGTGCGCACCCGGCTCGTTCGTCGCGATATACCGGGCAACTGCCACGGATTTGATCAAAAAGACCGTGGGAATCACCGGCACACCCAGGCCTGCGGCTTTTTGCATGAATTTTTGGAATTGATCCAGGTCAAACACCGGCGGCGTGACGACAAAACCGGCGCCTGCCGCAATTTTTTCCTTTGCCAGATTCAGTTCCCGGATCATTTCGGTTTCGTTTGCAAACGGAGCGAGCTGGCAGCCGACCTGAAACTGCGGCTGTCCGTCCAGATCAAAGCCTGCCAGGTCTTTTCCGGCCTGAAGGGACCGAATGGCGGCCAGGAGTCCCAGTTCATCCAGATCATCGACCGGAACCGCCATGCGGTGATCGCTGTTGGCCATGTCATCACCCTGAACCACGATCAGATTTTGGATGCCCAGTACATGGGCAGCCAGCAAATCGCCTTGAAGGGCCATGCGATTTCGGTCCCGTCCGTAGACATGGATGATTGCTTCGATTCCCTGCTGTTGAACCAGAACACCGCCGGCAAGCGCACTCATCCGCATGACGCCGTTATCCATATCCGGAACAACAATGCCATCGATACGCCCCTTGACGTGCATGGCATCCGTCATAAACCGGGAAATATCCACGCCCTTGGGGGTGTTCATTTCCGCCAGAACGACAAATTCTCCGCTTTGTAATCGTTTTTGAATGGTCATGATTTTTTCCTTTTTATTATTCTGCCGTCTCCGGATGGAATACGTTCACTTCTTTCAGATCCTCTCCCAGGTATTCCCGCTCGTTTGGTCCGAGTATCCCCAGAGAAAGGCAGATGAGGGTCCAGAGGTGAACGACCGGATAGTGTCCGCCGTAATGCTCGCTCAGTTCATGAATCTGGGCATGGCAGTTGTGGCACCCGGCAATGCAGTAATCAGCTCCGGTTGCCTTGATCTGCTGATCTTTGAGTTTTCCATACTCCAGACGCTGATCCTTGAATCCGGACTGCAGGAATCCGCCACCGCCGCCGCAGCAGTAGTTATTGGACCGGTTGGGCTGCATGTCGATGAAATTTTCTTCACCCACCACGGATTTGACCACGAACCGCAGGTCTTCGGCAATGGGATCCCCATAGCTCTTTCGAACGATCTGGCAAGGATCCTGAACCGTGAATTTGATCTTCAAATCCTTGTTCCAGTCGGAATTGACCTTCAGCTTTCCCTCACGGATCCATCTGGCATAATATTCATAGATGTTCTTAACTTCAAAATTGTGATCGAGGTTGAATTTTTTCAGTCCGGCCCGGACCGAGAATGTTACGTGCCCTCACTCGGTGTTGAGAAATATCTTACACCCGAGTTTATTGGCCTGATTCACCGTGGTTCGAGTAATCTTCTCCCAGGAATTATTGTCAGCCAGAAACATGCAGTAATTCTCTCCGGCCCAGCCGTGGCTTCCGTATGTCCAGTCCGCACCTGCAAGATGCAGAATCTTCCACAGCGGCAGCAATTCATTGGGCTCGGTCACCGGCTCCCTGGAATTCTGATTCAAGAAGAACTCTGCCCCTTCCTTGTCAATGGGCGCTTCCATGTCGGCGAATTCCGGCTGCGCTTCGCGGAACTCCTCCAGCACATCCTGAACCACAAAGACAAAATCATCCGGAGACGTTCCCATGGCACTGCCGCTCTCGTTTCGAAGCGCCATGTCACAGGATCCCAGAATGCCTTTGGGGCGCTGATCCCTGGGTCTTAAGCCGCGGGCATTGTAAATGAGCTGCGGAATATCTATCTTCATCGGGCAGACATAGACACACCGCTGGCACATCGTACACATCCAGGGCCAGTCCGATTTCGCGACTTCCTCATCCATTCCCAGCGCCGCCATGCGCAGGAATTTTCGGGGATCCATGCCGTCAAGTCCCGTTGCCGGACAACCGGATGAACAGGCTCCGCAGGTTAAACATAAATCCAGATTGCCGCCTTCCGGCAGCAGTTCTTTGACCAGGTCCAAAAACCGGCTTTTCTTCTCGCCTGAAATTCGTATGGGTTCTACCGTCATTGGCATTTCCTTTTCAAAGACATGACGTCTATCGGGTTTCTTTTTTCCAAACGCACTTTCGAGATTTCCATATCGGTTGTTTGATGTTCCGTGCAGACGATTTCATAGGCTGCATCAGGCAATATGCGAAGCAAGTCCCGCTGCATGTCCGGATCACAGCCGGTAATCTCCACGACCTGAGAGGGTTTCATCTGCTGAAACACCAGAGACACCTTCAATAAAGAGAAGGGGGAGATCATTCCTCGAACGTCCAACATGTAGTCGACTTGTCCCTTCACTCTGAAGTTCCTCCCATTTACATATCATGGCCAGCGTTATAGCAAAAGTTGGGCCAAGCAATAAACACAACCGATTATAAACTGTATTTTTTATTATATTTCAATTACTTAACAGAATAGCTGGAATGATCCGAGAAATATGTTTGTATATTTTCCAAAACCGGGTGAGTGATCCAGCACAAACATAATATCTTCGATATCATTCAGTTATCCATCTTTATACCCGGGCGACCTATATAAACTGCTTGCCCTGAAAATGTTAAACTGATAAAATTTTGTCTTTTACATGTATTAAACCTTTACAGGATGTTTTACAGTTATGTCTGAACAGGAATTGGATCGGTATTGGAAAACGGTGGTGAACACCATTCAAGATGGCATCATGATCGTCAGCACCCGCGGCACCATCGTATCCATCAACCGGGCCTTTGAAAAAATGACGGGCTACAATCAGGACGAACTGCTCGGCAGGGAATGCGGCGTTCTGGAATGCAATGCATGCAACCAAAAAAATTGTTCCGCCGACAAGCCCTGGTGCGATCTGTTCCGTTTTGGCGAACTGGATACGCGTAAATGTACCATCCGCGCCAGAGATGGCCGGATCATTCATGTGGTGCAGAATGCATCGCTGCTGAAAGACAGCTCCGGAAGCGTGATCGGCGCCGTGGGCACACTCACGGATATTTCCGATTTAATTGAAAAAGATATCCAGATCGAGGCGTTTCGCCAGGAATTGCGATCTCGGGATGGATTCCACGGCATTATCGGGGTCAGTCCGGCCATGCGCCAGACATTTGATATGATTGAAAACGCGGCATTTTCAGATGCGCCGGTCATTGTTTACGGGGAAAGCGGGGCCGGCAAAGAGCTGGTAGCCCAGGCCATCCATGAAATCGGAGAACGCCGCAATGGCCCTTACGTCAAAGTCAACTGCGCCAGCCTGACCGATTCCCTGCTGGAAAGCGAACTGTTCGGGCATGTACGGGGCGCCTATACGGGTGCAATCCGGGATCGGGTCGGCCGGTTTGAAACCGCATCCGGCGGCGATATTTTTCTGGATGAGATCGGAGATCTGCCGCTGGTCACCCAGATCAAACTGCTGCGGGTGCTGGAGGAGAAAAGCATCGAGCGTGTGGGCACCAACGCACCGATTCCCGTGGATGTGCGAATCATTTCCGCCACCAACTGGGATTTGCCCAGGCTGGTGGAAATGGGCAAATTCCGTAAGGATTTTTTCTTTCGCATCAACGTTATTCCGATTCACCTACCTCCCCTGCGCGATCGCATGGAAGACATTCCTCTTCTGGCAGAAGCCTTTTTTCAGAAAATTCGGCTCAAAAGCGACAAGAATGTCAAGGGAATCAGCAAACAGGCCATGGATGCCCTGATGGGCTATGACTGGCCGGGTAATGTCCGGGAACTGAAAAGCGCATTTGAATACGCTTTCGTGGCCTGTCACGACGCGCTGATTCTGCCCGGTCACCTGCCCCCGGCTATTTATCGGGGAAAGCGCCCTGCCGAATCCAAACGGCCATCTTTCAACATGCGGGGGATCGAAAGGCAGGAGCTGATCGAGGCCCTTAAAAAAACCGGCAGCAACCAGTCAAAAGCCGCGGATTTACTTGGGGTTTCCCGAGTGACCATCTACAACCGGATGAAGCGGTATGGCATCAACGCCACCAGACATGTTGAAATTTCCTGATACGGTTGTCTACTCTTGCCCGTCAAAAACGCCTCAAAGATTCAGGCGGACTTCTTGAGGAAACATGTCCGCAAAGCGGTCGTCATTGGTGGTGACGATGACCTGCCGCTTGCGGCTCACCTCCTGCAGCAGATGCGCCATAACGCTCTGACGTTTGGCATCCAGGCCATCCGCCGGATCATCCAGGATAAACACCCCCAGATGCCCCATGGCATCGCCAATGGCAAGTTTCAGCATCAGGTATAGAAAAATGCGCTCGCTTTTGCTCATCTGATTCAGTTTATAGGTATAGCCCCTGGCCTGAATGATGGGACTGAGTTCCTTGGGCGTCATCTCGATATCGAACTGATCCAGATACTGAAAATGCCCGGCCCATTCCCGAAGGCTTTCCCTGACCTTATCCATCAGGCTCTGGTTAAGCGCCGTCACCGCGCGTTCCATGGCCTGATAGGCAATCTCGCACAAGAGAACATGGCGGTCCGCAGCCTGAATCTTCTCCTTGAGCTTTTCAGAATCCTTCAGGTGCTGTTCAGCCTGCTGAATCTCAAGCTTCAGGCCGATAAACCGTTTCTGCAAATCCGCCTGACGCGCTTGAAGCGCCTGAATGCGATGGCCGCGCGTTTCGGTTTCCGAATCGCCGGCCGTCCCTTTTGCCTTTTCAAGCTCATCCGTTGCCTGATCCAACTGGGATTTCAGTTTTTCGGCCTTTCCGTTCCAGTGCTGGATTTCGGCGATTTGCCGCTGAATGGTGCCCAGTGCGATCTTAGAGGTTTTCTGATCCTGAAGCGCGGACTGAACAGCCAGAAGTTCCGAAGCTACCCGGTTGCGGTTGTTCTCCAGTTCGGCGCACTGGGTCCTTCGCTCGGAAATCAACCGGGAAAGGTGGTCCGGTGACAGGGCCTGACCGCATACATGGCAAGCGGGCTGCTTTTCCAGATCCGAAAAGCGCTGAATATCCGACTTCAGCCCTTGAATCCGCTGGTCAAAACTCCCCAGTTGGCGCTGGAGATCATCCGGATTCGGATAGACGGCATTGCCATCGGAAATGCTTTTTTCAATCTCTTCTTTTTTTCGAATCAAATCCTCAAGCAGCGGCAACTCGGCCCTGGCCTTTTCAATGGATGCGATTTCAGATTTTTTTTCATCGCAGGTCCGCTGAAGAATGATCCGCAACCGGGGGTCCGCAAAACCCCCCGATGCGGCCGAAAGCATTTTGATTTCGGCATCTATCCCGCCAATCTCTTTTTCCAGATCATCCGCCTCTTTCTGCGCTACGGCCGGATTCAGAAAGGTCGGTATTTTGGATGCTGTTTCCGCCTGAAGGTCTTTTCGCTTTTCCTTGGAGATTGCCGCTGCTTTTTTAAAACGGGTCTGCAGGATAAAGATATCATCCATCTCCAGGATTTGCTGGAGCAGCGTCTTATTGTATCTGGGAATGTCTTTCAGAAAGTAGATCAGCTCGCCTTCCCGGAAAAAAGAGGTCAGGGAAGCCACATCGGAAGGAATGGGAACAAAAGGCTTCAAAGACTCGGACGGATCCTGGACAAGAGAATTCCAACTGACCCCATCCTCGGAAAGTATGGAAAGCGCAACCGTTCCCAAGGTGGAGCGCCACAATTGGCAGGATTTTTCCTGGCGGGAAAAATGCAGCGTGACCGCACCGAATTTTTCCCCCTTCTGGCACAGATCCGGAACACTGAGGGCGGTGTTCAGGTGTTTTCCGAACAAGGCATAATACAGGGCATAAATCAACGTGGATTTACCCGAACGGTTTTCTCCATAAATAACGGCAAGATCGGAAAATTGAAACGATGTTCCCGAATAGCAGCCGATGTGCTCGACTTTAAGCTGCTCGATTTTCATTCACCACCGTCCGTATTTTCAACAAGCCTTTGATAAATCTGGCGCTCATCCATATAGGGATTTTTCATGGCCTCGGAAAATATCAGAATGACCCGTTCCGCATCGGCATCTGTGATGCCGTTTGCTGTCGCAAGCTGCCGAACCTGGCTGCCAAACAGATTGAAAAACATCTCCTGCGATATCATCGAATTCACATCTCCAAAAAGCGCCTTTTGACCGATTGCCGGATGATTTTTGATACACTGCCTGCGTTCAAAAAACAATTGCTCTTTTGGCCTTCACGGCAATTTTGTTTTAAAAATCGGTAACTGTGACTGCCTCATCATATTTTTCTTTCTTGCCGGGACATCGGCATTGCCTTATATTTAAAGAAAAATACAAGATGGTCTTAAATTATGAGAGCACGCCCATGTTATTTTCAAAATTGAAGCCCGCAACTCCGATAAACTGGCTCATTGCAGCAGCCGGTTTCACATGGAGCACCGTGGGAATCCTGCTGTGCAGGCTGGCCTATGGGTGGCTTGATACCCTTATTTTCCGCGTTGCGGTTCTGTCTGGAGCCGCGGGAATGGTTGGGATGCTCGTTGCTTATCATTTCGTTTTTTCGGCAATTGCGCTTAAAAACATTGGCCGGCTCTCCCTTTTTCCGGAAAAGGCTTGTTTTTTTGCTTTTCAGGCCTGGAAGAGTTATCTTATCATCGTCGTCATGGTTGCACTGGGTGCCACTCTCCGCCATTCGCCGATCCCCAGGGAATACCTTGCCGCCCTTTATCTGACAATCGGCGGCGCCCTGTTATTATCCAGCCTTCACTATTACGTGCGGCTCTGGCACCTGATCTTTCCCCGAAAGCCATGAAGACGATCCTGCCGAGCATTCGCATTTACGATTTGTAAAAAACCTACTGGAACAATATAATCTTGACGTTATGGCCGCACTGGAAATCATCCCCAGAGCTCTGGATGGGTGGGTGGTACGAAAGGATGGACGGAAGACAGGGAGATGGCGAATCCGTGGCCTGTGGAAGGATATCCGCATTGATCTGCCGGTTCAGTGACATGCCACATATCGGGACGTTACGGATTCACGGTCCGGATCACCCCGCGCGGAGACGATAAACTCAAATTTTCTCCGGGACTGATCACCTGGTCATAACCGATGGACTGTCATGCAGCCATTCTAAAACGATTCACAAAAAGTCCTGACAGCACCTGCCGGCCAACATGGAACCGCCCAGATAGGCTGCGCTCCGGATCATTTCTGAAGACCACAGGGAAAACCCTTCGGCATGGGTTACGTCTTTTGTCAGCGTCATACTGCGGAAGCGATTCAAGGCAATGGCAATTTCATCATAATTTCTTTCAAAAAGCTGGCTTTCGTATACTTTTAAAGCGCTTACCTTGCGTTCCAGCACAGAGGTAATATTCACCAGCAAATTCACTCTCAGCGGCTGATTGATTTCACAAAACGCCACGCTGCAGGGCCCATTGTACATCTGAACGGCTGCGCACAAAAAGGAACATGCCGCGCGATGATCCGGGTGAAATTCCAGCGGCGACGGAACATACACCAGATCCGGTTGATAGGCTCTCAACGTATCAAATATACGCCCCCGCGCTTCATGGGACACCGAAAGTTCTCTATCTTCATAGGGCCAGAATTCAATATCCGTCACTCCCAGACAAGCGCATGCGCTTCGGGCTTCCTCTTGCCGGAGAGTAACGTAGGCATGCTTTTCATATCTGCCGGACATATCTCCTTTAGCGCCATTGGTCAGAAATATCACTTTAACCGGATCATGGGCACCCGTATGAAGTGCAAGGCTCCCCCCGCACCCGATGGTTTCGTCATCCGGATGCGGGGCCAGAACAAGTACGCGCCTGCCCGTAAGATCCGTTGAATGGAATGGAATGAATTGATCTTCAGGCATTTTAAACCAGATCCCCGTCTGCCATGGAGTAATAGAGATGGTCACAGGCCCATTCAAATGCCAGTGACGGATCAAAAATACGGATGGTAGGAATGATCCCCGTTGGTTCGGGATAGACATTAAACCCTGAAGACAGCGCGGCATGCATCATGACATGCCCTCCTGGAAGCCATGTCTCCAAAGTGGAAATGTCCCTGTCGGACAACATTTTCCCCAGCAAACCGAAAACATTTGACAGGTTGAAACCGGAAGGCGGGGCAAGAATATCCGACAGAACCGCCTTGCCGTCAGCAATTGACAGTACGACATAGGCATCCATCGCACCCTGCTGCCCCGCTTGATATCTCCATATTTCATAGCGTTTCAGCGGATGATTCCCGTAACGCCAGCGTATGAACGCGGCATTCCGAATGATCGCAAGCGGGTAACTTCCCTTGCAGATTTCCCACAACCGGTCGAAACTTTCATCAATATCACGCACCAGTTCCAAATATCCCGGAGATTGCGTGATGGATGGGGCCAGATGCGCCGTCTCAGCTCTCAAATACACCACATCCGTTTTAAGCTTTAGATACGCCATATACTTCTGACCGATTTCAAAGTGATACTTTCCCGGAAAACCATAGAGCAGAACGGATTTATCCGGCCCGCAGAACGTATCGAAAAAAGCATTCCCCGTTTGAATGAACAAACCCGTTTTCCTGTAATCGGGATGGGACATGATATCCATCAGATTTGTAATTTCTACATGCTGTCCTTTCCAGTTGGCCTGATACGGAATGCCGCCATACATCACCACCGGATCACCGGCCTCGTTTACACAAAGCAGTATGCGGTAGCCAAAAGGATTTTCGCTATACTTCCAGCGCCATAAAGGTTCCGGCATTTCTTTTTGAAATGCCGTTTTCCAGAGCGACAGCACACGACCTTCATCTTCAGGCTGATAAGGACGGATGACAAATGTTCCTCGACCCGTTAAGGTAATTTTTTCCATTGAACAACCTTTCGAATACCGGATATTCTTCCTCTTATTCTTCCGAAATACTGACCAGGTGCCATTCTATCCCATATATCCCGAGGAAACCGGAATTCTGATTCGCGAATTTCCGCCTGGGTAAACGGAACAAGGCATGGGTTCACGCCTATTTCCAAATAACAAGTTTCCGCATAACCCATCTGAAGACATTGAAAATTCGGCGGGCATGATATTTCGCCCAAATCCGCTATGCCCGAATTGTCCAGAAACTCTCCGTTCAGAGAAGGAATGGTTGTCGTGTAGTATTTTTCCCTAAACCGGTAGTGAGATGAGTCCATCAAAGTCGATTTTGATTGATCCGGGGAAGGAGACTGATCGTAATAATGAATGGCATTTGCACCGGGTACACATAGCGGGCGGATGCCGTCCCGCGCAGCCCGCACGGCTAGATCCGAATCTTCATAATACAAAAAATAACTTTCATCGAATAATTTCCCGCCGCTTGCTTCAATCCATTTTTTTTCAACCAGCAAACAGGCTCCAGACAAAAACGGCTCAACAAAGGGCTCGGTTGCCTCCCAAAACCGTTCGTGACGCAAAATCCAGTAAAATGAAAGCAGATCAGCATCCAGACCATAGTATTGCGAACTTATCGTGGCCACATCCTGCCAGAAGCAGGCGCCCGTGGCAGGCGGAATACGAAAGAGATGACGATCATCCCAGTAAAATCTGGGACCTACAAGGGATGAACCGTAATGTTTGGCTGCCGTGATCAGCGCTTCCAGACATCCTTTTTCGATGCGTACATCCGGATTGACCACCAGTATCCAATCGCCACCGGCACACCGAACCCCCTGGTTAACGGCGGCTCCGAATCCTTTATTGATATCGTTAACGATGAAATCAACGCCCTGCATCCACGAGGCGCTCCGCCCGCCCCTGAAATCCTGGCTGTTGTCAACCACGATGATCTCATCAACAAGCGAAACCTGCTTTAGCTCTTCGATTAAAGCGGGGAACAGCAATGGGGTATGATAATTTACGACGATTACAGAAATACTCATTATTTCAAAGCCCGGATAATTATTTCATTCGTCATCAAGGATTCTTCACTCCCATAACCGGATTCGCACATCATTGAAATAAATTTCTTTCCTTCCGGAGTCGGCGCAATCTGCTGTTTGCTGATCTTGTCGATTCCAAATCCGGCATCGGCCAATGCCTGGCGAATCGAAGACTCCGTAAACCAGCGCAAATGGGTTATGCATAACAAGCCAACCGGAAGATATTCGAATTTTCCGTTCATGAGGTCTTTGATCACTGTCCAATGCCCGGCATTCGGAACGCTTAATACGAGATATCCGCCCTCGTTCAGCAAGTGGTAAATCCGTTTGAGCATCTGCCAGGGATTTTCAAGATGCTCCAGAATGTCCCCGCAGTTGACCAGATCAAATTTTTCATCAATTTGAACTTGCTCGATGGGACTTGTGATTATCTCATCATAACAGCGTCTGGCGGTTTCCGCCATAATGGGATTCAATTCAACCCCAACAATCCGAATATCCGGACGCACCTGTTTCAAATGCTTTCCATATCCCCCGTTGGCACATCCGATATCCAGAACACGTCTGATTTGGGGCGGAACAAGATCCACCAGATCTTCCCGGCCCCCGTCATAGTAGTTCCCGAATCGGTGAACCAGCGCTCCTGAAGCGATCCCGGCAGATGCCGGCGTTGCCGCAACCTGATGGGAAGACTTATTCCCACTGCCGGACTGCAGGAGAGATTCCAAATAATCACGACGATAGAGAACGCAGGTGGGGTCCAAAGAATCGGCAGTCCGATGGGGCAGAGTTGTTTCGGATAAGTGCCGGGCAATTTCCACATAACTGGAGACATTTAAATAACTTGCAGGCAACTGCGCCTGCTGCTCGGGGTGATCGGAGATGTTGTACACGGGCCCGCAAGCCCCGAATCCGCCGGATATCCCTTTTACAAGGCAATGTATCGTATATTCGGAGAAAACAGCTTCAGGATCGGTAACAATCAGCAACAAATCAGATGCAGAATTGGCCAGGAACTGATGAATCCGCCATTCAACCGGATAATCTATCCATATCAAGCCGCTGATGGGTTCACACAATTGACGGCTTGTATTTTTACAATATTCGTAAGACACCTGAACTTCCCAGATGTCGGGCGCAGTCAGTTTCGGCCAGAAAATCTCCAACTGATCGTTCATAATATATTCTCCCGATGAAATCACGATGTCATTGACTTAAGCAAACCGGGTAACTTCCTTAAGACAATGATAATGATGTCACAGTGTTTTTAGTCAAGACCGTACTTTTTTCCGCATGGCGATATATTCTCCTGCAGGAATAAACCCCAGGTATTTAAAAAACAGATTCCACATATCAAGAGCGGCATAACGGCCCCGAAACGCCAGTTCCCTCAGCGGTCGCGATGGAATCACGCCGACCATTCCCCCATAAGCCACGGGAATTCGCGACAGCAAATCCATTCCGCTGAGCGATCCAATCATTCTTTCAATTTCATCATTTCTGAAAAATCGATACAAGGTCATTTTGTGTTTTAATCTCTGAATAATGGGCCTGCGATGCATCATGCTTTCAAGAGAAGGGCAGAATAAAGCATAGGTCAGCCATGCCAGACTTGCTTTTCTAGGAACAGAAAAAATAATCATGCCCCCCGGAGCGATCACTCTTTCAAGTTCTTTAAGGACAACAAAAGGATCTGGCAGATGTTCTATCACCCCATAGAAGTTTACCAGTTGAAAAGCATCGTCTTGAATAAATGCAAGATCTTCCAACCTGCCCAATATGGGGATGAAACACATTTTACTTAAAGAGGCTCTCTTTTGCGCCTCTTTAAGCATGGTTTTTCCAAAATCAATTCCCACAATGGCTTTTGCCCCGAGTTCCGTGTACAGATGAAATAATTGCCCGTTTCCACATCCCGCATCCAACAGGGTAAAAAGGCGATTCGGCATGTAAGAGAGAACCAGCTTCGAAATCGGATTTTTTACATTTCGTATATAATTCCAATGTTCGAGGGTATTCGGCCGAACAAAGCCGTTATAGGCGATATCGCCGTATTCAGGCGCCACGGAAGCATGAACATCGTGAATGATTTGACTGAACACTTCTTTCTTCATAAAAGCGTCTTCTTTTGATACAATCGATACGCTGGCGTAACCGTTTCTTCAATCTCCATATCGCCGAGGGTAAACGAATGCCGATCCATCACCTTGTCACTGGCCCATGCATGGCAGTCCCCGCACAACACCAGGTCATCGATTTTCCCTTCCTGGTGCGCTTTGCGGTAATCCAGAAGTTTGGGGCTGTTGTTATAGATTTCCAGAATTGACTGATCCAGAACATTTCCCAGGGGAACATCCAGATGGATATCTTCGCAGCAAAGCCCGACTTCCCCATTCACACCGATCACCAATTGTTTTTCTATAAGCTGACAGGGCTGGAACTTGAACGGCGCCCGATTTTCCCACAGATGCCTTGAACCAATCGGCCGGAATGTGGCCACGGTAACCTGAGATGCATGAGGAAGCCATTTCAGCAGATAGGGTTGTACCTGGTCCAGGATCTCCGGATACCCGACCATGTTGAACTGAAGATTGGGAATGTTTGCTCCCAGACGACGCCTGGCCTCAATCAGTTTCGTCACGTTGGCTTCAATTCGATCGAGCCTGGCATTGACACGGAAATAGTCGTGGGTCGCGGGATTTACGCCGTCAATACTGAGCGCGAGCCACTTCACATTGTTTTCCATAATCATCTTAATGTGTTGGTCATCAAGACGCATTGCATTGGTCATGAACCCGGCATAAACATTCGGGATTTCAGATGTCCGTCTCAACACGGATTCCAACCGGCCATAAAGCAGCGGCTCTCCGGCGCCATGGGTCGCCAGGGTAACAGGTTGGGTCCATGAGGCGATTTCATCCAGGACTTTTTTCCAAATCCGTTCTTCCATATAGTCCAGAGCCCGTTTTACCGGTCCGTCTCCGCCATGAAAATGACAATAGCGGCATTTAAGGTTACAAACGTTTGTCAACTCAAGGATGATTTCACTGGGATAATGAACAGGTTGCTGTTGAAACAAGATCGAACACTCCTTCCAAAGCGATTGCGACATGCTCATAGGAAAACTGCCCGGCAACCTCCAGCCCCCTTCTGATTCGATGCCCTCGCGTCACTTTATCATCAATCATTTTTATTGCCGCCGCAGCCAAGTCTTCCGGAGAATCATGCGCGGCAAATTCCGCATAGTCACACGGCGACGAAAACGACCGATAACTGAGGATATCGGTTAAGACCACCGGAACCCCACAAGCCATGGCCTCCAGAGCCGGAAGCCCGAATCCTTCACCCGAATCGGAGGATGAAAGTAATATCCCATTTCCGGACCTGAGAGCATCTCCAACTGCTTTTGGCGTGATATGTACAAGGTATTCATCCGCCAGGCCAAGGGATTCTTCTTCACACCGGGTATCCACGGCCGAAATGCGGATCAATTTTATATGGGGTTTGCGATCCTTCACAAGTTTAAATGCAGTGAGCCCTACGCGAATTTGTTTGAAAGATATCGTCAGGGGCCCGATCAGAAATATTCGGTCAATTGGAGCCAATTGGACATGCGTATCTGAACGCGGATAAAAATATTCGGCTTCGAGTCCCTGCCCCACTGAAATAAACCGTTGATCCGGGTATCGTCTGCTGAATTTCTCCGCCATGGATTCCGAAACCGTGATTCGGGGAATCGGAAGCGAATAAGCATCATCGATGATATTTTTAAAAGGCCGGCATTCTTCCAGGTCAGGCTCATATCCCTGAATCAGATGCAGCAATTTCATCCTGTTTTTTTTGTTCCGGTAATGATGCAGAATCAGCCGCGGCGTGGTTCCGATAACCCATTCAAAAGAATCAGCCACGGATGGATCAAATGGATCGCGTTTTTCAAACCCCACTTTTCCTTCAAACCAGTCCGGATAGTCCTCACCGGATACTATCGTTACAAAATGCCCCCTTTTCATCAGTGCTTCGGCCTGTCGGAATACCACCTTAACCCCGCCGCACAAACCTGTGGATTCAAGTAGATAAGCGATCTTCAGCATTCAAGCGATGACCCATTCATGCTCAAGTTCCAGGAGTCCCATTTCGGCGGTCCACGTGTTCTGCGGTATAATGGAAAACGGCGCTGATTGAAGCTTATGGTAGCAGTGAAGCTCGGTATCATCCAGGATAGCCCCCACCACGGCGTATTCGCCATACAACAACGGCAGTTCGGCGTATTTGAGGGACACTTTACCAGCCCCTTTTCCGGACAGGGGCTTTGAAAAATCACGGGACATGCAGACAGCATGACATATCAGTTCATCATTACGTCGAATACCGGCCGCGATCCAGAAGGAGCGATTGTCGGAAGCTTCATACGCGATATCAATTTGCAGATCTTCACGATATCCCAGTTGAATGGGCGTCTTCTGGCCGTTCAAGGTGATGGAAGTTATTCTGACCGGAAGTTGATTCTCTTGTTTTTCCAGCTTGTCTTCATCTATGCTCGGCTGTGATTGCTGTATTGATTTTTCCCTGGAATAATTTTCATAAGCCGCTGTAACATGGGTCGCAATGCCCTGTTCCCGAACGACTCCCTGTTCTATCCACAACGCCCGGGTGCAAAGCATGTTGACCAGAAACATGGCATGACTGCACAAAATGATGTTTTTACCCTGTTTTTTGAAATCCATCATTCGATCTACACATTTTTTTTGAAAATACTGGTCCCCGACACTCAGGGCTTCGTCAATTATCAATATATCGGGATCCACACTGGTTGCAATCGAAAACGCCAGACGCACCACCATCCCGGACGAATAGGTTCGAATAGGTCTGTCAATAAATTGTCCCAGCTCTGCAAACTCGACGATTTCCGATTCTTTTGATTTAATCTCGGACTGATTTAATCCCATCAGGGACGCATTCAAATAAATATTTTGCCGGCCGGTAAACTCCTGATGAAAACCGGCACCCAATTCAAGAAGCGCTGCAACCCGGCCGCGTTTGATAATTTCACCGGAGCTCGGCGCCACTGTTCCGGCGATAAGCTTCAGCAGGGTGCTTTTGCCGGCGCCATTTTCTCCGACAATCCCGATGGAGTCGCCGAAAGCAACTGAAAAAGAAATCCCCTGGAGACTATTTATTCGCTGATGAAAAGGCCTCCGGAAAATGGCTTCTTTCAACCGGTCCAAGGGTTTGGGATAAAAGCGATAAATCTTGGAGATATTGTTGATTTCCAGGGCATGCATCGTAATAGCAATCAAATTCTCTGGGCCAGAATGAATATCTGATCACCAAATCCGGGGAAAAAACGGCAGATGAAAGCGGTCAGGCGGTTGATTTGTTTTGCGGTTTCCGGAGATACCTGTTTTTCAGATCCGAATACGCTGGTCGTATACAAAGAATTGAGCCCGAATTGAACGCGCATGGGTTTCAGCCTGGCGTCTTCCAGCAAGGCGGATATTTCTTTTGGCGCAAATTCATGAACATGCCCATGGGTATTTCCGCAAGATGCAATGAGTTGCGGCGGATTAATGGAATGACCTCGGAAAAAACGGAACAGATTGGACAGGCGGTTGATATTCGGCGTTGAAAGGATAAGTTCTCCGCCGATCGGAAGAACCCTGGAAATTTCAGACAGAAGACAAACAGCATCCGGAACAAAAAGATGCTCTATAACATCACAGAGATATATCTGTGAAATACTGCAATCAACAAATGGCAGCCCTTCAGTTAAATCATTGGCGATTATTTGGACGCCGTAATTTTTTAAAAAACGCCTGTAGCCGGGGTTGAACAAGTAATTTCGGGTAGGGTGTTCGGTGCCAAAGACCGTTCCGCCCGCCATTGCGCCCAACCCGGCTGCCAGAATACCAAAGCCTGTTCCAATCTCCAGAAAAGGAGCCTTGGGCATTGTGATTCCAGCAATCGTTGCATAATGCCGGGACCAGACAGAAATAAACTCCCGGGTCAGCTCGGGAAGCGGTTCACCGTAATCAATCTGACCTGCCGCTTCACGCATCAATGAGACCCAGAAAGAAGCAGCCTTTGTTTTGATGGTATTCAATCTACAGAACGTCCGCAAAGGCATTTCTTGATTTTCCGAAAAATCCCACGCCCCCGATAAACATCATCATGGCGATCGCAAAACAGTTCATAAGCATCCCCCAGGGAATGATTTTACAAAGCAGCACCTGGTGGTAGAGTTCAATAAACATGCACATGGGGTTTAAATAAAGTATCCATTGAATTTGTTCCGGAACCATCGTTATGGGATACAGAATCGGCGTCAGATACATCCAGAGCGACAACACGACACCGATCACCTGCTGAATGTCCCGTATGAAAACGGATAAGCTGGCTATCAAAATCACAAGTCCCAGTGTAAACAGCATGTGGACTCCCATCACAACGGGCAGCACCAGCCAGGAGAAATTCCAGAGGCCTTGAATGGCCAAATAACAAAGAAAAAGCAGCAATCCGATGCTGTTCATAACAAATACGACAGCCACTCCGGAAATGGGTAACAATTCAATCGGAAACGCCACCTTGGTAATCAGATTTGCTTTTCCCACGAATATCCCCGGACTGCTTCCCAGGGCCTCTGAAAAAGTCATCCAGGGAAGAAGTCCGCTCAGCAAATACAGTACAAAGTTATCAGTGCCGTTCTCAGGTGCCAGTCGAATCTTAAATATGACGGTAAATACGAAAATATAGATCAGCAGATTTGCAAGAGGAAGTAAAATACTCCAGATCAGCCCGAATATTGAACCGGCATATCTTCCTTTGATTTCCTGATTGACAAATCCCCAGAAGAGCGTTCGGTGCTTAAATGGCTCTGTGATCCATCGTTTGACACCGAGGTAAAATTTCACACGTTTTCTCCTTGACTGTTATTACGGCATTGCCAATCTGCACGGTAAAGCGTCTCAACCGGATGAATTTACTTACCGGTGAACGGGTTGACCGGTGTTCCTCCTGCCGGCGTACTCTCGGCCGACCGTTTTATGACGTCTAAAAACGGATTTGAAGTGGTTGGCGCGGCTGAGGTGCCCGCCGGGGCTGTCGGGTTTGCCTGTGCCCCGGAACTTTCTCCGCCGCCGCCTCCAAAAGCACCATTGCCGGTATTATCAAATGGAATGGCTGGGAGCGCATTTCCACCTGGAACGTTTTTGGATTTCATATCCATTTTCGAACCAGGTGGTGCATTTTGAGGTAGATTCCCAGGCAATGTCGTCGTGTTCGCCGCGGGGCCGGCTTCGGCCATCGTCTTATCCGGGGGTGGAGCCGGCCTGCTCTTTATTCCTTTGTACAATTTTATCCTGAGCAGGTTTTCATTGGATGAAAGAAGCAAGTAATTGGAACCGATTTCCTTAAGCGTCATACCTCTGATGGAATCCCCTTCTTTCATGACATGTTTCGGAACGCCTTTCTCATGCTTACCCGACTCTGACAAAATCACCTGTTTTCCATTTGAGGTCAGAAGAACTCCGGTAAAGATCAGATCTTTTTCCAGGCCCGCACTATCAACCGGTTTTGCGGCAGCAGCATTTGCTTTATCTTCCACACTCTGATCAGGCGCAAAAATATGGCGCTGAACCATCGAAGACGGTTCAGCCGACGCCGATAGATGGCAGGCAACACCTGTCAACACCCCCAGTATCATTACGATATATTTCATTTTGACTCCTTTCATTCGATAACCAAGCAAACCGGCGATCTGTTTTATTTCACCGTAACCGGCGCTTTTCATCATGAAATAATTTATTAAGTTACTTACATGATTACCCTTGTATTACTATAGTTTCTGAAATATGGCAATCCCTCATGAATAAAATAGCCCGGGATAGTAACTATCCCGGGCTATTCAAAACGCCGGACATCTCTTCGGCCGATTCAATTCAAACGTGGCGATTATTGGGTTTCAAACAGAACCTGTGAGCCTTGAGCGGTTAGAAACAGCAGATTTAAGTTTAAATTTTGCGCCACGGATTGAATCTCGGAATTCACAACGCTCTGATCGGGAGCATTCAGCTTATACTCGGGCATCCCTTCCCAGATGATGCTGTCACCATTTTTGATCAATATCTTCCCGGTATTCGAATCAATGACGCAAGTCAGGCTGTAACCTATTTCCAGTAATGATGCAAATCCCTCCGGGTCATGAACATAGGGAATTAAATTTTGTTTCGTTCCATCCGGATAGGTGACAACAACCGTACCATAACTGTTGTTATTGCCCGTAAACAGACATTGGGATGACCCCGTGGCCGTCAGTTTGCTCTTGTCCGCATATAACTGAAATCGGAAGGCCATCGGATAATTCGGCGCGTTTACCAGCACCACATGATCCGCCCCATAGGAGACTGTCCATCCGGCATAGCTTTCAATTGTCTGTTTGAATATTGCCTGATCCGCACCGGCCGGATACAGTGTGATGATGATGTTTCTTGTGCATATTTCAATGTTTCCAGTATCGGTGCTTTTAAAATAATAAGAAGCATCGGTTGTCACCAGGGACCCTGTAATGACGGTAAAAACAATTCCACCGAAATTTTGCGAGCCGATGGTCATCACCCCATCCGCCGAGGTGTCCATATGAATGGACGAATCCCCAAGTGCACCTTTCAGGTATTCCGTGATCAAATCGACCACAGAATAGGCATGCGTTGCATCAATTTGTAAAAACTTTGCATTGGGATCCAAAACACTTTGGCCGTTCACCGTGGTTGTAATTATGGGAGTTATATTCAATCCCGGAACAGCTTTGGCATCAGACGAAGAAAGGGTATCTCCATATTGATACGGTCTAATCAGATTGATGCCGTATGAATATGTTGTCGTTGTCGGCCCGTGTCCTGAATCATTTTTACCGCAGAACCGGATCTTTATCCGGGTATTCTTATTGGTTGAAGATGGCACGGTAAAATTGCCGGATGATCCGGCAATAGAGGCAGAGATTTGGCCTGAAAGCACGTTTGCAGTGCTCGGATCCGTTGGCGTTGCCGGTTCGCTGCCATCCTCGGTTTTGGTGTAATTATAATTGATTTGTTTTGCATTAGTCGAAGACACGGATATTGTTTGAGGCGCCGTTGTCCAACTTGTATCCCCCGGACTTACCACAACTTCGGCAGGCAACCGCATATCGATTGCATAGGAATAAGTTGACGTTGCTGTTCCGTATCCAGCATCATTTTTACCACAGAACCTGATCTTTATTCTGGTGTTCTTTTTGGTTGAATATGGAACAGCAAAATTGCCTGATGCACCGGTAATTGAGCCAATACCTGCAACCTGACTTCCAGCACTCGGATCAGTTGGCTCAGACGGTTCGCTGTCATCCTCGGTTTCGGTATAAGTGTAATTAATCTGTTTTGCATTTGTCGAAGAAACGGATATTGTTTGAGGCGCCGTTGTCCAACTTGTATCCCCCGGACTCACCACGACCGCGCCGGGCAATTGCACCGGCGACTTCAAATCGATCGTGTAGGAATACGTCTGAGTATCCGCTCCATAACCTGCAGAATTTTTACCACAGAACTTTATCTTGATTTTTGTTATCGTTCCGGTTGAAGATGGGACAACGTAATTTCCCACTGCACCACTGATAATTCCTCTAATTTCATTTGTTGTCGGCGATGGAACAAATGGATTGCTCGGAGTGCTTGGAACGCTGGGGTCGGTGGGGTCCGCAGGGTCGGTTCCATCCGTGGTTTTGTTGTATGCGTATTCAACCTGTGATGCGTTAGCAGAGGATACGGCAATAGTTTGCCCCGCACTTGTCCAACTACCGTTTGTCGGATTGGCTGAAACAGCTCCGGGAGTTTGCGCTGGAGTTTGCCCTGAAAGATCAATCGTGTAGCTACAGGTTGCCGAAACTGTCCCCACCCCATAATCATTGACACCAACAAACTTCATCAGAACTTTATTCAATTTCTGAGCAGTTACTGGGATTGTGAATCTCACCGTCGATCCGCCACCTGACAGCAATGCGGAAGAATTAGGATCTGGCGGCGTTCCTGGAGTCGATCCATCCGTCGTTTTCGTGTAGGTGGCAAAAATACTTGTTGCCCCCTGAGAGCTCACTGAAGTAAAAGCCTGGCTGGCATCGGTCCAGCTTCCGGAAGCCGGACTTGCAGAAGTTGGACCCGGTGGATCTCCTACAGGTGGGGGTGTATAATTATTGATTTCATAGGAACACAGAAGAGAAGACGGGCTAAAACCGCCGCCGTTCCACCCTATAAAACGAACGCTGGTCCGCATGTCGGCATTGTTGCCATAAGGGATGTTGAATGTTCCCGAACCATTGGTCAGCGTAATTACTGAAGAATTGATTGTCGGCACATCTGGATCTGCTGGCGTACCTGAAATGCTGGTTGAAATGGAATAATAAATTTTTTCCGCTCCGGAACAGGTCAAACTCACGGGCGCTTGCGCGGATGTCCAACTTCCGGAAGAAGGAGTTGCGGATACGGCTTCAGGCGGCGTCAAATCCATGACATAGGTGTATACGGCGGATATACTTCCCGAAGAGCCTGTACCGTTGGCATTATAGCCCATGAACTTCAATTTATAAGTCGTTATCTGGCCCGGAGTACCGGCCAGCGAGACAACGCTCGATGGCCCGGCCACATTCGAAACACCGCCGGTACCGATCGGGTCTGGGGGGTCTGAAGGATTTAATCCATTCGTCAGGGTATAATAAATCGTCGTGGCATTGGCGGAGGTAACCGTGATGTTGGCGGGCGTGGTCTTAAAGGTTGCGGACGGCGTTGCCGTGACGGCTCCGGGAGTAACGGGTCTCAAATCAATGGTGTAGGAATAAATACCGGATTCATCGCTCGAACCGCCGCTATTGACGCCGATAAAACGATATTTGTATATCCGAATCTCGCCCGCAACGCCAATAAGATCGTCTGACAGGGACGTACCGCTGCCGCTGATATCAAAGTCATTTGCGCTGGGAATTCTTGGGTCCGCGGGAGGATTATTGACGTCACTGGATGAGGTAAACGTACCATAAATATTGGCTGCCTTGGTGCTCGTGGCCGTAATGGTCTGCGTGATTCCGGAGGTCCAGATCGTATTGTTTGCCGGCGTGACTTCCGGCTTTCCGGGTCTGGCGCTTGGCTCCAGGTATTCCGTTACGCCTTCAACGTCCGTTGCCCAGTTAATGGATCCATCGGGATTTGATCCGGAATGGTTATACCAGTTGTTATACGCATCGGCATTTACTACAATATTAACCGAATTATAATACGTGTACGATCCCTTATCCGAATCAACCTTGACATAAAGCCATCCGCCACGCGCCGCGGACAAATAGGGCGCGGCAAAGCCGTCGGATAAAATTGCCAGCCGTCCGCCATTAATCTGTCCGGCATAATACTGGTCCGAGGCTTCCAGAGATGCCAGTGTATAGGAGGATGAGGGTGAAAACTGACCAAAAGCACTTGTGGGCGGCGTCTCATGATGCGCGATCGCGCTCACCCCACCCCATTCAAGGATTTCCAGGGAGATCAGCGTGGAGCCAGGCGGAATAAACACGCGAAAGCGTTCTTTAAACCCCGATATATAGGCATTATTGACAATAACATTTCCGTGCCCGTCTGCTCCCGCCGCCCTTCCGTAATCTCCATTAATGAGACCGGAAGGATAGAGTGAAGTGTAATACGTAGGGTTGTCGGCGCTTGCTGCCCCTGCCGCGGACAAATACATTAGCACAAACAGCCATATCTTAGCCCATGTTCTCATGACATACCTCCGAAACAAAACATAATAAATATTTCAACTTGACGATAGTCTCTTGTAACCCATACATCTAGCAACTATCATGCCATATTAACCACATTTCGAGTAAAAGGTATTCACTTGCCATTTTCAGGGTCCACTTCCATATATTTCGACATTTAATCCCTGTAATTGCCGGGTGATACGGTCAGCGACATCTTGACACGCTTTTTGTAGAAAAAAGTATTTGGTCAGCGTTTCTTAAGAGGCACAAGATTGGTAGATCACATTGCAGAAATTGATGTGTCGAATCGATACAAATTGATCAGAAGTCAAATAAACAGTTATAAAGGCATCAAATAAACAGACTGGATTCATTTGAATTTCTCAAATGAATCCAGTCAGGAAAGAACAACACCGTAATTTTAAACCTTAAGCATTACGGATTCAGCAACTGCAAATCTGAATACTGATAGAAAGGATATGCAACTCCCGCGACCGGCACTGTGACATATCTCTGGGTCCATGCTGCTTCTGCTTCCGACACGCTGGCGGATCTGATATAAAGCGCGCTTGACAGAACAGGGGTACCATCGAAAGAGCCGAGTAAGCCAGGTGACAGTAATCTAAATGTCGTCGGGGTAATCGCGAAGGCATACCGAATCCAGCCTTCCGTAAACAGATCACCAGGAATATACGCGTTTATCCACTGCATTTCTTCGCACATTCTAAGGCTGGTGCCACCACCGGAAAATGGGCCGGAAGTAACGGTGTTTTCCTTCAAATCATAACCCGTTGAAGTATAAGTGAGACATTTAAAAGGAGTTCTAGCACCGCCTACAACACCAAAATAATCGCCGGTTTTTGCAGCGGCAGGTGTTCCGGTATATGTATCACAAGGTGACGGATCGGTTAGCAGTTTGTAGCCGAATGACAGTTTTGTCGGGAAAGTGAAGAAATGAAGCGTTGCGGCTGCGCCCTTCCAAATATAAGGCATTGCAACGTTTGTTTTTGCCATGGCGGCTTCAAGTTCTCCGATCGTATTGTTCGAAGTACTGACCAAGCCCGTGTTTGCTCCGGTTCCCTGGAAGGAGGTATTATGCCAATCCGCATAAACCTGTCCACGTGTCAACGCTGAGTATGAACCTGCGTCCGTATTCTGGAATTCATGATAGCCGGTCAAAATATTGGTTGTTGCGATCGTTCTCGGAACAGTCACACCATTAATCTGATCGTTTTCATACCAGTTGAACACTTTGTCTTTTGTCAGCTTGCCAGAACCCAGTGCGGTGGTGGCATTAACTTCGATAACTTCAATGTACCCATAATCGGTGGAGTCTGTCTTTGAATCAATTTTGCTGGCAGCCGGACATTTTACAGGAAAAAACGGCATGGATACCGGATTTGTCGGGCTGGCAAAATAGAGTGCAACATCCGCCGCAGCCATGACGCCTGCGGGCTTGGAAACCAGGATACTATCATCATCTGAATAGATGTAGGTACCCTGCGCACCATATCTGATAAAGCCTGTCCAAACATCGTTCGGGGACAGATAAACCAAGAAGTCAAGTAATTCATCGCTCCAGTTATGGCTGCGAATAACCACTTTGGCTACGGTGCTATAAGAGTTGCTGGTGTTAATCACGCTTATTTGTGTTTGCCATCCACCGCTGGCAGCCAGATACCATGGAAAGAAAATTAAGTCACCTTCGCCGTTCGGTGCAATCTTTACGTGATCAAATTGATCAAAAGCAAACGTTGTTCCCCCCATGATCGCAAACACTGCGAGAAGAACCAAACAAAATCTAAATTTTTTCATTTCTTTTCCCTCCTGAACTGATATTGAATTTTCGAGAACCAATCAATTGTTCAAACAATCTATCCCAATCTTTTTCTTCCTTTAAAGACCTTTTGTCACCCCCTTTCAGAGTTATATATTTTTCATCAATCAAGAAATTACCGGTTTGCAGTTCATGCTTCAGGCCGACGTCATTTATCAGGGTTTATGAAAGGATCATCAAATGCATGGTACCATTTTTCATTCATCAGCACCCACCGGTCTTTAAAATATACTTCCCGAGTCCGGATGGAGGCAGCCTCATCCTTGACTTCAGCCGTAAACCCAATAAATATCAAATTCTGATTTTTCCATTCGATATTTTCGATTCTTACCGCATTCCAGACTTTGTTTTTACCAGCGCTAATAAAACCAGCGTATTTTTCCGGATCAACCATTACTTTGACATAAGGCGCTTCCAGTTTCAAGACATTTGTTACATCTCCGCTGCTGCGGTATCCCCAATATTCTTCAAACCTGTCTTTGAGCTGACTGTCCGGCCACTCAATATTATTGGGTTTGTTAACCGGCAGCATCCTTGTATTTTTCAGCGTACACCCGCTGTTTAAGGAAATTAAAATAAGCACTGCCAGAAAACAAATTATTTTTCTATTTGCAATCACTATATATCCTCTAATATCCGGAAAGCACCTTAACATGGTACTTGTCGCACAACCGTTTAAATTCATCCGCCACCAGCCCTGCTTTTCTGTTCTGGATCAGCCTGTCGCGGATCATTTTCTTCATTTCCCCATCCAGCGTATCCGGGCGAAAAAAATCGGCGGACATCGCATCATCGCCCCTGGCGGTCTTTTCAGGAAATGCCAGATAATAAGATTCGATCGCCGCAGCACTGACGGGATACTGCTCGTATATATAAGCTATATATTGATTATAGAGTTGAATCAGTTTCTGCAAACGTTCTCTTGTCAACCCTGGCTGCATTGACTGGGCCGCAGCCTCATCCGGCACTAAAGGCCCCGCAAGATTCAGCGCCAGTGCTTCTTTGGCAAAAAGCCTCACCCTGAGCATCGCATCCATGAATTCTTTAGGTGTCGTTTCAAACCCCGATTCTTCGTAAGCACCCTTCAACACATCAATGTCCTTGCTGTAAACGACGATATCATCGCCGGTTGCCACAATAGTATCCCCCGCCATTGCCGGTCCAGCAATCATCAGCATCAGAAACAAATACAGCCCAACACTTTTGTACATACCCGTCATGAAAATTTTAATCCTTTTTTACCTAAAAAAGCATTTTTAAAGCATTCTGTCAAGAATAAATCGATACAGCATTAAAATTATAACCAACCATGTCCATGACTCATCGAATTAGCTATACTCATCTTACATTCGATCTATATGTTATTGCAACAAATATTTCATGTTTTTCACTCAAAGATCCCATTCTGATCCGCACTGGGACCACCCATACAACTATCTGTTTTATAATGCAATATGTGTTTTTATTCATGAAAATCGTGACCAGTGGTTAGTTGGAGGACTCGATTAACTCCAAATATTTTTTTGCCACACCCTGCCGCGGATATTTTGCCAACACCTGGGTAAAAATTTTCCTGGACTCTTGACGCTGCCCCTGCTGGAAAAGGACAATCCCCAGATTGGCCATGGCCGGCAGATAGTCCGGGTAGCTCGACAGGGATTCCCTGAAGCATTGTTCTGCTTTGGGAAACTCTTTTTTTTCGATATAAAGGTTTCCCCGGACAGCCAGGATCTTTGCGCGCACACGGGAGTCCGGATTTTTTTGCAGATAAAAATCCGCCGTGGACAAGGCCTCATCGAATTTCCCCTCTCGTTTCAGCAAATTGATTTTATTGATGGCGGACGGCCAGTGCGTAAAACCGGAAAACTGATCTTCAAGTCGCATCGCTTCATTCAGTGCCTGAGCCGCTTCCTGGTTCCTGCCGGCATCCAGAAGGGTTTGGGCCAGTGAATCCCAAACCCTGTATTTCACGGGAGCCAGCCTTGCATTTTCACTCCAGAGATCAACCGGGAATCGCCACAGGCTGTTTTGTTGCCACGTCAGGATGGAAAGCGCCACCAGGATCGATGCGGCTGCCCAGCCGGCAACTTTGCTATTTGTCAGGGATGGCAACTTCGAAGTAAAAAACCATCCGGCCGCAAGACATAACCCGGCATTGGGCAAATAGGTCCGATGCTCAAAAAGTACATCCCGGATCGGAATGAGACTGGATTCAACCAAATGCGCCAGGTAATAGAAAAATATTCCAAAAGCGAGGATTGGATTTTTTTTCACCGAAAAATACGCAAGGACCATTACCAGAATATGGCCCAAAAGGGACAAAATGGCCTGTTCGTTAAAAAAACCGGCCAATACCGCTACGTCATGATCCAGATGAAGACCGATTGGAAATAGGAAGTAACGGATGTAGATCCAGATGACCTTCATCTGGGTGGCAAAGTATTCAATCCTTGGAATTTGGCCGGTTTCCCGGGTAAGAACTTCCATGGATTCCAATGAAAACGGATTCCGGCCCGATATGCCGGACAGGAAAAACCATCCAATGCCGATGCCCACGACAAGGAAAAACAACAACTGCATCAGCCTCTTTGTCCGGAGACGGAAAAAAATCACTTCCATCACCAGAATTGCCAGAGGCAGCGTAACCGTATTCTGTTTTGTGAAGATAGCGCACAGGCCGGAAATTAAACATGCGGCAAAAAACGGCCATTTCACTTTGGCAAGGCGACCATGAAGGTAACAAGCTATGGCGGAAAGATAAAAAAATCCCGCCAGTGACGCCAGTCTTTGAACGATGTAGGTGACAGCCTGAGATTGCAGCGGGTGCAGCAAAAAGAGCAATGCGGTGATCAGCGGGAACCATTTTAAAGCAGTCCGTGCTTCCCCGTCCCGCAGCACGGGAGTTCGCAAGAGTCCTTTTGCAAGGGCAAGCAGCGACAATCCCGCCATAAAATGGATAACGATGTTGACCACGTGATATCCGGCAACATTGAAGCCATTCCATTCCCGGTTCAGGGCAAAGGAGAAATATCCCAGCACCCTGAGCGGGGCAAATTGCCAGATTTTCTGGAAATCATGCCAGGTTGAAAGCGACGGATTTTCGACGATCGATAAATAATCATCCAGATAGAACGGCACATCCAGGGTATGACCATAGACAACTCCGACCGCCAGTGCAAGGATCAGGATTTCCAGCCACAAAGGGAAGATGAATCCAGCCGAATGAAAACATTCCTTCGACTTTTGGAAAGATGATGAAGAAATCCCCTCTTTCCGGGAAAAACCAAAATATTGACCCATTTTGGCAAATATTGTCATTGACGGCGTCGACGCAACATTCGGCTCGTTTATGACAATGCTTTTTCTTCGGGGTGGAGCCTTTTTCCCGGACCGACTCATATTGGCGCTTTGAGGAATTTTTGTCCTGCCTTTTGGGACCATGACCTCTGTATGTACCTCCTACTCCTTTTTATTCGAAGGAATTTGCTGAAGATCTTTGACTTTCTGCGAAAATTCCCGGGTGATCTCATCTGCCTGGCTTCTGTTTTTGATGACATGAGGGGTAATCATGATGATCAGCTCGGTTTTCGTGAGCTGCTTGGACACAGCTCCGAATAAATATCCCAGAACCGGAATGTCCTTCAGAAAGGGGACCCCGGTCTGGCTGTTATTCTTGTTGGATTTCATCAGACCGGCCAGGACCACGGTCTGATTGTCCTCCACCACCAGGGAGGTATCGGCCCTTCGCGTCAGAAAAATATAGTTATTAAGAGCTTTGTTGAAATCACCAAGATCGCTGACTTCCTGAACCAACTCCATTTTGACCAGCCCGCTGGAATTGATGTGGGGCGTTACGGTCAGCAGAATGCCGGTTTTGCGGTATTGGACCGTGTTGGTGGTGCCGACAGTGGCAGTGACTGTTGTTCCGGTAATCGTCGGGACATCGCTGCCCACTTCGATGACGGCCTCCTTGTTGTCCAGGGCCAGGATATTGGGAGAGGACAGGATATTGACATCCGAGTCGCTTCCCAGTGCAGATATCAGACCCGTTAAAAAATCCACGGGATCATAAATGCTCAAAAAAAAGCCGTTGGCGGTTCCCAGAGGCGTGTTGATGGCCCTGGTGGTGCTGTTGTCGGTACTGGTTCTGTCCAGGGCACTCTGGACTTTATAATCGCCGCTGCTGCCGCCAAGCGATCCGATGTTTTTGTTCAGAAACCATTCAATCCCGTATGAAGTGGAGCTACTCAGGGTAACTTCCGCCACCAGCACGTTGATCAAGACCTGGCGGGGCTGAATATCAAGTTGTTTCAGGATGGTCAGAACCCGTTTATAATCCCGGTTGCTGGCCTTGAACACAATGGCGTTATTGACTTCATCCGGAATAATTTCAACGGTTCCGGCAAATTCATCGGCTCCGGCGGTTTTGCCGGTGCCAGCCGCCGTCGGCCTGACAATGGTTTGCTTGGACTGGGAAGGTGTGGTTGCCCTTTGCTGGGAAGATGCAGTCGTGCTGCCGGCCCCCAACCCTGCTGACGTCCCCCCCATTCCTGAACCATAGGAAGACCCCGAGGTGCCCATGCTGGACCTGGAGCTTGAGGATTTGCCGGTGGAGGTTGCGGACTTAGAAGATCGAGCCGTGCCGCCTTTCCCAATAAAAACTTGCTGAAGAACATCCGAAAGATCCAATGCCGATGCATTTTCGGCAAAATACACAAATACATTGGTTTCGGAATCGGTCATATGATCCATGGCCGAGAGCCAGTCTTGAACCAGCGTCAGAATGGACGGCCATCGGGTAACCACCAGAATGGCATTCATACTCTTGATGGGAAATATTTCAAAACTTCCTTCCGCCGCACCCTGGCGTTTGTAAAGACCGCCGGCCTGCAGCACGCTGTCCAGGTCCGCGGCAATGATTGCGGCATCCACTTCCTTGACCGGAAAGATCTGCCAGGAAAGATCCGCAAAATATTCAATGTCGATCACTCCCAGAATGGCCACTGCCCGTGAAATGTTTTCCGCGGTATCGGTGACCAGAAGGGCATTGTTGACCGTATCCTGCACTACCGCAGCACCCTTGGAAAGAAATGGGGTTACATTGGCTGCGGCTGTGGCGGCCGCCACATAACGCAGCCGGACCAGCCGGGTGACATCCCCGACCAGACCCGTTTCATCCACGGTGGTCACCGGGGCATTTGCAGACCCCGCGCTGTTGGCCCTGGGAAGAATCTTGTAAATATTGCCCGAACCGCGGGCAATCGACAGACCGTTCAACTGAAGGGCTTCATTGAACGCGTTGACAAACTGATCCTTGGTATAATCGCCGACGATGTGGAAGGAAACCATCGATTTGAGGGTCGGATCCACGATGTAGCTGAGGCCGAAAAGATCATATAACGTCAGATCCAGGACTTCATAAAGGTCCGCGTTATCAAAAGCCAGCTCCACATGAACCAGCTTTGGCGTCTCTTTTTTGTCTTTGGTGGACTTTTGTCCGAAGACCGTCTGCTGGGGGGCACTGGCAATATGTTTTACCGGCCCTGTTTTGCTTTCGCTGATTCCCGTTTTTTCCGGCCGGCCGGCCGGGTACTTATCTTCGGCTTTCATGCCTTCACCACCGGCGGTCTTTTCCTCCGGAACCTTGGCGCGGACAAAAGGATTTTCCACCTCACTGGTTTCCGGAGTTGTGTACGGCTTTTGCCATAGCTTTCCGGAACCGCATCCGGCAGTTCCAAGCCCCAGCAAAAGCAGGCAAGCCGCCATCCAGACCCATGCACTGCGGACTTTGGTTTCATCTATCATATGCATGTATTCCTCGTTGTTATTCTCATGGTTTGATGCCTTCCATTTGAAGCGTTGCAATCTGAAGGGATATCTGCAGATCAGCGTCCTTTTTCCGGCGATAAGACACCGAAAAGCGTTCGACCCGTATCACCTTGTTCAACGTTTCCAGATATTCCAGCAAATCCGAAACCCCCTGCATTCCGGTTTCAACCTGCAGTTCCACCCGGCTGATGGGGTGATCCCGCCATTTGGATGCCGGCAGGTCCTTGTACGCCTTGATGGGTATCGCGTTTTTGTCCAGAAACTGCTGCAAAATGGACTGCGTGCCGGCGCTGAGTTCTTCCAGTGTTTTGCCGTCAATTTTCAGGGCGTCGAACCGGACCATTTCCTTTTCAACGGCCTTGTGGGACTCGATATATGCCGTTACTTCCTTCATGTCCCGGATGGACCGATCCCGTTCCCGCGTCAGCCTTTCAAACTCCGTTGACAGATCGCCTTTCTCCTCCTGAAGGGGATCGCAGATCTGTGCCCACCAGATCAGTATGCCGCAGATCAACCCGATCAGGCCAAAAGCCACCTGACGCTTTCGTTTTTGCCCCAGATACAGTTTCATGGATTTGCTTCCACATCTTTCAGACGAAGGGTCAGACTGAACTGTTCCACTCCGGTTGGCGCACGACTGACCGATCCGAGCAGCTTGACCTGTTCAAACAGGGGGGAGGCTCTTAAAGCTTCCACAATTTTTAACGCATCCCGGCTCTGGCCCTGAAGGGTCAACTCCGCCCCCTGAAGGTTGGACCTGGAAAACCAGGTTCCTTCCGGAACCAATCTGGCAATTTCGTTGAAGCAGGAAAACAGGCGGGGCCGTAGCCGAATGAAATCATCGATGTCCGCGGACAGCGATTCCGTTTTTTTCAGGGCATCGCGGACTTTTTCAAGGGGGCGGACCTTCTGCTGCAACTGCTGAACCTCGTCCTTCATTTCCGAAACCGATTGTTTCCCGCGCCCGACGGCATGATTCAGATTAACGGTCCACAGGGACAGCAGGACAGCCAGCACACAGAGGGCGGGAACAAACAATTTCCAGGGTTGAAACACCTGTATCCGGGGAGGGCCTCCATTCAGGAATATCTGCTGCTGCCCGGACAAAGCCACGGACAGGGCCGCAACTCCGTAGTTTCGCTGAACGGGAGGAAGCCATGACAGGCTGTTTCGCGGCGGGTCCGGAAGCGGCAAACAATTGTCCGAATACTCCAGGCCATGCAGACTGTCGGCAGGTAAATGAAATTTAGCCAACACCGATTCCATCCCGGCGGCAGCCTCGCCGGCAGTCCAGGCATTTTGCAGGGCCATTGAATACACGCAACCGGCCTGGTGATAGATGGCCAGTTCCCTAGATGGGTTTTCATTGGAAATCACGAGAGCCATCGGCATGGGATATTGCTGATGGCTGAGCCACGCGCCGATTCCCAGGGAAATGGGGAAAAGACCGGCCAGGGATTTTTCATGCCCGGTCTCCCTGAAAATGTCCAGAATCGGCAGAATCTCCCTGCGAAAGGCATAAATCACCAGGGCATTGACTCTTCCATCCGGCAGCCGGCAAAAACCGATATCGTGGAAAATGTCATCCAGCGGCAGATGGCAGGTCACCGGCAGCATGCTCTGAACCGACATCAGCGCATCTTCCATCGGCACTGGCGGCAATTGGACGTCCCGGATGAAGAAGCGGCTCCGGGGAAGCGTCAGAAAAATTCGCCTGCCCGACCTTGGGGAAAAACGCTGAAGAAATTCACGGAGCGTTGTCGGAGCCGAACCCGGAATAATACCGGACGGATCCATGGAAGGACCCGGAATCGCCATTTGCCATGACGAAACCGTCCTGATAGCCCCACAGTAGTGCAACGCATCTTTTTCCAGATAAATTCCGATAAATTCTTTAATAACCATAGTGTTGGACCGGTACTTAAGACCGTTTTTTTCCTCTGGCCTCAAGCCCTCTGGACTCAGACTCCAATTCGATCAGCCTGTCAAATCCCGCTTCGGCTACCCCCAAAAATTGCAGTCTGTCCACAACCGCAAGACGGCCGGATTCCTTTGCCATAAAAATATTCGTATACAAATAACCCGTTTCAGATCCGGGTACCAGCAGGCTGATGCGTTTGCATTCAGTCGAATAAATCGTAAAACCCTCGGAAAGTGTCATGGGGGTCTGGGTCTGCGCACCATTTCCGGACTGAACGTAATATCTGCCGAGATCCGTTGCAATCAATTCAACGGGATCTCCCCAGAACAGCTCCGGCGTCACCCCCATGACCAGAAGAAGCTCGGACATTACATTGAACGGCCCGTTTGCCGGTCTATAATTCAGACCCCTGGCTTTATAGTCTTTTTCTTCGGCGCCATGCATCCGGGTTAAGTCGTCCGTATCCCGCCAGTCCAGAATGCAATCTGAAACCGCATCCGCCTCGCGCTGAAAATTATCTCCCATCATGAGAGCCGTTTTTTGCTTGATTTCACCATCCGGGGCCGTATTCAGGTTGATGCGCTGCGATTCCTTGTCCACCCGGGCCCAAAGCTGAATGTCATCCGGAAACAGCCGGAACCAGTGGCCATCCATCCCTGTTCCATCTGCGAGAGGCCAGGCATCGGCGGAAAAAAGTTGAATTATCGAAGAAACCGCCTGCCTTTGCCGAAAAGCAGTCCAGGCATTCTGGGCGATGTCCGCCTTTTCCCGATTATGCGCCACGTACTGCCCCGCCAGAAAACCAACCAGAACCAGGAGCCAAAGCACCATGACCAGTACGCTGCCGTCCGACTTCCGTCGCCTGCCCGCAGGCTTCCGAGTCACCGAGCGACAACCGTGTTTGCTGACTGTTGAATGCCGATTCGATAACACCATCTGAAACTCCGGGATCTTACGCCTTCACCAATTGTCATCTTCAGCATCAGGCCGGAAGGCATGCCTTTGGATTCCGCGCCGCATTCCCAATATTTCTGCCACTGTTTGGGTTCATCCGAATCATACAGGGGTTCGCCGGTATAAGCCAGTCTGAAGTCGGAAATCCCCTGAATCTGGCTGACCAGATCCCCTGCTTCCACCGTTTTCGACTTTAAACCACTCTCGGCAATGGGCAAATCATCCTGACGGGTCATGGACTGCTGGTAGATCAGGAGCGTTTTGCTTCCGGCGTCAAATTGATATCTGACCCATTGCATACCCTGCAACACCGATCCCTGGGGCGCATAGGCCGTAATGAACGACAGCGTATTCTCATCGCCGCAGAAATTAACCGCCGGATTAACCTTTGCCGCACCGAATATCGGTGCGATCATCCGCGAGGCAAGCTGCTTTTCCAAAAGCACCGGTAAAGCGGACTGGATCTGCCGGGATTCTCCTTCCTCGGACCCGCGTTCCCATGCCTGGACCGTCAACCTGAAGGCTGTTGCCGCAATCAGGGTCACAAGCGCCACCAGCGCCATGGCAACCAGCAGTTCCAGCAGGGTAAACCCTCTGGAAAAAAGAATCCGCTTCACCCCCCGATCTTTCATTGACGAACCCATTGTTTCGTACAGAATGCTTTTTCCCGAAGATCTGTTTCATGAAAAAGACACAACGTCAACTCAAACATGGCCGGGACCTGAAAAACATCGCGCTTGTTGCCGGTATCCATCTCCAGGGGCAAGGCGGATAGCGTATAGCGCCATCCGGTTTCTTCATCGATTCGAGCGGCGATTTTCCTGTCTTTCAGCACAGTATTGATCAACGCAGGGTTGGCCAGAAGATTTCCCGCCAACCGAACAGCCTGAAGGGTTTCATCGGCCTTGAGCGAAATCCTTCGGGAACTGGAAAGCGCCTGGAAAATTGCGCCCAGAGAGATCCCCAAAATCATCAAGGCCACCAGCACCTCAATCAAGCTAAACCCGCGTTGTCTGTTTTGCATAAGCTTATCCCGGCGTTACCAGGCCGGTCAGGACATCCACACGAAAAACGAAAAACGGCTGCCCGTTTGCTGAAAGCGTTAATTCTCCCCCGCTTGAACTGCCATCCGGATAAAAAAATACGCCGTAGACATCCGCTTCGACATGAGCAATCCCCGCTGCCTGAACCAGCACTTTTTCCGGGATTTTCAGGCTGGCTCCGCTGCCTTCGACCCAGCACAGACGATCCGCCGAAGAGATATAAAACGCCACCGGCCGGCTGAATGCCAGGGAAGCGCGCCTGGCTTTCTTGACAAGGCCGATCATTTCATGCGCAAACAGTTTTCCCTGTTTCTGCTCGGCGGAGCGGCCCACGCTCAGATAGACCAGAGAGCCTGAAACGGCAATCACGATCATGACAACCAGAATTTCAATTAATGTAAAACCGCGGGAGTTCATCAAAATTAATCACTTGTTTTCGGACGACTTTGAAAAAAGCTCCAGATGCGAGGCGCGCAAATTCTGAGGCGTGAAGCGTACTTTTCGTATGCTGCAACAACGAAGAATGTAGCGCAACGAAGCAGATGGACTTTTTGCGCCTTATCATAAAAACTGGCGTCAAAATTCGATGTCGTTGATGCCGAATATCGCCGTCAGCATGGAAATAACCACCCCACCGATTACAAGGCCCATCAACAGAATGGCAATCGGCTCCAGCAGCGCCAGCAGAGATTTGATTTTAGACTGAACCCGGACATCCAGATCATCCGAAACAGATATCAGCATTTCCCCGATCTTCCCGGTTTCCTCACCCAGTGCAACCATCTGAACCGCCATGGCCGGAAAAATACCCTGATCCTTCATCAACGTGCTGACACGTTTGCCTTCCTTGACCTGCCGGAATATCTGTTCCGCCGCAAACTTTACCACCACATTGTTCACGACTTCCCGAACGATGGAAAGGGCCTTGAGCAGCGGCACCCCGCTTTGCACCAGGGTCCCCAGTGTCCGGGTAAAGCGTCCGACCTGAATATCCATGATCAGGTTTCCCAGCATCGGCAGTCTGATCCATATCCGGTCCAGTCGATCCTTGCCACGGGATGTTCCGGAAAACCGCCATAACCCAAGGACGATCAGACCACTGCTAAGGATCATGACCCACCACCAGGCACGTAAAAATTGGCTGCACTGTATCAGAAGCAGGGTACTTGCCGGTATCTTCTGTCCCAGATCCGTAAATATCGCGGCAAAGCGGGGCACCACGACCCCCATGATCACGCCGACGGAAACCATGCCGATCATCAGAAGAATCGCAGGATAAATGGAACTGGAAATGACAAACTTCTTGATTTCCTCGGTGCGTTCCATGAAACCGGCCAATTTTTCCATCACCTGAGGCAGAATACCGCCCATTTCACCGACCCGAACCATATTGATGTAGAGGTCACTGAAGTCTTCGGTTTTGGCTGCCATGGCATCGGAAAGGCTTTTGCCGCCCTGAAGGGATTCTTTTAAATACTGGGCCATGGCCAGAAGCGGCTTGGCTTCGCCGGTCTGGATGATGATGGTCAGGGACCGGTCCATCGGCAGACCGGATTTCATCAGATGCGCCATCTCGCGGGTGATCAGGAGCAATTCCTTGCTGTTTAGACTGCGTCCGGATCGCTTCAGCAGGAACTGCCGGGACGGACTACCATCGATCCACCTGACCAGCGTCAACCCCTTTGTCTGAAGCGTCAGAATCAGATCATCCTTGGTGTTGGCTTCACTGCTGTCGATGATCCGCCTGCCTTCGGCATTCATGGCTTCATAAGAAAAACGCGGCATCAGCGGGTTACCCTCAACACTTCCTCGTATGTGGTGATGCCGTTTCTGACCTTATCCATCCCGTCCATTCTCAAGGATATCATGCCGTTTTGCATCGCCGCCCGGTAAATTTCATTACGATCCGATCCCCTGACGATTTCCCGCTGAATGACTTCATCCACCGGTAAAAACTCATAAATCCCCAGCCGCCCCCGGTATCCGGAGCCGGCGCATTCCTTGCAGCCCGTTCCCCTGGCATAGGTAGGGGCGATTTCATCCGGAAGCAGGTCCAGTTCCCGGGCCAGCATCAACCGCTCATCATCGGCAAGATGAAAGGTTTTCTTGCACTGCTGGCAAACCCTGCGCACCAACCGCTGCGCCAGGACAGCCACCACGGAAGAGGCGATCAGAAATCGTTCAACGCCCATGTCTTCCAGCCGGGTAATGGCGCCTGCCGCATCATTGGTATGCAGCGTGGAAAACACCACGTGACCGGTAAGGGCGGCCTGAATCGCAATTTCAGCCGTTTCCAGGTCCCGGATCTCACCGATCAGCATGACATCCGGGTCCTGACGCAAAAAGGTTCTTAAGGTGTGGGCAAATGTCAGGCCGATATTGGATTGCACCTGAACCTGATTGACGCCATCCATCTGATATTCAACCGGATCTTCAACAGTCACGATTTTTTTATCCGGTGAGTTGATGGTATTAAGAGCTGAATACAGCGTGGTTGTCTTGCCGGAGCCCGTGGGCCCGGTAACCAGGATCATGCCATACGGCAGGGATATCGTGGATTTGAATTTATCCCGAATGGACTCCGGAAATCCCAGGGTATCCATATCCAGCTCGACATTTTCCTTGTGGAGCAATCGCAGTACCAGGCTTTCGCCGAAATGGGTCGGAAGCGAGGACACGCGAATATCAATATCTTCGCGGCCTATCTTGAACTTGATCCGGCCATCCTGGGGCAGCCGCATTTCAGCAATATCCATTTTAGCCATAAGCTTGACCCGGGAATTGATGGCGGCCTTGAGCTTGACGGCAATGGCGTTCTGATCGATCAACATCCCGTCAACCCGGTATCGGACCTGCACATGCTGCTTTCGGGGCTCGATATGGATATCGGATGCCCCGACTTCCAGGGCTTTGGCGATCAGATGATTCACCAGTCGAATGACCGGGGCCTCGGAAGCCATGTCCTTCAGATGCTCCGGGCTGTCCCAGAGCTGGTCTTCCAGACTCATATCCAAATCATCGGCTCTTTCGCCCGATGTCATATCCGCTTCGGCTTCATACCAGCGATACACGAACTGGGAAATCGTCTCTTCCGAAGACCGGAAAATATTCAGCGGCTTGTCATAAGTCCGCTCGATAACCTCGCGGGTGGTAAAATCCAGCGGATCGGCCATTGCCACCAGCACCTTCCCATTGGAATCATCCAGGGGAAGAAACTTAAAGCGCTTCATATAATGGGATTTAAAGGGATTTAATGCCGGCGGGTTTTCCGGAAAACCGCTTTCCTCAAGCTCCGGAAACTCCGCGAAAACCGGCGGTTCATCACAGGCGCAGACCGGGATATCCACTTCCGGAGGCCGTCTCCGGAACCGCGTGGCGAATGTCTGTTTGATATGATCGAAGGAAATATTCAACACTATTGCCAGCTCACGATGTTGCCTTCGCCCCCTGCCGCGCCGTCCGGCCCGTAGCTGACCAGATCATAAGGACCGTGGTCTCCGGGACTTGTGTATACATACGCCCTGCCCCAGGGATCCAGGGGAATCTGTTTGGGAAGATAAGGGCCATCCCAGTTGGCCAGGGCACCGGGTTTGGTCCTTAAGGCTTCAAGGCCTTCCGCGGTTGTGGGATAGCGGCCGTTGTCCAGACGAAACTCATCCAGAGCCGATCCGAAGAGTTCAATCTGTGTTTTGGCGGTTTTCAACTTGGCCTTATCCACTTTCCCGAAAAATTTAGGCGCCACCAGGGCGGAAAGCAGCCCCAGAATAATAATCACCACCAGAAGTTCGATCAGGGTAAAACCTCCCTGTTTCCGGCGTCCATGGTTGTTCATGATTCCCTCCAAATGTTACGAATACTTATGATTTTGAGCCGAAGGTCATAAGCCATTTTGCCAAGCAATAAGCATGCCACTTATGACCTTCCCGGTTTCGACAACTGTAAACAGCGACGCAGACATTTAGCGCTGAAATCTTTTTCAACCCTGTTAAAAATACAGCCCAATATCCTGAAATTTTAAGCGATATTGCCTGAAATTTAACAATTCAGAATTGTTTTGAAATAGGCGACGGTCCGTTTCAGACCTTCTTCCAGATTCACTTCCGGTGCCCATTCCAGTTTTTCCGCAGCCAGTGAAATATCGGGTTTGCGCTGAAGCGGATCATCCTGGGGCAGGGGCTGGAATATGATTCTGGAACGCGACCCTGTCGAATGGATGATTTTCTCGGCCAGCTCCAGAATGGTGAATTCACCAGGATTGCCCAGATTCACCGGGCCGACGAAATCATCCGGTCCCTGCATCATCCGGACCATTCCCTCAATCAAATCATCCACATAACAGAAGCTTCGGGTTTGAGAGCCATCCCCGAACACCGTTATGTCCTGATGCGAGAGGGCCTGAACAATAAAATTGCTCACCACCCTGCCGTCATTGGGATGCATTCGCGGACCATAGGTGTTAAAGATGCGGACCACCCGGATATTGACCCGGTTCTGACGGTAATAATCAAAAAACAGGGTTTCCGCGCAGCGTTTTCCTTCATCATAGCAGGACCGCAGGCCGATGGGGTTCACATTGCCCCAGTACGCTTCGGACTGGGGATGCACCGCGGGGTCCCCATACACTTCGCTGGTCGAGGCCTGAAGGATTTTGGCTTTTACCCGTTTGGCCAGGCCCAGCATGTGAATGGCGCCCATGATGCAGGTTTTTACGGTTTTCACCGGGTTGTACTGATAATGAATCGGAGATGCCGGACAGGCCAGATTGTATATTTCATCAACCTCAAGAAAAACAGGCTGAGCCAGGTCATGGCGGATCAGCTCAAAATTCGGTTTAGCAAACAGATGCGCGATATTGAGCTTTGTTCCTGTATAAAAATTATCCAGGCAAAGGACATCATGACCTTCCTCAACCAGACGGTCACACAAGTGGGAGCCTAAAAATCCGGCCCCGCCGGTAACCAGAATACGTTTATTTAGATGCAGTGCCATTAACTTCACTCCGGTTTATGAATATTCATGATCTGCCCGCTCTCATCCGTAGAAATGCAAAATAGGGTCTCCGATTTCTGCGTATAAAATATCCAGGCAACGGGCATCCCGGTATTTCTCGACGTAAAAACAGAGTGTCAGCAGATTATTTCGGGGAGGCAGCAGGAAGGGGATCGTTCTTTTTTTGTAAATCCCCGACCGAAAACGCACCCAAAAAATTATTCCGAAAGTCTATAGATGCGTCAGAGCTGGTTTCCCAATGGGATATACATTAAATCCCAACCGATACAGTTTTGAATGATCCACAATATTCCTGCCGTCAAAAATAAAGGCCGGTTTTGCCATGGAACGATAGATTCTTTCATAATCCAGTTCGCGAAACTGACGCCATTCCGTCATGATGGCAATGGCATGGCTTCCGGTTGCTGCTTCGTAGGGATCTTCGACAAACTGAACTTTTCCTTCAATCCCTTTAAGATCAGCCTTGGCATTGGCCAGGGCTTTGGGATCGGTGATCACCAGGTCAGCCTGCTCCTCGATCAGACGCGCGGCAATATAAATCGCCGGACTCTCCCGGGTATCTCCGGTATCGGCCTTGAATGCAAATCCGAACAAAGCAATTCTTTTTCCGGCCAGCGTGTTGAACATGGCGTTCAGCATGGTTATGAGAAAATGCGACTTCTGATATTCATTGATTTCAATGACGCTCTCCCAGTATTTGGCCACTTCATTCAGCCCATAATACCGGCAGATGTAAACGAGGTTCAGAATGTCCTTTTTAAAACAGGAGCCTCCAAAACCCACGCTGGCATTCAGAAATTTCGGGCCGATCCTGGGGTCCATGCCAACGGCTTTGGCCACCTGGGACACATCGGCCTCGGTTTTCTCGCAAAGCGCGGCAATGGCGTTGATGGAGGATATCCGCTGCGCCAAAAACGCATTGGCAACGAGTTTGGACAGCTCGCTGCTCCAGATATCCGTGGTCAATATCCGTTCTTGGGGAACCCAGTTGGCGTAAATCTCTGCCAGCGCGCTACGTGCCTTAAGACCGCTTTCGGTTTGCCGGGAGCCGATCAGAACCCGGTCCGGTCTTTCCAGATCCTGTATGGCCGTGCCTTCCGCCAGAAACTCGGGATTAGAAAGGACTTCAAAGCGAACCCCATTATGCGTGGAGAACAGAATCCGCTCCATGGCCCGGGCCGTTCGCACCGGAAGGGTACTCTTTTCAACAATGATCTTATCGGAAGTGGCGGATTCCAGGATCTGCCGCGCGGTCTTTTCCCAGTATTGCAGATCCGCCGCCATGCCGGCCCCAACCCCGAAAGTTTTGGTCGGAGTATTGACGCTGACAAAAATGATGTCCGATTCCTGAATTCCCTTTTCGATATCCGTACTGAAGAAAAGATTCCGGCCCCGGGCAGCTTTAACAATTTCATCCAGACCCGGCTCGTAAATCGGCAGGCGATCCGAATTCCACTGCGCAATCCGTTCGGGATTGATATCCACAATGGTCACGCGATACTGGGGACATTTATGGGCAATCATCGCCATGGTCGGTCCGCCCACGTAACCGGCACCGATGCATAAGATGTATTGGGTGAAACAAGATTTCATGATGCGGGCAGCTCCGATGGGTCGGTTGCGCAATATCCGGCAGCCGACGGATGCGAGACAGCATGGCGTTGTCCCAACTCTATAAGATAATCTAATTTAAAAGCGCTGTAAACCATCTTATGAACCTGCGCAGAGACGACGCCGGATCGGATTCCAAAACCACCGAACCCGGCCGTAACAAGCCTGTAAAGCAAGTTCCGCATCTGTTTCCACGTCTTTTTCCATATGCTCAGATGCGCTGGCCAGGGGATGATTCCACATTCACGATCGAACCCGGGTCAGATGACGGATACATGTCACTTTCCAGAATCGCCAGCCGCTGGGTCAGCGCGCGGATTTTACGTTCCTGCTCGGAACGTTTCAAGTCCATGGTTAACATTTTGATCAGGATGAGACCCATCCCGATAATAATCAACAAGGTCGGCGGATAATGAATCCCGAGCACCCCACCGATCCAATCGATCAATCGCGGATAGGCACCGAACGCCATGCTTGCCGCAGCAACCGTCAACCACCAGATGGCATGACTGGCCATCAAATGGTTTTTTCGAACCAGAACAAGGATGGCAAGCGCAATACCGATGCCGATGCCAAATGATGTCAGTTGAGAAATTGGGAACATCGTTTTATCCAATCTCGGATCGATATCCGGATACAGCCGACATATCCACTTTGGAAAGGCATAATATGAGGGTGATCACCAGATACCGCAACACATCCCACCAGGAAGAAAACACCCGTGAATGTCCGGATGACCGGGGACGCATTCTGACCGGAACTTCCAGGATGCGAAATCCGGCTTTATTGAGCGCCAGCAGAATCCCGATATCCTGATAATCCAGAAGCGCCGTATCCGCCGTCATCAATGTCGATATGGCGGCTGCGTTATAGGCGCGGAACCCGGAGGTCAGGTCCCGAACATCCAGTCCCGTAATCATACGAAAAAAAAGCCATGACAGTTTCCTTGGGACGCTCCCGCGTTCCGTGCAGGAGCCGATCACGACATCGGCCCGATTCGACAGAATGGGATCTATGAGCGAAGCAATGGCATCGGGCAGGTGCTGCCCGTCCGCATCCATGGTAACGGCAATTTCAAAAAAATGCTGACTGGCATAACGGATTCCGGTACGCGTCGCCCCCCATGCCCCCAGACGCAGCAGGAGCGGCAGCACTTTGACGCCTTCCGCGCGCGCAACCCTTGCGGTGGAATCCGAACTGGCATCATCAATCACCACGATTTCACCGGTAATGGCTTCCCTGACCCCCTGAATCACTTCCCGAATATTCTTTTCCTCATTTAAGGCAGGGATCAGAACCACCAGTTTCTTTTTCATTCATTTGCCGCCCGGATGCAATCCATATCCTGTTGTTGATTTCAAAGCCTTCAGGGTTTGATGATATAATAAAATAACCTTCCGCGCAATATGATCGATTTGAAAAACCTTCCGAAACCGTTCCAATGCGGATCGCCCCATTTGCGATTTCAGCTCCGGCCGATCCATAAGCCTTCTTAAGGACTCCGCAAGCAGAACCGGATCACCCGGTGGGACCAGAAACCCCGTGACACCGTCCTCAACCACCCATCCGATTCCGGAACCCGGGATGCTGCTGGCAACAACCGGTTTTCCGTACCGCATCGCTTCCAGAAGAACCAACCCGAAAGCCTCGGTCCGTTCAACCGACGGCAAACACAGGCAGTCACAGGAAGCAATGAGGGCGTGAAGATCCGGCTCCGGTAAAGACCCCAGCAGCGAAACATTCCTTGAAAGATCAAGGGTGTGAATTCGCCTTTGAAGGCTGTATTCGCGCTCGCCGTTGCCGACAAACAGAATTCGTGCGTCCGGCAAGGCTGTTGAAGCGTCCAGCATGACTTCGTGTCCTTTATAATACGTCAGACGCCCGATGACCAGAATTCTTCCCCCGGGCTGCCCCCACATGGCTTCAGCCCAACGCAGCCCGGCATCGCCCGGCTTTTTCAGACGCGCCGGATCCAACCCCAGCGGGATGATATGACATTTGTCTTTAAAATCGACCAGCGCGCTGCTGGTATTCAGATAGGATTGCGATGTGGCGATAATGGACTGTGCATGTTGCAAAAACAGTTTTTCGATGGGGCGATAGAGCTGATAAGCCAGCGTCATTCTTCGGTCAATCACGGAAGGAACCACATCCGCATGCCAATGAACCACCCAGGGCAAGGCTCTGGCAGCGGGCAGGGTCAGGGCCCAGAATGCGGAGGTGTTTGGAACATGAAAATGCAGGATGTCCGGCCGGAACGCCTGAATGGCCTTTTTCATGGCAAAAGGAAACATCGGGCTGATGGGCACATACAACAGCGTGCCATGACAGGGAACGCGAAAAACAATTGTTTTCCCCTGATCCACCGGGTCCTGTTTCTGGCCCATGTCATGAACCAGAGCTGCCGCCGATGTCTCCTTCCTGTTTAATGCAGGCAACAAATCGCCTAAAAAGTTTTCGATACCGCCGGCAACCGGCGGATAAAATTTTCCAATATGCAATACCCGTGGAGTCACTTTATCCTGACATTCCCATGAGCTGCTCGATGATTTTGTCATATTTCCATTTCAAATTTTTATCATTGGCCATTTTTTCCCGCAACCGTTTCCGGGCCTGACTCACGGCACTATAGTCAACACCCCCAACCAACCGTCCGATGTCCGGCTGGGTGATATCACAACACCGGTATAATACCTCCATTAGCAGCGCTCTTTCCGCTATGGATCGCCCCCGTTGGCACAACTCCTCCGTCCGTTTGCCCGTTATCTGAACAAATTCCTCAATTACCGCTTGCGGCCTCAAATTTTTTCTGAATTGCTTCAAGGCAGGCTGTTCCCGATTATCTCGCGTGTCTCTCAGTACTTTTTCTTTTACCCATTCAACAAATTCATATTCTCCGATGATTCCGCTGCCGCACCCTATTAAAAGCGGACTTTCAGCCCCCGCGCGAATCTCATCCCGCATAAAATTCTTATAATTCTGGCGTCCTTTTCTATTATCCCCTCCAACAAACCCGAGTACCCTCCGGTAATCTACAAACTCTTCTTTCTCACTTTCACGGCAATATCCCGCCAGACTGCTGTCGACATATTTTTGCAGTTCGGCCCATTGCGCTTCCGGGGCATGCCCAGCACATTTATCTGTCCGGATCGGATTGAGGTGTATATAACGGCTGACAGTCAACAAATAATTTTCAGCATCGATTAAAAATGCCTTGTATCTGCCCTGGTATAAATGGCCGCAACGTTTATGCCGCCGATTATACGCCGATGTATAGGATATGTTGAAATGCCTCATGAATTCAGACAGATTACCCTGGGGGGTATGAATCAACAAATGGAAATGATTGCTCATCAACACATAACCCAACACTTCTACCGAATATATTTCTTGAGATACTTTCAGCTTTGATTTAAATATTTTTTTATCTTCTCTGTCTTGATAGATATCTCTTCGCTCGTTTCCCCGACAGGTTACATGATAATAGGCTCCGGGATATTGAATTCTGAGTGCGCGTGCCATATATTTTTCTTATCAATCCATGCGGTTGATGTCAAGGTAAAGATTTGACCCCATTAGGGAGATTTAAGGCCATGACTGGAAAAGGAGGCAGCTTCAACCCCGAAGAACGCTTTACACCGGCAGACAGAAAATGCAACCCAGGACAAATCGATTGTTTTGGCGGAATTGGGCACATCGCAGGCACGCTATTTCAACCCGTACGACCTGGCACCGATAGGCTATTTCGCCTTGAGCGAAATAGGGGGCTCGTATTCTAAACAAAACAGGCGAACAATTCGTCCGCTATTTTCTGCTGATGCGCTTCGACTCCCAACCACAAAGGCAATCGCAGCAAACAATCCGAAGTCAAACGGGTAATCGGAAGATCGCCATGAGCGCGCGCGTGTTTTTTTCCAAATGGTGCATCGTGGAGTGGGACATAGTGAAACACTGTGTTGATGCCTGCTTTCTTCATTTGCGCGATGGCTTGCATACGAGTTTCCAAGTTGGGTAATACGATGTAGTACATATGGGCATTATGCCTGCATTCTTTCGGCACGACAGGCCGACGCAACTTTTCGCTCGTCTCTAAGAGCGATAGAGCCTGGTGATAATATGACCAAATTTCAAGGCGCTTGCCGGTGATCTGATCAGCCTCCTCCATTTGCGCCCACAGAAATGCAGCGATCACCTCTCCCGGCAAATACGAGGACCCGATATCCACCCAAGTGTACTTATCGACCTGACCACGGAAAAACTGGTCGCGGTTGGTACCTTTTTCACGAATGATTTCGGCGCGTTCAACAAAGCGTTCGTCGTTGATCAGAAGAGCCCCCCCCTCACCCGAAATAATGTTCTTGGTCTCGTGAAAAGAGTACGCGCCCAGGTGGCCTATGGAACCAAGCGGTTTGCCCTTATACGTGGACATGATCCCCTGAGCGGCGTCTTCAATGACCAACAGGTTATGCCGCCGCGCGATATTCATGATGGTATCCATTTCGCAGGCCACCCCGGCATAATGCACGGGCACGACAGCCCTGGTGCGCGGCGTGATGGCAGCCTCGATCTTCGTTTCATCGATGTTGCGCGTATCCATGCGAATATCCACAAACACCGGCACCCCGCCGCGTAGCACAAAGGCATTGGCCGTTGAAACAAAGGTATAGGACGGCATGATCACCTCGTCGCCCGGTTGAATGTCCGCAAGGATTGCCGCCATCTCAAGTGCCGCCGTGCATGAATGGGTGAGCAATGCCTTGTGCGCACCCGTGCGCGCTTCCAGCCAGGCGTGGCATTTTTTTGTAAACATGCCGTCGCCTGAGAGGTGACCATTGGTATGAGCCTGTGCGATATACCAGAGTTCACGCCCCGTCATATAGGGTTTGTTGAAAGGGATACTGCTTACATCCATCTCTTACAAGCCCTTCTGTACCATCGCCGGCTTAAGGGCAACCAGCAATCTTGAGCCGCCCACGGGCAGAGAAACACCGGCACGGATCAAAACCAACTCAGCACGCAGAAACCACTCGAATATTTTGTTAAGGATAGGATTGACACGAAGCCCAATCACTTCATCAATGTTCATATCCGTTTTGTTTTGTTGCAACAGTCTGGATAAATACATCGCAGGCAGCAGCATGCTGACAAACGATGTGCTTCGAACAATTTCAAAACCCGCCTGACAAACTTTTTCATGCAATTCATTGCCAGCATATCGCCTGACATGGCAAGCAAATTCGTCAACCGCACTCCACAGCCAGGCGTGCTGAGGAACTGTGATGTACAAAAAGCCGCAGGGTTTCAGCGCCTTGTAAACTTGTTGCAGCACGGTTTCATCCTCTTCGATGTGCTCCAACACATCGAAGGCGCCAATGGCATCCAAATCTGACTCATAGGGAATGCAACGGGCATCCATTTGCGTGAATTCGGCGGTAGGCACGCGCTGTCGAGCATATACCAATCCCTCTTCTAAATACTCGCTCCCAAAGAGCTTCAACCCGGGGAACCGCTTTGAGATGCCTGAAATGACAAATCCCGTGCCGCATCCAATCTCAAGAAAAGATTTCAGCGATGGAGAATACCTGGAGAGTGCCCAGAGGATAATCCGATTCCTGGCACGGAACCAAAAATTTCCCGCTTCCAATTCGGCCAATTCTTTAAAGTAGTGCGCTTTGAATCCGCTATTCATATTTTTTCAGGCATGTTATTTTTTTCATGGAATACGTGGTACTTAAAGACAATAAAGAGGAACCCGGCAACAACGATAATTGCCATGATCTGAACCCCTTGATGCGCATAACCAAGACGATCCACAAAAGTAAAAAGAATAAGAAAATTAATCAGATATCCCAACAAATGAGCAATCGCATACTGCACGGCCGCTCGGGTGTAATCCCCGCTATGGCTGAATGTCCATTGACGGTGACCAATAAATCCGATGAATACGCCGACGATATACACCAAAGTCATGGCTATTTTCGGCTCAACGCCAAGATAAGTTACAAGCAAATAAACAAGGTAAATTGCAAAATTACTTCCAGCGCCTACCAAACCATAACGAATCATTTGCTGGATGGATTTGCCAATTTGTGCATTGCCGAATGACTCAAGCATTTATCAAGACCACACAGCCGAAACCAGCATGTTCATCGCAGGCGCCATTATTAAGCAACAAACTGAACTTATTCATCTGTTGGCCGAACAGTAGCAAGAACCGGAAAAAGGAAAACATGGCCATAACTCATGACACCAAGCGGTGATAAATGTCCTGAGGGTTGTTAAAGGAAAAGCCCAGCGAAGCGTACAGATTGATCACAGCAAGATTTGTAGCGGAAATCGAACTTTTCACTTCGTCGTGTCCATTTGTCAGCAGTTCGCTGCACACCGCACTCCACCAATATTTCGACAGCCCCTTGCCGCGATATTTTTCCGCCACCGCATGCAGCACTAAGTTGTTGCCGCTGTAGCAGATGAACCCCGCAAGAGCGTTCCGCCAGTATAGTCCATAAACCTGTTGCATTTCAAGAAATTGCCTTAGCCAGTTGTTATAACGCAGGTCGGCAGAGATCTTGGGCAGGTTGAAATCGCGATGGAAGCGGCCATACGCGAATGCACCATGACAGATCGCCAGTGTCTGGCCGGCATCGACCGTCTTGGAGATCGTTGCATCCGGGTGCCGCGCTACGCGCAACCGTGCAGCATTACAATGCGGCTCGATCAGGGTATCGCAGTAATAGAAGCCATACTCGTACAGCAATCGTTTATTTGCCAATGGATCCACTTTGATGTTGTAATGGCCTGGCGTCTGCACCGCCTGTTGCAGGGACGCCTCGGAATATTCAAGCAGTTCCCAAGTAGACTGCCCAAACACCGCCGTGTCCCACGGCGTGGGCTTAATCAGTGGCATCGGCTTCATCAAAGGTTGCTCGTCTTACGATATACAGCGGCCGTTTCTTGCTTTCATCAAAAGCCTTTCCGAGATAAATGCCGAGGATGCCGAGGATAGTGATGATGATCCCACCGATGAAATACAGCGAAACGATCAGACTGCTCCATCCGGGAATCGTTGAGCCGTAAAACAGGGAACGCCCAAGAATATACACACCGTAACAAAATGAAAAAAACGCCATCAGAAAGCCGAAACGCACAGCCAGCCGGAGCGGTTTGTCGGAATGGGCGATGATGGTTTCGGAAGCCAGCTTACACAGTTTGGCAAAGGTGTAGGTAGACTTGCCCTCGAAACGCTCGGCGTGTTCCACTTCTATGCTGAAAGTGGGAAAACCCATCCACTGCACCAGTCCGCCGAAGAAGCGCAGTTGCTCGCCCATACGGCGGAAGCTTGCCACCACCTTGTGCGAGATGATACGAAAGTTGCCGCTCTCTCCGTCATATTCGATATCCGCCAGATAGCTGAATATCTTGTAGAACAGCCACGATGCAATGCGTTTCGACAATGGATCCTGACGCGCGCCGCGTCGCGTAAGCACGACATCGTAGCCCTCTTGAGCCTTGGCATACAGTCGAGGGATCTCCTCGGGCCGATCCTGCAAGTCACAATCCATTACAACCACCCATTCACCCCGGCAGTAATCCAGCCCGGCAGTAATGCCGTAGTGCTGGCCAAAGTTACGGCTGAACTGGATGCCACGCACGCGCGGGTCAACCATCGCCAATTGTTCGATCACCTGCCATGAATTATCGCCTCCGCAGTCTTCAACCAGCACAATTTCAAAATCTGCCGAGATCTTTTCCAATGCGGTTTTAAGCCGCCGGTATAGTTCCTCAAGGCTGTTCTCGGTCTTGTAGACGGGGATGACAACTGAAATGTGCGGAGCGAAAGCGATTTTTCGGGACTGCGTACCACCAGCATTTTTCAACGCACAACTTTCAGAGATAATGGTTGAATCGGTCATTTTTTTCAATGTGAAGTGGCCCCCTCTGTCAAGTCTTGCCCCGCCGCCGCTTGCTGCCCGATATATCTCACCAACTGTATTGTAGTCCAACGATTGATATGTTTTTCCGCGTTGAAAAATATATATCTTGAGATACTTTTAGCTTTGATTTAAATATCCTCTTGTCATCTCTGTCTTTATAGATATCCCTTCGCTCATTTCCCCGACAGGTTACATGATAATAGGCCCCGGGATATTGAATTCGGAGTGAGCGTGCCATATATTTTCCTTATCAATCCCTGCGCCCAATGTCAAGGTAAAGATTTGACCCCATGATGGAGGTTTAAGGCTATGACTGGAAAGGAGGTCGCTTCAGCCTCGAAGAACGCTTTGCACCAGCAGACAGAGAACGCAGCCCCGGATGAATCGATTGTTGTGGCGGGAAACCAGGGCTCACTGTCTCCAGAAGAATCCGGGCGACTGCTCCACGAGCTCAGGGCACACCAGATCGAACTGGAGATGCAAAACGATGAACTGCGCCGTGCTCACGCTGAATTGGACGCATCGCGGGCGCGCTATTTCGACCTGTTTGACCTGGCGCCGATGGGCTATTTTGCCTTGAGCGAAAAAGGGCTGGTAATGGAGGCCAATCTCGCCGCCGTTACCCTGCTCAAGGCAACAAGAAGCGTTCTGGCCACGCAACCGTTATCCCGCTTTATCCTCCGGGAGGATCAGGATATCTACTACCGGCGCCTCAAAAAACTCTTTGAAACGGGCATGGCACAGACCTGTGAACTTAGAATGCTGCGCGCGGATCATTCGCCTTTCTGGGCGCAGTTGGATGTGTTCGCAACAAATGGTTCGGAAGGCTCGGCCGCATGTCGTGCCGTGATCATCGACATCACCGAACGCAAGCAGTTGAAAGATGCCCAATTATTTCTTCTGAAGTGTGGTTCCACGGGATCAGGCGATGATTTCTTCAAATCGCTTGCAAGATATCTTGCCCAGAGCCTGGGGATGGATTATGTCTGCATCGATCGGCTGGAGGGGGAAGGGCTTTCGGCCCGAACGGTGGCCGTCTACTTCGATGGAAATTTCGAGGATAACGTATCGTATGCGCTGAAAGACACGCCTTGCGGTGATGTGGTGGGAAAAACGATCTGCTGCTTTGACAGAAGCGTGAGGCATTTATTTCCACGGGATGTGGTGCTCCAGGAGATGAAGGCCGAGAGTTATGTCGGAACCACCCTTTGGAGTTTTGATGGTAAGCCGATCGGGCTGATCGCGGTCATCAGCCGGCATCCCCTGGCAAATCCCGGCCTGGCTGAATCCATGCTGAAAATGTCGGCCGTACGCGCAGCAGGCGAACTTGAGCGCCTGCAGGCAATCGATATCTTATTGGAAAATGAGAAAAAACTGCAAAAATCGCACGCTGAGCTGGAAGATCGGGTAAAAGAACGGACCTTGGCGCTGACCCTGGTCAACGAACAACTCCTGCGGGAGATCGATGAGCGCCTTCAGGCTGAAAAAGCGCTTGCGGAAAGTGAGGAAAAATATCGCAGTATATTCCATAACCAGTATGCCAACATGTTGCTCATCGATCCCGAAACCCTGGATATCGTTGATGCCAATCCGGCTGCCTGCTCATTTTATGGTTATGCACGGGAAGAGATGACCACTAAAAAACTCATCGATATCAGCACATTGTCAACGGATCGGATATTTCAGAAGATTACCCGTATTCTGGAAAATCAGAAGGAACATTTCTTTTTTTCACACCGTATGTCCGATGGTCGGATTCGGGAGGTGGAAGTTTTTGTATGTACGGTTCAGATCATTGGTAAAGCATTTTTGTTTTCGGTTATTTACGACATTACCGAACGCCGGCAAATGGAACAGCGCATTGTCGAAACATCGGAATTCATCCGGAAAATCTTTGACGCTTCTCCTCTGGGAATCGCCGCCTATGAGGCTGCCGGGCAATGCGTGATGGCCAATGATGCAGTGGGAAGAATCATCGGAGCCAACCGTGAAGCGGTTCTTCAGCAGAATTTTAACCACCTTGATTCCTGGAAAAAATCAGGTTTATGGACTGCGGCCCGGGAAGTGATACAAACCAATCAATCCCGGGAGGATCTGGAATTTCATTTTGTGACAACCTTTGGAAAAGACGTTACGCTTCATTGCAGCCTGATTCCGTTTTCTTCGGCCAATAAACCGCACCTTCTCATGATGGGCCAGGATATCAGTCGGCAAAAACAGGCGGACGAAGCGCTCCGGCAAAGCCAGAAGCTGGCATCCATCGGTCTTCTGGTTGCGGGCATTGCCCATGAGATCAACAATCCAAACGGTTTCATCATTTTCAACATTCCCATTCTGAGAGACTACCTGCAGGAGCTGTTGTCCATCGTCGACGACTACATGGGGGACCATCCGAACCAAAGAGTGTTCGGCAGGTCTTATGAAGAATTCCGAAAAGACCTTTTCAAACTCCTGGACAACATCGAACATGGCTCTCAAAGGATCGATGCCACCGTATCCGGGCTGAAGGATTTTTCCAGAAAGCGAGAAAAACTTGTGGCGCGCCGGGTTGCCCTGAAGCCGATAATCGAGCACGCGGTATCGTTTTGTCGGGAGGAAATTCGGATACATGTCAAATCCCTTCATTTAGCCATTCCCGATGATCTTCCTCCGATTCTGACCGATCCCGAAGCGATTGAGCAAATTCTGATCAATCTGTTGATCAATGCTGCTCATGCTTCGGATAAGGAGGATTCCTGGATAGGATTGTGTGTCAATTTCATCAGCGGCACACCGGGTCGCTGTGTCATTTCAATAGATGACAACGGGTGCGGCATGGATGAGAAAACCTTGAAACGGATATTTGATCCATTTTATACCCGGAAAACTTCCATTCAGGGAACCGGACTGGGTCTCTATATCTGTCAGAGCCTGGTGGAAGGACTGGGAGGCCGGATTGAAGTGGAGAGCAAACCCGATCTGGGAAGCTCATTTAAAGTGATTCTGAACGATTATTTATAGCTCGCGCTATTTTCGGAGAATGATCAGATGGGCAATCGAATTATCATTATTGATGACGAGCAGGATTTTCTGGAAAGTATCGCCAGGGGGTTGTTCAACGCCGGATATGTGGATGTGCGAACCGAGAGCGACCCCGTAAAAGCGGCAATGTTTTTTGAGCAGGGTAAGACATGTGATATCGCACTGATCGACTTAAGCATGCCGGTCATGAACGGAGTGGAGCTGCTGGAGATTATCAAAAACCATAGTCCAAACACCGAGTGTATCATGGTTACGGCGGTAAACGACGCCAGAATGGCAGTGGCATGTTTAAAGAAGGGCGCTTACGATTATTTGATCAAACCGGTCAGCAGAGAAGATTTGCTTCTGAAAATCGGTCATGCCGAGGAAAAAAAGCGACTGCTGGACATTCTGGAGCTGAAGAGGACAGGAGGGATTCAGGAACTGACGAATGTGAAAGCCTTTGAGCGGATCATCACCCGATCTCCCGGCATTCTGGCCGTCTTGACAGAAGCCGAGCTTCATGCCGTCAGCAACGTACCGGTTCTGATTACCGGGGAAAGCGGCACCGGAAAGGAGCTTCTGGCAAGGGCCATCCACATGGCCAGCCCCAGAGCGCAAGACCCGTTCATACCCGTCAACATGGCTTCCTTGAGCAGTTCTCTGTTTGATGACGATTTTTTTGGTCATGTCCGGGGGGCATTTACGGGAGCGGAAAAAGACCATAAGGGTTATCTGGAACGCGCAAACCATGGCACCCTGTTTCTGGACGAAATCGGCGTGCTGCCCATGGATCTCCAGGGGAAGCTGCTGCGGGTACTGCAGGAAGGAGAGTTTACAAAGCTGGGGACCAGCAGAATGCAGAAAGTGGATGCACGCTTTGTTGCCGCAACCAATGAAAATCTGGATGCGTTATTAAAACGCGGGAAGTTTCGAAAGGATTTATATTATCGCCTCAAAGGTGCGCAGCTCCACCTTCCCCCTTTAAGAGAAAGGCCGGGTGACATTCCGCTTCTGATAGACAGCTTTGTGGCCGATTTGTCCGGGGTCTTCAAGGAAAGACGTATCGAGGATAAGGCAGTTTCGATGCTTACGGCCTATGATTTTCCCGGAAACATCAGAGAACTTAGGTCTATCCTTCATGCGGCCGCCAATCTGGCTCAAGGCAGGCCCATTGCCCCCGGCCATCTGCCGGAGCCGGTTCGAAGGCAAAAACAGGCATCAGGCTGCGCGTCTTTGCCCCTTGGAAACGCCATTTCTCTTTCGGAAAACGAAAAGTTATATATTTTAAATATCTACCATCAAACGGCTGAAAACAAATCCCAGACAGCCCGGGTTCTGGGCATCAGCATCAATACGCTGCGAAGAAAGCTGGAATCCTACGCAATCGAATAGGCCGGGTTATCTGACAAAATTGACTATCCCAAAATTGAATGCCTCTATATAACCACTTAATAATAATCAATTTGTTATTAAATGATATGTCAAATCGTGATAGCCGGCCCGCCAAAACGGAATATTCAAAGTAGTTCCCACCTGTTTTTTTATCCTTGATTAACACAACGATAATATAGACATTTCTTGCACCATGCCGGAAACGTCTATGTATGGCATGATAAATGCGATGAGCATATATCTGTCACGTCCCATCTTGGATGGACTGAAGGCAGACAGGCTGCTCCATATCAAATCAAAAAAGGATCATCACATTGAACGTGCTGATTGTGGATGACGAAATCGTTCAGATAGAAAATCTAAGGATCGGTTTGAGCAGCAGGGGACACCACATATTCGAGGCGTTGAACGGCAATGAGGCCCTGAGCCTGATTGAAAATGATGTCAATCAAATTGATCTGGTCATCACCGATTATGCCATGCCCGGAATGAACGGAATCGAACTTCTTCAAAATATTCGCTGGAGACATGGCCATATACCGGTCATTATGATGACGGCTTACGGACATAGGGATCTGATCCTTGATGCCTTGCGCAATCAATGCAACGGCTTTATCGATAAGCCCTTTACCCTGGACCGGCTGATTGATGAAATTGACAAGGTCCAGGGGCTTGTGCTTGACAACATACCCCCGGGTTCCCCGCAAATTTCGAAAAAACAAAAACCTTCAGCAGACCGTTTTTTTGCGAGCACGAACCCGTTTATCTTGAAAAATCCGCCATCGACTTGATGGACAGATGAGGAAAACTCCCGACAGGGAGATTTCCTCAGACAAAATGAAGCCATCCCTCCATGGACAAAAGGCATCAAATAGGAGTTAAAGATGAATAAAGCAAAAAATCAAAATTTGGATTTTACCGTCATTTAAATTCAATAGGTTATAATCGCAACAACTGCCGAAAAACGTCTTGCTACAAGATCAACATATTAATTCATAAATGTTATTCAGTCAAAAGGAGGGAAATAAAATCAACAGAATAATATCAGTAGCAGCGTGCGTCTTAATGTCATTTTTATTGATTACCATGGCCAACGCGGGATCGAACCCTGATCCGGCGGTTCAGAAGGATGAAAGCCAGGCAGTGCAGCCCGAACCAGGCGGTCAGAACAGCCAGAACGCGCCGGATAATTCCGAAAACGCACCGGAACTGAAGACGCTGCAGGACCGGATCAATTACGCAATCGGAGTCAATTTAATCAGCAACATCAGGCATCAGGGAATCGACATTGACCTGAATCTTGTGATGAAGGGCATGCAGGATGCGTTCCTGGGCCGAAAAATCCCCATGACAGATGAGGAACTCCGCACATGCATCAGCCTTTACCAGACCGACGTTCGGCAGAAACAGGCAAAGGCCAGGGCAGTGGCTTCTGAAACCAACAAAAAAGACGGGCAGGCGTTCCTGGCGGAGAATCGGAAGAAGGAAGGAGTTGTGACTTTGCCAAGCGGAGTGCAGTACCGGATCATCAAGGCAGGCGAAGGCAAAAAACCGAGCGATGAAGACTCCGTGGAATGCCACTACCGGGGAACCCTCATCAGCGGGACCGAATTCGACAGCTCTTACCCCAAGGGGCATCCCGCGACTTTCAAGGTCAACGGCGTCATTCCCGGCTGGCGGGAGGCTCTCAAGCTCATGCCGGTCGGCGCCAAATGGCAGGTCTTTGTTCCTTCTCAGCTTGCTTATGGCGAGCGGGGGACGGGCGCTTTCATCGGACCGAACGCAACGCTTATTTTTGAGGTGGATCTGATTGCCATCAAATGAGAGCCTGATGATCAGATAAAACAATGTCATTTAACAAAAAGGAGAAAATCGTTATGAAAAAACTTTTTTTATGTGCTGCAGGTGCATTGATGTCGCTGATGTCGATTACTGCGGTGAATGCGGGCCCCAACGCCGCTCCCGCGAATCAGATCTATGACAACCTGAATCAGGACGAACAGATCACCCCGCCCAAGGTGGGTATATCCTGGCGCGAGCAGGTGATGAAGGAACGCACCATCATGTTGCGGGCCGCCGAGATGAGAAACGCGAACATGAGAAATGCGCTGATGGGGAAACAGGAGGATATTAAGGGTCTAAGTGTCGATTCCTATAATGACCTGATCATGCAGAGAAACGCCGGGTTGAAGAAATAGGCGCAGACCCCGAAATACCGCCAAATAAACCCGACGGTTAAGTTTTTCTTTCCGACGATATTTAAGGGTGAACATCGGCAACACTTACCAAAACACAAGGAGAAAACAAAAAATGAAAAGACAACGAATGTCGTTTATTATCGGCATGGTCGTCGCAATAGTCGGCTTGCTCGGGGGAATCAACCCGGGTTGGGGGGCATTGCCGCCGGTAACCGGCCCCGGCACTGTACCGGATTACTATCAAACCCCGAACTGGGCCATTAGCCCGGCGCTGACGAAATTTCTCGACGCACTGCCTGGCCTGACGTCTGCGGGCGCAAACTTACTTGGCCAGTACATCCCTGTGGCCATTCCGGATACGGTAACATATCCGGGATCCGATTATTACGAGCTTGAACTGGGTCAATACACCGAGAAGATGCATTCGCAGCTTTCGCCAACAACATTGCGGGGATACAGACAGACCAATACCACGGATGCGACCGTCAGCCAGTTCCACTATCTGGGACCGCTGATCATCGCCACGAAGGATAGGCCGGTGCGTGTCAAATTTAAGAACGCGCTCCCCCCAAACAGTAAATTTTTTCTGCCCGTTGATACCACGCTGATGGGTGCCGGGGATTATAACATTAATTTCGATCCCCAGACCAATCTACCGGCCACTCTCTCCGGCACTTTCTCAGAAAACCGCGCCACACTCCATAATCATGGCGCCCGTACGCCGTGGATAAGCGATGGAACGCCTTTTCAGTGGATCACGCCGGCGGGTGAGTCCACCTCCTATCCCAAGGGCGCCAGTGTGGCCTATGTACCGGATATGTGGTTTGACGCCACCACCCACGCTCCGATCGCTGCCTGCGCGGGGAAGACCACGTGCGCGGTTGCGGGTGCAACAAATGACCCCGGCCCCGGATCAGAGACTTTCTATTTTACCAACGAGCAGAGCGCCAGGCTGCTGTTTTACCACGACCATGCTCAGGGTATCACACGCCTCAACGTTTATGCCGGAGAAGCCGCGGGATATATGATTCAAGACCCTGCCGAACAGGCGCTGGTCGGCGCTCCCAATGCCATTCCCGCTGTCCAGATTCCGCTGATCATTCAGGACAAGACGTTCGTGAATCCCGCTACCATTACAGCCAACGATCCGACCTGGGCCTGGGGAACACAACCCTGGGTCTCGGGACCCATGACCCCGGTGCTCGGCGATCTCTGGTGGCCTCATGTTTACATGCCGGCCCAGGATCCCTATAACCCGGACTTGAGCGGCATCAACGCAATGGGCCGCTGGCATTATGGTCCCTGGTTCTGGCCCCCGACGCCCCTTTGCGGATCCGAGCCCGCTGCTGTGCCGCCATATTGCGTAAAGGTTGCGACAATACCGAATCCCTATTACGATCCCCTCTGCGATCCGCTAACAACACCTACCGGCTATTGCCAGCCGCCTGAGATTCCCGGCACACCCAGCCCCTCCTGGGGAGCGGAAGCGTTCCTGGACACCCCGGTGGTCAATGGAACCGCCTATCCCAAGCTCACAGTGGCCCCCCAACCCTACCGCTTCCGGGTCCTGAACGCCTCTCATGACCGGTTTCTCAATCTTCAGTTGTACCAGGCTGTCAGCAAGCTTGGCCACAATGCCATTTCAGACGGCATCCTCACACCGCCCATCTTCACCGACACCGTGTCGAATCTGACAGAAGTTCTAATGGTTCCCGCGGCCGCAACCGTGGGTTTCCCGGCAACCTGGCCCGCAGACGGCAGGGAAGGAGGCGTGCCCGATCCGGCCACAAGCGGCCCGGCAATTATTCAGATCGGAAGCGAAAGCGGTTTCCTGCCTGCGCCGGTGTTACTGACAAATCATCCAATTACCTGGAATCTTGACCCGACAATGTTCAATGTCGGCAATGTGCTACCCCTGGCTGAAGGCGGCGGCACGCTCATCCTGGGCCCGGCTGAACGGGCGGACATCATTGTCGACTTCAGCAATTATGCCGGAAAAACCCTGATTCTCTACAATGACGCCCCCACGGCATACCCGGCACTGGACCCGCATTATGACTACTACACGGGAGCTCCGAACCGTACCGATATTGGCGGCGCACCCGCGATACCAGCGGGCGTTGGCCCCAACGTCCGGACGGTGATGCAGATCACGGTGACGGGAGCCGGCGGCACCCCCCAGGTTGGCGGCAACGACTATAACGTGACGACTTTTAACAATCTGGTGGCTAAGTTTCAATCGACCCCAACCACACCCGGCGTCTTTGCGGCGTCTCAAGAGCCGATCATCGTGGGGCAGTCCGCTTACAATACGGCATACAACATGATATTCCCCTATACCTGGCCGAACTGGGGTTTATCGCGAATCTCGGATACGTCCATCAGCTTCAAGAAGCCTGATGGCACCGTGGTGAGCAATTACCCCATGAAGCCCAAGGCCATCCACGACGAGATGGGCGGAACCTTTGATGAATACGGACGGATGAGCGCCAAACTGGGGCTCGAGGTACCGTTTTCCAATGCCGCGATTTCGACCTTCGCCCTTCAGAACTACGTCGATCCACCCACCGAGACCGTTGCGGACAATCAGGTCCAGATCTGGAAGTTCACCCATAATGGCGTGGACACGCATCCCATCCATTTCCATCTGATGGATGTTCAGGTGATCAACCGGGTCGGTTGGGACGGTTTCATCAGACTGCCCGATGCCAATGAACTGGGCTGGAAGGAAACGGTCAGAATGTCCCCTCTGGAGGACACCATCGTCGCGTTAAGGCCGATCCGGCCGAGAGTGCCGTTCGCAGTTCCGGACAGCATTCGACCGCTGAACCCGGCAGTGCCTTTAGGTTCCACGGAGGGATTCTCCCAAATCGACCCGCTGACCGGCGCCCCCCTGGCAACCCCGACCGTAAATGCCTTGCGCAACTATGGATATGAGTACGCATATCACTGCCACATCCTCAGTCACGAAGAAAACGACATGATGCGGCCACTTGTTTTGAACCCCAACGCCAAGGCTGATCTTCTCTGGAGAAATACCGCCACCGGTGAAAACGTCCTTTGGTATTTGGACGGAACAACCATCACGTCATTTACCTACCTCCCACCCGTTGCCGATCAGGCCTGGACTATTGTCGGCAGGTCCGACTTCAACGGCGACGGCAAACCCGACATCCTTTGGTACAATACCTCAACCGGTGACGTCTACGTTTGGTACATGAACGGAGCCAGCATGACAGCATATGCCTACATCACCAACTCTCCCCCCGCAGCGAACTGGAGAATAATGGGGACAGGAGACTTTAACAGCGATGGCAAACCTGACATCCTTTGGTACAATACCTCAACCGGTGACGTCTACGTTTGGTATATGAACGGAACCAGCATGACAGGATATGACTTCATTTACAACGTTTCCCCCGCATTGAACTGGTCACTAGTGGGGATAGGAGACTTTAACAGCGATGGCAAACCTGACATCCTTTGGAGCAATACCTCAACCGGTCAAAACATCGTTTGGTATATGGACGGAAAAGCCCTCGTATCATATGCCTACCTCCCCACCGAATCCGATCCGACGCACTGGAAGATTGTGGCCACGGGTGACTTCAACAGTGACATCTACCGCGACATCCTTTGGAGAAATATCTCAACCGGTCAAAACAGGGTGTGGTATATGAACGGGACAACCCCCGCAGTTCCCGGGGTTGGCTACCTCACATCCGTTCCCGGATCGGCTTGGACAATTGCAAAAGAATAGAATATGTAGCTTAATGTGTTCCTGACAAAAACCCCGTTGATATGATGACCCATTCATCTAATTCTCAACGGGGTTTTTTCTCGTACCCAATTTTCAGAAAACATGGAAACAGTTATCGAGACTTCCTGTACTTTCGCTCCCGCGAAAGTACAGGAAGTCTCAAATGAAATTTTCCTGACCTCACCCTATGGCAAATTCTTATCGTCGTCTCACAAAAATCGTTTTATCCCTGGATCAACTGTGAAGCTTTTATTTATCAGTATTCAAATCATTCGGTAAAATTTCGACCATCATAAAAGTGACCCATCCGTGAAAGGCTGTCAGCCGCCATGAAGAAACTTTTTTTCGCCATATTCCTCACGCTTCTCCTTATCGGATCATTTCTGGGAGGCGCGTGGACCAGCCGGCACGGAACTGCTAAGTATTCCGAAAATGAACGCCGGATTCTTAACTACGTGGACCCCATGAATCCGGTGAATGTTTCTGATAAACCCGGCATCGCGCCGTGTGGCATGCCCATGGAACCCGTTTACGACAGCGAGGAATCCGCCGGACAGAATCCTCCAGGCACTGTGTTTTCGATGTCTCCTGGCACTGTAAAAGTTACACCGCAGAATCAGCAGATCATCGGCGTACAGGTTGGCGTTGTCGAAAGGTTGCCGGGTACTTATGAAATCCGGGCGTTGGGTCGCATCACGCCGGATGAGAACCGGGTATATCCGCTGATCGCTGCCACGGATGGCTGGACGGGAGATACCCAGGGCAACACCACCACGGGAACTTTGGTCAAAAAGAACCAGCTCATGGCCCAAATCAAAATTTACAGTTACGACTTTTTCACGTGGCAGCAGCGATATCTTACCGAACTCGCAAATAGAGGACAGCGACGGCACCCCAATACACCCACCGAGGCTCGACAAACAGGAATCCTTCAACCCGGAGTGCCACCACGGACCGCCGCACCGCAATCCGGAGCCGCTCAACCCGATGGAACGCCTGACACGGCTCCGCAACCCGAACCCGATTTTTCTGAAGCACCATTTCCGGGCACGAAGGAATCCGAAGCATCCCAGCCGAATGTATCGCAACCTGAAATCCAACAACCCAAGGGCAGACTGCCGGCTCTCACCCTGGGTTTAACCAAACGTCTTGCAAGGGACCCCCTGGACGACCGCGCGGATTCCGCCCTTTACGTCAACAAGTCCAAACTGGAACTGTTAAATTTGGGCGTTGGGGAAGTCCAGCTTGAGGAACTCGCGCAAACCGCTCAATATGTTTCAACCATCGAGCTTAGATCTCCGGTTAACGGTCTGGTGATCAGCCGAGGAATTTCCTCTCATCAGCGGGTAGATCGCGGAACGGAGTGTTTCAGGGTTGCCGACATCAGTCACGTGTGGATAGTTGCGGATATTTTCAATGCCGAAGCGCAATACATTCGACCGGGAACAAGCGCGAGGATCTCCGTTCCGGGACAGAGCAAGCATTACGAGGCCAGGGTCAGTGACATTCTGCCAAAGTTTGACGCAACCACGCGAACGCTGAAGGTGCGCCTGGAAATGGATAACCCGAAAAATATGCTGCTCCCGGATATGTTTGTCGATGTGGATTTTCGGATTCCCCTGCCTTCGACCATGACGGTTCCAGCATCCGCGATCCTGGATTCCGGTCGCAAAAAGAACGTTTTCGTGGCTCTGGGGGATGGCCTTTTTGAGCCCCGATCCGTCGTGACTGGCTGGCGCTTCGGCGATCGGGTTGAAATCGTCGAAGGTCTTAAACCCGGAGAACAAATTGTCACTTCAGGCAATTTTCTGATCGATTCCGAAAGCCGGATGAGACTGGCGTCAGCCAGACTTTCCGGAACACCGGAAAATGATCCGTCCGAAAAGACGCCCCAGCACATAAATAAAAAAATGCCTGAAGACAAGGCGGGAAAGAGTGCTCCCGGCTCGGCGGAGCCCAGGCATGATTAACCGCATCGTTGATTTCTCCGTTCAGAACCGGTTCATCGTCTTTACCCTGGTTGCGGCAGCCTGTATCGCGGGCTGGTGGTCCATGCACCGCCTTTCCCTGGATGCCATTCCGGACCTGAGCGACACGCAGGTGATCGTCTATTCCCGGTGGGACCGGAGCCCGGACATCATCGAAGACCAGGTGACCTATCCCATCGTATCCGCAATGCTGGGGGCTCCCAAGGTCAAGGCGGTCCGCGGCTTCTCGGATTTTGGCTATTCCTATGTCTATGTCATCTTTGAAGACGGCACCGACATCTACTGGGCCCGGTCCAGAACCCTGGAATATCTATCCGGCGTGCTGCCGGGACTTCCACAAGGGGTAAAGACCGAACTGGGGCCGGATGCCACGGGCCTGGGCTGGATATTCCAGTATGCCCTGGTGGACACATCCGGCCGGCACAGCCTGGCCGAACTTCGTTCCTGTCAGGACTGGATGCTGCGCTACTACCTGAAATCGGTCTCGGGCGTTGCCGAGGTTGCACCGATCGGGGGTTTCACCAAACAGTATCAGGTCAATGTGGATCCCAACCGGCTTCAGGCATACGGTCTTTCCATCAGCCGAGTTGTAGAGGCGGTTCGTGGCGGAAACACCGAGGCGGGAGGCCGGATGATTGAATTCGGCGGGACCGAGTACATGGTGCGCGGACGCGGCTATGCCCGATCTGTCACCGATTTCGAGGACATCCTGCTTACGACCAGCGAGACCGGCACCCCGATTCGCATCAAGGATATCGGACAGGTGGCCATCGGCCCGGATCTCAGGCGGGGGGTCACGGATCTGGACGGCACCGGGGAAGTCGTCTCCGGCATCGTGATCATGCGGCAGGGACAAAACGCCCTGGATGTCATCGGCCGCGTCAAGGCAAAAATCAGGGAAATTGAGCCGGGGCTCCCCCCCGGTGTTAAGGTCGTTCCCATCTACGACAGATCGGAGCTGATCCTTCGCGCCATTGACAATCTGAAGTCCACCCTGATGGAAGTCATCGTGACCGTTGCGCTGGTGATCTTTCTTTTTCTCTGGCACATCCCCAGTGCCGTCATTCCGGTGATCACCATCCCGATCGCCGTGCTGCTGGCGTTCATCCCCTTCCAGATGATGGGCCTTACCGCCAACATCATGTCGCTCGGAGGCATAGCCATCGCCATCGGCGCCATGGTGGATGCGGCCATCGTTGTGGTCGAACAGACCCATAAGAAGCTGGAGGAATGGGAGAAAAACGGCCGGCGCGAGGATTACCGGACAGTTGTCGTCAATGCCGTCAAACAGGTCGCAGGCCCCAGTTTCTTTGCCATGCTGGTGATTGCCGTTGCTTTTCTGCCCGTGCTGACGCTTGAGGCTCAGGAAGGCCGGCTTTTTAAGCCGCTGGCCTACACCAAGACCCTTTCCATGTTTATCGCGGCACTTCTTGCGATCACCCTGGACCCGGCACTGCGGCTCTTTTTCACCCGGCTCCGAAACACAGACTTTCGGCCCCGCTGGCTATGCCGGGCCACAAACGCCGTGCTCGTAGGGACCATCCATTCCGAAGACAGCCACCCGATCAGCCGCGTGCTGATCCGTCTCTACCAGCCCGTTGCCGAGTGGACCCTGCGCTGGAAATGGGCCGTGATCGCGGCGGCCCTAATCCTTGTGACCGTTACCATTCCGGTGTTTCAGAAACTGGGTTCGGAATTCATGCCTCCGCTGGATGAAGGCTCCATTCTCTACATGCCCTCGACCCTTCCGGGGATTTCCATCGCCGAAGCGCAGAAACTGCTTCAGGCCACGGACCGGATTATCAAGGTGTTCCCGGAAGTGGATCGGGTGCTGGGAAAAGCCGGCCGCGCCGAGACATCCACGGACCCGGCCCCGCTGTCCATGCTGGAAACCGTCATCATTTTACACCCCAGGGAAAAATGGCGGCCGGTGGAAACCTGGTATTCGGCCTGGGCTCCGGAATGGGTCAAGTTTGTATTGCGCCGGTTTGTCTCCGATCGCATTTCTCAGGAAGAGCTGATCAGCCTCATGAATGACGCCCTGAGGCTTCCCGGGCTTGCCAGCGGCTGGACCATGCCGATCAAGGGGAGGATCGACATGCTCACCACCGGCATTCGCACCCCGGTCGGGCTGAAGATCTCGGGGGATGACCTCGAGGCCATCGAAGCCATCGGATCTCAAATCGAAGCCCTCCTGCCCTCGGTCAAGGGAACCCGCAGCGTTTTTGCCGAACGTACCGGCAGCGGATATTTTCTGGATTTCAAATGGAATCGCGAGCAACTGGCCCTATCCGGCCTGAACCTGGAAGATGCCCAGACAGCGGTCCAAAACGCCATCGGCGGCGAGACCGTGACCACGACCGTCGAAGGACGGGAGCGCTATCCGGTCAATGTGCGTTATATGCGCGATTTCAGGAGCGATCTCCAGGCCCTCGGCCGGGTCCTGGTATCAGCCCCGGCAGGACAGAAACAAATCCCCATCGGACAACTGGCCGATATTCAGGTCACCACGGGCCCCTCCATGATTCGAAATGAAGACGGCCTTTTGACCGGCTACGTTTATGTGGACATGGCCGGTCGGGATCCGAGCACCTACATCGCGGAAGCCGGCAGCCTGATCAGAAACAGGGTGAAACTGCCGGCGGGTTATGCCGTTTCCTGGAGCGGCCAGTACGAAGCGATGCAGCGCGTGAAAGAGCGCCTGGTGGTGGTTCTGCCGCTTACCCTTTTTCTGATTTTTTTATTGCTTTATCTGAATACCCGCTCGGCGGTTAAAACGTTCATGGTGCTGCTTGCAGTCCCGTTCTCCGCCATCGGCGCGGTGTGGTTGCTTTATCTGCTGGATTATAATATGAGTATCGGGGTCTGGGTGGGCCTCATCGCGCTTCTGGGGGTTGATGCGGAGACCGGCGTCTTCATGCTCCTGTACCTGGACATTGCGTATGAACAGGCCAAAAAGGAAGGCCGGATGCAAAGCCTTGCCGAGTTGAGAAGCGCCATTATAGAGGGGGCCGTCAAGCGTATTCGCCCGAAATTCATGACAACGGCCACGATGTTTCTGGGCCTTGCGCCGATCATGTGGTCCATCGGCTCGGGCTCCGATGTCATGAAACGCATTGCCGCGCCCATGATCGGCGGGGTCTTCACCTCATTTTTGCTGGAACTTCTGGTCTATCCGGCAATTTATGAAATCTGGAAATGGCATTTCGAGGTCAAGAAGCAACTGATTCGCGTCGATGATGTCGCGCCCGATTTATTCCAAGGACAGAATTGATGACTGGAAGAAAATCAGATCTCTTTTTTATTTTCCTTCTGGTGAATTCGCTTCTGGTCGGCCTCATGTTTTTTCATGCCAGGGTTCGGGAAAAACTTGACATGCCGCTGCTGAACCAGCGCGCAGAAATCGTAAGGGTGCTGGGGCTGACCGATCTGTGTCTTTTTACCGAGGCCCGCTACACCCGTCATCCCAGCATGGCAGATATTAGCACGCCTTTTCAGGACCATCCGATGTCCCTGGAGCATTTTCCATCCGGTGCCATTTTGCCGGCACCTCCGCATCTTAAACAACGGGCCCGGGAATAGCGTATATGAGCACCATCGAAAAACAACGGCATATTATCGACTTTACGCTCTCTTCCCTGTGGCGGAGAAAGGGAAAGAACATCTCCCTGGTCGTGGTTTACACCTTCGTGATCTTCCTGCTGGCTTCCGTCATGTTCTTTGCACATTCAATCAAGAAAGAAGCCGGCCTGATTCTTCGGGATACCCCCGAAATCGTGGTCCAGCGACTGGTGGCGGGCAGGCAGGGCTTTATTCCGGAAAGTTATATCGATTCCATCAAGCAGATCAAGGGAGTGCAATCGGTCACGCCCCGTCTGTGGGGCTATTACTACGACGGCCAGAGCGGCGCCAATTATACCCTGATGGCAAATGCGGATTTAAAAGACCGGCCCGGAGATATTCTCATCGGCAAGGGGGTAACGCTTCGCAGGGCAACAACGGATAGTAAACTCATCACAAAAAAGTATGACAGCATTCCCTTCAAAACCTACGATGGGTCCTATCTGATATTGCAGGTAAAGGGAATCCTGCCTTCCGCATCGGAGCTGGTCACATCGGATCTTGTCCTGGTTTCGGAACAAGACTTCAGAAAGATTTTTTCCATCTCCAAGGACCAGGCCACGGACCTGGTCCTTCAGGTGAGAAACGAAAAGGAATTATCCACCATCGCCGCCAAGATTGCACAGCTTTATCCGGATACCCGGCCGATTCTGAAAAATGAGATTCTTCGGACGTACGACGCGGTTTTCGACTGGAGGGCCGGAGTGATCATCGTGATCCTGGCGGGGGCCTTCTTTGCCTTTATCATCCTGGCATGGGACAAGGCAACGGGGCTCAGCGCCGAGGAAAAAAGAGAAATCGGCATCTTAAAGGCGATCGGATGGGAAACTTCGGATATTCTGCTGATGAAATTCTGGGAAGGCGCGGCCGTGTCCCTTTCGTCATTTTTAATGGGAATCCTGTCGGCTTATCTGCATATTTTTTTTACCGCATCCGCCCTGTTTGCGCCCGTGCTGAAAGGCTGGTCGGTCCTGTATCCCGATTTCAAGCTGACACCGTTTATCAGCGCTTACGAGCTGGCTGTTTTGTTCTTTCTGACGGTCATTCCCTACACCGTGGCAACCATTGTGCCGTCCTGGAAGTCCGCAACAATCGACCCGGATTCGGTCATGAGGACATAACCGCATGATTCATCTCCAGAATATCCACAAGGTTTATAACGCGGGCAAACCCAATGAATTTATGGCCATCCAAGGGGTGAACCTCAGCATCGATTCCCGGAAGGCGACGGCCCTCAAAGGGCCGAGCGGGTCCGGGAAAACCACGCTCTTAAGCATATTGGGATGCATGGCAAGGCCCACATCAGGCAGAATCACGCTGAAGGAAAGGGAGATCACCAGCCTTCCGGAGCGGTTTCTGACAGATATCCGGCGTAAGACCTTCGGCTTCATGTTTCAACAATTCCATCTCATAAAAGGCATTACGGCCCTTGAGAATGTGATGATTCCGGCTTATCCGAACGGTGAAAAGCATGCCGCTTTGAAGAAAAGAGCGATCGATCTGCTCGATCTGTTGAATCTTTCCCACAAAGCTTCCGCGAACGTGGAGTGGCTTTCGGGCGGAGAGGCACAGAGAATCGCCATTGCAAGGGCCCTGATCAATGATCCGGCCATCATCATCGCCGATGAGCCGACCGCACACCTGGATACACGGCTCTCAAGGGAATTCATGGAAATCATGCGACGGCTTAAAGAACAGGGGAAAACGCTTCTTATCGCCAGCCACGATCCCATTGTATATGAATCGGATGTCATCGACCGGATCATTGACATGCGGGATGGGAAAGTTGTTTCCCCGGGCACAGGTGACGCCTCATGACGTTTCACCCCGGCATTCTGGCCCTGCTCCTGGGTTCGATTCTGACGACATCCATGCTGTGTTACTGTGCATACGAAGGTGCGCGGATCATTCGAAACTGGGACATCCGAAGCGGAAGCGAGCTGCAACTGGAGCTTGAAAGGCGAACTTATCTCATTTCCATGGTAATGAGCTATGCACTGGGATTTGAACTGCTGTCGCTGTTTCTGTTTATCTATACGGCCGATACGCTGAGCTCTCTTTTTGTCGGCGCCATGTGCGCGGCCGGGAGCCTCAAGGTCAATGGATTCGGCTACCCCGCCCTTATTTTGAAAATAATCGATTTTCTGCTTGCCGGCACGTGGCTGGTCGTGAACTTTACGGACAACAAAGCCAGTGACTACCCGCTGATCAAGACAAAATACAGACTTCTGATTTTTATCACACCCTTTCTGATTGCCGAAACCCTTGTTCAGGGAGCTTACCTGCTCGGTCTCAAGCCGGATATCATCACTTCCTGCTGCGGAACGATCTTCAACGCGGACGACAATTCGGTCATGTCCGGACTCATCAGCCTTCCCCGCGCCCTGTCACAAACGGCATTTTACTTCAGCCTGGCAATCACCATTTCGCTGGGGCTGGTTTTCTACCTGAAAGGAAAAGGAGGCTATTTTTTTTCGATATCAACGCTAATGAGCTTCCTGATTGCCGTTGTCGCGCTCATTTCGTTTATCAGCGTGTATTTCTATGAACTTCCCACGCACCACTGCCCGTTCTGCATCCTGCACCCGGAGTACGGATATGTGGGATATCCGCTCTACATTACGCTTCTGGCAGGTGCGGTATCCGGACTGGGCGTCGGCGCTATCATGCCTTTTCGTAAAATCGATAGCCTTGCCGAAGTTCTTCCCCCCATTCAAAGAAGACTTGCCTTGATATCGATTCTGTCCCATGCCGCTTTCATCCTGATATCCGGATACGGCATTCTGTTTTCGCACCTGAGTCTGGCGGCGTATTGAGGCTCTCATCATCGATCGCCTTGATATCCCGACCCCTCAATTACGTTACCGGAAGTTCCATCGGTCCGCCGAGGGTTTGACTCTTTTAGACTTCTGAAGGTTATATGAGTATATCAATGACATTGAGTATGGACAACCACCAACTGAAAACTGCGAAAGGACACTGACATGAAAAGAAAAGAGCTGACATGGATTTTTGGATGCTTTGCTTTACTGTTTTTTACTGCGATTGCATGGACCGCGCCGGTTCCGGATACCGGGCAGACGACATGTTACGATGTCGCCGGCAACGTGATCACCTGCCCCTCGCCCGGCCAGCCTCTTTACGGCCAGGATGCTAACTACACCATCAACCCGATGTCCTTCACCAAGCTGGATGGCACCGGCAACGCGCTGCAGGATTTCGCCACATCCTGGGTGATGGTACGTGACAATGTCACTGGTCTGATCTGGGAGATGAAAACCAACAAGGATGGGAATAAAGACTATAGCAACCCCCATGACGCTGACAACGTTTACACATGGTACGACCCCACCGATCCCAATCCCGGTACTCCGGGTGACGGAACGGACACCAAGGATTTCATCGATACACTAAACGGCGCGCATTTCGGCGGCTATAGCGATTGGCGACTGCCTACAGTCAATGAATTGGCATCAATCGTCAACTATAGTATTTCTTCTCCCGGACCAACAATAGATACCGGTTATTTTCCCAATACCCAGGCGTCATTTTATTGGTCATCTACTACTTACGCGCTCAATATGAGTTCCGCGTGGGGCGTGTTCTTCGACTACGGAGGCGACAGCAACAACTTTAAATACTACAGTCTCCATGTTCGCGCTGTTCGCGGAGGACAGGCCGGATCATCTAACAATTATACCGACAACGGCGATGGCACGGTAACCGATACGTCCACAGGCCTGGTGTGGCAACAGGCAACCGCCAATTCTCGGAGCTGGGAAGAGGCGCTGTCATATTGCGCAACACTGAATCTTGGCAACAATACAGACTGGCGATTGCCCACCATCAGAGAATTACGTAGCCTGGTTGACTACAACCGATATAATCCGGCGATCAATATGGTTTATTTTACGGGAACTCTCTCGTCCTATTATTGGACTTCTACTACCGACGCTTACAGCAAATACGGCGCGTGGAGCATCGGATTATACAACGGTGACGACAGCAAAGACTTTAAGGACGACTCCCACAACGTCCGCGCTGTTCGTGGTGGGCAGGCCAACAGCACGCCGAGCATAAAAGCCAACGGGCAAAATGGCCCGATTACCGTTTCATCCGGAACGCCTGTTTCCATAACAGCCGGCCTTGCGTCAGGAAACGAAAATGGAAAGCTTGCTGACTGGTGGCTTGCATACAGCTCACCCGCCGGTTGGTATTCTCTCAATTCAAATGGATGGACTCCAGGAATCAATTTGTTGGCCCAATATCCATTGTTCAGCATATCCCCTGTGGCAATTTATTCCAGTACTCTCCCTGTTGGAGATTACGCATTCTACTTCCTTGTGGATATGAGTCCCAATGGCATTGTTGATTCACCATATTATTACGATGTTGTTCAGGTACATGTAGTCAATTAAGAATACATTAACATCTCTTATCGCTCCCCGTGGGACCATTTGTACCCACGGGGAATAGATAAAGCATAAAAAAACCACGTTCCTATATTATTTTTCACTTCAGACAATTTCTTTCATCTACCAACCACTCGGAATCAATTGTTATTGTTTGTTTACGTTGGGCAGTTTCATTTTCGAGCGTTTTGATGCGTTGAAGTATGTGGCTCAAATAATCTCCAACATCCGAACCAGCGGTGGGACATTAATCGCTTGTTCCTCATTTCAAGGGAGAATTTTCTCCTGTAGTTAAAGACATTGCCAAATTAGATATTCCAAATGACAACTTACGAGAATCTCCATTGCCTGGAATTTCTGGTGGAACATCCGTTTCGATAAACAAGGAATTCTGGCCTGGGGATAAGGTAATGGGGGTTAGTTGTACGGCCGTACCGCTGAGGTCGAACAAGAAATTCTCCAGTATTTTGCCATTGATTTTGATCTTCACGTTTCTCGGCTTTAGCGTACTCAAGCTAAAGCCGATATTTGCCTGCATGGGTTTTTCGCTTTGGTTAAAGATGGTTATCTCGGCACTACTTGACACGGCCCATCGGTGATCCCCCTCGTCTACCGACCAGCCTGCGCCATAAACCGGTTTTAATTCGGGAATAATAGGAAGTACAGCGGGTTTCAATCTGATTGCAATCAAGTCTCCATTATCCGCTATCACAGGCCTATTTACACTGCTAAGACCATTTATTAACCGTGCTCCCTTATCCTCATATCCTTTACGATTAATCATAATGGCAGAAAATCCATAAGGTTCCAACTTGGCGGCCATATCTGCCGGAGCTAATTTACTCATCTCATTTTGCCAGTCGGCATCGCCTCGACCCTTGTTGGTACCATATGAATAATGTAAGTGCTGCGTAAACAAGTATGGCCTGAAATGCTCATAATCAGCCATCTGACATATTGGAGGTACCTCGGGAAAAGCCATCACGGGCAACTGGAATACCATTCCATTCTGCGGCAGTTGCGATTCCATTTTTTTTGCGAAATTACGGTCAGACTGTACCATATCGGCCGTTCGTTGAATTTCTCCTGATGAAAATTTCGGAGGCAATTGATCCCATAATCCAATGACAGCAATTACAACTGCCAGGGGTACAACCATTTTCACTGGACATTTTCGAGATAGCTGGCGTACCAGAAATAGCAAAACAATAGCCAATATAAAAATACTGTAACGGTTTGCGCATCGAAACGAAACAAATCCGAACGCTCCCAAAAGCAGATTGATCCCGCCAACCAGGGAATACATCAAAATCCAAAGGGTTTGCCATGCATGCATGGGAATCAACTGCAACTTGCCTTGAAGGAAGCGATACAGAGAAATTCCCGCCAACCATATCAACCCCAACAACCCAATAATTCCAAGATACGCAGTTCTCTCGCCTTTAATCAAGGTCAACAGAAAGTAGTGTCTCTGCCAGAAATCGGCCCAGAAATGCCATCGATGATATAAGAGAGGGAATATCAGTTCGGGAATTTTCAGCGCGTATAATTCCAGCGAAGCCAAATTACGGACTACTGCTTGAAGATTTGGGCCATGAACCAACGAGTAACTGAGGGTGTCGACATTCATGAATAGAAAGGATGCCACCGTCGCACCAATCAACAACAATGGAAGCCTGATCAGGAAATATTGTTTTCTGGCAAGGTGAAGCAACACAGCAAACCCGAGAAATTGCAGGAACATTCCCGTGTAGTAGGGATTAAATACTCCTGTAAGTACGGCAATCGCAATTGCCCCCCACCATTGTCGGCTCTTAATTATAATCGGCCTGGATGAATAAGTCCACCAGGTTACCAGCAGGATTAATGGCACAAGCCAATAATATGCCAAGGTGATATGAGACAGGTTTCGACCGAAAATATAATTGGGAAAAGCAAACAGAATGGCGCCAGAAAATACAAATGCAGACCGGTATTTCAATTTTCTGCCCACATACCAAAAGGATAGTCCCGATGATAGATGCGCCAACATTACCATAAAATTGGCGGAGGGGAAAAGTCCCACAACTCTGCCCAACCACCCCATGATTATAAAGATAAATTCTTCTGTTAATGGACTGTCATTCCAATTGGCAGAAAAGGGGGCATTCAGATGTCCCACCCATTTATACCAAACAGGGAAAATATCTCCATCCATAAAAGCTTTCGCACAAGCCATTCCAGAAATAGAATCGCCCCCATAACCCAATGGCGTTTGCCAGGCAACCAGGGAAGTTCGGTTATATACCCATAACCATAGCAAAATGATCGACAGACTCAGGACAATTCCAGATACCAACTTTTCATGTTGTCTAAAAACCCCTGTTAATCCCAATTTCCTATTAATCAAGGTTAAGTTTGTGATCATTGGCTTGCTTTCTGTAATTATATTAATATAATGATTGATATCTAACTCTTTTTCCCGAATACCCGTTAGTGTTTCCTGGGCTATTTTATTTCCATCACATTGACTTTAAACGCCAAATTACGGCAGTCGCCATTTATGGGTTGTTTCGCTGGCTCATTCGTATGAATGGATATAACATTCTTTCCTGGTTTTAGCACAATTTCAAGCAGCACCGGCGTTGTATGTTCAGGGCGCAATTGATAGGCATGGTCAGTATTAACGCCATCAATGTGTATTTCCACTTCACGCGGCAACAAAGTATCCAATGAAAGACTTAACATCCTTTGAATGACAGACGTTGAAAAATTGTGTATAATGAATTCGGCATTACCAGAACTCCAGATCCACCTCTCGGCGAGAGCTGCATCCGACGATGGCTCCCAAGCATAGAATCCCGCCCCAGGCAGAATTATTATTGCTTCTTTGCCCAGGTGCCGATGAGATATTTTATGGTCGAGATAATTAGATACTGATAGGCTTTCTAAATCCATCAGCCCGGAATCCGACATTTCGATTTTGATATAATCTTTCCCTTTTATTTTAGACATATCCACGAGTTGTGAGAATAGAACACTGCGCGGATTTGTTGTATCCAAACTATCCGTAAAACGATTGCCGAACACGGTAAATTTACGATATTTTGAATCGGTAATCAGTACTGTTTTGGAAGCATAAGGGACTGCCCGATCTTCATCGAATCTAAGATCCTGCATGCCGGCAAACAAAATAAATTGGTTGGGATCCTTTGGCTCCTGAGAATATTTAAGGTAAAACAAATCACCTGCACCGCTATTTGAAAATCTCTTATTAAGCTGCTCCAAGTCGTTGCTGAAAACAACGTTTTTATTATCAGGTCTCTTTTTGAGACGGTAATAATCGGTCCAATAGGTAGGATCGTTTGCTACGATACCAATATGTTGCCAAAGCGATGGTGCGTACACAAAACTATTATCAGGAAGGTCTACCGCATCAACGAACGCATCAAATATTTTCCATTTCTTTTGAGATTGCGTTTGACTCTTGGCGACATAGTAGTTGGCATAGTCCGTAAGAATACTCATCAACCCGACGCACATTGCTAAGATAACAACATAGCCGAATCTCGCGTTGTTTTTTGGTAATATTCCATTTATAAAAACGATTACCGTGATAATCAATAAAACAACGCCGAAAAAAACGTGATAACCATAAGCGTAAGAAAGTGAACCAACTTCAATCCATTTTTGGTATTTGGGAACAACACTCAGCAAGATTATTGGAAACAATATCAGGCAAATTGAAGTTACCGACAAACTCAAGATTTTTTTTCGAGAAAAACTCAACAGGTTATTAAAAAGTAACGAATAAACAAAATAAGAGGCGACAACGGACTTGATAAGCCACTCCGGTTTCAAATTATTGACAACCCCGAAAATTATGTTATGCCCTTGCACCAGGTCAGAATATGTATCAAATAGAAAGCCGTAATGGAAATATATATAAGTTGGGAAACTGGCAATCGTGTATTGGTAAAGCACCTTGAGACAACTTATCGGTGAAGAAAATGCCGCCTGATTACCGACATAGATCGAGGGGTGATAATAGCGAAATGTAAAATATATACAAAGATAAATAGCGATTATCAAAAGATAGGGTGAAAAGATGCGGAGGGCTTTGGATATGGCTACCTGCTGTTCCCTTATGGTTTGCCTGAGATTGAAATAAATGACGCAAAAAAATACAATAAAATACAGAATGTTAAATTCACGAAAATCCGGCGATGTGAAAAAGAGAACCCCTGTTAGGATGATGCTTATAACCCAGTAATATTTATTTTGCGATTTAAGGTATTTTAAAAGAAATATAAAACAGAGCAGTAACTCACTGATCTCCAGGCAGAAAACAAAGGGATACGATGTTATCAAATTATGTTCCCAGCTACCCTGGAGGGTGGTCAGGAAAAATATGACAAAAAAAACGGAAAACAACCTTTGAGGAATAATTTGATAAAGCGCATAGGCAAACAGTGCAATATTCAACGCTATCGCACCCAGTGCAACTGATTTATAATACCAGACACTGTCTATCAGGTAAGGAAGCACTATTGGGCTATATTTCGATCCATATAAGCAATACCCCATAAGAACGGAAACCCGTCCAACCTCGGCAGCCTTGTTCAACGCTTGTTCATATCTGATATTTAAATATGAAGACAGTCCTGTACGGGTATCGTCATGCGTTGTGTAACCCGTTGTAAAAAGTGGAAACACGACCACAATGGCAATAACGATGACAGCGAGAAGCCCTGTGTGATAAAATTGTTTTTCGGAAAAAGCTTTATTGTAAATCGACATTGCCTGGTCTGAAGTTGGCATATCAAGTATCCAGTATATGATGATAGATATCCAATACCCGTTTTGCCGTACTTTCCCAGGAAAACAGCGCTGCCTGAATCATGGCTTTCCGCTTAAGCTGCTCTCTCAGTAGGGGGGTTTCAATCAGTTGAGACATCGCAAGACAGATATCTTCCTCTTTTAGAGGATCTATCAATATCCCGGAATCCCCAACGACCTCGGGTATAGAGGTGTTATTTGATGCAATCACCGATGCACCCAAGCTCAAGGCCTCTAAAACCGGCAGACCGAACCCCTCATACAGCGATGGATAAATAAATGCAAAGCAATTGCTGTACAGCCAGGCGAGCTGGGCATCCGATACATATCCCGCCAGTTTCACGTGATCGCTCAGGCCCAGTTTGCCGATGAAATCTTCAAGATCGTCCTCCAGCCAGCCCTTTCCGCCAGCCAGAACCAGTGGATAACGATCAGCGGATTCTTTTTGAAATTCGGCGTAAGCCCTGAGAAGCCTCCGGATATTTTTACGCGGCTCCAGCGTCCCGACTCCAAGCCAGAACCGATTTGAAGCAAGCCCCAGTTTGCTTTGAATAGAAGCATCCCGTGGAGATCCATCCGTAAACCGACTGCCTTCGTACACAACCGCAATGCGATTTTCAGGGTAATGGGGAAATACCTTTAAAAATGTTTTTCGGGAATAGTCGGATGCCGCCGCAATATAATCCGCATAACAGGAAGCATCGAAGGCCCCGTTAAAACAAATCCACCGGTTTTCTTCGGTCGTGAATTCAGGATATTCCAGAAAATTCAGGTCATGAAGCGTATATATCAGTTTGGCGTTTTGGAATCCCTTTGGGCATGAAAAATTATTGGAATGCACAATATCAGGGTTGCCAAGCGCGTTTTCTTTGTCCGGGGTCATTTCTTCCCAGAACTGTCTGGATTCGGCAGCACCAGAAGCAATCACCTTTCTGGTGAACCGTGGATGATGAATCGTTCGTGTCGATCTTTTTCCATCAGGATCCCAATAACTTGTTCCAAAGTTTGGAAATAAGATATAATCGTTCCGGGCATCGATCCGTGAAAGCGCCTGAATCAGGCTGTCAGCAAAATATCCGCACCCTGCTTTCGCCTGGCCGGTCTGGCTGATATCAAATCCAATCTTCATGATCTGACCGCAGTGGCATATTGTTTTATGGCGGCGGCTTCCCAGCCGGCCATTGTTTTCAAAGCGGTCATAGGAATTCGATACCGCCAGCGGAGAAACGCAATCAGGGAAGCCACAATCAACCGGTGAACGAAATGTAAATTTTTATCCGGGGTTTCCCGTGTACAGCCTTTTTCTTCCACAATCACATGAGCATAATTGATGATCCAGCGATCCGGAACCACTCCCAGCGTTTTTCGAAGCATATCGTTGATTTCACGATGAACCGCCCGGCGCGCCCCCAGTGTCTTATTCTCTTTATACATTCTGGAGCCGGCCAAGCAGCGGGATATCCGGTAAAAATCGCAGAATTTTCCCAGCCGAAGCCAGTACTCATAATCCATGCAATATGTTAAACCCGCATCGAGGACACCGGCCCGCGCCGCCAGTCGTCTGCGGAAAAAAACCGCCGGCTGGCACAAAAAACAAACATCCTTCAGCCTTCCATAGTCCCAATCTTCAGTATAATAAGAATCCAGCACCGTATCCTGTTCGTCGATATGGACTGCATCACCATATACCACATCGACATCTGGATGTGTTTCAAAATAATTGACAACAGCTTCCACCGTACCGGGGTAATACACATCATCGGAATTCAGCCAGCCGATAATATCTCCGGTCGTGGATCGGATTCCTTTGTTTACGGCATCCGCCTGGCCATTGTCTTTTTCCGAAACAAACCTCAACCGGCGCGCATACCGGTTTGCGATATCGGGCGTAGCGTCTGTGCTGCCCCCGTCCATAATTACGTATTCCAGACCCGAAATGCCCTGACTCAGTACGCTTTGAATCGTTCTTTCGATATAGGCGCCCTGATTGAACGAGGGCGTAATCACTGAAACAGATAACCCCATATGATATCCTTTTCCAGATTCCAGGTCGTTACAACACCATAAAACGTTTCAGCGCTCCGGCCAACCCGCTGTCCTGCTGCGCCAGTCGCCGCAGGGCTTCAATCATCAGGTTAAGTCGGCCATATCACAATTTGATCCTGGTCTGATAGGACACACCGTTTGCACCGCACCCCAAGATGGCGATGATCCTCCCCCATACTGGCTTTTGCCGGACAGAACGTCTGCTTTACCCCAAAAGACAAAAAACCGCCTTGCTCCGGTAATGGAATACGGACAATAATTTCTTCGCCGCGAATGATTTTCCACTTTAGTTGTGTCCTGGATCCGCGCTTCATTTCAAGCATGGTCTGCAAATGAGGCGTCCAGGGCGGCAATTCAATGACCATCTCGATAAAGCGGCCTGCATTTCCGGATGCAAAGGCAACACTGAATTCCCTGCCTGTCCACAAATCGCCAAAAACCCCGCTGATTTCATTTTTATACAGAGGATTGTTTTGCAATGTCAGATGAAAGGATGCAAGATATTGAGCCACCATATCTTCGCTTCGAAAAGATTGCAATCTCTTCCGACCTTTTTTGATTAAATCTGACTGGAGCCGAGAATCTGAAAACAATGTTTCCATACTGCGCAACATGTCTTCGGGCTTTCGCGGATCAAAATACAACGCGGCATTTCCGGCGACTTCGGGCAGACTGGAAGCATTGCTGCACAAAACCGGTTTATTGAAATTCATCGCCTCCAGAACCGGAATGCCGAATCCTTCAAAAAGCGATGGGAATATCAAACAGGAACAACCTTCCCACACTGCGGAAAGTTCATTTTCCGATATATATCCTGGAAAATGCACATAAGGCGTCAGCCCCATCCGCCCGACGCAATCCTTCAACGCTTGCTGCCCGCCTGTCAGCGCACCCGTCAACACCAGATGTAGCGGCGGCTCCGGATGACGGGAAAGGTATATGCCGTAAGCGGTCAAAAGCATCCTGTGATTTTTGTGGGGCCAAAAATTGGCGGGATAAAACAGGTAGGGCTGCGCTGCGATTCCCAGGCGTTCGAGCAATGCGGTTTTTTCTTCACTGTCCAACCGTTTCAATCGAAGCTGAACGCAGTTCGGGATCACAAATGATCTTTCAAGCGGAATTGAAAGCGACTGCACAGCGGCCTGCCGCGTGTATTCGGAAACACATATAACGGCATCCGCTTTGCGCGCCACATCCTGCATAAACGCATTGCGGTGGAAATATTCATCAGGGGTGAAGAAGTGTGGAAACTCCTGATACTGAAAATCATGAATAACGGAAACCACCGGAATCCCGGGCTCAGCAAATGTCGGCGCCGTAAACGGACAAAAGAGCAAATCCACGCCGCGATCTCTGAGAGAATGGGATTGAAAGAAATTCTGCTGAAATCTTTTTGAAAAAAGCATCAGGTGTCGCATCAGGACTTTTGCAAGCCCTTCTTTCCTGACAAGGCTTTCAGTCCTGCGCTTTCTGTGAATGACACACAGCCGCTTCATGGCGGGCGCATCCAAAACCGCCAGTTCATCATGATTCCATGACGCCGTCAAAATCAAAAAGCGATCTCCTTTGGCCATGGATTGAAATCCCTTCAGCAATTCCATAGCCAGCGGTTTTGCGCCGCCGTTATCTCCCCCCGGCACAACCGGCGTCAAATCAACAGCAATCAGGGCCATTGGTTATCTCAACATGTAGGGTTATCATCCAGACGCCTGACGTGAATCAGCCGCATCCGACGAGCTTTTCGGACGATGAACGTATTCTCCAAGGCATGGTACGCCTGTTCCGCCATATCCGTTTTCTGGTTCGCCTCTTTCAACCGGTCCTCAAGTTCATGAATCCATTCCATCCGCGCGTTTCTGTCCGCTTCGGATTCCTTCAGCCACCTCGTCAACTCTCCTATCTGCTCAAACCGTAATTGGCGGTCATTCTCGGATTCCCGCAATCTCTCCGTCAACTCCTGTATCTGCTCAAGCCGCAACTGACGGTCATTCTCGGATTCCCGCAACCGTTCCGTCAGCTCCCCTATCTGATTCTGCCTTTCCTGATCAACTTCTTCAAGTCTTTTCTGAATACTGTTCATCGCCTCGAGCCGGTTGTTTCTGTCTGTTTCGGACTGCTTCAACCACTCCGTCAGTGAAGCAACCTGAAGACGAAGATCCGATTGTTCGATACGTGCATCTTGAATTATTTTAGCGCACTGTCGAATGATTTCAATAGAAGTATCGGGGAATTCTTGAATATCGATTTCACTACGTTCTTGAATTATACTGGAATCAATCCATTTTGAAAGGACACGGGTAATCTTCTCTACCGAAATCGAACGAATACAGGGAGCAGTTAAAAAATGACATATCCAGTTACAGCCGAAACAGGGCAATTTTTGAACGATTGCAATTGAACGGGAAGCTGCGGGTTTGAAACGCGGCCAAGTGCCACCTCCAAAAATGGCGGCAACCGGACGATTCAAAGCACCTGCCATATGCATGGCGCCAGTATCATTTCCAAAATAAAATTCACATTTATCCAACAAACTACAAAGCAGAGGAATATCCCCATCATTTCCCAGCCACATCATGGGCCGGTAACCGTGCTTAACGGCTTGTTCCCGCACCTCTTCCAAAATCCATTGTTCATTCGAATGGCCAAGAAGACATACATCCAGATTTTTTTCATTTTTTAACCAGGCAACCACCTGGCCATATTTTTCCGCCGGCCATTTTTTTATGGACACATTGGACACACCGGCAGGACAGCAGGCCACCCAGGATTTGTTCAGTAGCGCCCATTCACCGAGGATGATTTCAGCTTGTTTTTCCGCTTCACTGGACAATTTCAATTGAGGGATTTGAGAAGATATGGCTTGATGACATAAACCGGAAGCCAATAAAAGATTATTTTCCCATTCAGTCATATTCACTGAAATCTCAATTGATTCATTAAATACCGTTGCAATGTCAATTTGCAAATTTTTTTTGAGCAAATCAACGGTATATGCATCCAATGCAACATCTCCCATCGCGACTTTTCTGGCTTTTGGATACCAGGATGCCGTCACAATCTCCAACCAGGTTTTGTTAATGAGCGGCGCCACGATGATGCCGGGCTCTATTGCATCCAGGATGAGCCTAAGCTGTTTCATTTCATCGCCGCATTCAATCGGACTCATTTTATACGGATTGACATCAACCGTCAGCCATCGGATATCATCGGATATCATCGGCGCAATATCCAGATATCTTTTGCGGACCAACATATAAATTTCACAATCGGGGTTACATCGTCGCAAAAGACGGAGCACTGGTTCAAACAATACAATATCCCCATAAGTATCGGGGCGGATAAAAAGGAATCGTTCTGACATGATTGGTGGCTTAATTGGAATCAACAGTAAAATTTTTAACGGAGAATGCCAGCGGTCTTGGATCTGCAGGCAAGGTAACAGGCGCTTTATGGGAACAAAACGCCAGCACATGAACTCCTTTGGGTATATCAAAAACAAGCGGAGGTATTTTTTGAAATCCGGACCAGTCAACCTCAAGCGCCGTCATCTCTTGATCATTCAACGATATGCTTACCCTGTTATCAAAAGGAATGGAGGCAAGTTCAAATTCAATGCTGACAGTATTGTCTTTGATAGAGTTGATTTCAATTGTCCCCAAATTATCACTCCAGCGCCAGCATCCGGAAACGTCTGACTCCTCATCGAACCAGCCGGATACAAACCGAACCGTGCAACACGCTTCCAAGGATTGTTTTTGCAACACTGCCGCACCAACAACATACCGATGGTGAGGAGCGGATTGTTGATGCCATGATAGGAAGGCAGGGATGTCCTCGATATTCCAGTTGAGTTCGCGCAGATTTCCAAAAGCGGGATGCAGCCAGATGATGGTTTCAAATTCCCGCATTGTTAACGCCGTTCCATTCCACTCCGGAAAAGACATTCCCCTGTCAGGCTCGCAGATGTCATAGGAAATCGCAAGTGTGCCTCCTGGTTTCAAAACACGATCGATTTCATTGACAACTCTGGTCTTATCCGGCTGATGTTCGATGACGGAAAAGCTGGTCACCACATCCACGGAAGCATCCGCAAGCGGGAGATCTTCATCTGCGACAATACACCATTGAATATCCACCTGAAGCCTGTCTCTCAGTTTCTCCCAGACGGAAATCCATTTGGCGTCGGTTTCAATCAGGGTAACCCTCGCGCCCAACAAGGCAATCAACCACGGCATGGGAGATATTTCGCTGCCCAAATCCACCAGGTGTTTTCCCTGCCAGTTTATCCTGTACAGGGCATTGAACCATATCCAGGGATATTCCCACACCTTGGACCAATTGGTAAATACCCGAAGCCCCCATTGGGTCGCCAGACCATTGATCATGGCCATGAACGCCCGAAAGCCTATGGACTCCAGTTCATCCACGGAAGCCAGCCTTGCTGAAGGAACAAGGCCGAAACCATCGGTTGTCGTTGAAAGATACCGTGGCTGAACAGATGCCGTGGAAAGCTGTTTTATGAAACATCCATTGTTCATGGCCCTCAACTTCAGGTGCTTTTGCATCTGCAACAGATGCCCCCGCCAGAAATCCCGCCTTTCCAGGGCGTCTGCCACTTCACGACAGATCGTATCCGGATTTACCATAACCATGTCGCCAACAGGATTCAATCCCAACTCTTCAATCAACACCGCCAGTTTCTGGCCCCTGGCAAAACTGACGGGAACCGTACCTGCGATCACGCTCTGAATGGTAAAATGGTATCGCTGAGACAGGCTGACATCCACATGTGAGAGCAGTCCGATCATTTCATCCGGATGATAATAACGATTGGGGAGAAAAATTGCGGGCGCTTCCATCAAATCCATCACTGACAGGGCTGCCGAATGATCAAAATATTCTCCCTCGCGGACCTCATTACACATGAATGCAATCTGGGCATGATGACTTTCGACAATGCGATCCAGGGCAAGGGCAATATTTTTGTATAATGCAGTATTTTTCCCCCAGACTTCACTCACGACATTCACGCCAATGAGGGGCCTGTTGAAATCAACCCCCAGAAGTTTCCATTGAGATGCCGCCCAGGACCTGCAGTCTTTTTCCGGTTCATATAACCATGCCAGATCCGCTGCGATCGCAATTCGGTTCTCGGGAACCCCTAACGCCATCAAGGCATGACGGCAATTGGCGGAACGAACGCTCCAGGATTTAATCTGTAAAAAAGCATCCTGAAACATTTTTATGGCAGCAGGATCTTTCAGGTGATCCACCCCGATTCCAACGGCATGAACCGGAACCCTGCCATCATGGCAAAACAACAAGCGTTTTTTCAGTGCTCTTAGCGGCCAGTCCAATCCCACCAAATGCGAAACAGGCGTTCCTCCCACAAGCAGCACGGCCCGTGAAGACAGCGCATATTGCTCGCATTTCCTGTCATCCAACCAGGGAAGGTAATGATATTTTTCCGGAAACCAGGGTATTGCCGGGCTGTTTTCATCCCATACCTCTACGGAGCTTCCTTCACACGGTTGAATCAGCTTCAGAAAACCCAGCATCATGAGTTCATCGCCGATATTTCCGGCGCCAAGCCCGGTAAACATCTGATGCGTCCGAATTTCAAGGGGGAACGGCATCTGCTCTGCGTGTGAAAAAGCCATAAGGAATCACAAACCCGGTTATGATACGTTGATCGACATGGGAAGCCTGGCCATGCCAAAAAAAGGAAATGCAGTGGACGGATCCGCGGATACCACAATCGGCCCCAGCATTTCATGACGGTCATGAATAAACCCGTAATTGGCACCTTCCTGGCTGGGCTCGGACGCCCCAAGGCTGAAGGTGTATTCTCCGGGCTGAACCGAAAAAGTCAATTTCCAACTGACGATATATTCCTGATCCGGCGCCAGATCCGGAAGGCGGTGCCCCAGTTGGCGGGTTCCGGCGGCAAACACCAGATTGCCGAGTCTGTCGAAAAGATGAATGCCGACGCTGGGATCACAAATCGCTTCATTTGCCCGAATCAGCACATTAAACATCAGATCTTTCATCATGCGCACCTCGAGCGTGTCTTCATGCCGCCCGTTTGTGATCCGGGCTGCGACGATTTCGAGCCCCCCATCGCCATGACGGGGATGGTGCGGCTGAATAATGTTATGTTCCCGTATGCTGGACGACAAATCAGGATCATTGAACCGGATATGCGGCATGCCGGCACCGGAGATATTTTTTCGATCTGTTTCCTGACGGCTTCCGATTCTGCTGAAATATCTGCTGACGACTTCTTCCGGCGGGCCGACATGGTCCATTTCCCCGTTATTCAATAGCACGGCCCGATTGCAGATATTCATCACCGCCGTGGTATCGTGAGAAACAAACAGGCAGGACACTCCTTTTGAAATGATTTCCCGGATCTTTGAAAAGCATTTTTGCTGAAAGAAAATATCGCCGACACTCAGGGCTTCATCCACAATCAGGATATCCGGCTCGATGCAAATTTGAACCGCAAATGCCAGCCGCACAAACATACCGCTGGAATACACTTTTACCGGCTGGTCGATAAAATGACCGATATCCGCGAATTCCGTAATTTCATCGAAACGGCTTTCCATCTCCGGATAGCTGAAGCCCATGATGGCGCCATTTAAAAAAACATTTTCACGGCCAGTGAATTCCGGATTGAATCCGCTTCCCAGCTCGAGAAGCGAGGCAATCCTTCCCTCAACCTTCACCTCGCCGGAGCTAGGCGTTAAAATCCCGCATATCAGTTGCAGCAGCGTGGATTTACCGGAGCCGTTCCTGCCGATAATCCCGACAGCCTCGCCTTTATATACATCAAAGGAAATATCGCGAAGCGCCCAGAAATCGCGATAATATTTTCTCCTGCGGAAAAAAGTCTGTTTCAGCCTGTCCTGTGGATTTTCATAGATATGATAGCATTTTCCGAGCTGGTGGATATGAATGACGGGTTCAGATAACATCCGCAAACCCTTTTCTCAGTTTTTGAAAAACGACCAACCCTGCCCATGCAATTCCCAGACTGGCCCCATAATATATCGCCAACTGGGTCCAGCCTGGAGTATCTCCCCAGATTGCAACGGCTCGGGTTTGCTCGACGATAACCGTCAGTGGATTCAAATAAAACAGCCAGCGATAATTTTCCGGCAATCGGGTCAGGGGATAAAAAATCGGCCCTAAAAACATGAGCACAACCGTAACGATTACAATGGACTGGCCGACATCCCGCAGATACACGCCGATTGCGGCCAGCATCCATGAAAAACCCATAATGAGAAACAGCAGCGGCAGAAAAATAAGCGGCAGAAAAATAAGGGTCCACTGGATATAGAAATGAACCATGGCAAAAAAAACAATCAGCACCGTCAGGCTGACGGCGGTATGAAACAAGGCGGAACCCATGGCCACCCACGGCAAAATTTCAAGCGGAAAAATCACTTTTTTTACATAATTGACATTGCCCAGAATCAAACCCGGCGCACGGTTAAGGCACTCGGCAAACCACCCATGCACAATCAGACCGGCAAACAGGATAATGGCAAAATCGGTCTGACTTTCCACGCCCTCGCCCCACCGTGATTTCAGCATGTACCCAAAAGCAAACGTATAAACCGATAGCATTAAAATCGGATTGAGCATTGACCACAAAAGGCCCATGACAGACCCCCGATATCGGATTTCGATGTCCCTGCGGATCAGTTGACAGATCAGCCCCCGATATTGCCAGAAGCTGTCAAACACATACAGGGGAGATATCGAAAAACGTCTTCTCATCACAGATACATCCAATCATTTTGATTTAAAGAGCTCCTTCAACCCTCCGGGCTTGGTATCTTCACACAATCCGGAAGCATTTTTTGAAAATACCGGACAATCATCTTGGAGAGAAACGGGCTTGCCGGCGTTCGACCAGAATGACGTTCCGGCCACCAGAAACGGTACATGAGTTACGCCCATGCGGCTCAGTGCCGACAAGTTTTTAAACGTATTCAGAATCGTTCGCCAATACGCCATATTATATGTCATATTCAAGTCTTTAACCTGCATGCACAACGCCATCGCTTCTTTCAAGGCCATCCCGTTTTTCAGTTGCTTTTCAAGAAACATTATTTTTCCGGTATCTTCCGAATTTTTTGAAATGGGATACAGGGCGATCTGCGTCGGCGCATCGGTTTTGGCCAGCAGGGCATCGATCATTCCCCGGCAGGAAGGGCATGTCGGTGAAAAGTACAGATGAACCGGAGCCGCATCATACCCATAAACCGGCCATGGAGAAATGGATTCCTTGGCAACGGCAGCCATATCCACAAAAAACAGCACAAACCATATTGCCATCACCCACTTCATCCACGTTTTTTTCTCCTGAATCATGGCGGCGGCCATCACCGCGCCAAACAACACCGCCACGATCAAACACTTCATACACGGCCAAAACAGAATTTGCGTCGCCAGAAAAACACTGTCCAACATTAAAAATAGGGCTGCCACCATCGTCAGGTATCTGCCCCGCCAGGCAACGGCAAAACACAGCAGCATCAAAAAAGCTGCTGCGCCAAACCAATATGGAGAAATGCCGAATACGGAAAAATCCTCATAAACGCTGCACCCTTGGGTAATGCACAGCACATCTGTCATCCTGAAAGCGGACAACAGGCAAAAACACAACCCCGCAGCACTTAGAACAACGGCAAGACTGCTGCCTTTTAGTCTTTTCATGGCATCAATTCATCAAACTTGGGGAAGTTCCCTCCCTCAATCATATACCCATCGACAAACGTTATCGGGGTCCCCGATATTCCCATATCTTTTATTTCCGCTTGTTCCTTCTGAACTGCCGGAAGATATTCCGCCTGAAGTTTTTTGGCTGCGGCCTCAAGATCATTGCCCCAATACTTTTTAAGCAATGGAAATTCAGCGGCGTATTGACTCAGAATTTCAACCGGGGATTCGCTGGAATTCAGCCGGGTATATGAAAAATTAACGATATCAAAGAGATTCAGCCGCTTTTGCTGAGCAAATTCCAGAACCGCACAGGCGGTTTCAGATGCCGTATGAATGGGAAAATGAGCTAATTTTAGTAACTTGATTTTATCCTTGTGCTGAACCAGATAGCCCCATACTTCCCTGCAATACGGACAGAACGGATCGGATATCAGGACAATCTGATGGGCGCCGCTGCCTTTATATATTTCATTGCCAATGCTTTTTGCCGGAAGATCGATTCTTCTCAGCTCCACCATGACCGGATTCAATGCACTGGCGCCGGTTTCCATGTCCAGAATATCCGAATATTGAACGGTTAGCGAAGGGTCAACAATCAAATACAAAAATTCATGTTTCTGGTCCGCAACCACGGGTAATATTTTGATTTTAACGCCGTATAATATCTGACCCAATGACTGGAAGGCGATTTTCTTTTCAACGATCACCATTTTGGAATCAAAATTTTTATAGGATTCATTTTTTCCCGCATTCGCTTTTTGGATGCGAGAGGCTATTATTTCTTTTAGCTTCGTTTCATCCAGCCCCGACGGTTTTACAGGGGATGCTTCATTTTGCGCCCATGACAATGGCGCCACAATGAAAAAATAAATAAATACGATGAATATTCCCAGCTTGTTACATTTTTGCATAATCATATACCCGACAACTTTATTAATTAAAAGGTAAAGGTTATCTTATCGGTGAATTTCAAAACACTGGCAATCGTTTTAAAACATTATCCTTGTTTATCCGCGGATTGCTTTTCACTTGGCCTGTATTGCCCGACCATTTCTTTGGTGCGCGCAAGTTCCTCCGGAGATAACAGAGATTCAAGTTCTTTACATTTTGCTTGAATCATGTCTGTAAAATCCTTTGACAGTCTGTGTTCGCTGATCTTGTACCAATAATAGGCCTGGACCAGATCTTTTTTTACGCCATCACCATTTTCATACGATATCGCCAGGTTGAACATCGCGGGGGGGTATCCCTGTTCAGCCGCCTTCAAGTACCAACTGGCGGATTGCTCGGCGTTTTGCTCCACACCGCGCCCCTTGCCATACATCACTCCCAGATACCACTGGGCCTGCGCCATTCCCTGATTACCGGCCTTTATCAACCATTCGGCGGCTTTTGCATGATCCTGATCCGTTCCCTGCCCCTGGGCGTACATATCTCCCACCTTGAACTGCGCAAGCTTGTTGCCCTGTTCCGCAGCCCGGGTGTACCAGCAAAGGGCCTGCGCCAGGTCCTTTTCCGTTCCCATGCCGGATTCATAACTGGCGCCCAGATTATACTGGGCTTTCTCATACCCCTGCCTGGCTGCTTTGATGTACCAGTCCATCGCAACAGCATCATCTTCCGGAACGCCGGTGCCAAGCTGATACAACAGCGCCAGATTGTATTGTGCATACATATCGCCCTGATTCGCCGCCTTTTCATACCATTCCGCGGCCCTGGACGCATCCGGCGTTACATCAAGGCCCTCATCATAAATCAGCCCCAGTTGAAACTGGGCATCCTTATTCCCCTGTTCGGCGGACCGGTTAAGCCAAATAAGCCCTGTTTCAAGGTTTTTCCCCACGCCAAGACCTTCATAATACATTCTTCCCACCTGGTACTGCGCGGATGAATCCCCTTTTTGAGCCTGTTCAAGGGCGTTGTTAAACGCTGTTTCAGGATCTGGCACCGAATTCTTAATCCCGCACCCCGAGACCACCGTCATTATAAAAACCATACACAAAAGCCACTGTTTCATCTTTCCTCCCATTGAATCATTGACCCATCAAATCGGCAACAAACGTTATTTTTAGTTGACTGACTTTATCGTAAAACGGTAATGTTCATAGATATGAACGCTGTGTTCAGGAATATGTCAGGTACATTTATTAACCTTTTCCTTGAAACGGGCGAATTTTTCATCAATGAAAAAAACCATCTCGATATGTATTCCAGTATACAACGAATCATCCAATATATCCATAGCCATTCAAGAAGTCGAAAGCCTGTTCGACCAGCAGTTATCCCAGTATCATCTTGAAATCATCGTTACGGATAACGCATCCACAGATAATACCTGGCAGGTTGTTCAGGAACTGGCCGCATCCCGGCCCTACCTGCGCGCCTTCCGGTTTTCGCGGAATTTCGGCTATCAAAATTCCGTTTTTGCCGGACTGTCCCTGGCGGCGGGAGACGCCGTCATCGAGATGGACGCCGATCTGGAAGATCCGCCTGCGATTATACCAGAATTTGTTGCCAAATGGGAAGAGGGACATGACATCGTTTATGGCGTCCGGTCCAGAAGATATGGATCAAAGCTTTTTTTATTTGCTGTTCAGCGCTTCTACAGAATACTGAACGCCATGTCGGATATTCATATTCCCGAGAATGCGGGGGATTTCAGACTTCTGGATCGAAAGGTCGTCGACATTTTAAGGGAATTGCCGGAGAGAAATCTGTATCTCAGGGGGCTGGTGTCATTTATCGGCTTTGACCAATGCCCGGTTTTGTACGACAGAAATGAGCGACTGAACGGTAAAAGCAAATTCAAGGTCATGCACTACTTTGCCCTGGCGCTGGATGCATTAACATCGTTTTCAAAAAAACCACTGCGGCTTATCGGTAGTCTGGGTGTCCTGTTGTTCATATTTTCAGGCGCTTTGGCCCTGTTTTATTTCATTGGATACCTTATTGGTGGCAACGAAGTCCGCGGATTTACCACACTGGTAATTCTGACATTGTTCCTTCACAGCGCAACCTTCATTTTTCTTGGTGTGCTGGGGGAATATCTCAGCAGGATATTTGATGACTCCAAGTTCCGGCCCCGCGTGATCATCCGGGAAGCCATTCATACGGATAACCCTCCGCCCTTTATATAAATGAAATCAGGGGTTGGGCGTGTTTTCTCGCCCTGGAGAAGCATCCATATTCAGATATTGCCGTAATGTGTCGATAACGCCGGCAAGCGGTTTCCGCGATGACGGCAATATCCCATCATTCGTTCGATTAAATATCTCACTTTTATTTTCCCCTTCACCTGCCGGAATATCCCCTATCAGTAGCAGATGTTCCCTGTTGAATTCCCGGAAAATCGCCGCAGCCAGATCTTTCAAACGCATGGCCTCACCGGAATTAATTTCAAGGATGGGCTCCCAATTCCATTGTTTCCGGCACAAACGGCAAACACATTCCGCGATGTCATCCACATGATGGTATTCCCGGAGCTGTTCTCCGGAAGACATCCTGAAGGGGGTATTGGATTTCAAGGCTTCGGCGATTTGCCATAGAAACATCCGGGGATGAAGCGGTAATCCATAAAGCGTATGTAATCTAAGGTGAAGTATCCTGTGAGTCAATGGATATTGCGCGTCAAACTCGGAAATCCATTGGCTCAGCGAATACTTCGACATGAAATAGGGATTGTGGGATCTTGCTGCAAAGAACCTCTCATGTATCGTGCCAAACGTAACGAATCTTGAACCGGCATGCCTCCAGACGGCACGGATCAAATTTCTGGGAAATTCCAGATTTGAATACATCAATTGATCTATATCCGCGCTGCCTATCAGCCCATTGGCAATGACAAAATCAACGGCTGAGAGATCGCCCAGCTTTTTTTCAAGATAACTTTCCAGATGATGTAAATCGGCACCAACATCAGGAACACCGATTTCGCTCCAGGGAATGGCAAAAACCCCTTCCGCCCCCCCCGGTTCCTTGCAAAACCGGTTAAAGATCGCTTTTCCGAGTAACCCCGAAGCCCCTAGCACGGCTATTTTTCTCTGACAAGCCAACAGCCACCCCTCATATAAATACGAAACGTCTGTTCAGATAAAAAGCCAGCCCCGATATGGGAACCAGCATCATGGCGTTTGCATAGTAAAGGTTGACCCCCATGCGATTAAATGCCCATAAACCGCCGGTTGAAAGAAGGTATAAAACCGCATAAAACATTACGAACCGATAAATCAATGAATTATCCCGGCGGTTGAAAACCAGTCTGCCATACGTTTTAAAGTTAAACAGTATCCCCAAGATTATCGCCAGAAACGACGCAACTGAATAATGAAAGTGCAGGTATAGAAACAGTGAAAAGACGGCATATCCAAAAAGGGTGTTCAACCCGCCGACAAGTAAGAAACGTACTAATTGGTAATGAACCGGCAGAAATTTCAAGCTGACCTTCCGCTACGCTGTGCTTTTAACGAATTGTTCGTCAACTCCTGATAACGTAAAATCTGTGCTGTCATCATGTCGCGGCAAGACAACGGGTTTTTATGATATGCCCGATACCAGTCAAGTGTCCATTCAAGGGCCTGCTCCAGATTCAACCGGGGCGACCATCCCAGAAGGGTTCTTGCTTTGGCGCAATCCAGCTTCAGACATCCGGCTTCATGGGGATGGGCTTTTACGTCCATCTCGAAACGGGCATCGCCGCCCCATAACGATGTCATCCGTTCCACTACCCATCCGACAGATTTCACGTCATTTTCCGACGGGCCGAAATTCCAGGCCTGGGCATGGCGGGCTCCCTCCCGGTACAGGCTTTCCGCCAGACAAAGGTATCCGGACAAAGGCTCCAGCACATGCTGCCACGGTCTTATGGCATTGGGGCTGCGGATCTCAACGGTTCTATTTCGCATGAACGCCTTGATAATGTCCGGTATCAGACGATCCGTTGCCCAGTCTCCGCCGCCGATAACGTTCCCGGCCCTCGCGGATGCCACCCCCACGCCATGCCGATCATATTGATCCGGATTGAAAAACGCATTTCTGTAGCTTGCCGTAACCAACTCCGAACAGCCCTTGCTGCAGGAATACGGATCATACCCGCCCATAGCGTCCGTTTCCCGGTACCCCCACATCCATTCGCGGTTTTCATAGCATTTGTCGCTGGTAACATTGACAACGGCCCGAACCCCCTTGGACGATCGGACGGCTTCAAAAAGATGGACCGTCCCCATGATATTGGTGGAATAGGTTTCAGCGGGATCGCTGTAGGACTGCCTGACCAGGGCCTGAGCCGCCAGGTGAAGAATAATTTCCGGATGAAAATCACAAACAATGTCTTTGAGCGCTTTTAAATCACGCACGTCTCCGACAACGGAAATCATATCCTGCGATGCGCAGGATAATTCAAACAAACTGGGAGATGTCGGCGGTAAAAGTGCGAACCCCGCCACCTGCGCGCCCATCAGCTTCAGCCAGTGGACAAGCCAGGTTCCTTTAAAACCCGTGTGGCCGGTAATCAACACCCGTTTGTTTTTCCAGAAATCCTGCATTGGCAACCTTTCCATACCGGGCTTTCTCTACTTCCGAAAATGATATAAATAAATAAAAAACAGCCTCTTGGCTACATTTTGGAATAGATTGTAGAAACCCATTGACAGTTGTTCAATTTTTGTCAGTTCGATCTGGTTTTTTTCCGCGGAAAGTTTCAGTTCCTGAGCAATGGTATCAAATTTTCCATGTGTATGGTTATGCCGGTGAAAACGAATTGCGATGAGTATTTCCGGTATGTGGTAAATGCAGGCACCCTTCCCAACGGCTATTGAAAAATCAACGTCGGCGGCATGCGGATAGGCGGTGTCGTATCGATGGCCGTTAATGGCGGTTGATCTGATCAGAAGGGGAATTCCATACAGGTTTCTTACGGACACAATGGATTTTCTGGCGATGATATCGCTCTCCACCACCCCGGCCCGGCCAAAGTGTTTAGGAGCGATAGACCTGTTTTTGTCATCGACAAACATCATGTCGCAGTGCACTTTTAGAATATCGGGATGGGTTTCCAGAATACGATGGGCTTTTTCCAGCGCATCCGGGCTGAACAGGTAATCGTCATGGGATAAAATCAGATAATACCGTGTCGGAATATCTTTCAAACAACTGTTGTAATTTCCAATCGACCCTACATCCTGATCGCGCTCAATCCATTGAATTCGGGAATCATATAAAAATGTTGAGACAATTGCTTTCGTGTTGTCCGTCGAGCAGTTATCCTTAATAATCAAATTCCAATTTCGATATGTCTGGTTGATAATCGACTGGATGGTCTGCACAATAAAGTTCGATCCATTACGAACCGGTATAAAAATCGTGACGTCAGTATCCATCTTTGAATCCTTCATCGCTGATATGCTCATGTTAAGCGATCCGCCGTGAACATGCCAACGAAAACCCTACATCTTCGAGGTAATCTCCACATACACTTTTTCTGCTATTGCGAGCAATTCTTCCGCATCATTCTCTGTAGGAAACCCCGAAGGAAGCAAACCGAACCCACTGGGATACCTTGTATCAATATAAACAAGATCAACAAGATCCAGTTCATCTTCTTTGATATTGAAAGACATCTTGGCATCCTCTGGAATCATGGCATAGAGTTTCACAACGCTATGAATCTTAGGGATTTTAATATCACTCTCTTCCAAATACGCCTTTAAGCATTTTTCGATACATTGTTGTGAGTGAAAAAGGACAATATTTGCAAGATAAGGTGAATTAACAAGGAATTTTGCAGCTTCAAGGTCTCTTTTAGCAAATTCCAGCCATTCCATGGTTCCCTTTTTCATATAAGAAAAACCCCGTGCTCTTCAATTTCTCGAATAAAAGAACTTCCAAAGGACTTGAGCTCCTCCCACTCCTCGTTTGTATAGACTATAAGATCAACAGGGTATTTTTTTTTCAAATCCCGCAGCCTGGCGGATATTTCCTTGCGGTTCTGAATCAATGCCTTATAATTATAGCCTTTTCCTTCTTTATCCACAATAACCAACAAGTCTATATCGCTATCTTCATGTGGTATTCCAGACGCATACGAACCGAACAGAATAACCCTCAAAGGCTTTGGCGATTTACTCAGACAATCTATGATTTCCTGTTTTACATCAAATGTTAACATTTTTCCTGCTCACATCGGGGCATGCTGACGTTACAACGGACATATCTTCAGTAAAGCGCCCATGTTGATCTCTTCTTGATCAGTGATGGCTGCTGTAGGCATGCTTCTTTGGTCTACCCCACCCGCTTCAGATATCCATCCGGCGCAACGGTAATAAGGAGTTTGTGTTCAATACTCCTGTCGATTTCAAATTCCGGATGGGTCTTGAGATATTCATGCACCGCGGTTTTGGGGTTATCGCCTTTTCTCCAGGGGCGGTCCGGGAACATATCATCCGGCAGGTCTTCGATGATGGTGTCAAACACCACGCAATAGCTGCCTGAGCTGGTCAGGGGAGCGTAAGCGTTCAGCTCAGCCAGAACATGATCATGGGTGTGCATGGAATCCAGGCAGACGAGAATACGGCTGTATCGGGAAGCGATCTCATGAACCTTCGCAATCACATCCGGGCTGATGGATGATCCCTCGATCATCCGGATGCGGCTGGACATGGGGTGGGCCTCGATGGCAGCCCGGTTGTGCGCCCGAATGTCGATATCGATGCCCAGCACTTTTCGCTTTGACAGACCGGGGTGGATTGCTTCCTTCCCGGTGCCAATGGCCTCGGCCATATCCAGCAAAGCCAGCATGGATGCGCTCATGATGAGTGATCCGCCGTGAGCGATACCGGTTTCGATGATGAGGTCAGGCTTCACCTGCCAGATAATCTCCTGCATGGCAGTCATATCCTGGGGATACTGAATGATGGGGCGGCCAAGCCAGGTGAAATTATAGGAATATTTTGGAATATTCGATGCTTTCATAAAGGCGTCAGCGTTTTGGCGCAATTCCGGGTTGCAACCGTTTTTCTCGATTCTTTCCCTTACTTCCTGTTCAAAACTGGTCATGATCAATTCCGATATAGTCAAATGAGTTGCAGGACATTTCTTTGATTTCAGACAGATAATTGCTGTTCATTACAAATATTTTCGCCCCGGGAGAAAGCCGTTTCATCGCATCTTCCGGAGACAGGACTTTCAAGCCGGTCGCAGGCAAGTACCTGCTCTGCTTTGCCGGATTGATGTCGATGATAATATCGACCCTGGCGCCGGCTCTCTCCAGAAGCAGAGAAAAGAGAACACCTTTTGAAGCCCCGCCCCAGACAGCAGACTGGAAGAAATCTGTATTCCGCGATCCCCTGCCCGGACTGTTGAAGCTGGCGGCATAGCGATTGACGCTATTTAGAAAACCATCCGGCAAGCAAAAATCATCCGAGCGATCGCGCTGGGGTGTTCGAAGGCTGGAGAGTTCGGCGACCACATAGATGTATTGCCCTCCGAATATGTGCCCGGCCTCAATAACATGTGCAAACATACGATGAAAATCAGAAAGGCGAAAATAATTAACATGTTCGTAAAAAATATCGAACCAGGCACGGCGTTCGCAAATCCAGTCGAGACATGGCACTTCGATATAGATTCTGCCATTACCTGCATTTGCATCCTTTATTTTTTGCAGAAACAGAACCGGATTCATTACATGCTCCAGAACATGACGCAGGATTATTCCGTCAGCCCGGATGCCGATACCGGGTTCAAAATATCTCTTGATGACGCGCGGATTGCTTCCCTCGTAAGCGGGATCAAAACCGGTTATTTCAATGCCCATGCCCTGAAGCATTTCAAGAAAATATCCTTTGCCGCAGCCGACTTCAATGAGTGAATTCCGCCCAAAGCATTTTGTGATAATTGCGGCCGCCTGATCCAGATGCGCCCTGAATACAGGGCTGACAGCCTGTTCGTTCTGATAGCAAGCATCATACTGCACCAGCTCGGGCTGAAAAGCCTTATTGAAAACAAGGCCGGTCCGCCTGTCCTGAACAAGCACGAGATCTCCTGTAACAGCATTTCGCGCCTCTGCCTCGGATTCGAACATCCGATTCTGAAACACGGGAAGGCGGTCAATGCGATAAATTTCTCTATGATTGCCCATAACCACATCTATAAGGATTTTTATTCATAACCTGCTTTTTCCTGCCAGAAACGCACTGTTTTTAAAATCCCGTCTTCTAAATCATGGACAGGCCGCCATCCGACTTCGTCGGTTAAACGACGGTTATCGCCTACGATCAGCGGCGGATCATTGTCCGAAGAGGGCAGCGCTCCGAATTCCACCCGTTCACGCGCACCGAGGCAATCAGCGGCGGCAAGCACCACTTCCCGAAGCGTCACCGGACGGCCCGATGCGATATTGACCGGACCATTGACATGGCTCGTTAACAACGACACAAATGCAGATGCGACGTCTTCAACGTATAGGAAATCCCGGATTTGACCGCCATGTGAACACGGGGCCGTTTTATTCCCTAACAAATTCAAGACAACCGATGAAACAAGGCGGTTGGGATGTTCATAAGGGCCATAAAGAAAAAAAACCCTTCCCCAGGCGCTGCTTAATCCTGTCACCCGGGAAAACGCGTTCAATACATGCTGCAACGCATTCTTGCATACGCCATATAGCGTTATCGGGGACAGCGGCGTGACAGACTCGGAACAGTAACCGTATTTCCAGTCGTATTCAGCGCATGTTCCGGCCATGACGACCCGCTGCCCGCCGTTCCGGTGAAATGCCCGCAGCAGGTGCAAACTTCCCTCCACCCACCGGATGTTCTCCTGGGAAGTCCAGTATTCGCCAGGTTTGGCGTACCAGGCAAAATGAAGAAGATGCGTTGGACGAATCGATGCGAGTAATTCATCACACTGCTTTGCATCCAACAAATCCGCCTGATGGCAAGACAGTCCCTGACGCTTCTCTATCGGAAGAACATCCGCCGAATGGACATCAAAGCCGTTTGCAATCAATATGGGCAGACAGTGCTTTCCAATAAAGCCGCCCGCACCGGTAACCAATACCCGCTTTGTTTCGATTATATTCATCTAAAAATCCACCAGCTCAGGTATCGCCGTCACAAACCGCCCGCCCCATTCGCGCACATACGCCAATTGCGCCATCACTTCTTCCTTGATGTTCCAGGGCAGGATTAAGATGAAATCGGGTTTTCTCTTTCTGATACGGTCCTCCGAAACGATCGGAATCCGGCTTCCCGGCAGAAATTTCCCCAGTTTGGCCGGGTTGCGATCCACGACATAAGGCAGCAGGTCGGGTTTGATGCCGGCATAATTCAAAAGGGTGTTGCCTTTTGCCGCAGCACCATAAGCCGCAACTGATTTCCCCGTCCGCTTCAATTCCAGCAGAAAGACAAGAAGATCATTTTTAATGCGATCCGCTTTTATCTGAAACCCGTTGTAAAATGAGGGCGTCTGCATCCCTGCGTTCATTTCTTCAGCCAGTAAGTCCGAAACCCGGGTCATTTTTTTACGACTCCCGGACAGCGATCGCTGCGCAAATACGCGAAGGCTTCCGCCATGCGTTGACAGTTTTTCGACATCGAAAATATTCAGACCATTTTGCTGCATGATCTGGTTGACGGCCGTCAGTGACAGATAGGAAAAATGCTCGTGATAGATGGTGTCAAACTGGTTTTGTGACGCCAGGCTGAGCAGATGGGGAAATTCAAACGTGGCGATGCCATCGGGTTTCAAAAGCAGCGCAAAACCGGCCAAAAAATCGTTAATATCCGGCACATGGGCCAGCACATTGTTGGCGATCATCAAATCGGCCGCCTTACCCCTGGCAACCAGTTCGCCCGCAAGCCGCCCGCCAAAAAAATCCTCTACAATGTCAATCCCTTTTGCCCGTGCCGCGGCCGCCGTGCCGGCGGTAGGCTCAATCCCGGTACAGAGTATGTTTCGGGCCCGCACATATTGCAGCAAATACCCGTCGTTGGCTGCAACCTCCACGACATGACTGGCACGGGTCAACGCAAATCGTTCAGTCACGTCCGCCACATACTGTTTGCAATGTTCCAGCCAAGTAGTGGAAAAGCCGCTGAAATAGGCATATTCCGAATTAAACAGCTCGTGGGAATCGGCGAAGTCTTCCGTCTGCACCAGCCAGCAGCAGTCGCACACCAGCACCCGCAATGGGTACCACTTCTCTGGTTTTCGCAAGGTGCGCTCCGTAAGATAGGCGTTGGATGGCGGCGCTGATCCCAGATCGATGAACGGCTGAGATAATTCGGCGCCGCAATGACGACATTTCATAATATGATGCCCATAAAATCCGCGTGTACGCGTGGATGGCCCTGATCCCGGCCGGAAAGTCCGGTAAGGGGCAGCGGCCAGTCAATCCCTATCGCCGTATCGGCGACGTTCAATCCGCCTTCCGCGCTTGCATGATACGGCTCGGAATGAAGATAAAGCAACTCACAATTCTCCTGAAGGGTCTGAAACCCGTGCGCAAAGCCTTCCGGAATCAGAAGACTCTTTTGATTTTTTTCAGATAAAATTTCTCCATGCCAGCATAAAAACGTTGGCGATCCCTTGCGGATATCCACGGCAACATCAAATATCTCGCCCCTGAAGCAGCTTACCAGCTTCATTTCCGCATGAGGCGGCTGCTGGAAGTGCAGCCCCCGTACCGCGCCTTTTTCAAGCGTCAACGTGTGATTCATCTGCGTCACGGGTTTTTTCCATCCAACGGACCCAAATTCTTCGGCACAGAAAAATCTGCAGAAAAATCCTCTGTGATCCGCGATCTGTTTTCTTTGAACCACCGTCAAACCTTCAAGAGAAGTTGGGATAAACTCAAAGCGGGCTGTATTTTTCATTGTCGGCAAACATGTAATTTTACCACACCTTCCACCCGGCGTGGTTCTCCGCCCATAATTTGTTCAGATATTCCATGTCCCGCTGGGTGTCCATGCAGGCCCAAAAACCTTTGTGCTTATAGACCATCAACTGGCCTTCGGCAGCAATTTTTTCAAGCGGCCCGACTTCCAGATCGCAATTGTCGTCATCCGTCAGATAATCGAATATTTTTCGGTTAAATACAAAAAAGCCGCCGTTGATGACGCCTTCTCCTTCTACAGGCTTTTCACTGAACGCCGTAACCTGGCCACCGGAAACCTTGAGCTGTCCAAAACGGGACGGTGGATTGATGCCGGTGATGGTTGCCAGCTTGCCATGCCGTCTATGAAACGCAATCAGGGCAGGTATGTCGATATTGCCGACACCATCCCCGTAGGTCAGCATAAACGTGTCATCCGTCAGATATCTTTCAATTTTTTTCAGGCGTGCGCCTTTCAGCGTCTTTTCGCCGGTGTTGGCAAGGGTAATGCGCCACCCGGCTTCATCGTAGCTGTGATGAATGCAAACCTGCTCGGGTTTTCCAAGCTCGATGGTAACATCATTGCTCATCAGTTCATAGTGGCAGAAATAATTTTTAATCATTTCACCTTTATAGCCCAGCCCCAGTATAAAGTCATGATGGCCGTAGTGAGCATATATTTTCATGATATGCCACAAAATGGGCCTACTGCCAATATTGACCATGGGTTTTGGCCGGAATTCCGTCTCTTCCCGAAGCCGGGTCCCGAGACCGCCACAAAGGATTACCACCTGCATGTCTTTACCTCTGAATTATTTTTAAGATGTTTGGCCGACATTCTAATGTCCGCTGCCTGTTGCAACCTGCCGGCCCTGATGGTTGACCAACCTTCCGGAGCGGGGCTCATACCCGCTGGGCTACACGGCATTGCCCAGCCGCACTAAAGATTTACTCCCTTTTTTATATTAGGGAAACTCCGCTCTCTTCAATTTCCTGAATAAAAGAACTTCCAAAGGCTTTGAGTTCCTCCCATTCTTCGCTTGTATAGACGATAAGATCAACCGGATATTTTTTTCAGACCCTGCAGCCTGCCGGATATTTCTTGGCGGCTCCGAATCAATGTCTTATAATTATGACTTCTTCCTTCGGGTATCTGCCCTTTGTCGCGACAACATATGCGATTCCAGCATAGCTGGCAACACCCAAAGTTGACGATGCATTTTCACAATAAGTTGGCCCGGCGCATCAGTTCTTTTGATCAGGAGTCTTCTCGGCAAAGCTTCACAATACTTCAACCAGCCGCTCGTCTTGATCTTGACCGGCGTTCCGCCTGCGAAACGCCGGTACGTTACCATCCCAATTTTGACTTTTTATGAGTTCTTCATGAATAACGACATGTTCAGTCGGTTTGATTCAGAAAAATAGCTCGTGAATTTTCAGATCAATTTTCCGCCTGTCTCTTTCTTCCATGTCGAAATAACTGATTAACTCGCCTGTTTCAATATCCTCAAATAAAATATAAAAAGGGTTATGTCCTGTACGCAAAATACAAGGTTTCCATTTGTTGACAATAACATCCAAAGCATCTGCAATTTTGTGGCAGAGTACTTCAACAATTTCCTCTTCCTCCTCCAAGATGTAATTTCCATCATTGAAACCGTATTTGTTCAAGAAATCATGGATATAAAAGCCAATTTCCTTGAGATCCGAATCTTTTGTCAGATCAAACATAGCGTTTCCTATTCTGTGACAGATATAGGGTAGTTACTCGTTTTTCCTTTTTTCATACGATCTGTAAATGTTACCCTCCCATCAATGACTCATTTATCCAACAAGTTGCCGAAAATATCAAGACCGATTCCTGTTTCAATCGAGTCATCATCTCAAAATATCCCCTTATGCCCCCTTGAGATCCCCGCTGACAATTGGTTGACATTCAATTCGCAAAAAGTTATCATATTTAGTTTAGTCTGCAAGGGCAAGTTGCTGTTCTCGATATTTCTTTTCAGGCAGCAGATATTCCCAAAGATTTGGATTTTCCAGAATATATATCCGCCAGTCACACAAAAATTTTTCATTGCTTGCAAGTAATGAAAGCGCCATAAGATATTTCAGTATCTCGATATTCTTTTCTTCATCGATTCTTTGCCAGGCCAATTCATGCAGGACGATCTGATTGTGTTGACTGCCCAGAGAAATGTTTTTCAGATAAAATTTCGGATCGGCTGATTGAAACAGATCAGGCTTTCCCTGTATCTGTTTCATCAGGTTAGTTCCCATCTGTTTGACCGTAACTTCCGAATCTTTATACGCCTTTTTTTGACTTTGTATTTCATGCAGAATGTATTCTTGCCCATGCAAAATCGGTTTGGATCGGACAACTGGTCTTATGCCAGACTGAACCACGGCATGGCCCTGTGTCGTCTCCGTTGCTGCCTGGTGTTCATTTTCCGCCATGCTCAGGTGTCTGATTTCCGCCAGCTTTTTTCGACAGTTGGTTTCGGATTCCAGAATAACCTGATTGAATGAATCCCGATTTTCCGGGATGTAAGTGCAAAATATCTCCAACAACTCAGTATGATCGATATAGTATGACTGATATGTGCAGATACCGGTCATGGTCATGATCGAACGACGGATCACATCATCAATGGTTTCCAAGGATTCATTTGATTTGCCAAATAGTAACCTCCGCTCATTGACATCAATCGTAAGAAACTGATTGCATAACACCCGCAATAATTCTTCCAGGCTGAATTTCTCCCCTTTGCCTGCCTTTGAAACAATATCGATCAGCAGCTTGAGATCGTGCGTCACATCCAGAATCTGCTTTATCAGCCGGGTTGCACCGACATGAGACAAGCTGGAATAGGCATGAAACTCCAGTATCAATTCCTGAAAGACGGCGGACCGGTCATGTCCCAGGAAAAATGCCAGCTCCTCTTGGGCCGTGCCGCGAAACAGTGCCCTAAATCGTTGAAGCAACGAGGATGAATCGTCGTATAGAGTATTCAATCGGGTATACAATCGCAGGGCATCCAGACATATCGGCATGACGACCGGGGTATCCAAAACCGTATTCATCCACGCAATGACCTCTTGCGTATAGCCCAGTTTGATATCTCCAATCAAATAGATGCTTTCCGGAAATCGTGATTCAAACAGAATTCCTACCGCCAGCACTGCTAAATGATAGGGGCGGCCCTGCGTTTTATCACCAAAAACATCTACCCCATTACCATCGATATAGCCAAGGTATTCCTGGTCTGCCCACAGCACATTTCTGTCATAAAATTCTCTTTGGATGAAATAATTATTTTCCATTCGGCGGTACAGTTGAAAGGATTCAGCATGCAGGCAACTAACTGAATCTCCCTCGATCTTCCAGTTTTCATTTTCCAGATCGTCGTTCTGAACGATTCCGGATGAAAAAAAATACCGCATGAATGTTTCCTGATGTCCACGGGAAAGTCGCATTAAGGGGGCTGGAAACTGTTTCAGCAATACCACGCTTTCATGGTAGGTCGTTTCCCATTTTTCAGGTGATATATCCTTGAATTTGACAATCAGGTTAAGATAGACACCCATATTGTTCATCACCTCCTCAATGTTATACTGTGAACGGGCGAAATTTGCGTTTTCTTTTGCACCCTCTCCCGCCGGAAGCAAACTGAGGGGAAGGGTAATCAAAGCGAAGATTGGCGCCAATGAATTGAAGATCTTTGATCCACAGCAATCTCCCTTTGATAGAGATGCAACGATATTGGCAGATCACGGATATTGTATCGAGTCACAATAAGTTGGCCCGGCGCATCAGTTCCTTTAGATCAGGAGTCTTCTCGGCAAAACTTCGCAATACTTCAACCAGCCGCTCAACTGTAATTGTGTTCTCCCGAATAATCCGTGTGCTTTCTTCAACCTCTTCCCTGGCCGTCTTTCTGGCTGTTATCAGGATACTGCGCCGGTCCCACCATGCAAAACCGAACACAGCCGCAAACAGGGTAGTAAAAATGGCAGACAGTGCATAAAACATATTGGTCATCTGCTCAAAGCGCTTGTCCATCTGTTCGAAGCGGGCGTTCATGTCGGAGCGCAGTTCATCGAAGCGCTTATCTACTTGCTCAAAGCGCTTGTCCACCTGCTCCAATCGTTTGTCCATCTGTTGCATAAAGACTGCCTGGGTTGCCTCCACACGCACGAGGCGTTCGCGATCAGCCTGGGTGAATCCGTCCTCGGCCAGAGCAGGCAATACAAAACCGGATATCAAAAGATAAATTACAATCCCGCTTATGCCCATCTTGTTGCTGATCATGATCATCCTCCTGTTTTGCATGAGCCGATCTGCGTAAGCCAAAATTCTGTCTGGATTGTCGCCAAAAGCTCCGGTTTTCGCCAAAAGCTCCGGTTTTCGCCAAAAGCTCCGGTTTTCGCCAAAAGCTCCGGTTTTCGCCAAAAGCTCCGGTGCCGCTCGTCTTGATCTTGAAAGGAATGGAATTCTAAAGAAGCTTAGGAACCCGCGCAAGAGTTACGCCTGTCCCTGTTTACCCAGTACCAGTTGTCGAATTTCATCAATGCTGACGGCCGCCCGGATGGCATCCTTGATCATGATCAGCCGGTCCGTGTCATGAAGGTTTCGAATTGATGGCATCAGCAATAACGCAGCATCATCACCGAATTTCAGGCTCAGGCCCAGCGCGATGGCTTCGATCCGGCCCTGAGTAATCCCCTGAGTCAACCCCTGAGTAATCCCCTGAGTCAACCCCTGAGTCAACCCTTCAGCCTTTCCTTCATCCAAACCCCGCTTATAGCCAATACGTTCCACACTGCTGATATATTGCATTTTGCCTTCCTCCTCGATTTTATGGATTTCAACCCACAGCCTGTCTTCCAGATTATCGGGCAGTCTCATGATCCAGTCAATAAAATGAAACAGTCCGATGATCTTTTCACGAGTCCATCCCCTGTCATAAAGACTTCTGACAAAACGCAGCTTGCTTTCAAAACGCATGATCGCATTTTGCCGCGTCCGCTGTGTTTCCAGATGGGCCAGTGTCGCCAGAGCAAACGGATTGTCGGATGCTTCCAGCATGTCCAACCGATTCAAATAATCGATCATCTTTACCGCGGGAAAAGTAATACCGGTCTCTGAACCCCACAGCCCGTAACTGAAACGCTCCGGACGCCAATCCCTGCTTTCGTCCGCCAGAACAGCCAGACTCACGATCGGTTTTCTGAAGCGATCATAAAACCGGTAATTGTAAACAAACATCCGCTCGGAAAATCCGATATCGGTTTGCCCCTGTATTTCAACATGCACCAGAACGTATGTTTCTTGACCGTTTTTCAGCCAGACCTTTACCAGTTTATCCGCATCCCGAACCACCTGCTGCAGTTCTTTGTCCCAGAATTCATGCCCTATACCCCAGTCAATATCGCCTGCCGCATCCGAAAAGAAAAATGTCATGAATTCCTGAAAACAGGATTCCAGAATGTCTTTCCAAGGGCTGTCGTAATCATCAAATGCTTTCTGTTCCGTCATCTGATTTTCACTGGGCTATACAGCCCCTCCATTGTTTGACCCATTTCGGGTCTATGGTGCGGATAATTATGAATTCTATCTGGCCGAAAATGGATGATGAATGAGAGCCAGTGAACAGGCCAGGCTTATTCTCACAACAAATTGGCCCGGCGCATCAGTTCCTTTAGATCAGGGGTCTTCTCGGCAAAGCTTCGCAATACTTCAACCAGCCGCTCAACTGTAATTGCGTTCTCCCGAATACCCCGTGTGCTTTCTTCAACCTCTTCCCTGGCCGTCTTTCTGGCTGTTATCAGGATACTGCGCCGGTCCCACCATGCAAAACTGAATACAGCCGCAAACAGGGTGGTAAAAATGGCGGACAGTGCATAAAACATATTGGTCGTCTGCTCGAAGCGCTTGTCCATCTGCTCAAAACGCTTGTCCACCTGCTCGAAGCGGGCGTTCATATCGGAGCGTAACTCCTCGAATCGCTTGTCCACCTGCTGCATAAAGACTGTCTGGATTGCCTCCACACGCACGAGGCGCTCGCGATCAGCCTGGGTGAATCCGTCCTCGGCCAGAGCAGGCAATACAAAACCGGATATCAAAAGATAAATTACAATCCCGATTATTCCCATCTTGATGCTGGTCATAATCATCCTCCTGTCAGGCATGAGCCGATCTGCGTAAACCGAAATTCAGTCTGGATTGTCGCCAAAAGCTCCGGTTTTCGCCAAAAGCTCCGGTGCCGCATGTCTTGATCTTGAGCAGGTGAAACGCCGATACTTTGCCATCCCGCTTTTGATTTTTCATGAGTCAGCATGAATATAAAGGTTGCAGGGGGGCAAGTCAATAGCCGGAAATATGGGTGGCAAAACTTGCAGTAGTGACAAATTATTCATGATTCATCTGATTACCCCCGCAAATGAAAATGATACTTCAAGTTGTCCTTTCGCTTCGCAACCACTCCAAAAGTAAGGCATCCGATCGACGATCAACAATAAAAAAAGCAGGCTTACCCTGAGTGTGAAGGAGGATCACTGCTATATACTCAAGCAACACACCAGACATGAACGTCGATACACCGCCAAAGAAAAGCACAACAATCATTAATGAACTCCAGCCTCTGGCCCCGGAATTCATATGGGAAAAAAGTCCCTCGGATAACACATAGCCACCATAAGCGAAGCTTGAAATCAATCCTATTGCCCCGAGTACCGCGCCAATCCGAAGTGCTTTCATATGCGTTGAAACAATCATTCGCCGGGCATGGGAAAACAACTTTTGAAGGTCGTAACCGCTTTTTCCACTTTGAATAACGCGATCGTCTTTCAGAGCCATCTCGACGGTTCCTATCCGCTGTGAGAACCAGGACAAGGCAACATCAAAATAAGTATCATGACCGCACACGCCACTTGCAGCACGCGCAATGGATCCTCGTATCAGCCTGAAGCTGTTAAACAACTGGATATTTTCGTTTCCGGCAAGATATCCAATGATTTTCTTGTATATGCGTGAACTGTAGTCACGAAATATGCTCTCATGAACGGCCTGCTCCGGACATGCATATACCACATCAATACCATTTATGGCCGCCTTATGCAGCATCGCTTCAATTTTCGACGGTGGATGCTGCATGTCCTCGTCAAGCGTAATGACCCAATCCCCAGAGGTTTGTAAAATTCCGGCTGTGGTCGCTGGATGCTGACCAAAATTTCGGGATAAATGCAGTACAGTAATCCATGAGTAAACACCGGCCTGTTCATCAAGAATCTCCGCGGACCGATCAATTGCCTCATCCACGATGAATATTGCCTCTGTCAAAGCAATAACAGCGTTTTCATCCGCCCATTTAATTCGAATAGCATTCAACTCCCCAACCAGTTTTTCCAAAAACTGAGCACCGGAATATACTGGAATCACAACTGACAAAGAAAGTCTGTTTTTAATTGGATTCATTTTGAATCACTCATCTATCCTGTTTAGAAGTTGCCCTTTTTTGCCCTCATAATTCAGGTTGACGGCAAACTGAATAAAGGCATATAAATGCAAGATGGAAATAATACACATTGTTACGCACCAACCATTAAAGCAGAAAATCAATGAATTATCCCGGTTGATGCCGTGTTTTCAAGTTTAATTCACCAGCAAACCGGAATCAAGGTTTTTCCTGATGCGCGTTGGCATAAACGTTCAGAAATTCTCTATTGATCATTATTTTGTACGGATTGTACGGAAAAATATTTAAGCAAGGAAGTTTAAAAGCAATGCCAGAGCCCTTGATATCAATTTTAATCCCTTTGTATAATGCCAACCCGTATATAGAAGATACGATCCGCTCCGTGCTGAAACAAAGCTACAGAAATCTTGAAATTATCATTATCGATGACCGATCAACCGACGCATCCGTATCAAAAGTTTCCCGCTTTACGGATTCACGCATCCGCCTGATCATTAACGAAAATAATCTAGGGCCTGAAAAAAACTGGAATAAAGCCTTATCCCTGGCCACTGGGCGGTATATCAAACTGGTGTGCTGCGATGACCTACTTGAAAAGGACTGCATTACAAAACAAGCAGCCATACTTGAAAATCCGATCCATGCGGATGTCGGGCTGGTAAGCTGCTCCCGGTATATTATCAATTCCAGCAGTCGGAAAATATTTCAGCGGTCTTTCGGAAAGCTTCAGGGATGGTACGACGGTAAACAGGTCATCAAACGAATCATCCGTAGCGGCGCCAATCCGATTGGTGAACCCGCGGCTGGGTTATTTCGCGCGGAATTATTAAAAGAAGTCGGCTATTATCGAACAACTGCGCCCTATGTTATCGATCTGGACTTCTGGATCAGGATTCTTTGCAAAGCCAATCTTTACATCATCAACGAGCCGCTGTGCTCATTCCGACTTTCCCCGCAATCCTGGAGCGCACGGCTGAATTTCAGACAATTTTATGATTACCTGAAACTGATTCGACTGACGGCTTCGGAAAACAGACACATCCTCTCAAAAACGGATATTGTATTGGGTCACATGCGATGTCTGGTTAACACACTTTTCAGAATACTCATCTTTAATTTTTTCTCATGACATATCTATGCTTTCAACCAGTTTTCCACTGATTTTGTGGGCTCAACGGAAGGAGTTACCATCTTAAATTATTGTTCGGAAATTGGGGACCACTATACTTCACATTTGTTTGACACTTTACATATTACTGATATAATGAATATGATACTTTTTTTCCTTTGGAGATTTGCATATGCAAGCAGAAAAAATATTACTTGAAACAGATCAATATGGCCGCCTGTTACAACAACCACGATTGCCTCCTAATGCCCGCATGGAAGCAATATTCCTATTGCTGGAAGATATCAGGCAAGGCAGTAAGGCAGAAAGAAAGCCGTCAACAAAAATTATGGGGAAAGGAAAAATCCTCGGAGATATTATGGCGCCTGTTGTCCCGCCTGAAGATTGGGAAGCACTGCAATGATTTTAATGGATACGCATATTTGGCTGCGGTGGTTGTTGCCCGATAAGCCACTATCTGAATAGCCACAGCAATTCACCATGATATGAAACTTATCAGTTTTGATGGTTTCTTCCCTTCATATCATGAATTGAACAATCTTTTGATTACGGAATATTTGTGAGCCGCTGTCTTCCTGGTAGTGGTTGCCTTTCCACCTGGCAACATGCGATGCCTGATTAACACATTTTTCAGAATCCTCATCTTTAATTTTTTTTCATGACTGATATTTTATCGTCTCTGTGTTATCATTTTTCTTCACCCCTCTTAGCAGTACTTTTCTTAGATAGGGCTTCTCAACTTTAAAACTATACAGAAAAATCATATATCTTTTGTCGCAACTGGCTTTAAGATATGGAGGTATCATCCCGGAAGGGGCTGTGGGGCCTGTGAGCTGATCCCAGCCAATAAAAGTGTCACGGTCCCGAACTTTCCACGCCGAAGATGCCCATCGTAGCCTGACTACATTTTTCAATGCCTGCGGATGGCGCACGTCGTCGATAGCGATAAAGCGGGCGCGTCCACCCAGCGTCCGCCCGCCAGACCCGGGTCTGCGCGCCCAGCGATGGCCATGCATAGACTGTGTACAATCACAACCTGGACTTTTGAAACCCTTACCCAACGTTCTTGCTTCTCATCCTTGATGTCAATTTTACCTGGCTTCAGCAGCTTATTGTTTCTTCAGAAGTTCAACCTCTTTCTGTTGAACCACCGCCCAGCTTGATGTATTTGCCCTTTGCTTCGGCCAAGGCTTTATTCCAGTTTTTTTCCGGGCCCAGGTTTTCTTCGTTAACGATCAGACGTATTCGGGGGTCATTAAAACGCAGCACTTTTGATACGGACGCATCTGTGGATCGGTCATCGGTAATGATAACCTCAAGATTGCTATAACTTTGATTCAGTACCGACCGGACCATGTCTTCTATAAACCGATCTGCATTATACAGGGGGATTAGAACGGAAACCAATGGTTTTGGCATGGTATTTTGTTGGCGGATTAGTTTATTGGCTTTATAAAAACATCATTTCATAAGATCATAGACAATATTGAATTCATGAAAGGTAAAATAATTTCCGACACGTTCCGTGTCGATGGGGAAATAATACATTTTGCTGACAACGTACCCCTCGCATCGCAATAACTTTTTATCTTCAATATAGCCTCGATTGACTAAGGTTTTGTGCGTGGAATCAAAGTTAAATCCTTTGATTCCGGGTAGCACGAGGACCACCCGCTCGATTTTTCGGAGTCTGCATGCTTGCAGCAACCGGTGTAACGCTATCGATGCATCGGTAAAATGTTCCAGTACATGCGCCATTACCAATGCCTTGTAAGGCTGATCGGGTAATTGGCGCAAGGTAAACTGATCAACATCCGGATCGCACAACAATACGTTCAGGCCCTGTTTTTGAAGCTCTTCCACCAGATAGGGATTTACTTCAAGGCCGATGGACCCAGCCGGAAGCCGACTCAGCAATTGACCTGCCCCACACCCGAAATCAATCGTTGGTCCACGCACATTGCGTAAAATGTTATTCAGATAAAAATATTTGAGCAACTGTCGCAATGGTTGACGGCTGCGACATAACTGCTGTGCCGCATACGTTCTGTCGTAATCCTGATTATCCATATATGCCTGTAATACCGTATCTGAATTTTATATCATTTCGAACAAATGCTTGGGTCGAAACACCGTTTCGCCTTTACTTACCTTCAGCCGCTTGTTGTTTCTTCAGAAGTTCAACCTCTTTCTGTTGAATCACCGCATCCATATACGCCAGTTTTTCCTTTTTTCCCTGCAGCCAGTTGCTGACATTGTGTTCAAAAATATTTCTGATATCGCGTGCATAAGCCGGGCCCACCAGAATATAAAACTGAAAAAGGTTGCTGAGTATCGTTGGGTTATCAATATCTACAAACCGCATGGTGCCAACATCGGCATCCAACGCCGCCGGAGGAAGGCCGGGAATGACGGATTTATGGATGAGCACTGCGGCAGTTGAATCAAAATAAATCAGCTTCCAGTCCGGTGATTTCAACAGCCAGAAAATAACATCACATCTCCACATTCCGATCAAGGCAATTTTAAACGGATATTTGGTTGTCAGATATTTAAAATTATCATCATTTAAATTCCCTGTAATCCTCAGCCAGTCCGGAAGAACCTCTTTAATATATGGCCCAGATCTGGGATCGATCCATACCTTGTATTCCGGATACATGGCCCACATCATATAGCCGCCGTGCAGATAATCATTAAAAACCGGCCCCGGCAGACGATACCGCTTGATGAAATCAACCGCTTTTTTGGGAATATAATCATCAAACCGATACCCCATCCATGTGGCATACGGCATGGTAATCAGCATTAAATACAAACTGTACACGGCCGCAAAAGTAAATATACCCATAAAAAGTGGAGCAAGTTTTTGTTTGATTTCCCACAGGTTGGACTCCGACATCAGCGTGTACATGCTGTAAGACCAGACAATCGGGAAAAACAATGTCGCTCGCGCCGCATTCATGCTGAGGTAAAAAAAGGCGATGTTAATCAGAAGCATGGGAATATTGATGCGTCGCGTCTTGTAAATCGCCGCCAGGCAGAAAACAACATAAATGCTTCCCATCAGCAAAATGGCATCCGCTGCATTAACAAAATTAAAATTCTGGGCACTGAACCCAACCGAGTGCCACATATTCTGCACGGATATATTGGCCTGACTTGCCGCATCCGGCTGCATCACCCACATTTTTAAAATGGAAACCGGATATTTGAGGCCATCCGGATTGATCAGGATAACAACATACGACAAAACAACACTCGCCCCAAAGGGTACCAGCACGTGCCTGAATTTATCATAATTTTTATCTATTGCCGCGGCAATCAGTTCACCCGTCAACGCAAGGCCCAGAAATGCCAGCCCGACCATGAACTCACCATGGATATTAACCCACAATAAAAATATGATGGGGTACAGATAATAGCAGCGTGATTTTTGGTACTGTAATTGAATTGAAAAATAATAAATAAAAACGGTTATCGAAAACAGCAGCGTACTGATCAATTGAGGTTTCAGATATACCTGGGTGAGCTTCAAGACAATGAAAATAAGCATCAGGCTCATCAGACGGAACATATCCAGACGATCTTTTAATAGCCGGGCATACTGGACCATCATCAACAACGTCAAAATCAAAATAAACCATTGCATGATATACAGGCCGCCGATACCCCCCAGTTCGTGGACAAGATACATCAAGGAGCTTCCGAGCCAGGTACCGTATATCCAGTTGGACACATCCACGGGAGTCCAGGAAAACTGGGTCTGATCGATGCGCCAGGTGAAATGCGTGATATATTGTTTGCCATATGCCAGATGAAACCAGATATCATTGTCATCACCAATAACCGGGAAAATCGCCACTGTTGCAACCACAAGCAGTACAACCGACATCCATATTGCCCAACTGTTTTCTGATATGCCGCGGGACAGATTTATCAGAAACTCCATGAACGACGGATATTGATGAATAACCGCCCTGTTATTGCTGGATGCCCCCCGATTGTTGTTTTTAATTTTTTTAGGTATCTTCGTCATCGCTGTTATATCATGCCTGCAGATTGTTCATACCTCAGCCTGCAAATTAAATAAAAACAAGTTTTTTACAATTTCATGAAAAGCAACATGCCAAAATTTAGCACAAAAAAAGGAGAGGACAACCCTGCATCCCCTCCTTTTTTAGACATATAGCACAATACGTTAAAGCAATACTACTCCGACAGATACGTATCTAATGAGTTAACGTTTTTATACAGCGCGAGCTGGCGTTCTCCTTCAGTTCTCTTGAAGAAGGAAACACCATTTACCGAGGCAGGATTCGCTGTGATTGTAAAACGCGCTGCATACGAAGTTCCTACAGGCAGAGAGGCAAGCGCCCCAATGTCAGAGGCCCAATAAAGTCCAGCCGAATTCGCAGGAATGGAGGCAAGTGTAAAGGTTTGGGCTGCACTTCCGTCTGCAGGAAATACTTCTACAAAAACCTGGGCGTTATCTGTAGAGTTATTGTAGAACCTGTTGAATACATCAACCGTATGGTCGGCGCCAACATACATATATGGGTTAAACGCTTGATACCCGTTTGGCTGCCACATCATTACAGGCTGATTGAGAATATTTGACGGAGCTAAACCACCCGAGCTTGCTGTAAAAAAAACTGATGCGCTTATGGTCCTTCTATTCAATGTCACGTTGCCAGAAGCCAGAATACAAAGGGCATCACTATAATCATTGCCAACACCTGAACCGTTTATATAGGACGTCCTGTTGAGACTAACCGTACCTACCAGAGCAGTGTTGTTAGAGGAAGCCGAATTGAAAGCATGGGAACAGGTTGCGTTGTCGGTAGACGCATAAACCCTTGTCACCCCCTGCCAAGCAGCGGTATCAGTCAGGTTGATAGCCGTGGTATAGTTAACGCTATACGTACTCATAGGAACTGTAAAGCTGCTTGCTGCTGTCGAGGAAGCTGTAAACTTATTAGATGCTCCCGCAATAAGATTTGTACCTGGAGGACTCAGAACAAAATGCGTTCCATCCTTGGGATTCCCGGAGGTTTCTGCCAAATAATCAATACCAATCAATTTTGATGATGCCAGAGTAGTCGTAGTTTGCTGGGCGACATTTACTAAATTCACTGCGGCTCCTGTATCTAAACCTGAACCTACAATTGCAGCGTTAATTGCATACATTGCAACTGCGGCGTTCGCAGGAACTGTAAAGGAAGTAGCTGGAGCCACTGTACAAGCATTGTTACTCAAATACAGAAGACGTCCGCTGGGTATCACACCAGCAGAGTTAAAAGTTACATTTAAAGCGCCTGTAGAAGGCGTGATTGAATCCACAGATGTTGAATTAGCTGGATCCGTCGAGGTGCTACTAGCCAAGCACAAATTTATCAATTGAGTGTTAAAAGATATGCCTGGACTCACCTGGAATCTTACTTGACCGCCTAGGGGTACAGACCCCCCCAATAAATACGCAACTCCGGCGGTTGTCGTGCTAGCTGTTGTTCCCGAAGCAGTAACATTACGGGAAACGCCCAACACCTCACGTGCAATCTTAATTGCATCTGCTGCGGTACCATTATTAACTCCCATTGTACCCGCAGATACTGTAGCTGTCATGAAACCTAAGACAAAAAAAACTGTTAAAAACATTTTAATCTGCTTCATTTTTTTCCTCCCAATGTAGATATGTTAATTAACCTTTTACCAAAATATTACCTGGTTAAACAATGCTTGTTGCTATCACCCCCCCATTTTCCACCGAATTATTCTTCTCTTGTTACCAAATAACCTACAATCGATTCGCTCAATTTCCAATTTCTTATCTTCCTTTGTTATTTGCTGGCATACCACACCCTTCTACTGTTATCAAGTCCAAAATGCAAAAAATATTGAGACAGCGATCATCGTTTCGGTCATTGCGATGGATAACGATTCACCCTTTTGGATAATGGGCACCAGGAGGGATATCGAGGTTGCAGCAACTGAACCACGTATATTATCCCCCCTTTTTCCAAATTAAGCTCTCATGATGATCTGTCCGGAACACTAATCAAGACCATGAATGGATAATCTACATTCCAGTACATGACTTCAACAGACACCGTATACTTTCAAGTTTATTCAACTTTCGTGCCTTGTTGCGACTGCAGCACATGAACGTTTGTTAAAATCTCCGCGATTTTCAGCAGATATTTTTCCTCCATCACTTTGTCACCATAGGCCTGGTAAAAATCGGCGGCAAGAGCATTGTTCCGCAAATTGCCTGGATTCCGCGCAGTACAGGTTTCAATGGCCTTTTTTGATATTTCATAGAATGTTTGGCTCGTATCTAGCTGTACACCTGAAGCGCTCATTTGTGCTACCGCCGATAGAAGCGGTTTAATAACTTCATACCTTCCCATTGCATGATTGTGCGACAGCGCCTGCTCGAAATCGGACAGGACCTGTGACAGATTCCCGGCAGCTCTTGCTTTCGCTGCATGCTCCAGCAGTCGGGCTGTTTCAATACAGCTCCAATTAAAGGAATAGAGAGAGAGCATAAGCGCCATCAAAATTGCTGTACCTATAACAACCGTATCCCGACCGGTATCCTTTTTTACATCTAAGTCCGATGGCGATACATATTCCGTTGATTTAAATTGAATGAACGCCAGTAATGTCGCAAATGTTATATAACTAACAATATTATCAAATGTAAACAGATTATGGAAGAAATATGCGAACATAAGCCCTGAATACAGCGCTTTTTCGGCAAGGGACAAATCCCTTGCATTCTTCCAGAGAAGCCACAGGGATGCCGCAAAAAGAGACAGATATGCCATAAGGCCAAGGATGCCACCGGTAACGAGCCAGTCCAGTATGATATTATGAGCACGATCGAACCACGCACTGGTCAATCGCAGGCTAAAATGAGCGCCGAATACGCTGTTGAACCCTTCCTGCCCCCAGCCAAGCACCGGTCGGTCTGCAATGCCCCGTAGCGAAATGGGCCATAAAAGTTGCCGCTCATCAGACTCAGCCCATGATATGTTGGCAAAACGTGAAAGCACAGGACTGTTTTTAATAAACGCCGAGTCTTTTCTCGTGATAAACACAGCCGCTATCACCACAACAGCTATTAACGCATATACCGACGGCTTTTTTTTCCACGTCTTCTTCTTATCCAGCAGGTCAATGAGTACGACCGACAGCAAAAGACCGCCTGCGATACCCAGTATTGCCCCGCGAGTTGCCGTGTAATACAGACCAAAGGCATTTAGCACCATGGCAAATCCAAGCAGTATGCGTTTCCACACGATACGGTCGCGCACAAACAGCAGAATGGCAAAGAATATGTTGAAAACAAGATAGATGGCAAGGTACGAAGCGTTGCCGAACGTTGTACTGAGACGTACGCCCGGCCCGACAATCTTCATAAACTGGAATATGCCAGAGATAGACATCAGAGCGGATCCTGCGACCGAGCATTCTAAAAACCGCATCCAGAGTTTTTCGGATAACAAACTGCCGGCCATGAGAAAATAGAGAAACAAATGCAGGGTGGTAATATAGCCGTCCATACGGTCAAAATTTGACCAGAAGCTTATCCAAGGATTGTCGCCAAATATATCAGCAACACCGATCACGGCAAGAAATATGGTAAAAGCCCCGAGCAAAACCGACATCCTCGGCCTTACCGCAACGTCCCGCAACGCAAGAAGCAACCATGCTGCAAAACCGATTTCGACAACGATTCTGAAAAAAAAATTCTTTCCAGTTATGAACGGAAATATCAATGAATCCGTGACAATAAACGGAATAATCAGTGTTGCGTAGATTGCCGTTACGGCAATCCACCGCAGGATTTTGTTAAATGTCATACTGAAAACCTGTGACTGGATATGGTGGATGCAATTTAATTTTCATCATAATGGGTGACCGTCCCATCTTGCTTTGAATCTTCTATGGTGATCTCTTCAAAATTATGTAAAATTACTGAGCGCATATCTTCGATCTGCTCCGGGCTTCGGATGATGCGCGGGGTAATCATGATGACAAGCTCCGTCCGATTATTACCTTTCGATGTATTTTTAAACAAATTCCCCAAGATGGGAATATCGCTGATCCAGGGTACCCGTGTCAAGGTCTGGCTGTCGTTTTCCTTGATCAGCCCTCCCAGCATCACGGTCTGACCGTCCGCAGCCACCACTTCCGTAGTGATGTTCCGGTTTAAAATCATGGGAGAATCAATGCCGGATGTGGCATTGGAGGCCGGTTCGCTGACCCCCTGAATTATTTGCAATGTCATAACCCCCCTGGAATGAACCGTCGGGGTTACCTGAAGGGTGATGCCGGTTACCCTGTATTGAATAGCACGTACCACTCCGGTGGTGGTAGCGGTCGGTGTGGTGCTCACCTCTCCGGTAACCACCGGGACTTCGGTGCCCACAATGATGCTGGCGGATTTGCCATCCCGAACCGTTAAACGGGGGCTGGAAAGCACTTTGATCTTGTTTTCCGTCGCCAGCGCATTGATCAGCAGCTTGAATGTATTGGCGGTATTGACCAGTGAATAATCAAGGCCCCCCGCACCGATCGTCTTTTGAAGGATATTCAAACTTCCGGTCAGGTCAAAACCCGAATGCTGTATATACCATTCCAGGCCATAAGCCAGAGAACCCGTCAGCGTCACTTCGGCCACCGTTGCCTCCAAAAGCACCTGGGGCGGCATCAGATCAATCTGTTTCAGCAGGGACACGATGGATTTATAATACATCGGTGTGGTGTATATGACCAGGGCGTTCCGGTTTTCATCCACCGTAACGGAAACCCGATCCGCAATGGAGGCCATGTTGGATGAAATTGCTCCTGATGAAGTTTCGGAAGCCACATTGACCGATGACGTTTCGGTAGCGGCGGGAGATCTCATGGCGGGCTGCCTCATCTGAGCTCCCTGCTTGGTCAAATCCGATTTATTGGTTTTTTCTACCGTTTTTTGCTTGGCGTTTGAAAGACCCATGATATTTGTGAGAGTATCACCCAGGTCCTTTGCACGGCTGTTGTCAGGAAAATAGATGAAAAACTGATTGTCATCCTTTTCCTCCGGGATATCCAGTGTTTTGACCCAGTATGTCAGGCGATCTATCCACTCTTTCTGCGCGGCAAACGCCAGAATGATCCGCCAGCGATCAATCGGAATCAGCCTTAATCCGCCTTCCGTAGCATTCGTTGACACCGGAATGCCTTCCTGAGACAGAATGTCCTTTAACTTGGGCACAAAATCCTTGCTATCCCAGTAAGCGATTTTGAACATAACGCCGAATTTGCCGCGCATGACCGGCCGGTCGATCGCGTCGACGAGTTGAAGCGCCTGAAGCACGTTTTCCCGCGTACCCTGCAACACCAGAATATTTTCACTCTGCATGCTGTTCACCTGAATCCCCTGCGTGCTGGCCAGCATCTGCGCCAGCGTACCTAAGGGTGCATACCGGATCGGAACAAGCTGGCGAACCTGCCCGGTAGTCTCGGGAACATCGCTGTAGGCGGAACCGATTCCCAAATCGATGCTCTGCTGGGGGGTACCGGCCACAATGTAATACACACCGCCTTTTTCCCGGACAATCGTATTGTAGCTTGCCAGAATATCCGAAACAATGCCGTAGAGTTTTTGCTTGGTAACCCGATCCTGCAAATTCAGGCTCAGTTTTTCCTGGGCCGGCACCTTGCTGTCCAGGATATAATTGACGTTTAACAGGTCTTTAAAAATATAATTGATGAAATCCGAAAGCTGTATCGTATCCACGGACACCGTCACTTCTTCGGTGGGACTGAAACGGTTTTTTAAATCCGGTAAATTTTTATTGACGGCAAAGGAGCCTGAAATCGGCGGGATCAGGGTCATGCTCGTCCCGGCCTCGGGCAGCTTTGAACTCGAAGGCTCTGTCGCCGGACCGGCCGGAGTCCCCGCAACCTCTTCGCCAGAAGCCCCAGCCGGCTTATTGTAAACACTCAGCCTTGTTTTTTCCTTTGGCGTGGCGCAGGAAACGGTTGTCAACACAATACACAAAAACAGCAGCGGAAGCCGGGTACCCAAACGCCCAACTCCCAATGCGTTTACAACGCGAAACATCAAGTTTGTCATTTGTCGCTCATTTAAACTAACAGATTGTAACTGAACCACGGCAACAGTACCGGAAAATACGCTTACAAATCGGAATGTTTTTGTTTCACGGCATGATGAGCCATGATAATAATTTCAGTTTCCGGGCAGCCCGGCCGGAGAGTCCTGAAGCGGTTTGAATATTTTCAAGATCACGGTATCACCGGTTGACGGATAAACCAGGGTCACGACATCGGGCTGAATCCGGCTGACGGTAAAACCCGCAACGACACTTCCCGCGGAAACTTTGACGGATTCTTTTTTTGAAGTCTTTTTCGAAACCTTATCGATGACCGCAAAACGCTGCTGGCGCGATGTAAAAATACCCCGGACCCTCAATGTTACGTCCGCAAGCCCCTTCTCGTTCAAAGCATCTTCCGGATTCTGCGCCACAACCTCCGGCGTTGCCTTCTTTAGCGCGATCGGTTTTGTATCAAACAGGTTGCGCGCGTCAGGCTCCCATGTTTTAGTGGCTTTTTGAACAGAAACCCATTTAATGTCATGTTCCGCAATGCTCCTGTTATCCTGATGGGATATCTGTCGCCACAGGGCATTCAAACTAAACGACCAGAACAGAATAAGCACGATATTAAGGGTATAAACGGTTTTATTCAACATTGGCATTCCGCCTTCACATAGATATCTTTATTGTGGATCAGGATCTGCCCTTCCCCGCCTTTATCGATGGAGCGTCCTTAATGCCGTAGGATGACATATCGAGTTCAACGGTCAACGTCTCCGCGTTGGGTCTGGCCGTTATCCGCAGGATATCAATCGAATAAAAAAGCGCATCGTTCTCCATATCGCACAGAATCTTATAGAGCATATCGGGAACAACCTCCAGTCGCAATTTGATCGGTGCCTGGATGACATCGCCTTCGGAAACGGGCAGCCAGTCCATATTCAATATTTTTACCCCTGCTTCCGAACATATCTTCTCAACTTTTTTCTGAAGCCCCAATTGAAGGGCCTGGGGATCCGAAAAACCGGTCTGGTAATACCGCTCGATTTCCTGAAGCCGCTCCATAGCCAGTTGCCACCCGTCTTTAATATCGCTGACATGGCTCAGCAGATCTTTTTTTCGCGCAACGGACCGGTTCAGCTTCAGGATATGCGCTATCGCGGCCTCCCGCCAGTCGTAAAGCGGCATCAAGCCGTACTGAACCGTCAAAATCAGGAGGATGCATCCCAGGGCAATTTTATATTTTACGGATAACTGCATCCAGCCTTAATCCCCGATGCCTTTTGAAACAGGGTGTTCGATCATTTTTTCTCATTGAATTCAAAACTGAGCGTAAACATATCCCGTCCGGTCTTGCTTTCTTTGCGAACAGGAGAAATAAACTGAGCATTCCGTATGCCCCCGGTTTCGGAAAGCGTCGTCAGCAAATCCGTCGCGCTAGGGGCTTCGCCGCGAATTTCCGCCCGGTTGTTCGAAACGGTCATCTGTATAATTCTGGCTTCCGGCGTCATGACTTTCAATAAAAGTGTCATCAGCATATATTTCGACGGATAAGCGTTAATCGGGTCTGCCAGTTTATTTTGTTTTTTAACCGCCAGGTCGATTTCATTTTGTTTTTCAACCCATTCGACACTTTGCGCGGAAATCGCAGTGTCCTCTTTTTCAAGCCGTTTTTCAACACAATAAGGCATTGCCATGGACAAAGTCAAATAGATCGCAAAAGAGGCCGCCGCGCCATAAATACCCCGTTTCAGCATGCGGGAATCCAGTGAAACGGAATTCGGATTGAAATTGGCAAACGGATACAAGCCGTTAAAAGGCAGGCCCGAAATGGTTTCGGACAGAAATACGGCATAGTCTTTCTGCCCCGTTATTTTGGCAACCGGACACGCCGCCGCATCCCTGCCGATGGATCTGCGAAACGCGTCCAGATCCGTTCCGTCATTATCCGACCGCAGGCTCTGAACAGCACCGTTGTTGCCAACCCAGGACAATAAAAATTGACCATTCAGATCAACTTCATAAATCCGTGACGAATGACCGGAGTGGAAAGAAAACAGGGCTGTTTCCGGAATCACCAGGGAAATAAACTGTTTTTCCAGCACGCCCGCGGCTTCGGGTGAAATAAACCAGAGGTTCACCGTGGCACCGTCATCGGTTTGATGGATTTTCCGGATAAAGCACCGGGTTGTGGAAAACGGCGAATACGCGTTTTGATCCAGAAGCACGGCCGATTTAATTTCCCGGGTTTTATTAAACGGAAAATGCTTTACCGTTTCAAAATAATGGGCTTTTCCCACAACCACCACCCGGGCGTTGGGGATATCTTCCTCGGAAGCTGTTTCAACGGCGCCGTGCCCATCCATCATTAAAAGCTGGTCTCCGATATAGAGAATCCGTCCGGACAGCCATCGGCCCAGCCATTTGTATAATTTTATCGATTCCATTCCAGCACCATGTAAGGTTGCGTATGTGTCTCGCGCTTGGCGACAACCACCCCGATGGTATCGACAGCCTCGTTTTGCCGCGCCGTAACCTCTATCCGGATAAAACCGGACGGAGCGGGAAATACCATTTCCGTACGTGGAATACCGGTCAACGCTGAAAAATAATCTCCGGTAAGGACATGGTCCCCCCGCATTTTTAACAGCGCATCCACTGTTTTATCATTTTTCAGCAGGACGTGAAGCATTTTGTCGCTCATGGTCAGATAATTGACGTGATCACTTCCCCAATACACGATATCCCCCCGGACGGCATCAAACAGGGAATCGTCAAAATCCTTTATCAGACGGATCTCATCTATCGTTTGAATATAAAAATTCCGCGGGGTGTAGCTATACCCCGCTGCCTGATAATCCCAGGCTTCCGCGCCGTTCAGCCGTTTTAAATCATCCGCATCCTGCCAGTCCGCCAGTTTGTCCAGAAATGAATTGATGCCGGCTGTGCTTGCGGAAGTTCCGGACAAAAGCGCGGCCAGATACCCGGGTTGAGTCACCGGAGAAACCATGCCGGCCACATCCCGAAGCTTAACCGAGACCGAGTCATCCAGCGCAATGGGCTCTCCGTATAGATTCCAGATTTTCCACTTGCCGTCTGGCAGGTAAATCTTAATGCCCGTTGGTGTAAAATTCGAGGTGAGCATGTTATATAACACTTCATTTAACGCTGAATACGATTTGAGACGGGCCTGGCCCTGGTCTTTCAATTCCGAAATCATGGCGATTTTCTGACGTGTTGAAAACGCAATGCTCAGCGTCATGATCACGATGATCATCGAAATGGCCATCACCACCGGCAGTGCATAACCTTTTTGATTCATGATTTCCAAAACCGGCGGCCCGAATTTAACATCTATTGGTTATCCTGAATTTCAGGCAGAAAAAAAGAAGCTTTAAATGGATTCGAAGACTTGACCGGCAATGTCAGAACGATCTCTTCCGCCTTGCCGGACACCGTCAATTCAATGATTTCCGGAACCGCTTTTTTGTCTTTTCCATAAAATTCGGTCTGCCATCGATACACATTCTCAAAATCCTGCGTCGCTTCAATAAACCGGCGCTCCCAGATACCATAATAGCGGATTTGAAGCTGTTTCACATCCTCAAACAAGGTGACCCGATTTTCATACTCGGGCACACGGTCCTCATAGCGGATATACTGGCCAAGCAGCGGCGTTTCTTCATATATCAGTTTTTGTCCGCCGGATTCGGTATTGACCGTACGAATTCTGGCCGCGGCGGGCATGCCTTTTACAAAAACCGAAGACAGCGTTACAAAGGCAATGGCATTGCCGGCCCCGATAAAATAGGGGTAATGGATACCGTTTCTTTCATTTGACGGGTCCGTGACATAGTAATCGCAGATGGATTCCACCGCGGATCGGCACAGAATATGATTCCGGTACAAATCCAGAGAGCGGGTATCGGACAGCCTTCCTTTTCGCCAGGAATCCCCGAAAAAAGCATACGCCGTTAAGGCAAGATAAATTGCAAGGGCAAGGATTGTTGTCGCCACAATGACTTCAATCAGGGTAAAGCCCTGCTGGCCGCCTTCGGTAAAGCCCTGTGAGGCATCTGATTTTGCGGAGCCCATGCCAGTTCCTGGTATTCGTAAGCAAATACGCGCGCCTGGCCATATAATGAACAGGTCAGCTTTGCCGTTACTGTTTTCATGGCCATGCGAAACCGGCCAAACTCCATGCCACCCGTCGATTCGTCAAACTCGCCCAGAATGTCCGGAGAGGATTTGGTTTCAGCGGCCGACCAGGAATAAACGATATCTTTTCCGTACCGCCCGGTTCCCGAATCCTTGTTGTCAAAAATCTCTGCTTTGATATTTTCGACAATGGACGGCAGCGCATCCGAAACCGCAATGACAGCGGCTGATTTTTCAATGATCCGAATGGACGCCCGATGCGCGACAGAGCCGATCGCCAGGGCTGAAAACAAAATAACCGCGGCGATAATGACTTCAACAAGGGTGAATCCGCCTGGATTCCGGAAAACATGAGAAGCGGAAACCATATCACGGAGCGCCGAAACTGTTTTCAATCGTCTTGATTTCGGATTGGTTCGACAGTTGATACCGTATCCGGGGCAAATCCGAAAAGCCGTGTTCATTTACCGTAAACTGCTGGGGGGGGAACGTGATATGATCAAAATTGACCTGCACACCCTTATTCGCCACAATAAATGTATTACCTTCCAGTTTGATGACATAGGCGCTGTTCCGAAAAAAAGCCTTCATCCGGACAGACGCCAGCATCTCCGATAATTTACGTTCGTCCGCCGAAACCTTGAAACTCTCATAAGCCCGGATCATATTGGGGGTAACCAGCGAAACCCCCAGGGCCGCAATGGCCAAAACAACCATGAGCTCGATGAGCGTAAACCCGGGGGATGGATTTTTCCACATGATATTTCATTAAAAATTAAGATCATTGACGGATACGATACTCAGCAGCATGATAACGACAACGGAGCCGACGATCAATCCCATGACCAGAATCATGATGGGTTCCAGCAGGGTAATCATTGCACTGAGCCGATTCTCATAATCGTCCTTAAATCGGTTTTCCATGTCCGTGAAGATTTCCATCAAATTCCCCGTTTGCTCGCCCACCTCGATGACACCGATAAAAATATCCGGAAGAAAGCCGGTTCTTGCCAATGCCTCGCTCAGTTTTTTTCCCTGCTTAACCTCACCCCTGGCCGATAAGAGTTGCTTTTGAATCCCGGAGTTACCAACGGACCGGATGGAATACCCGAGGGCGTCCACCAGAAGAACGCCGCTTTTCATCAGGATCGCCATCGAGGAAACAAACCGCAGATTTTCCAGCGAATAGGAAAGATACCGCAACACGGGGATTTTAATCAAGAGCATATCCATCAGGGATTTGACGAACTGGATCCGGTTCATCTGTTTGACCCATAAGGGAATGCCCACGACCAGAAGCAATATCCACCACTGATATTTCGTAAAATACCGGCTGACCGTCAGCAGGATATCCGTGTATATGGGCAGCGTTTTCATTCCGGAAAACAGCACTTCAAACTTGGGCACGACAAAATTAAAAATAAACACGATGGACAACACGCACACCATGAATATCACGGCGGGGTAAATCAAAGCCTGCCGGGTTTTGGAGCGAACATTTTTGCGAAAGCTCAAATTCGACGCAATCTGCTCAAAGGCGCCGGCCAGCTTTCCCGTTGCTTCCCCGATTGAAGCAATGCTGACATACATGGGATCGAAAATATCCGGAAATTTTTCCAGGGCCCTGGAAAGCGCTATCCCCGAGCGGATATCGCCATGAATTTGCGTTGCGGCACGTTTGAATTTCAAATTCCGGATGGTCTTGATCGTTGTTCCCAGCGCCTTATCAATCCGGATGCCATTTTTCAGCAAGAGCGACATCTGAGATGAAAAAAATTCGACATCGGACAGCCCGGGTTTGATCCGCTCCAAAATCTGAAACCGTGAAGACACTTTTGCCTGAAAGGCCGACAGGGACTCCAGTTTTATGGGAACCAGGCCCAGTTCCTTAATTTTGAACTGCGCGGACTGAGAATTGATGGCCGAGATTTCCCCCTGGTGCCGGGCGCCGGAAACATCATATGCCGTATAGGTATACTGGTTCATCAGCCGGCAACCCTCAGCACTTCATCCATGGTCGTGATGCCTTTAATGCATTTTAAAAACCCGTCTTCAGCAAGATGCCGAATGCCGGCTTCCGCCATATAGCGCCTGGCCGCCATGGGAAAAGAGGAATTTTTCGGAAATGCTTTTATTTCCTGCGTGCACCGCAAATATTCCATAATCCCCACCCGCCCCTTGTAGCCGGTATTGTTACACAAAGGGCACCCCTTTGCCGTTTTGATCCGTATTTCTTTAACGCCATACTTCTCCGCCAGGGCATCCAGTGCGAACATACGAATGGTGGCATCATCCGTGTTTTCAGGCACGGCGCATTCCGGGCAGAGTTTTCGAACCAGCCGCTGCGCAATAACGGAAATCATGGAGGAGTTGATTAAATATTCCTGAAGGCCCAGATCGATCAGACGGGTATAGGCTGTCGGCGCATCGTTGGTATGAAGCGTGCTGAACACCAGATGCCCGGTCAGCGAGGACTGCATGGCAACACGCGCTGTTTCGGCATCCCGGATTTCACCGATCATGATCACATCCGGGTCCTGACGGAGAATACTTCTTAACGCCGTTAAAAAATCATAGCCGATGTCATGCTGGACCTGAATCTGATTAATGCCGTTCAGCCGGTATTCCACCGGATCTTCGATGGTGATAATTTTCTTGTCTTCGCTGTTGATGCTGTTTAAGCAAGAATAAAGCGTCGTTGTTTTACCGCTGCCCGTCGGCCCGGTCAGAAGAATGACGCCGGCGGTTTTTAAAATATCCTGCTGCAATTTTTCATTTAAATCCGGTTCAATGCCCAGGTAATCCAGATTGTAGCTGATCGATTCTTTAATTAAAAACCGCAGGACAAGGCTCTCGCCTTCTGAAAGCGGGAGCGTTGAAACACGAACATCGATATCCTTGGAAGAGACCTTCATGGATATCTGACCATCCTGGGGCCTTCTTCTTTCGGCGATATCCATTCCGGATATGATTTTTATCCGGGATGCGATGGGAAGCTGCATTTTCAGCGGCAAAAAATCGATATCATGCAACATACCGTCAATACGGAACCGGACGCGATACATATTTTTAAAAGGCTCAAAGTGAAGATCGGACGCTCCCCGCGTGACCGCTCTGGAGATGAGCGTATTTACCAGATTGACAATGGGCGCCTCTGAGGCGAGTTCCCGCAATTTATCCACTTCAGCATCCATAAAACCGGATACATCCAGAGAATCCATGCCGTCGACCTGGCGGGAAGCTTCGTATTCACCCTGAAGCTCCCGGAACTGGGACTCGGTCGCCAAAATCGGCTGCCAGCGTACTCCCATATCCCGCAAATATTGGATGACCTCATAGTTCAGGGGGTTAATTGCCGCAAAGGTGACGATGCCGTTATGATTGAATAACGGCAGCCAATTGCGCTGAAGCAAAAAAGGATTGTTCAGTGTCTCTGCCAAAGGCGACTGAAAATCCAGATTTTTTCGATCAATATCCTGAAATAAACCGATGTTTAACTGTTCCGAGAGTGCGGACACCAGCGTTTCTTCAGTGATGATGCCCATATTCATCAGGATCGATCCAATCAGTCCACCATATTTTTCCTGAAATTTCAATGCATTTTCAACGTCAACCGGAGAGACGCCATAAGAATCGATTAATATTTCACCCAAAAGCATGAAAATCAATTTCCTGATTTGCCCGGAATATGTTGATGTACCAATCGAATCTCATTCATGACCTTTCAATAATCCTGCGTCTGAAAAAACCGCGGATTGATTCACCTCATGCCGAAACCTTCATCGTAATTTGTTCGAGCTGCTACCAATGTTAATTTATCCTTTTGGAGAATTATTATCAATACATTTTATATCTGCCAGAGAGATCCATTCCCTTCTTCCATCTCCATTTTATTCTTGACGGCAATGTGTCTCCATATTATAAGTTCATATCATGAACATGCGTTTCAATGAAGAGAATATCGGACTTCGGCTGCTGGATCAGGAAATCACCCAGCACACGCCGTAGGTAGGCCAACCTCAAAAGGCTACCGAATCGCGCCTGATCCATTTTATTATTTATAATATCATGTAGTTATATAAAATCTGAGCATGTAATCCACGCTGCGGAGCTATATCTACCCCACCTGTTGCCCGTCTTTCGCATGCAGCGACCTTCCCCCCGATCCTGAAGGCTTTGAGTAAAAACCTTGGTGCCACATTATGGGTTCAAAACATGAACAGAAATTTTGTTGAAGATGATATCCGGCTCCAGTTGCTGAAACATATCGGCAACTCAAGCTGCCACCTTACTCAGCGGGATTGTGCAGATTATCTGGGGCTCAGTTTGGGAAAGACGCATTACTGCCTGACCGAATTGATAAAAAAAGGCTATGTCAAGGCAACCCGGTTCAAGAATTCCCGCAACAAGGCAGCTTATGCCTATGTGCTGACCCCGCAGGGAATCGAAGAAAAACTGCACCTGCTGATGCAGTTTTTACGGCGCACGAAAAACGAATACCAGATGCTGGAGCAAGAAATCGCCCAGCTTACCCAGGAACTGGGCACACATAGCACAAACGATCTGCCGGATCGCATCTAAAATGGCGTACGCAGCTCAAACGGGAGTTGAACAGCCAGTGGGGGAACCGTGATCTGCTTCATTTCGAGTATGTTCTTTTGAAACTGTTTGAGTATAACGCTCGTGATTATTACGATCAGCGTAACCCGGTTGTCAAAATCCTGCTGCCCAAGATGAATTATAAGCCCGAAGAACGATTTGAAGTGATTCGTCGGGCTTATCGTGGGCTGTTTGAACTTGTAACGCCAATGATGTTTGACAAGTATGTGGATTTTATTGACGTGTATGCCGGGGTTCGGGAAGAAGAGCGTGAAGCGTTTTACCAGGAC
>JACRBZ010000056.1 GCA_016219185.1 Deltaproteobacteria bacterium
CACCATATGAGAAAGGCGTTAAGATTTCTGGGAAAGAAAAATCAGACCTTGAGCAACGATTACAACGATCACCCGTTCTGCACTGGTGGGATATAACAATTTACCCTAAAACGGTAAATTTGTAAATTCTTTCTCCCTTAGGGGATTGCTCCGAAAGAGAGTTGGGTGGTGCAGGTATAGCGGCTGTTTTGGAATAAGTTTTATTGAATGGGGAAATGGCATGCCACATGATGTCCGTTCTCAATTTCCGACATCAGTGGCGGTTGTTCGGCGCAAGGGACTTTCATTCGCGGGCAGCGGGGATGGAAGCGGCACCCGGAAGGCAAACCGGTGGATGATGGGAAATCATTTGGCACCGTGATGTCCGCCAACCGCCGGTTTCCGGGGATCGGTTGGGGGATGGCGCATAGCAGGGCCGCCGTATAGGGATGGGCCGGACGGGAAAATAGCGCTTCAACCGGGGCCAGTTCGCAGACGGAACCCAGATACATGACTGCCACCCGGTCGGATACCCTTTTGACCACCGCAAGATCATGGGAAATGAACAGCATGGCAAGACCGAAATCCGCCTTGATCCTGTTCAGCAAATTGAGGATCTGGGCCTGGACGGATACATCCAGGGCTGAAACCGGTTCATCACAGATCAGCACATCGGGGCGTGTCATCAGGGCACGTGCAATACTCACACGCTGGCACTGACCGCCGGAGAGCCGACCGGGTACCTGATCCGCATACTGTCCCGGGTCCAGCCCGACGGCGGTCATCATTCTCCGAACCCGGGATGTGATCTCGGCTTTGTCCTTGATGCCCATAACACGGAGCGGCTCGGCAATGGATCGTCCGATCCGGCGACCCGGGTTCAGGGAAGAGACGGGGTCCTGAAACACCATCTGAATCCGGGGACGGATGGCCCTGAGGGACCCGGCATCCATCGCGGTCAGATCGAGGCCCGCCAGGAACACTTGACCGGATGTCGGCGGAGGAAGTTGTACGATGGCGCGGGCAAGGCTGGATTTGCCGCACCCCGACTCGCCGACCAGTCCGAGGGTTTCCTCCCGATCTATCCCGAAACTGACGCCGGATACGGCGTGAACAATCTGTTTGCGCCCGATGTTGAAGGATACGTGAATATTCCTGAGATCGAGAACCGGCCCGATTTCAGTTGGATGGTGCGCTGTCATCCTCAGCCCTGCCCATCGCCAAGCGGGAAGAAACAGGCGAACCGGTGATCATTGTTGAAGCCGGTCAACGGCGGCGCGGCGCGCCGGCAAACGGGACGGACATACGGACACCGATCCGCAAAACCGCATCCCATTGACGGATTCGACAAGTCCGGCGGCTGTCCCTCGATCGTTCTGAAGGGTTCGCCCGCGGGTGCGTCCAAACGGGGAACGGCAGCCATGAGGGTTTGGGTGTAGGGATGGCGCATCCGGCTGAACAACACGCCGGTCGGGGCATGCTCGACGATTCTGCCCCCGTACATGACAGCCACCTCGTCCGTGTGGTTGGCGGCAATGGCCAGATTATGGGTGACCAGGATGATGGCCATGCCATATTTGTCTTGCAGCCGGTCGAAACGTCTCAGAATCTCCGCTTGAACGGTTACATCCAGAGCCGTGGTGGGCTCGTCGGCAATGAGCAGCTTGGGCCGGCAGCACAGGGCCACCGCGATCACCACCCGCTGGCGCATGCCGCCCGAGAGCTGATGGGGGTAGCAGTCCACATATCGATCCGGATGAGGCATTCCCACCTGGCGGAGGCAGTTCACCGCGGCGTCGCGCACGTCTTTTCGAGCTGTTGCGGTGTGCAGGCGCAGGTTCTCGTCGATCTGTTTTCCCACGCGCATGACAGGGTTCAGGGCAGTCATCGGGTTCTGGAAAACCATGGCCATATCCCGGCCCCGGATACGGCTCAGGGCTTTTTCCGAAAGTGCTCCCATATCGACTCCGTTGAATCGCATCTCCGCACCCCGGACCCGGCCCCCCGGCGGCAGGAGGCGGATCAGGGCACGGCAGAGCATCGTTTTGCCGCACCCGGACTCGCCAACGATTCCGAGGGTCCGACCGGACGCAAGGGAAAACGACACATGGTCCACAGGGCGCACCAGGCCTTTTCGGGTATCGATCCGGACGCTCAGGTCCGTCACCCGTAGAAGGGTTTCGATTTTCGGGCTTGGCGTTTCCAGACGCGGTTTAAGAGGTCGTGTCTCTATCATAGCGGCCGGGTCCATCCACGCAGGGTATCGCCCAGTACATTGAGCGACAGCACGGTAAGGAAAAGGACCGCCGCCGGGATCAGACACACGTGGGGGGCTTCACTGAGCACCTCTCGCCCCGCGGCGATCATCCCGCCCCAACTCGGTGTCGGCGGCGGCACGCTCAGGCCCAGGAAGCTCAGCACGCCTTCCACCACAATCATCAGGGCCATGATGATCAGCCCGTAAACGCAAAGGGGAATGGCTACATTGGGAAGGATTTCCCTGACCAGGATGGCGCTGTTGCTGTTTCCGATCATTTTGGCGGCGATCACGAACTCCCGGCCGGCCAACTGCAACGTCGCTGCCCGGGAAACCCGGCAGAAGGCCGGAACCGAGAGAAACCCCAGAGACGGGATCAATGTCCACAGGTTGGTGCCGAAATAAAAGCCCACGCCCAGCAGCAGAACGAGTCCCGGAAAGGCCAGGATCACATCCATGAATCCAATGATGATGGATTCCGTAACGCCGCGAAAATATCCCGCCACCATGCCGAGTAACCCACCGATGGCCAGGCCGATGAGAGGGGCGGCGCCCCCCACCGTCAGCGAAACCCTGGCCCCGATGATGACCCGGGAAAGCATGTCTCGGCCCATGGAGTCCGTGCCGAGCCAGTAGACCCGGCTCCGGGCTCCGGACACTTCCCCGGCCGGGGTCTCCGGCAGTGTGACCTCGGTTCCCGGCGATGCGTTCTGATGGTCATAGTCCATGATGTCGGGCGCGGGCATGGGCATCCATCCGGCAGTGACGGCACAGAGGGTCACAAACAGGAGCCATGCCAGCGGCAACCAGAAGGTCAGCAAGCGGGAGATCATGGCTTTCCTTCTCCTGTTTCCGCCCTCAAAACATTGGCGCGCTCCAATCGAATGCGCGGGTCCAAGACGGCATACAAGACGTCCACGAGCAGGTTGATGTTCACATATCCGAGGGTAATCCAGAGCGCACACCCCTGTATCATGAAAATGTCCCGCGAGTAGATGGCCGTCACCAGCAGCCGACCGATGCCCGGAAGGGCGAAAATCGTTTCCACAACCAGGGCCCCGCCGATGAGGTGGCCCATCTGGAGTCCGATGACCGTAAGCAGGTTGAGAGAGGAAGGGCGGAGGGCGTGCCGGAACAGGACCTGGGCGCTGCGCAGTCCTTTCGAGCGCGCCATCAAGATAAAGTCCTCCCCCAGGGTGGTAATGAGATCACTGCGAAGGACCCGAAAGAGGATGACCCACTCCACCAGCGCGATGCTCAGGCTGGGAAGAAGCAGGCTTCGCACGTTCGCCGCCAGCCCGCCTGAGAGCGGCGCAAAGCTGGTTGCCGGCAGCCACCCGAGGCGCAAAACGAAAAAGAAGACAAGAAGGATGGCCATCACGAAATTCGGAATGGAAAGGGATGCGAAACCCACGGTGGTCAAAATCCTGTCGATTGCGCCATCTGGCTTTCTCGCGCAGATAATGGCCGCCGGGATCGCCAGAGACAGCGCCATCAACTGGGCAAACAGCAGCAGTTCGAGGGTGACGGGCAATCGCGCCACCAGGGCATCCCACACCGGTTCCCGTGTGACCATGGACACACCCAGATCACCGCTTGCGGCACGGCCGATCCAGCGGAAATAGCGCACGATGGCAGGGGCATCCAAACCCATTTCATGCCGGATCGCCGCAACGGTTTCAACCGATGCATCCGGGCCGGTGAACACGATGGCCGCATCTCCGGGCAGAAGATCGATCATGGCAAAGGTGATTGCCGAGACAATCAGAACGGTCAAAAAAAACCGAAGCAGCTTTCGCCTGAGGAATTTCATGAAATGCAGCCTTTAATCCCGGTCCGGAAGATTGAGAGAACAACAATTCGGCCGGATCGCAATGTCTCCCACCGGATTTTTCCAGGCCGCGTATCCGGCGCGGTTCAGTGCATCCACGGCGCCATCGGCAAAGCCTTCTTCATTGAGTTGCCGCCACAGTCGGGAGGCCCTTTGCGCGAAATCCGCTGCCGGCGCCTGACCTTCCAAGGCATGAAGGAAGCCATTGCCGCGGCGCTCAAACAAACCACGGTGTGCCATCAACGCGTCCAGGCGTTTTGTGAATATCCGCCAGAATGGCCGGTCGGCACGGACCTGCCGAATCACGTCCGCAAGCAGCATGGCCTCGGGGTCATCATCATGCAGGGTGTACCAAGGCATGACGCTGATGGATCTTAGATTGTCCAGACTCAAGGCAAATTCCGTCGCTTCCATGGCCAGGTTGTCTCGTTGATAGACGGTATAACGGCAGCAGGCCCCACTCATCAGGTTGGCTCCCGCAATCAGGATGCCGCTATCGGCGAGCAGCGCCCCGGCCCGCACCAGCATACGCTTCCGGGTTTCAGGCTCAAAGTAAAAGAGAGTATTCATGCACCGGATGACGTGTGCGGGAGGAACCTGTGCGTCTTCCATCTCCGACTCGATAAACGTGAGGTTGGGTGCTTCATAATTTCGAACAGGATGGTGAATGAGTGTGTGTCCGTTCTTCTCCACGGTTTCACTGGCCTGATCCGAGGTCTGATCCGAGGTCTGATCCGGCGCCCTGGACAACAGGGGATGCAGATCATCAAAGATTCTCTCGAATCGCAAACGGACTTCCGCCGGATTTTGGTATATCCGGATCCCGGCAAGGTCCATTCTGGGCTGAAAATACTGAAACGCCCCCTGCCCGTTGAAACAGGCATAACTGCCGTCGCCTTCATGGACCACATAGTCGAAAAAGGATCGATCAATACCGAAAACGCGCCAACCCGAAAGCGCAGCAGCCGTATCCGTAGTCGTGATCGGCGGGAAACCGCACCCCATATCCACAAACACGGGATTCACCAGCCTGTCGGGCCAGGGATGTTTGACAACATAGGCATCGATTTTTGCATTGCGCATCGGGAGCGTCAACGGAGGCGCCCGGCCGCTCCATGCACAGGGCAGAAACCCGGGCATGATGTTGGAAAGCTGCCAGATGAGCGTGGGGGTGAAGTCCGTTGCCGGGAAATCGGCTTTTTGCATGAGGATAAGCATGCGCAAGATGAAACGTTTCACATCGGCGTGCAATGCCGGGAAAGAGATGGCCGCGGCCATCTGCTCCGGCAGTTGTTCTCCCAGGTAATGGGCTACAAGTGCATTGAAGGAATGCGCGGGAGGTTGATTCATGCGGCTCTACCGGTCCATCCAGGTATCCGCGAGCGGAAGGAATCCGTACCGCCACTTGGGCAGGTTTTTAAGGTCCGTGCGGGCAAAAGCGTAGTATATCGGCGCACACAGGTAGAGAAACGGCACGTCATGATTGACTTGCCGGGCAATTCTGCAAAACGCGGATTTGCGCTCCGCCGGGTCCATGCTCTTACGCAGAGCCAGAAGCTGTTTGTCCACTTCTTCATTCGCATATCGCGTGATATTCCATGGGCTCTCTGAATGAAATGCCGCCATTGTGTAGGGTTCAATTTCATCCGAGCTCTGAATGCCCCATGTGGCAATGTCATACTCTTTGCTGAATATTTGCCTGGTAATTGCGGCCCAGTCCGCGGGAACCAGTGTCACGCTGACCCCGATGGGTTTTAGCATCTGTTGTAATATCTCGCCGGTTTCGCGTCCCCGGACCGTCGGCGAGTGATGGTATGTCACCGCCACGGGTTTTCCATATTCGGCGATCAAGGCCTTTGCTTTTTCCGGATCAGGGTGCAGGTAGCCGGTTTCGTCGCAACTGAGTGCGTCACCATACCAGTTTTCAGTATATTTCATGATATTCTTGTAGGAGGCTTTCAGGTATTTTTCCTGATCCCACGCATACGCGATGGCGCGGCGAACCCGAACGTCATTCAGGGGGGGCTTTGATGTGTTCAAAGCCAGTATATAGGCACCAGCGGGCTCACGGAGAATGGCAGCGAATTTCGGATTTTCGCTCAAGCTCTTGACATGATTGGGCCGGTCGGTAATTACCAGGTCCACCTGGCCGGAGACGGCCGCTGCATATCGGGTCTCGTGGTCCAGGATGGTCCGCAGGACAATCTCGTCCAGGTAGGGTTTTCCCGCCTGCCAGTAATGGGGATTCCGCGTCAGAATGATGCGATCGCCGCTCTTCCATTCCTTTAAAACAAAAGGGCCCGTGCCCACCGGCGCGCGATTCTGGACATCGTCCGCCACGGCCTTGGGGGAGGGAATCAATGCCGCAAATCCGTGCGGCGAGGCCAGCGAGGCAGTAAACGACAACCAGGGGTAAGCCAGGTGGAAACGCACTTCATAGTCACCGGTTTTTTCAACCGATGTAATGGGACGAAGGAGTATCAGGGCGCTATAGCGGTTTTCCGGATTCAAAATACGCTGCCAGTGCTGGACCACGGCTTCGGCATTGAACGGGGTGCCGTCATGAAAGGATACGCCTTCGCGGAGTCGGATGGTCCAGGTTTTGCCGTCGGCTGAAGGTGTGGCCGACAATCCCAGGACCGGAATCAACCGGCTGTCCCTGTCCATCTCGAAAAGCCGCTCCATCATCAGGTTTGCCGCCATTCCGCCAATGCCGGCCATGGCTCTTGTCTTAATGGCGTCAAATCCCGTGGCATCACCCTCATCCGCTACCTGCAGGGTGCCCCCATGTTTCGGGGCCGCGCATGCTGTTTGCGCACCCACAGTGATGGTGAGGGTCAGAACCGCACAAAGCACAATTCCCCTGAGGAACGACTGCGAGCACATCCATTGGAAGTAGCTTGATCTCATTCCTTTCTCCTTTTCGAGTAATCCGTTATCATTTCCGATCCGTCAACATGGCAGACCGACTCGGTTTGAAAAACCGAGTCGGTCTTTCAAACGGAATTTCAGGAATATCCAACTCCTTAATCCTTGAACCCGTCCACGAACATCCGCTTAGCGTTCAATATCAGCGCACTGATCTCTTCATCGGTAAATTCGTCGTAGAATGAAATATTGATCAGGATGGCCAGCCCGTAGCAGAAGATTACAATGTTCTGATGGAGACCCTCTTTTTGGCGATCAGACAATTTCGAATAATCGGGATCATTCTTCACAGCCTCGCGAGTAGCTTGCCATAGGCGTTGGCTGTATTTTTTATGGATTTCCGTATGTTTTTCATTGAAGAAACATTTAAACAATTTCTTTTCATTTTTGGCGAAAAGAACGTATCCGAGGCTCGGAAAGGATAAACCATTCTCTTTTCGGGAGTTGATCGAGTAGTGAAACAGCAACTCATATGCTTTTTCAATCACCGCCTCTTCAAGATTGGTCATGGATTTGAGATAAGAATAAATCGGCCCGATGGAGGCATTCAGCTTTTTGGCGATGGACCGTTGCGAGAGCGCCTCCCACCCCTGCTCGCGAACAATGTTGAAGGCGGCTTCCACAATGTCCTCTTTTGTAAATTTTGGTTTTGGTGGCATGTCTCGAATAATCCTGTTACTGGACGTTTTGATTAAATATCAAATGATAGGTATCAATAGATATTATTCATTGTCAACTCTTTTTTATTATAAGAGGCTCTTGCAAAACGATTCAAATGATGTTTGCTGTTTTTTATACCATTTTCTGTCAGGGAATCAGTGTACCGAGCAACAAGATTGGTTGAAAAATTAATCATGGAATGTTAACAGGCTGTTAAAAATCAACCCAATATCCAGGTTAACCAATTAGAAACAGCCTGACATAAGCAACTTTGTCTTGTCGAGTCAGGCGGGGATTTGGAGATATCTGGAAAAATAGAGAATAACTTGTTAATCTTTGCAAAACAAAGAATGGACACCCATTGGATATCCGTCTATAATTCAGAAAAGCATGCAATGGATCGCCAATAAAGCCGGCGCCCGGTGAACTGCATGTGAGCCTGCATTAAAATCCAATTCGACAGTGCATATTCTTGAGGCACGAGGGAATATCTGTTTGAAGTCAGTGATATTGATATCAACAATCAAGATTCGACAAGGAGAAAAAAATGACCCTTAAAAAACTGACCCTGATTCTGCTGAGTTTTCTGCTCCTCTCAACCCCTGCCTTTGCCGGAACCAAGGACATCATTTATGGTTCCGAATCCACGGCAAAGTCCCTGGACCCGCATGACACGACGGATACCTATTCCGGCGCGATCGAAAAATCCATGCTGGAAGGGCTCATGGGTTTTGACAAGGACTTGAAGGTGATTCCCCTTCTGGCCGAAAGTTATACGTTTAACGACACGGCCACGGAGTTCACCTTCAAACTCCGCAAAGGCATCAAATTCCATGACGGCACGCCATTTAACGCCGAGGCAGTCCGTGCGAACATCGAACGGCTGATGAGCGGAAAATACAAGCGAAGCAGCCTGATGAAACCCGTCAAGGAACTGGTTGTCGTGGACGATGCCACCGTTAAATTCGTTTTAAAAGAACCCTTCGGCGCATTTCTAAATGCAGTTGCTCATCCGGGTACCCTGATGCTGAGCCCGGCCGCCATTAAAAAATACGGGGATGAGATAAGCAAGAATCCCGTGGGAACCGGTCCCTTTATCTTTGTGGAGTGGGTATCGGGAGATCATGTCAAGATCCGGAAAAATTCGGAATACTGGAAGAAACAAGTCAAGGTGGATACCATTACATTCCGGCCCGTTCCGGAAAGCGGCTCCAGGCTCGCCATGCTGCGCGCCGGTCAGGCCCAGTATATTTATCCCATGCCGCCCGAGCTGCTCAAGGTTGTCGAAAATGACAAGAAGATCGACATCATCAAACAGCCTTCCATCATCGAGCGGTATATGGTTTTAAACACCCGATACAAACCCCTTTCCGACCAGCGGGTGCGTCAGGCCATTAATTACGCCCTGGATAAACAGGCCATTATCCGCATTGCCAAGGGCGGCGCCGCCACCGAGGCGGATTCGATCATTCCAGCCGATCTTCAGTTTTATAAAAAACAGTCCGTCTGGCCTCATGACCTGGCAAAAGCAAAGGCCCTGATGAAGGAAGCCGGTTATGAAAATGGGTTTACGGTTGTTTTTCTGACCCCCACCGCATCCGACAGGCTACGCGCAACGGAAATGGTTCAGCAGCAGCTCAAGGAAATCAACATCACCGGAGAACTCCAGTCCATGGACGTTGCCAGCTTTTACAACAAGCTGGAAAGCCACCGGGCGGATGATCCCAATCTTCCCCCGTTTATCGCATTTGGCGGGTGGTCTTCTTCCACGGGTGATGCGGACTGGGGAATCCGGCCTCTACTGGCGACAGCGGGATTTCCGCCGGCCCTTTCCAATTTCGGATTCTTTTCAGACAAAAAACTGGATGACCTGATTCAGGCCGGCCTGGCTTCCGCGGACCCCAAGGTTCGCCAGGAGGCCTATGCCAAGGCTCAGGATATTGTATGGGAAATGGCCCCCTGGGGATATCTTTTTGTGGATACGCTGGTGGCTGCCAAGACCAAAAACCTCAAAGGCATCTATCCCATGGCGGATGGCAGTTTTTCCGTGGAAGATGCGGAATTAACGGATTAATTTCGGTAATATGCTGAAGTATTTCATTAAGCGGCTCCTTGCCATCATACCGGTGCTGGTGGTGGTCTCCATTCTGGCGTGCGGATTTGTGCATCTTCTGCCCGGAGACCCCGCCCGCATGATGGCCGGCCAGGATGCCGATGCCGAAACCATCGAAAAGATCCGCAGGGACCTGGGGCTGGATCGCCCCCTTTTGGCACAGTATGTCACGTATATGGGAAAAGTGTTTCGGGGCGATCTGGGCATGAGCCTGAAGTCCAAGCTGCCTGTTTTTGACGAGATCGCCCTGCGTTATCCGCCGACCATGACTCTGGCTGTTGCCGGAATGGCATGGTCGGTGCTGTTCGGCGTTTTTTTCGGCGCGATCGCCGCCATTTACAGCGGCAAATGGCAGGACTACACCGCCATGCTGGTCTCGGTTTCCGGCATATCCATTCCCCAGTTCTGGCTGGGGCTTCTCTTGATCCAGCTTTTTTCCGTGTATCTGGGCTGGCTTCCGGTTGCCGGATACTCCGGAAAAATATCGGAGCTGATTCTGCCTTCCATTACGCTTGGCGCCACCGTGGCCGCCATCATGGCACGGTTTACCCTATCGGCGTTTCTGGATGTGCTGGATGAGGAATACATCAGCACGGCCCGGGCCAAGGGGGTGAGCGAACAATTGGTGATGTGGAAACACGCCTTTCGAAATGCCCTGATCCCGGTTGTTACCATGATCGGCCTTCAGTTCGGGTTTCTTCTGGGCGGCTCCGTGGTGGTGGAGATGGTTTTTGCCTGGCCGGGCATGGGCAGGTTCATGATCGAAGCGGTTGCCGTACGGGACTACCCCGTGCTGCAGGCCTTGCTGCTGCTCTATTCCTTTCACTTTGTCTTTATCAGTCTTCTGGTGGATATGGTGTATGCCCTGATCAATCCCGAAATCCGGTATGAGTAGGCCCGGTATGAATAGGCAGATATGACAGAAATCAAAATGACCCCTTTCGGGATATTTTTTCATAAATTCAGGCAGCGGAAAACCGCGATGGTCGCCGGGGTGTTTATCGTAATCCTGGTGCTGGTGGCGATTTTTGCCCCGGTTATCGCGCCTTACAACCCTTTTCTGACTGATTACAGCCTCTCCATGATGCCGCCCAGCGCGGACCATCTGGCCGGAACCGACCTGTACGGCAGGGATATCCTCAGCCGGATTATTTATGGGGCCCGGATATCCCTTGCCGTGGGATTTACATCGGTCCTGATCGGGGCCCTGGCCGGCGTCACCCTGGGGCTCATCAGCGGCTTTTTCGGTGGTTTTCTGGACGGCCTGATCATGCGGACATCGGATGTCCTATTCGCCTTTCCTGGCATTTTGCTGGCCATCGCCATTGTCGCCATCCTGGGACCCGGGCTCGTTAATGTAGTGGTTGCGGTATCCGTATTCAGCATGCCCACATTTGCCCGCATCGTGCGCGGCAGCACCCTGGCCCTGAAGGAAAGCCTCTATGTCCGGGCAGCCAGAAGCATCGGCGCATCAAAAAAACGCATCATGTTCGTGCATATCATGCCCGGCACCCTCAGCAGCGTGATCATCTATTTTACGCTACGCATCGGCACCTCCATCATCACGGCGGCAAGCCTGAGCTTTCTGGGGCTCGGGGCCCAGCCGCCGACACCGGAATGGGGCGCCATGCTGGCGGAAAGCCGGGATTACATCGGGGTGGCGGATCACATGACCATATTCCCCGGCATCGCCATTTTCCTGACCGTTTTGTTTTTCAATCTCTTCGGCGACGGTCTGCGGGCAGCCCTGGACCCCAAACTGAAATGACTTTGATGAAACCGCTCATTGCCGTTGTATCTCACACGGAAATCAATCGCTTCGGCATTATGGCCAACAACATTTCGGTGACCTATACCGAAGCCGTGGAAGAGGCCGGCGGCCTGGCCATGATTCTTCCCTTTACGCAGCATCGGGAGCTCATCCCCCTGCTGGTCGAAAAGGCCGACGGGTTTCTTTTCACGGGCGGCATGGATGTCGATCCCGCGTTCTACGGCGAAAAGAGAATCAGCGGGCTGGGACAGGTCGACCTTGAGCTGGACCGGTTTCAGATGGTCGTATTGCAGGCGATCATGACTTGCCGAAAGCCGGTTCTGGCCATCTGCCGGGGAATCCAACTGATCAATGTGGCCCTGGGCGGATCACTTTTTCAGGACATTTCTTCCCAGTTTTCAAATGCAGCTCTGAAACACATGCAGGATGAGCTTTCCTACGGCGTGGATCATGAGGTGATCATCGAGCCCGGCTCCAGGCTCTTTGACCTGTTCGGTCCCCAGATCATGGTCAACAGCCGCCATCATCAATCCATCAAAACCATCGGCAGGGATCTGATCATTACGGCCAGGGCACCGGACGGGGTGATCGAGGCGGCCCAGCACAAGACCCTTCCCATGGATCTGGTGCAATGGCATCCGGAGCTCATGCTGCGGCAGAACAACGACATGCTCTGTCTTTTCGAATCGTTTATCAACCGTTGCAAGATTGTTTCGAAATCAATTCGTTGAAACGGATGTCGCGTCTGCTGAAAAACCTGATTGAGGTGAATTTGTATCGATGGGTATTATGGATCTTCATCTTTTTATTTGCAACCTGTACACTGGACTGTTCTGCGGCTGACAAGCAGAATTTTCCCCTGAATCCTGTTCTGAATCAGGGCAAAAAGTGGCGAATTGCCTATTATGAGGGTGGACCCTATACCAATTACCCAGACAACCTGAAGGCTCTTGCCATTGCTTTGAGTGACATCGGGTGGCTGAATAAATTTTCCATCCCCGATTTCCCCGATCGAAGCGATACCGCTCACATGTGGCAATGGTTATGCAACAATATCAAAAGCGATTATATCCAATTTGTCTCTGATGCCTACTGGTCCGGCAACTGGAATGAGAATCTGCGCAAGCACAATCGAAGCGCCGCCCTTAACCGGATGAACAGAACAAAGGATATCGACCTGATGCTGGCTATGGGCACATGGGCCGGCCAGGATTTTGCAAACAATGAGCATTCAGTTCCCACCGTGGTCATATCCGCCAGCAATCCGATCAATTCCGGCATCGCCAGAAGCATCAATGATTCCGGCTTCGATCACATTAATGCCCGGGTCGATCCCGCCCGCTATCAGCTTCAATTGTCAATTTTTTACAACGCATTTCATTTTAAAAAATTGGGAATTGTATATGATATGGAAACATCGGAAGGTAAATCATATGCCAGTATCGACGATATAAAAAAAAGCGCATCCGAGCACGGTTATGAAATCATCGCTTGTCATGCCCCTTCGGCAAATACCAGCAGGCGCGAAGCCAATGACGCCATAATCAAATGCTATACCGAAATCGCCGCCAAGGTGGATGCCGTTTATATTACGGCCCATCGCGGCGTGACTCTTGACAATCTGCACGTCTTGTTGGCGCCATTGAACGCGAAGGGCATTCCAACCTTTTCCCAGCAGAATTCCGAAGAGGTCCGATATGGCGTGCTGATGAGTATCTCCCAAGCAGGCTTCAAGTATGTCACCCGCTATCATGCTGAGACCATTGCCAAAATTTTTAACGGAGCCAAAGCACGGGATTTGCCGCAATTATTCGAAGATCCGCTGCGTATTGCACTCAACCTGAAAACCGCTTCCATTATCGGATACAATCCCCCAATGGAGATTTTGGACGCAGCAGATGAAATCTTTGAGGAAATCCAGGTATCGCAAGCAATAAACGAATAACGCGGATTTGCCTTCATCTATTATACAGGATCATATCGATCTACGGTGGTCCGAGGTAGTGGACCGGATCCATGGTCCAAGACAGGAGATGAAGCGCTCTCACGGAAGGCGTTCCCATGTTTCGATTTTCGATATTAAAAAAATTCATTCTCGCTTTTCTCCTGCTTTCGATTGTTCCGCTGGCCGTGCTGGGCGCGTACACCTGGCACTATACCTGGAAGATCGGCCAGAGCGCGATTGCCAGCAGCACGATGCAACTGGAAAAGCGAGCCCTGGAGTCCATCGAGCTTCAGGCCATCAATCTGGCCAATCAGGTCAGTCAGCTATTGACGTCCTGCGAGGCGGACCTGTTCACGCTCCGGATGCTTCCAAGAAACGCCGAAACCTACCGCCAGTTTTCCTTGAATCATCACCGTACAATCTGGACGCGCGAGATCATCAATAACAATATTTCAGATCGTCATCATGACATTCCGGTCTATCGGGAAATGGCTTTCATCGATGCCATGGGCCATGAACGCATTCGCATCGTGGACAAGCGCATTATCGACGCATCCGGGCTGCGGGACGTGAGCAGACCCGGGAATACCGAATACCGGAATGAGCGATATTTCGAGGAAACCCGAAAGCTCCGGAAAGGACAAATTTATGTCTCTCATGTCACCGGATGGTACGTCACTCAGGAAGAACAGCTTCAGGGCGCGGACAGCGTGGAGACTGCAATCGGCGGAAAGAGCTTTCTGGGGGTCGTCCGGTTTGCCGTCCCCTGCATCGGAGAAAACGGCGCTTTTCAGGGGATGGTGCTGCTGTCTCTGGATCATCGGCATCTGATGGAGCTGACGCTTCATGTTCTGCCCACGGAAGAGCGATTCGTGGTCTTTCCCAGCTACTCCAGCGGCAATTACGCATTCATGTTTGATGATGAGGGATGGATGATCTCCCATCCCAAATTCTGGGACATCCGGGGCATGCTTCCGGACGGCGATGAATTCAGTCCCACGGCCCCCGACTATACCCTGGAAAACGTTGTCGCCGGGAATGTCCCCTTTAATCTGGATCACGTGGACTTCATCAATCCCAATTATCCGCTGATTGCCAGAGAGGTCAGGGCCGGGCGCTCCGGAGTCACCAATACGTTCAACGTCGGCGGCATCCCCAGGGTCATGGCCTATGCGCCGATCCTGTACAAAAACGGCCCATATGGCAGATTCGGTGTTTTCGGAGGGATCACCATCGGCGTGCAAACCGATAAATTCAAGGAGCCGGCGCTTCTGACCGGCGCCAAAATCGATGAAATTGTTTCAAGGACCAAACAAAACAGCCTGATCATCATCAGCATCACGGCATTTGCCGCCATTTTGCTGGCCTTTATCCTGTCCAGGAAATTAACCCGGCCCATCCTGCTTCTTTCCGACAAAGCCAGGGAAATCGCCGCCGGTCAGCTTTCAGACGACATCACCGTATCCACGGGAGATGAGCTGGAACTGCTGGCACATAATTTCGTTCGCATGGTGGTGGAAATCACGGACCACCGAAAAAGCCTTGAGCACTCACTGTCCGAGCTGGCCGAATCCAAGAAGTTCGTGGAGCAATACACCCTGGAGCTGGAAAAACAGGTGAGAATCCTTAAAAGCGTCCACTCCCTGAGCCATTACCTGGGCAATGAATTCGATCGCGAACTCGTGCTTCAGCGGGTGCTGCGGACCTGCGTCACGGGCCTTGGCTTTGACAGGTCCATTCTCTATCTTTACGATCCGCAAACAAACCGCCTGATCTGCCATCAGACATTCGGATTTTCAAGCGAACACGAAAAACGCGCCAAAAACGCCTCCTATGACATTGATCTCCATGACTGCGTGCCGACAAGGGCATTTCGATCCGGAGAAACAATTTTCGTCCATGACATTCACACGGACCGCAGCGCCACCCCTTTGGACATCAAGATCAGCGAAATCGGGGAATTCGACTTTTTCGTGTTTACGCCCATCCGAAGCGGAGAACGGATGATCGGAATCCTGGGCGCGGATACGGCCACCAGCCGCCGCGAGATCCATAAAGTGGAAATCGAATCCCTGCAGATCGTGGCAAATGATGCGGCCCGGGCCATCGAGCGCTCGGAGTTATACCTGCGGTTTCTTGCTGAACGCGATTTCATCAAGTCCATTTTTACAAACATCACCAGCGGCATCATTACGCTGGATGAAAACAAAAGCATCACATTTTTAAATCCTTACAGCGAAAATGTGTTTAAGATTCAGCAAAATCAAGCCCTGGGCAAGCATTACCGGGAGGTGTTCGGCCATCTGCCATCCTGGCTGCGGGTGATCGATGATTTCCTTCAGGCCAGCAAAGAAAAGCAGTCTTTGGAACATCATCTGGTATTTCCGGATGCTAAGGCGATTTTTCTGGAAACGCATTTTTCGAAAATCCGTCAGAACGATCAGCGCCATATGATTGATCTGCTCTTTCTGCGGGACATCACGGCCAGAAAACGCATGGAAGAGCATATCCGGCGCTCCGATCGATTGATCAGCGTGGGAGTGCTGGCTGCGGGCATTGCCCACGAAATGAGAAATCCCCTCACCGGCATTTCCCTGCTGCTGGACGATCTTCACGATCACATTGAAGATCGCGGCGAGAACCGGGAAATGATTCAAAGGGCACTTCAGGAAATCGACAGGCTGGAGAATCTCATCAGCGGCCTTCTGGATTTCGCCGATCCGTCAAAGCCGGCGCAGCTCGCCGTCCGCCCTCTCAAGGATGTATTTCAGCACCTGTTTTTTCTGATCAAAAAACAATGCAAGAACCAGAACATCAAACTGTTCGAGCATCTGGAGCAGGACCTGCCAGAGGTGAAACTGGACCCGGAACGGCTTCTTCAGGCACTGCTCAATCTGCTTCTTAACGCCATTCAGGCAATGCCGGGTGGCGGGGAGATCAGCATCCGGGTGAACAATGTGGATACCGAGGAATCCATGCTGTCCGAGCCTGCCATCCGGATTGAAGTGAGCGATACGGGAAAGGGAATTCTGCCAGAGGACATCCCCTTCATCTTTGATCCATTTTTTTCCCGCAATCCAACGGGCCATGGCCTGGGACTTGCAATAGCTCATAGCATCATTCAGGAACACGGGGGCCGGATCTCGGTTTTCAGCGAACCGGGCAAGGGAGCCACATTCTGGATCGACCTGCCCATCGCGGCGCGGGATTAGCGTCAACTTCATTCTTTTGACTGTCGGTTTCAACCGGGGCGGATAAAACATGGAAAAAATCCTTATTGTTGATGATGAACCCTTTATCTGCGAGAATTTAAAGCGCATCCTCGAAGAGGAACACTACGAAACGGTGGTGGACCGGGATGGCCGCAATGCCCTGAATATTCTCAAACGGGAAACCGTTGACCTGGTCTTTCTGGACCTGAATCTTCCCGACATGTCGGGTCTGGATATTCTGGTCAAAATGAAGCAGTGGGACCCGGACCTTCTGGTCATCATCATCACCGGTTATGCCTCCGTGGAATCCGCCGTTAAGGCCCTGAAACTGGGGGCCTACGATTACATCAAAAAACCGTTCAAGGCGGATGTGATCAAGCTGATCGTCAAACTCTCGCTGGAGACCCAGAATCTCAAAAGAGAGGTCAGCACGCTTAAAAAACAGACCGAAGACCTTTTAGGGGGTCAGGCCCTGATCGCCGAAAGCCCTGTTTTTCTGGAGATGTTGAAACAGGTTCGCGAGGTTGCCCACCATTCGGAAACCACGGTGCTGATTACCGGGGAGAGCGGCACGGGAAAGGATTTGATCGCCCGGACCCTGCACAACCTGAGCCCGCGCGCAAGTCGCCCTTTTTTTGAGGTCAACTGCGCGGCCCTGCCCGAGAATCTTCTGGAAAGCGAACTCTTCGGTTACGAGAGTGGGGCTTTCACCGGCGCCAAAGGCAAAAAAATCGGGATTTTCGAGGCTGCCGATAAAGGCACGCTGTTTCTAGATGAAATCGGGGAGATGAATCTCGGGCTTCAGGCCAAGCTGCTTCGGGTCCTGGAAGACAAAAAAATCCGGAGAATCGGCGGCATTCAATCCCATGAAATCGATGTGCGGATCGTTGCCGCGACCAATCAAAATCTGCGGGAGGCTGTCAGCGCCAAACGGTTCCGCGAGGATCTGTTTTACAGGCTCCACATCGTTCCCATCCACCTGCCCCCGCTTCGGGAACGGCCGGAGGATATTCTGGCCCTGAGCAAGACGTTTCTGGCGGAGTTTAACCGGAAATTCGGAAGAAAATTCAAGGACATCGGCCCGGATGCGAAACAACTGCTGCTGGATTACCGGTGGCCGGGAAATGTCCGGGAACTGCGGCATGTCCTTGAAAGAATCTGCATCATGCATGATGATGAAATGCTGCGGGAAATGCACCTGCCAAAGGAATTGACGGCGAGTCATCCCCGGGATGACTCGCCGTCATTGCCGTTTGACTTTCCAATCCCCGAAGCAGGGATCAACCTTGAGGATGCAGTGGATCAATTCACGCAGCATCTGCTCCAAAAAGCCATGCGGATGAAGGATGGCAATATTTCCCATGTGGCCAAACTGCTCGGCATCCCCAGGGGAAATCTTCGGTATAAGCTTGAAAAATATCAGAAAGGACAATGATCTGCATGAAATCGTGAGAGCGTGAAAAGGTCCCGTCTCCCGCTCTTACGGTTTCACGATCAATAGATTTCTCTGGAGTTGTTCCGGTGATCCACCATGTAAAGCAGCGTTGCTTTTGCCTTGAGCGCGGATTTGAGTTCTTCCAGCTTGATACGATCGATACTGTACATGCGGATGTAGACATTCCGGTATCCCTCGGGCGCCTTTTCATAGGATGTCAGAATACTGGCAATTCTTCCCCCGAACCCGCGGATGATCTGGGCAACATCCAGGATGGAGCCTTGCCTGTCTTCCAGGCAAAAGGCAAACTGAATTCCCTTTTTCCCGATGCCCGTCAGGGAAATGATCACCTTGAACAGATCGGTATGGGTAATGACCCCGACGACGCTGCCGTCATCCACAACCGGAACACCGGATATCTTGTTGGCCAGCAGCAGTTCGGCGGTTTCTTCTATCGTGAAATCCGGCGGAACCGAAATCGGCTTCGGCGACATGATGTCTTTGATTTGAATGGTTGAGAGCAGATAGAGAAGCTCGTGTATTTCAAGGGTCGTGGCACCGGATGGAGATGCTTTTTTCAGATCCCTGTCCGTTACAACGCCAACGAGACGGTTTTTGTCCATGACCGGCAGCAGGGTGATCCGATGGGTTTTCATCAGATTCATGGCTTCCTGCATGGAGCTGTGTTTATCTATCGTAATGGCGGGTTTGTTCATCCAGTTTTTTACAAGCATGGAAATAACCTCCACTTTTAAGATGGTTAGATTAAGGTTCCCTATATTCCCAGATACGCCTTCTTGATGTGGTCGTTACTCAGCAAGGCCTCGCCCGAATCCTTCAGAACGACCCTGCCCGTTTCGAGGACATACCCCCGGGTGGCGATCCTGAGGGACTGGAAAACATTCTGTTCGACCAGCAGAATCGTCACGCCCAGCTTGCTGATTTCGGTAATAATCTTGAAGATGGACTTTACCAGGAGGGGCGAAAGGCCGAGTGACGGCTCGTCAAGCAGCAACAGTTTTGGATCGGCCATGAGGCCTCGCGCAATGGCAAGCATTTGCTGTTCTCCGCCCGACATGGTGCCGCCAAGTTGTTTTTCCCGTTCCTTGAGTCGCGGCAGCATTGTGAACACCCGGTCCATGTTCGCGTCGCGTTTCTTGCGCGCCTTCCTGGTAAAGGATCCCATCCTCAGATTCTCGGTAACCGTCATTTGCGGAAAAATCTTTCTGCCTTCAGGGACCTGGACAACGCCGAGTTCAACCACTTCATGCGCTTCGAGTTTCGCCAAATCCACGCCGTTGAATGTGATGGAGCCGGTTCCGGGTTTCTCCAGGCGGGAGATGTTCTTGAGGATTGTCGATTTTCCGGCGCCGTTTGCTCCGACCACCGTAACGATCTCGCCCTCCATTACCTCAATGTTCACTTCCCATAGCACCTTGAGGTCTCCATAACTGAAGTTCAGGTTCTCGATCTTAAGCATTACTCACCTCCGAGATAGGCGTCAACCACGGCCTTGTTGGAAACGATTTCCTGGGGATTGCCTTCGGCCAGTTTCTCGCCGGAATTCAGAACCACAATCCTGTCGGAAATGCGCATGATCGCTTTCATGTCGTGTTCGATGACCATCTGGGTGATCCCGAGATTCTTGATGTCCAGGATCAACTGGATGATTTCCTCGCTCTCCGCCGGATTGAGCCCCCCCATGACCTCGTCAAGAAGCAGCAGTTTTGGTTTGGTGGCCAGAACGCGCGCCACTTCCAGTTTCTTGCGCTCGCCGATGGGCAGACTGCCGGCAAGGACTTTTACGCGGGTTTCAAGGCCGACGACATGGATTTTTTCCATGGCCATGATGCGCGCCTTTTTAAGCGAATTCGTGCGGCACAGGGCGCCGACCATGACATTGTCCACCACGCTCATTTTCGCAAGGGGGCGCACTTTCTGCCAGGTTCGCGCCATGCCGAGCTTGCACACGGCATCGGGCTTCAGCCCGTTCATGCGATGTCCGTCGAAAAGGATCTCGCCGCGGGAAGGCGGATAGTAGCCGGTAATGCAGTTGAACAGCGTGGTCTTTCCCGCGCCGTTGGGGCCGATGAGCCCCATGATCATTCCCTGAACCATCTCGAAGGAGACATCGGAATTGGCTGCCAGTCCGCCAAAGAATTTGCTGACATTTTTGATCTCAAGAATCGCCATCAGATCCCCTCCTTTCGTCGTTTTGCCAGGAGCTTTCGAAAGAATCCCAGAATACCGTCCGGCATGTACAGGATAACGACAACCAGCAGGATACCGTAGATCAGCACATGGGCATGGGATAACTGCTCTTTAAGAAAGAAACCGAAACTCGAATTTTCACTGACCAGCCCGGAATCGATCACCGCCTGGGCAATCATGTTGCTGCGCAGGGCTTCGGAGAACGGCACCAGCACCACGGCGCCGATTACCGGCCCGAAAATGGTGCCGATGCCGCCGATGATGCAGGTCATGACGATCTGGACCGACAGATCCAGGGCCAGAACCGTTGTTGGATCGATAAAACCGACATAGAGGCCGTAGATGCTGCCGGCCATGGATGTAAACACCACGGAAAAGGACAGCGCCACGTTTTTATAGACGGTCAGATTGATGCCCAGCGAGTGCGCGGCGTCCTGGTCCTCGCGGATTGCCTGAAAGTAGTAGCCCAGCTTGGAGTTCTGAAGCATCCACGTTACGATGATGGCAACGATCAGGGTTACGAGCCCGATATAATAAAAGGGCACTTTGGACATGAAATCGGTGATGACGATATCTCCGATCTTGAACGGCGGGATATCGGTGATCAGGATGCCTTCGGCGCCGTTTGTCAGGTTCTTCAGGTTCAGGGCCGTAACGCGGAAAATTTCGGCCACGGCGATGGAGGCCAGAACAAAATAGGGGCCGCGCAGACGGAAACAAATGGAACCGATGATCAGGCCGATCGCAACGGCAACCACAATGCCGGCCCACACGCCATACCAGGGCGCGATATGCCGGTACTGCATCAGGATGATTGTCGTGTAAGCGCCAACACCGAAGTAGGCTGCGTGGCCCACCGAATACTGGCCGGTATACCCGCCAAGGATATTCCAGCCCAATCCCATGATGACGCTGATAAATATTAGTATCATGATGTGAAGCGCATAGGTGCTCTCCACGAAATTCGGAAGCAGAAAGAGCGCGACAACCGCCACCACGGTCAGCAGGACCGGAAGAGTGCTCATTCCCCGCATGTTGTGCATGAATGGTCTCATACTGTATAAGCCCTCGTCAGTCTTTTGAAGTTCCCAGCAAGCCGGACGGCTTGAACAGAAGCACCAGCAGGAACAGGATGAATACAATGACATCTTTCCAGCCAGAGCCGAAGTAGACGCCGCCAACAGACTCCGCAACACCGATGATCACGCCCCCCAGGGTGGCACCTACGATGCTGCCCATGCCGCCAAGCACGGTGATCACGAAGGCTTTTAGCGTGAAAACGCTGCCGACCTGCGGAAAGATGTAGTAGGTGGGCGATATGAGCGCCCCGGCCGTGCCCGCAAGCGAGGCTCCCAGTCCGAAGGCGATGATCGACATGCGTTTGACATTGATTCCCATAAGCTGGGCCGCCTCGCGGTCCTGGGCCGTTGCACGGACAGCCTGGCCCGTATCGGTCCTGTACAGAAACCAGTACAAAGCCAGGGTAATGACGATCGTGATAACAAAAGAGATGAGAAGCGGACTGGAGATCGATATCCCGAAAATGTTGAAGCTGGCGGATGAATACGTCGTCGACAGGATCTTGTAGTCCGACGTGAAGGCAAGCATGATTGCATTGCTCATGACCAGTCCCATGCCGATGGTCAGCAGGATCTGGTTCTGTGGCAGGGCGCCCAGCACGCGGTTGATGAAAACCTTTTGCAGAAATGCGCCGTACAGAAACATCAACGGGATCGTCACGATGATTGAAACGAAAGGGTCGATGTGAAACAGTGCAAAAAGAAAATAAGTCATGTACATGCCGATCATCAGCAGATCGCCGTGGGCAAAGTTGATGATCCGCATGACACCGAAAATGATGGTCAAGCCAATGCCGATCAGGGCGTAAACGCCGCCGATCAGGATGCCGCTGATCAATGATTGAAAAAATACAGCCATAATTCCTCGGTATCTGATAAGTAAAAGGTCATGAATCGAGCATTCCCGGATATAAACATGAGATACACCGTGAGAGCGCGAGGGCGGAACCATTTCATGCGCTTACGCCCTCACGATTTCACCATGTATTTTCACGGTAAAGTGACGGTTCACCGTTTACGCTTCACGATTCAATCTTAAGGCCATTATTTCGTCCAGCCCGGGAAAGGCCAAATCGGTTTCTTGTCGGTAAGTTCAGTCGGCCATACGGTCACGTATTTGCCGTTCTGCACCTGCTCGACAAGCATCTGGGCCTTGCGCTGGTTCTGATACCCATCATAGTCCTGAAAGGAAACCTCACCGAGGATACCGCTCCATTTTCCGGCATTCAGTGCCTCGCGCAACTTCTCGCGATCACCGCCGACTTTAGAGGCCGCCTCACCCATGATCATCATGGATGCGTAGGCACATGCCGCATGATAGGTGGGCGCCTTTCCGAACTTCTTTTCATAGCGCTCATACCAGGCTTTTGAGTTGCTCCAGGGCACTGCCTGGGTCCACTGCGTGGATGAGAAAATGCCATTGCTGATATCTTTTTCGGCGGCAAACTGTTCCACCGAGAAACCGGCGCCCGCACCCAGGAAGGCCATGGGCGAAAGACCGATTTCGCGAGATTGCCGCATCAGCAGGATGGCGTCGGCCACATAGGATACCATGAAAACAAGGTCGGGATTGGCGGCCTTGGCCTGGGCCAGCGTGGAACGGTAGTCCGGCGAGCCCTTGGAGTAGGCTTCTTCAAAGACCACTTTGATGCCTTTCTTTGCTGCGATGTCCTTGGCGCTGGTGGCCGCCGAAACGCCAAAATCGGTATTTTCGTTCAAGATGGCGATAGTCTTTGGGCTGCCGAGTTTGGTAGCCATATCAATGAGAATGGATGCATAGTCACCAGTCGTGCCCGATGTCCGGAAGGTCCACTTCAGGTTCTGGCGGGTAATCTCCTCCTTCGAGGCTGCCGGGATGAGCAAGGGGATCTTGTACCGCTCCGCCATCTTGGCATCGGCGTTTGACGTGGCGGAAGTGTAGGGGCCCACGATTCCGACAACTTTATCGCGGGTAGCCAATTTCTCAAGGGCTGCCATGGATTTTTCGGGTTTGCCCGTATCGTCTTCCTTGATCAGATCCACATCGATTCCCTTTGCCTTCAGGTCCTCGATGGCAAGGATAACGCCGTTGGACAGGTTCTCTCCGATGGGGGCTTCCGGTCCGGTAATCGAATTGACGAAACCGAGCTTAACGGTTTCCGCCATTGCGACGGCCGGGGTAATCCACATAACAGCCAACATCAACGCCACTGCTCTTTTCATTGTAGTTCCTCCTGTCTCTGTTGAATGAGAAAACGTTTGATGACTTAAAAAGTCCATCCCAATTTGACATTTTGCGAGTTCATAATCCTGATTTCGTTTGACCATCATGCAGGAAAAGTGCCACGAAAGCATCAAGACCGCATTTTGGCCTCCCGGCAAGCAGGGGTGATCCACACTGCAGCACACACGGCGTAAAAACATTATTACGAATCGCTCTCCAACACCCGATGAATCTCCGGCGGATTCGGCACCTTTATATCACATACCGGCGGATATTTACCAGAAGATCGTTATTTTTTATGATGGATTCATTAAATTTACCAACTTTGATCGACTCCTCCATAATCCATCGGATATGCCATCAAGCAGTCGTTAAGCGCAATTGAAGTGGCTGATTTCCACCATATACTGGCTGATTTCCGCCAGTTGATCATTTCTGACTATTTTGCATTCCATGAATGCGCATTGAGCGCTGACTGAACCGGCTGGGACCCGAGCGGGAAGTGACGCGCAAAATCATCTTCAGCGCGCAGCAAAACCCCAAACGGATCGTGCTTCCTGAAGGCAATCACCCCACCATTCTAAGAGCCGCGCATCAGGTGGCGCGGAAAGGCATCGCCATTCCGCGTCCCGATTATGAGACATTTGCATTCCCAACGCGTGTGTGTTAATGCTTTGCTCATCTTTATTTCCTTTTTAGTTCTGATCACGGAATCAGCACTGTTCTCCTATACTTAAAAGGAGATTTTTTCCGACCTCGATAACATCACTTTTTTAATTATCCCCAGCATATCTGGGGGCTTAGCTCTGGAGTTATTCAGAGGGGAATCTGTCAGATGGCTGATATAGAAAAGCTGCGCAATGCCCATTTGGAAGAATTCGAGAAAACCGCGCACATCAATTCGATGGAAGAATACAAACGGCTCTATCGGCGGTCAATCGAAGCCCCGGATGCGTTCTGGGGAGAACAGGCAAAAACCTATCTGTCATGGGATAAGATATGGGATTTTGTGCTTCGGTATGATTTCGAGGAAGCCAGGATCGAGTGGTTTGGAGGCGGGGTTCTGAATGCGTGCCATAATTGCATTGATCGACATCTGGAATTGCGAAAAGACAAGATTGCGTATCATTGGGTAGGTGATTCGCCCGGAGAAACCCGGTCCGTAACCTATTCGGATCTTCATGCCCGGGTCTGCAACCTTGCCGCGGAACTCAAGTATCGCGGCGTGAGCAAAGGAGACCGGGTAATTCTTTATATGCCCAGAGTTATCGAACTACCCGTTGCCATGCTTGCCTGTGCCAGAATCGGAGCCGTTCACAGTGTTGTTTTCGGCGGATTCAGCCCCAAAGCTCTGGCAAATCGCATCTCTGATTGCAGTGCACGCGTGGTCATCACGGTGGATAGCGGCTTTAGATCCGGCAAATTACTTCCCTATAAAACAAATGTCGAAAAAGCTCTGGAAATTGCTTCCGATGTTGAAACGGTTATCATTTTTGACCGAACCGGACAAAAAAAAGTTCTGTCATCTTCCCGCAATATCGGGTGGCATGAGGTAAACGCAGCCCCCGATCCGCCTGCTGATGTCGCACCCGAACCCATGAATGCCGAAGATCCGTTGTTTATCCTATATACCAGCGGTCCTTCCGGAAAACCTGTCGGAATCGTGCATACCCATGGTGGTTATCTGTTGTACGCGGCAATGAGCTCCAGAATTATCTTTGATCTTCGAGAGGATGACGTGATCTGGTGCACCGCGGATTTCGGCTGGATTATGGGGCACAGCCTGGGCGTGTATGGCTCTCTGCTGAACGGACAGACCAGCGTCATATTCGAAGGCGTTCCCTGGTATCCGACTTATGACCGTTATTGGGAGATCATTTCAAAATACAAGGTCAGCAAATTCTATACGGCTCCGACTGTGATACGCAAGCTGTCAAGAGCCGGCAATGACTATCTGAAAAAATATGACCTTTCATCACTCAGGCTGCTGGGTTCCGCCGGAGAAATACTGGATCATGAATCCTGGGAATGGTTCTATAGACATGTCGGGTACGAACGCTGCCCGATCGTTGATACCTACTTTCAGATCGAAACAGGCGGTCCGGTAATCAGCCCGCTTCCGGGAATCTCTCCCTTGAAACCGGGTTCATGTTCAATTCCTTTTTTCGGAACAGACCCCGTGATACTCGATGACAGCGGAGATGAAGCCAGATATCCGAACCAGCGGGGCGTCCTTTGCATCCGCGAGCCATGGCCCGGAATCGCCCGAACCGTTCATGGCGATCATGAACAGTTCATAAGTACTTATTTTACCCAGATTCCGGGGATGTTTTTTACAGCGGATGAAGCCATGCGGGATGAAGACGGGAATTACCGAATTATCGGACGCGTGGACAATGTGATCAATGTTTCGGGTCATCGGATTGGCACAAAGGAAATCGAATCAATATTGGAACTTCATGATCAGGTTATCGAAGCTGCCGCCGTGGGATTCCCTCACCCGGTCAAACGACAGGGAATTTATGCTTTTGTGGCGATCAAAGACATTTCCGCAATATCGGACACCTTGAAAAACGAGTTGATAAGTCTTGTTCGGCAAGAGATCGGACCCATTGCCACGATTGACGTCATTCAGTGGACAACCGCGCTTCCGAAAACAAGAAGCGGAAAAATACTGAGAACCGTACTGGAAAAAATCGCCGCCGGAAAGACCGAGGAAATCGGCAATATTTCCGGAATCGCGGATACATCCCTGATTGAAAGTCTGATTAAAAATCATAAGCCCGGAGACTATACATGATCATTGTCGACAAAAAAGGGAGCCCTTTCGAAGTCAACTCATTTCGATCCTGGGATTACCCTTGTCTTGTTGCGATGTATGATGCGTTTGTTCCCAAAGGCTCTTTCCAGGGAATGCCTCCAGTTGTCGAGGAAGTCCGCCATAAATGGATCAAAGGACTGGTCAATGTGGGCGAGAACTTTCTGGCGTGGCAGGAAGGCAAAGTGATCGGGCATGTTGTTATTTTACCCGATTTTCAAAAAAGGGATGCGGAATATCTGATCTTTGTCAGCCAGGCAGCTCGCGGCAAAGGCGTGGGAAAAGCCTTGACGGATGCCGCGATTGGAAAAGTAAAAGACCTCCGTTTGAAAAAAGTCTGGTTGACGGTTGACGCCTATAATTTCCGGGGAATAAAGCTCTACAAAAAAGCGGGTTTCGAAATGCGCAGGGAAGGTTCTTCCATGACCGAACGGGTGATGGAAATGAACATGGACTGATCATGAAAAGAACAATATGCCTTTGAAAGTTGCCATAATCAGAGATGCCCGATACCAGATGCACCAGACGGGTAACAGTCATCCCGAACATCCCAGACGGCTTGCGTCGGTGTACAGGATGCTTGACGCTGATTTTCCGGAAGGTCTGATCTCCGTCGAACCTGTTCCCGTGCCTTTGGAATATCTGGAGTTGGTTCATACACCGGCATACATCGAAAAGGTGCTGAAAACCGCGGACCATGATTTCACAAGCCTTGCTCCGGACACACCGGCAAGTTCGAAAAGTTATCTGTCCGCATGGCTTGCAGTCGGCGGATGTATGAAGGGTCTGGACTGCCTGATTTCGGGTGCATGCGATGTCTGTTTTGCGCTGGTGCGTCCACCGGGTCATCATGCGTTGCCGGACCGCGCCGGAGGCTTTTGTATTTTCAACAACCTGGGGATAACAGCCCGGTATGCGATAAAACAACATCGGATTCGGCGAATCCTGGTCATTGACTGGGACATTCATCACGGTAACGGCATTCAGCAATTGTTTTACAACAAAAAGAACGTGCTGTATTTCTCTACCCACGACATGCTGTTGTACCCCTACACCGGGGACTGGGATGAAACAGGCAAAGACAGCGGAAAAGGCTATACGATCAATATTCCGCTACCGCGAGAAATAAAAGATGCCGAGTTTCTATATCTGTATCAGAAGATTCTTGATCCGGTCATCCGTCAGTACCGCCCCGAGCTCATTCTTGTTGCCGCGGGCTTTGACGCGCATCGTGATGATTTGATCGGCAGGTCCCGGTTGACCGAAAAAGCATTCCGATGGCTGACACTTCTGCTTCTGAACCTGAGAGATAGGATCAATCATCCGCCGATTCTTTTATCTTTGGAAGGCGGATATAACCCCAAATCTTTGACAATCTGCGTCAAAGAAGTGCTGCAGGCTTTGACCGAGGCAGAAACAAACCAGGAGATCCCGGCGGAAAAGACTCTGCGGGTATCGAAACTGGTTGAAAAAACATTTAAGATACATTCGAAATACGGGGTGTGGGGTTGTTGAAGTGGCAGATGATTGGCAAGGGGTAAGGGTTTATGATCAAGGCGAGAATTACGGCTGAGAATCCCGAGGCAAATCTTAGAGACTATGATCGGTTTTACCAATCTTTTTCATGGTCTGATATTGAGAAAGAATTTACCTGGCACGAGACCGGGAAAATCAATATCGTGCATGAGGCGATTGACCGATGGGCGGAAGACCCGGACAAGCAGCACCGGACCGCTCTGATATATGAAAAAAGCGGCAATGTTCAGACATACAGTTACCTTGATCTTAAAGAAAAATCCTGTCAGTGGGCAAATTTACTGGCAGGCTACGGGTTCGATTCCGGAGAGCGTTTATTCATCTATCTGCCCTCATGCCCGGAAATGTATTTTGCGATTCTGGGTTGTGCCCGAATGGGCGTTTTGTTTTCCCCCTTGTTTTCAACGCTAACTTTTGATGAAATCGAAGAACGTCTTGAAAATGCCAGGCCCAGAGGGATCCTCACGAATTCCGATTTGTGCGAGGGACTTCCGCCCGAAACCGTCAAGCAGATTGCCCACATCTTCATCATCGAAGGTCCTTTGCCCGGCATATTCGCCAACGAAGAACTCATCGAAGGGATGCCCGAGAAAATGCAATCCCAATTTTCAACCCGATGGGTCAAAAGCGAAACGCCCCTTTACCTGCTTTATACATCCGGTTCGACCGGCCCCCCCAAAGGGGTTGTTCACGCGCATCGCGATATGGCCGGACATCTGCTCACCGCCAGATATGTTCTGGATTTTCGGCAAGACACCATTTTTTGGACCGACAGCGAGCCGTCGTGGGTAACAGGCACGGTTTACGGCATGTTTGCGCCCTGGCTTTGCGGTTCGACAACCGTTGTGCAGGGAGATCCGTTTTCAGCCTCCAACTGGTATCGAACTCTGGAAAAACACCGGATAGCTGTCTGGTACACCACACCGTTCACCCTCAGAAGGCTGATTGACGCTGGAGAGGATCTGGTCAGTCGTTATGATTTCTCGCAGTTGCGGCATATTGCCGTTGTCGGTGAGGCACTGGCTCCCGAACTGATCTACTGGGTCCGGAAAAATCTGAAACTGACACCTCACGATACCTGGTGGATGACCGAAACCGGAATGATCTGCCTGGCGAATTTTCCATCAATGGACATCAAACCCGGATCCATGGGCAAACCGGTTCCGGGAGTCGAAGCCGTGATTGTGGATGAAAACGGCAATCCGCTGCCGCCCATGACCATGGGGCAACTGGCCCTGAAGCCCGGATGGCCCGCCATGATGACGGAAATCTGGCTGGACAGGGAAAGATACCGGGCATATTTCAAATCCAAAGGCTGGCTACTGACCGGGGATATGGCCGTAAAAGACGAAGATGGATATTATTACCATCAGGGCCGCACCGATGATCTGATCAAGGCAGGCGTGAAGCTGATCGGGCCTTATGAGATCGAGCGCGTGTTATATCGTCACCCGGCAGTAAACGAAGCAGCGGTAATCTCCAAAGGCGTAAGGCTCGGAGAGCCGTTTCTGAAAGCATTCATCACGGTCAAAAAAGGCTATGTACCGTCCGCCAGACTGAATCAGGAACTAAAAGCTTATGTCATGGCCAATCTTTCTTCTGAAATCGCGCTGAAAGAAATCGCTTTCATCGACGGAATCCCTAAAACCCGTTCCGGGAAACTGCTGCGCCGGGCTTTGCGAACGCAGGAACTGGGACTGCCCATCGGCGATCCCTTCAACATAAAAGAAGATCGGAAATAACCGCTCATGATTGATGGCCATTCGCACCATGGAAAAAATGTCAAATGACGATTTCTCGAAGTTTTTCGCAATTAACCGAGATTTGAGAACCGCGCTAATTCCAGTTCGCTTTCGCGGTCTCAGCCCGAATACTTGCTGGAATATCATTTTGAATGCAAAATGGAATAACAATTCTGACAGAAAGGAAATAAAGTATGCTGGATCAAAGCGAGCTTTTTGAGGGAATGGGGATGCTTTTTGTCAAAGATTTCATGAAAGTTGCAATCACGACATCGTATGACAAAGGAGATATTCTTTTTCGTGAGGGCGATCCGGCTCTTTATTTTTATACGATGATAAGCGGAAAAGTGAATCTGTCCATCAGAACCGGACATCATGTTTACACGATCAGCAATCCCGGAGAAGTTTTCGGATGGTCAAGTCTTGTGGAACGCGACCTGTATTCGGCAACAGCGGAATGTGTCGAACCTGCATTGCTGCTCAGAACCGACAAGAATGTTTTTTTCAAGATGATAGAAGCGCATCCGAACATTTCGAACATTTTCTATAAAAATCTATCAAAAACATTGGGGAAGCGACTTCTGGCAAGTTACAATGTCATTTCATGCGCTTTGGATGAAAAGACATCGCCGTCCTGATTGAATAGGGTTTCATAAGAAGTCAGCCGATCGGCGAGTCCGACAGCCCCCTTGCCATTTTCCTTGACACTAAACAGTGCCCGATCTGCCGAGGCCAGAAGACCGGTTAAATCTGTTGCGTGGTCCGGGAAGGCGGCGACGCCGTAGCTGGCCTGAAGTTTCACCTCAAAGCCATATTCCTGCAAGTAGACCGAGTTTTTTATTCGGGACTGAAGGTGCGAAGCTTTTTCCGCAGCCTGGAACGGATTGAATTCGGGCAAGACAATGACGAATTCGTCTCCCGCGTATGCCACAGCGTAGGCCGGCGCTTCAACGATCTCATGAATGGTTCTGGCCACCTCCTGAATGGCGCGGCTGCCGTTCAAATGGCCGTAAGTGTCCACAACTTTCTTGAAGTTATCAAGGTCCATAAAAATAAGCGACAGGCAAGATTGCGTCAGCTTGCTGGTTTCAATCAACCCGGACAGGGAGTTATAAAGGAAGCGCCGATTATAAAGCCCGGTCAGGTTGTCCCGCATCGCCTGTTCGCGGAACCGCTGCTCGCTCTCTCGCAGGGATTCTTCAGCTTGCTTTCGTTGGGTGATGTCTATCATCGCGATGACGATGCGCGATAGCGTGTCTTCACTGCCCGATACGATCAACGCTTTTGTCAGGACGCTTTTTTTGTTGCCTTTTCCTGTCACGATGGTCACCTCCCGTTCCCGGAAAATATTGCGTTCGGCGATCATCGGTATTATTTCAAGCACAAGACGATGAAATTCCTCGGGATTTCCGATAAACGGGAAACCTTGAACCAGCTCATCCCGGGTATCAACTTCCAGTAATTTCAAAAAAGCGTCATTAAATTCAACGGTTTTTATCATGCTTATGCAATGGCGTGTTTCCTGGGGATTATCGCGCAGATATTCTTCGAAATCAGCGACTCCGGATTCGCGAAGGTGGTCGAGATAGGTCTTAAGACGAGAGGCGTCCCTTTCTATCAGGGCAATCGGCGTGGAATGAAACAACAGGCGATATTTTTCTTCACTTCTGCGGACGGTATTTTCCTCGGTCCGCGCACACCGCGCTTCAAGGTCTTTCACCCGACTACGCAATGCATCCACTTCAGCAAGGAGTTGTTTCCGGGTGTTGATCACATCGCACATAACTTGCCTCTTTCAAACAAAGAGAAAATATGGTTTTTAATGACATCTTGATTTGTTCATCGAATCAGCCGACATTTTTTTATCATTGAGCAATCTTTGTGCCACATGGGATCTTATAATTTTAAATAAATAAATTCAATTGGTTGTGAAATCATCGCAACCAGTGAACAGCATTGGACGGTTTTAAAATGCGGGAATTTTCTATCCAAAGCATGATATGGATCTGCCGTTAATGGATATTAATTATCCAGCCGGAAGGTTGCTCGTTCCATGGCGCGCTTCATGACATAGGCCAGCTCGAAGATTTCCTCGCCCACGCGCAGGGTCTCGGCAATGCCGCGCGCGTACATAAAGTCGGCCCCGGGCATGTGCAGGAAGATGTCCAGGTCCTGCAGATAGCGCAGCGCGCGGGCCTCGTCCCGGCCATCGCCTTTCGCATGGCGGGCCAGGGTGTCTTCGATGCGCTTTTGCAGGACCGATCTGTCTTCTTCGCCCAGCATGTTCATCATCTTCGTCAGCAGTGCTTCGTGTTCCATGGCGATCCTCGTCTGGGGCTTTCAGCCCTTCCGGAAGTCTCCGGTGTTGATGTTCATGCGTTTTAGAATCTTCTGCAGGGAGAATCGCTCGATGCCGCTGATCCGGGCAGCCTCGGAGATATTGCCCTGGGTGTGCTCCAGAATGCGCTGCACGTAATTGCGCGTGAATTCCGCTACCACCATCTGTTTGCTCTCCTTGTAGGGAGAAAAATTGTCGCAGATCTCCCGGCCAAAGGACATACCGCTTTCCACCAGGCGCACGTGGGCCATCTCGATGTGCTCGCCGGGGCAGAACACCGCCAGCCGACGCACAAAATTGAGCAGCTCACGCACGTTTCCCGGCCACTGGCGGCATGTCAGGTATGACAAGGCTTCGTGGGACAGCTCCTTTTGTGGCACACCCAGTTCGCGACAGATCTTGAGCAGGAAATAGCTTGAGATGAGCGGGATGTCCTCCGCACGCTCGCATAGCGGCGGCACGTGGATGGAGAGCACGTTGAGCCGGAAGTAGAGGTCCTCGCGGAAGCTCTGGTCCGTGATCCTGGCCTCCAGGTTCTGGTTGGTGGAAGCCAGAATGCGCAAATTGACCTTGACGGCCGCATCGGTGCCCACGGGACGCACTTCACCTTCCTGGATGACCCGAAGCAGTTTGGCCTGCACGCTGGACGGGATATCTCCGATCTCATCGAGCAGGATGGTGCCCCGGTCCGCGGCAATGAACAGGCCCTTGCGGCTTCTGTCCGCCCCGGTGAAGGCACCCTTGACATGGCCGAAAAGTTCGCTCTCCAGCAGGGTGCCCGGAATGGCGGGGCAGTTCACGGTGACAAAGGGAGCGCCGGCACGCTGGCTCAAGGCCTGGATGGCGCGGGATACGGGCTCCTTTCCCGTCCCGGACTCCCCCCGGATGAGCACCGTATAGTCGGAGGCGGCCACGGCGATAATGGACTTTCGCAGCCGGCGCATGGCCGGGCTTTCGCCGATGAGCATGTGGCTGCACTCGCTGTCGGCGGACTTCTCGCGAAGGCGCATGTTTTCTCGCAGCAACCGGCTGCGCTCCAGGGCCTTACCCACAATACGGAAGAGATGGTCCTGGTCGATGGGCTTGGTCAGGAAGTCGTAGGCGCCTTCCTTGAGGGCGGCCACGGCGGTCTCCACCGACCCGAAGGCCGTGAGCATGATAACGGTTAGCGATGGGTTGAGCGACAGCGCTTCGGTGAGCAGGTTCTGACCCGAGAGCCCGGGCATCCGAAGATCGGTGATGAGAACGTCGTAGTCGCCGCGCTCCAGTTCTTGAAGGGCTTCATCGCCGGACAGGCGCATGTTACAGTTCAAGTCCGGAAACTGGCTGAGCAAAAGACGAGAGAGCCCCACGGCAAAGTCACGCTGGTCATCCACAACCAGCACGGACTGGCGGCATGCGGCAGACGATTCAGTCATCAGGCGATCTTCAATCATTTACAGCTTCCCGTCATGCAGGCTCCCGAGGAGATAAAGGTTTCGGGTTCAGCATGCCATCTTCAACCGGGAAGTTCAAGACGAATGTGGTCCCCGGGTTGCCCGAAACCTCCACCGCTCCGCCAAGCTCGCGCATGAGTTCGTGCACCACGGTAAGGCCCAGGCCCGTGCCCTTACCGATTTCCTTGGTGGTAAAGAACGGATCGAAGATTTGTCCCAGGTGCTCCGGCGGGATGCCCGGCCCGTTGTCGGCCACGCTCAGGAGCACGGTGCTCCCCGACGGTCCGGTATTGGCGCGGAAACGGGTGCTGACGACAATGCGACCCGTTTCCGCGGGCACGGCATCGAAGGCGTTCACGAGCAGGTTGGTCAGAATCTGTTCCAGAATCGAGGCATCGGCGACCACGCGTGGCAGCCCGGGTTCCAAATCGAGTTCCAGGGACACGCCGGTTTTATCCACCTGTACGCGAAAGATCTGCGCCATGTTGCGGACTACCTCGCCCAGGTCGCTGGAGCCTGTGGCGGGTGCGTTGCCCCGGGCCAGACCGAGCAAATCCTGAAGCACGTTGTGGGCTTTCTGGGTGTGTCGCACGATGACCTCCAGGTCCTCCTGGGCCTGCGCGCTCAACTGGCTCTTTTGCAGCAATTGCGCGTAGCATCTGATGACGCCAAGGGGATTGTTGATCTCGTGGGCCAGCCCGGCAGCCAGCCTGCCCAGCGCAGACAGCTTTTCACTCTGCTGCATCCGGGCCAGCAGGCGCTTCTCGGTCGTGGTTTCGCGGATATAGACCACGGCGCGGCCCGCATCCCCGCTGTCACGCAGAGGATAGACACTCACCGCCAGATGGCGCAGCCCGGGCAGCTCGAACTCCAGGCTTGACGGGATGTGCGCGGCGATGGCCGCGGCAAGCGTGCCATCCTTCACTGCCGAAGCGGAGATGGACACAAACCATGTCTGAATGGGGGCACCGGGACGGATGCCCTCGGACAGGGCCCGAGCCGACGGGTTGGCCAGAATCACGGTCCCACCCGCGTCAACCAGGAGCATCGGGTCGGAGATGCCTTCGAAAATGAGTTCGAGAAGCTTGTTCTGGCGCAGCAGCGCATCGATGGCCTCCATGTTTTCAAGGGCGATCCCGATCTGACGGCCCAGAGCGAGCAGCACATCGGGGGTTATTTCCGGTCGGGATCGATCGTCCCAGAACAGCCCCATGAGGCCCCTGTTCCAGTCCGAGGAACTCACCGGCACGAAGACCCGGTCGGGTTCCATGCGCACCTGGCTATCCTTGACCAGGTCCATCCAGTCCCGGGGCATGAGCGATTCGCATTCCGGGCCCGGCCATACGTATTGTTGGCGGCCCAGCGGCGCGCAGAGGTACGCAACCCGGCTTGCGCCGAAGCGCAGGGCGATTCGCGGCAGGGCGCTCCGCAGCAACTCGCAGTGGCCCTGGCTGCGGTGCAAATCGCCCAGCAGCTCAACGAACAAGCGCACGTCCGTACCGTGCTCGGCGGCCTCTTTGCTCAGATCCGCCGTGCGGCGGCGGACCTTGCTCTCCAGGTTGGCGGCGTAGTCTTCCAGTTGCCGGCGGGCCTCCCGCAGGTGGGAAGCAAAGGCCCCGAAAGCCTCCAGCAGCGAATTGATTTCATCGTCCTCATCCAGCCGATCCAGGATGGACTGATCATCGGGACTTTGGAAGTTATCCCGGAAGATGGCCAGGAGCCGCCTGAGGTTTGTTACCACCAGACGGTTGAAAAAGATGGAAATGAGCAGGAATACGCCCGTGGCCATGGCAAAGAATGACCCGCCGAAGAGGGTGATGGACTCACGGATATGCTTAACGGATTTGTCCACGGGCATGCCCACCAGATCCAGCCCGGCCAGTTCTCCCTGCCTGCGGCCGAAACCGTGTGCAACACCGTAGCGCTCGATAAGTACCCGGGGAGCGTCCTTGGGGTCGCCGTGGCAGGTCATGCACTCCTGCTCGAAATGCACGGGCCGGGCCATGACATAGTGCTCCACCCCGCTGATGATGCGGTAGCCGGAATAAGTCGTTTCCTCGGGATGCTCCTGGAAGTAACTGATGAGACCGCGCTCCATCTCGTTGGCAACGCTATCCGGATTGCGCGGGGAGAGCGCCACGCGCCGGTACAGGTATTGGTCACCCTGGGTGTTCATATCCACCAGCACTTTGCGTGTTACAAAGGATGTGCTCATGGCCTCAAGCAAGAATTCTTCCTGGGGCAGGGCCAGGCGCACCGCTGGCCGGAGCGTGGTTCGGACGTAGTCCTGGAGTGAGGTCAGGTGTGAAAAAACGATCTCGGCATTGTCTTCGGCCTCGATGTGCAGCATTTCGCGCAGGTGCATATTCAGAGCAAACAAGAAGATGACTCCCAGCAGCAGAAAGATGGCCGCCAGCCCGATGAGAAATTTGTGTTGGATCTTGATGTGAATGTGCTGAGACATGGTTTTCCCTGGTTTGGCCTCTTGTGCCGGGGTCTGCGCGTCATAAGCGTATGCCCGGGCCGGGGCAACCCGGGCCGGGCAATAGGGCTTAGCCGCCGTGGGCGGTCGGAAAGAAGGTGGCGCTCACCCAGTAGAGTAGCACCAGCGAGGTAATCCCGATGCACAGGCTCCAGACGATAAGTTTCTTTTCAATGGGCAGGAGCGGCTCGTACTCCATCTTCTGCATTTCTTCAGCGATTTTGTTTTGATCAAGTTCCATGGTTTTGTTCCTTTGCGTTTAAAGTGGCGTTAGAACGCGAAATTTATACAATGGGCGGCTTCACCCCGTGGAAGAACAGCCAGGAGATGAACAGGCCGATCCAGATGATGAACCCGAACAGGCAGACCACATACACCGCGGCCAGCTTACCGATGCCCTCGGCCCAGAGCTTCTTGAAGTTCGACACCACGCCGATGGTAAAAAAAGTCAGCACGAAGAAGAGGCCGCGAAAGATGCTCGTGCCGGCGATGGTGGCCTTGCCGAACTTGAGCAGGGCGGGCCCGCTTGCGCACAGAGCCAGCATGATCAAAAAGGTGATGACGTAACCGAGCACAAAACGCGGGAAGCGGTCCAGCACGTCGCTGAATTTCATGCGCTCGCCGGGCTTGGCGTCGATGAACGTACACCATATCATGGCCAGGACGAAGGCCCAAACGCCGATGAACACGTCAATGAAGATCTTGATGGTGGTGGCGGCCATGGTAACCCAGCCTGCCTGGTAGTGTATGCCGAAGTCGGCCAGGGCTTTGGCACGGATGAGCGCATCCGTGATAGCGCCGCTGGCGATGGCGCCGCCGTCGGACTTCACCGCCAAACCCATCCAGGCACCGGCCACCATGGGTTCGCCGGTCAGAGCCCACTGCGCGACAAAGGGCAGAATAAGCATCTCAATGCAGGTAAACACCACCACCAGGGAGGAGACCATGATCGGCACAACGGGCCTGGCACGGATGGCTCCGCCTGTCGCGATGGCCGCGGAAACGCCACAGATGGAAATTCCCGAGGCCAGCGGTGCGGCCCATTCACGGCTGAATTTGAAGTGCTTGCGAGCCACGTAGTAGACAAGCGCCCAGTAGATCAAGTAAGCCTCTACAATAGCACATAGCCCCCGGAAGATGACCGAAGAGGCCAGACCAAGGGCATCCACGGATTTAACGCCAAGTTCCGCACCCAGGATGACGATGGCGATCTTGATATACATCTCCGGCCGCAGGGCTTCCTTCAGTTCTTCGGCCAGACCGGGGGTGAAATTGCCGACAAGGATCCCCGCCACAAGGGCGATGATGAAGCCCGCCTCGCCCGTGAGGCCCAGGGACCAGGAAATGTGAAATTTTGCCAACATATCCGGAGTCGCGGCGATCTTTGCATATGACCCGGCTGCCCAGCAGGCGAAGCTGATGAAGAACACCGCCGTAAAGGATTTGATGAATTTGGGCACGTCTCCACCCAGAAACTTTACACCCACGGATAGAAATACTGTGATGAACACGAACGTGAGGCCCAGAGATACCACGCCGGACAAGTTCTTGTATGTGTCCGTGGCAGGGGAGAGAATATTCGCCACGCTGGTCCATACGTTTGCCTTGACGCTCCAGCCCAGAGCATCCACCCCTGCATAGTTCAACGTCCCGAGCAGGAAGAGGAAAAGCCCCATGATGAGCGCAAGCTTATCTTCCGTCAGCCATCTTTTTTCCGCCATATAAATCTCCTTTCACTTATGTTCAAAGTTGTGTACGTGCTGCCCGCTCCTGACGCGTCGGACCGGACAACCGTAGAGCCGCGGTTTGGGACCATTTCCCAGCCTCTATGAGACGTCGGTGCGCCCCCGGAGAGGGCCGCTCTCCACCACCTGATTTGATATAAGCAAAAGTCGGACCCTGATCATGTTTAAACAACATACTGAAATAAATATATATAATTTACAATCAAATAAAATAGTGCCAACATGAGTTGGCACTGCGCCTTGCGACAGAGGCAACGCCATCCGGCTCCGGCATAATCACCGAGAGAACCTGCTTCGGAATTTGTGCACTCAAGAGCCCACCAATCCTTTCTTTGCCCTTACGTCACACAAAAACAAAAGGTTGTCAATGGGTGTTGAGACGGTTTACTTTGAGCGGTGCATTTCTTTTGACATGCAATCTGTTTTTTGCCATAGGTAAGCATAATCAAAACACTTTAACAATAAAGGTTAAGATTGACGACTTCGACCGTAAGGCCTTTGGCGGATGAATATGACGTGATTATCGTGGGCGGCGGACCGGCGGGTCTGTTTGCGGCTTATTATTTAAGCGAACATTCGGACCTGCGGGTGCTCCTGATTGAAAAAGGCAAAACGCCCCTTCGCCGCAAATGTCCCATGAAGGCCAGGGATGCCTGCCAGCACTGTAAACCCTGCAATATCCTCAACGGTATCGGCGGCGCCGGACTCTTTTCGGACGGCAAGCTCAACTACATCTACAAACTGGGCAAAACCGACCTGTCGCAGTTCATGTCCAAGGGCGACGCCCAGGATTTAATCGATGAGACCGAGCAGATTTTCAACCGCTTCGGCATGGACGGGCCGGTTTATCCCACCGACATGGCCGCGGCCCAGACCATTCGAAAAACCGCCAAGCGCCACGGAATCGATCTTCTGATCATCAAGCAAAAACACCTGGGCAGTGATCGCCTGCCCGACTATATCAGCGATATGGCCGAAACCATTCGCTCCCAGGGCGTGGTCATGCACACCTCAGAGGATGTGCGCGATATCATGGTAACCGATGGTCGGGTTACCGGCGTGATCACCAATCGTAAAAGCTATGCCGCGACCCATGTGATTCTGGCCCCCGGACGGGCCGGGGCCAACTGGATGGGGCAGTTGGCCGAAAAATACAAACTTGGCCTGTCTCAACGCGGCATCGAGGTCGGTGTCCGGGTCGAGGTGCATAACGATATTTTACAGGATCTGTGCCGCATCATCTATGATCCCACATTTTTCATTCAAACCGAAAAATACGACGATCAAACGCGCACGTTTTGCACGAACCGGGGTGGATACGTGGCCATGGAGAATTACAGCCGTTTTGTGTGCGTCAATGGCCATGCCTACCACGACAAGAAGTCCGAAAATACGAATTTTGCCTTCTTGTCCAAGGTCGTGCTCACCGAACCCGTTACAGACAACCAGGCTTACGGCGAGTCCATCGGCCAGTTGGCTACACTGATCGGCGGCGGCAAACCGATCCTGCAGCGATTCGGGGATCTGAAACGGGGACGCCGCAGCACCTGGCATCGCATTCACAAGGGGTACATCACCCCCACCCTCACGAACGTGGTCTGCGGCGACATTGCCATGGCCCTGCCCGAACGGATTTTAACCAACCTCACCGAGGGGCTGGAAAAACTCAATCAGGTGGTCACCGGCGTTTCCAACGACGAAACCCTGCTCTATGCGCCGGAAATCAAATTTTTCGCCACCCAGGTGAAAACCGATAACTATCTGGAAACGGCAATCAAAGGACTCTTTGTCGCCGGTGACGGTCCCGGAGTGGCAGGCAACATCGTTTCGGCCAGCGCCACAGGTCTGATACCCGCCAAAGCCATTCTGGCGCGCCGGTAAAAATCCCATCCGAATTTTAAGCGCTTCTCCGCGCATACTGCAAAAGCCGAAGGGCGCAGTCTCCCTTCGGCCTTACTTCCCGAATTACCGTTTTGAAAATCTTATCAATTCGAAATCACTCCATAGGTTGTAACGGAAAAATAGGTATTTCCATCACCGGAAAGCGCCGAATCGTATTCCAGATTCACCCATGTATGCGTGCTTCCATCCGGAAGCAGAACGTCCGGAATATGGATTTTCAAATCACTTGATAGCGTTGAAGCCTCGCATGAAAAAGAAGGGTTGTCCCAAATACCATCATTCGTCAATTTAAAAGTATTTAAAGTCGGATACGCCGGATTGAACTCATAAACAAAATCCGCCCACAGCGATATTGTCCCCGATATGGGATCGGCATAGGAAAGATAGGGGATATGGAGCAATAAATTTCCATCCAGAGTTGCCGCACATCCCGTGGATGTTCCCGCCTGGGTCACCGTCACGTCCACCGGAGTGCCGACAGCCCCGGATGCCGCTACGCGGACCAGCCCCGTGCGTGACGATGCCGTGGTGTTGGCATCGAATGCACAGGTGATGATTCCGGTATCGCTTCCGCTGGCGCCGGATGTGATCGAAAGCCAACTATTTCCGGATGTAACCTGCGCGGTCCAGGGCATTGTAGTTGTTCCGGTGTTGGAAACGTTGAACGTGGCCGTGCCCGTGTCCTTTGCCACATCCCGTGAAGCCGGGGTCACGGTAATCGCTACGGGAATTGTTTTATTGTCCGTAATTTATAAAAAATCACACTACCTTGAATCCACACGTCAAATATTTGCTTCGACCATTGAAGCGGTACGTTCCGCACTTTACTTTATGCCGAATTCCCGGTCCGAACCTATTTCGGGGCCAGATATCCCCCACCGTTCAAGGTATAGGTCTTGCCGCCGAGGGCGCTGTTTGCGGTCAGGCTTGCGTTATAATAAACGTTATGGCCATTGCCGTTGATATTGGTAATGGTGCCTGCGGAAATACCGTCGGCATCGCTCATACTCGTCAGATACGAATCGGCGGTAACCGTCCATGTGCTGGTAGCATCAAGACTCAAAACGGCCGCACCGGCCGTTTTGGCCGAGTTGATGGCGCCTGTCAGGGATGAACCGTTCTGCAGCCTGGCCGTGATCGAACTGAGGCTATCCGCAACCATGTTTCCGGTCAAGGTTTCTCCATCTGCGGTAAAAATCACCGTTCCGCCGTTCGCTCCGCTGGTACCCCATTGATCTGCGCCAGCTTTCAGAAGCGTCCCCGAGCTGCTAACAACGGTCACATCCTTCAGGGTGATCACTCCCGTGGAGTTTGTTACATAGAAGGCGGGGCCGGTTGTCGAGGGCCAGTTGAAAGTTCCGCCCGTCATCGTGAATGTTCCTTCCGTTCCCTGGGCATCGCCGGACATACTTTGATAAATCAGCGCCCCCCGGTCTCTCGTCCCTTTTGCTCCGGATAATATGGTATTTGTCAGTAAGATGGAATTGGCCCCTTCTATCACGGCACCCTCCGAGCCCGTCCCGGAAATAACGGCATCCCTGGCCGTAATGGTTCCGGTTGAATAAATACCGGGCGAATCCTGTCCCGATGAGATGGCGATGCCGCGCGTAACCGTTATCGTTCCGCCGCCGCGATCCGTTGAAACAGCAGCGCCATGAGCGCCCGAGGTATTGATTATCACATCGGCAAGAGATAACGAGCCGCCGGCAGTCGCCATAACACCGTGGCCCCCATCGCCCGATGCCTCAATCGTGACATTTGAAAGGGCGGCCGACGACCCGGAACCCGTTGCAAAGACGCCATTGGCGCCTGTGCCGCTGGTAATTACCGAAGAATTGGAGAGTGTTATGTTACTTAAGGATTCCGCCAACACGCCGGCGTTGAGGCCGTAAAAACTGCTCGAGTCCGAGCTCGAAGTGTTGCCGGTCGTCGTAACCGTCACATTCTCCAGGGTCAGGGCGCCGCCATTGGCGACGCGGACACCGGACTCATCGGTCGTGGCGGTGAAAAAGGTCTGATCCGCCCTGGCGGCGCTACCGCCGCTTTGGGAATACGCACCCGATACGGTATCGGACACATGCACCTGGACCCGATTGTAGAAAAGCGGCGCGCCCAGAACGCCATCGGGATTGGTGTCGACGCCAAAGAAAAAGGCGTAGTACCCGATAGGAAGAGAAAAGGAACATACCGTTGCGCCGGAAAAATCAAACAGCGGGTATTGAACCAGCATGTTGATTCCCTGGGACCAGCCCGAATCACTCAAGGAATACAAGCCCCAGGGCGTACTTGCCGCAAACCACCAGTCGGCAAGTACGCCTGTACGGTCTCCCGTTGCCAGACCGGCGGTAACTGAAACAGGCGTGCCGGATGAGACGGTTATTGCAATATCCCGTCCGTTGGCCTGTATGCCCGGAACGGGTTGATTGCCGGAATTATCAGCCGCCTGCGCGGCCGGACACATCCCGAGGCAGCAGATCATTATCCATGTCGTGAAAAAAATATACCGAATCATTTAAAACCCCCCCTTATTGCTGAAATATGTTGCAATCTAATTTATTTTTTACGCCGTGTTGTCCGACAAATATCCACCCAATATCCGCTTGATGGTTATCCGAAGACAATAACCAGCAGTGGCCCGAAATCTTCATTTATCCGGATTTGCGATCAATTTGTAACCCATGCCATAGATCGTACGGATCACTTCTTTCCCGGGGAGATGCCGGGATATTTTCTTCCGCAGATTCTTGACATGGGAATCGATGGTCCGGTCGTAACCCTCGAAAACATACCCCTGGATAATATTGATCAGCTCGTTCCGGGAAAATATGCGATCGGGATGGCCCAGCAGTGTTTTGAGAAGATAAAACTCACAGGGAGTCAGCTTGAGTTCATGCCCTGCCACAAGCACCTGATACGTTTCCTGAATCAGGCGGATCTCTCCAACAACAAGCGTATCGTCAGCACGGGAGGCATGGGTCCTTCTGAGCACCGCCTTCACACGCGCCACAACCTCCCTGGGACTGAAGGGTTTGCAGATATAATCATCGGCTCCCAGTTCCAAACCGAGCAGCCGATCGATCTCTTCCACCCGTGCGGTGATCATGATGACGGGAACATCGGAAAATTTCCGGATTTCCCGGCAGACCTCGATGCCATCCATTCCGGGAATCATGATATCGAGCAGGATCAAGCAGGGCGGGTTCTTTCTCACGCAGGGCACAACCGTGTCCCCGCGATCCAGGCAGCTCACTTTATAACCGGCCTGGATCAGGTAGTCCCTCAGAATCTGCGAAATCTTTATTTCATCCTCGACGATCAGGATATCCCGAACGATCATGGCATTTACCCACTTACCGGAAAGATAATGGTAATCCTCAGGCCTGAAAACGGCACGTTGGCGGCTTTGATCCGTCCTCCGAAGCCTTCCACGATACTCTTGCAAATCGCTAGGCCCAGCCCGCTTCCGCCCTGGTCGCGGCTTCTGGCCTTATCCACGCGGTACAGCCGGTCAAACAAATGGTCGAGGGATTCTTCCGGAACACCGGGTCCGGAATCCTCAAAATGCAGGTAAAGGCTTTCGGATGTGAGCTCGTGGGAAATCTTCAGCATTCCCGGAGCGTGCGCGTACCGCAACGTATTCATGAACAGGTTGGAAAAGAGCTGCGTCAAACGGCCGGGATCCGCCAGAATTTCGACATGTTTCATATCCCCTTTCTCAGCCTCGATTCGAATGCCGCGCTTTTCAAATCGCGATTTAAAAGACTTCAGGGTCTCTTCCAGCACCTCCAGAGGGTTTACGGCAGTTTGTTCGGCATCGAAGAAATCCCGTGACTCGATCAGCGAAAGGTCATGAAGATCATGAACGATCCGGCTGACATGCAACACCTCGAAGTGAAGCGACTCCAGGGCCGATGGGGTGACGGACCTTACGCCGTCCTGCATCGCTTCGATCTCACCGCGAAGAATCGACAGCGGCGTTCTCAGCTCATGAGAGATATCGGCTATCCATTGCCGGCGCATCTGTTCGTATTTTTCTAGGGCCTGGGCCATTGCATTAAAATCGGTGGCGAGCTGACCGAATTCGTCTCTGGATCGAACCTCGATTCGCGTGTCAAATCTGCGGGACGTCAAAGCCCGTGTTCCTTTTGCAAGTTCCTTCACCGGTGAAAGCAGATGCCGCGAGAGGACAATCGTGACGAGAACCGCCAGCATCAGCGCAACGCCGCCTGTCGAATAGAAGGTCCGGGATTGATTCCGGATGAATTCAAGGTCCAGTGGACGCGTGGGCCCCCGGAATCCTCTTATCCCCAGCCATCCGACCCGTTGCCCCTCAACCATGATGGGTTTTAACCGGTAACCGTCCGCCGATGCGGATTCGGTCCGGGTAAGGGGCCGCTTATCGGCATCGAACAGGGACACGTGCGGGGGGATGTTCCAAGAATCCTGCGGTGGACCCGGGGGATCGCCATAAGGCGGCGGTTCTTCTTTCTTAGGATGTCTTTCCATTGAGGGGGGAGCGGGAGGGGGAAAAACCGGATCAGCAATATGATGAAAATCCCCTGAATGTTGCCCCGGCCCGATTGGCGGAATATCGAGCCGTTGGTGCCAATCCGTGAGAACAGCATCCCAATTCTTGCTCTTCTGATATTTTTGGCCCAATGAATCCGCCAGTTCATTGAGTCTTTCCATCTCAACCTTGCTGACATAGTCTTCAAAATCGTGATGGGCGAAGTATCTGACGATCAAAAGCATGCAGCATACGATTACAAGACTGTTTATAATAAAAGCCAGGAAGACTTTGTGCCTGAATTTTAACTGCATCCGATATCACCGTGTTTAATACGCTTCCCATTTTTGATGGCTGCGTAAAATATCCATCCCAGTTCAGCAATCTCAAAAAACAGATTGCTTTTGCGTGCTTCCAAAGCGTCGGCCCATAAGTGTCTTATTCCGGCCGGGAAGTCAAGCCCGCACGGCCGGTATTGGCTCATCTCCATAATCATTCCATTATTCCTCCACAATTTCTCCATAATCACAACTTCAATCGGAAAGGAGGAAAACAGGGAACGAGAAAACAGAAGCCGACACCGGGGATGATATGGAATCGGAGAAATAAACCGCGGGAAGACGGGATACATCAGACCCGGAGCGATTCCGTGTAAGGTTCGTTACCGGCGTTTTCACGGACGGTCATGGCATGCCGATGACCGTGCCGACCCTGGACCAGCGAGCCCCCGCTTCTCCCGAAGAATAGTAGACCTGGCGGACCTTGCCGATCACATCCCTGAGCGGGACAAACCCGAAATTCCTGCTATCCGTGCTTTGCCCGCGGTTATCACCGAGAACGTAGACCGATCCGTGGGGTACGGTTTCTTTTTGTCCATCCTCCCGCGTAATGATATCGCCGGGCAAGGCTTCGATCCGCTTGATATAGATCTTGCTCCGGTCATCGGGATACACGAAGACAATAACGTCTCCCCTTTTTGGCGGCATCCGCTGGTACGCCGTCTTGTCCGTAATCACCCTGTCCCCTTTCAGAACAACCGGCTCCATGCTCGCACCCACGATCTTATAGGCTTCGATGATATGGGTTTTCACATAATCGTTCACAAACCCCGTGACCACCACCGATCCCAGCAGCCAGAGGGCGACATGGAGAACCCACGGGGGATGCGGTTTTTCCATAAAATCCATTTCCGCCTGTTTCGCCGAGCGATATGCGGCAACAACCGACAGCACATAAATGCCCGTTGCCGCAATCAAGGTGAACAGAGCGCCCGCGATGAGACCGCGATCGGGAAGCAGCACGGTCAGACGAAACCCGGTCGCAAGTGTCACCAGAAAGATGACAAACAGGCTCAGCCCTTTAAGCATCTCCCCATTGTAAATCTGGCCCATCCCCGGCATGACGAGCCCAAGGACTGCGGCAATCCACGGCAATCTTTCTCTGCTGTTTTCGAATTGTTTCATTTTTCATTCTCCTTTTGCAAAAACAATACGCACCGACTCGCAAAAGGTTTCCAATCATCGACACAATGTCGGTGATAAAAATATCAGGGATATCCGGATGAGGTTGATGATTCCGATCATTGCGCCCCCGGCGGAGAGGCTGACCCGGACCAGGCGTGAAGAAAGCAGGAGCTCGGGGATCATCGGCCGATTCCCGGCTCTGGCTTTGGCTTGGCTGGCACGAACGCTCTGCATCACCTTCCAGACAAAATCCCGTGATGGCTCGAACTCTTTCATATTCCCTGTCTCCTCATGTTTCCAAGTATCATTTTGATCTTTTCCCGGGCCCTGAACAGACGCGACTTCACGGTGCCAAGCGACACTCCTTCAACACGGGCCATCCGTTCGATCGAATCTCCGCGAAGACTTCCCAGAATCGTGCTTTTGTAAGGCTCCGGCAATTGATCGAGCGCACGAAGGAGCGCCTGCTGCCGCTCGGCTTCGATCAGTCTCAACTCCGCCGATTGAAGCGGCGCCGGCATGTCGGGGATATCATCGATCGGAATGGTTGCTTTGCCCCGCCGATCCCTGATCTGGCTGATGCAGCGGTTTCTGGCGATGATGAACAGCCAGGCGGAAAACGGTGTTCCGCGAGACGCGTCAAACCGCTGAAGGGACTGGTAAACGCTCAGGAAAACCTCCTGGCCGATGTCCTCGACGCTCTTTTCATCACCGGTGATCCGGTAGATGAAGTTTAAAAGCTGCCTGTGATATTTCTCCACAAGAACGGCGTAAGCTTCAATGTCGCCGCGCTGGATGCGCTTTATGATTTCGATGTCTTCCACGGCAGATCTCGCTGGTTATGGGTTCCGGAAAGAAATACGCAAAACCGGGGAAAAGGTTCCATCCGAATCGTAAGCGCTTCTCCGTTGGATAAAGCCTGTCATCCCGTTTTTCACGATATGGCGGGGAAGTCAAATCACAAAAAAAATTTAGAGGGTTTTCAAAGGTACTGTCTCATCGCTGCTTGTTCGCTTTCGCGGTCTCGGCCTGAATGCTTTCCGGAATATCATTTTAAACGCAAAATGGAATTAGAATGTATACTTACGGGAGCAAACCGGAGCCGGAACGTGGTGCCGACGGTGCGATCCAGTTCGATCCGGCCCTGGAGCTGGTGCTGTCCGAGCATCTTGATCAGCAGCAGACCCAGAGTATCCGGGTTCGTCCAGTCCAGGTCAAGGGGCAGTCCCACGCCGTTGTCGGCCACGATCAACGTGTAAGCATCGCCGTCATATTCCATCGAAATCGCAATTTCACAGCCGCCTGACCCGGTGGGCCTGCCTTCCGGGAAGGCATACTTGATGGCATTGGTCACCAGTTCCGTTATGATCAGCCCGCAGGGGATGGCGATGTCAAGCTCCATTTCGACGTCCTTGGCAGCCACGCTGACGCGGATGTCCGAGGACCGTTCGTAAGATATCAGCAGGTGACAGACCAACACATCGAGGTAATCCTGAAAATCGATCCTGGAGAAATCCTCGGACTTGTAGAGCTGCTCGTGCACGAGCGCCATGGATCTGATCCTGGTGCTCAGCTCCGCCAGGGCTGTCCTTTCGGTCTCGTCGTCTATCGTCTGCCCCCGCAGATCAATCAGTCCCATGATGGCGGCCAGGTTGTTCTTGACCCGATGATGGATTTCCCTCAGCAGCACCTCCTTCTCCGCCAGCGATGCCTTGATCCGCCCTTCGGCCTTTTTGTGCTCCGTAATGTCGCTGAACACCTAAATGACACCGAGTATGTTTCCATGGTCGTCCTTGATCGGCGCAGCGCTGTCGTTTATAGGTATTTCTTTGCCGTCCCTGGATATCAATACCGTATGGTTCGCCAGTCCTACGATGTTGCCCTCGAGTATTACCCGCGTTACCGGGTTTTCCACCGGCTGACGTGTATCACTATTCACGATGTTAAACACTTCCGCCAAATTTCTCTGCCGCGCTTCTTCAATTTTATAGCCCATCAGCACCTCTGCAACAGGGTTCATAAAGGTTATCAGACCTTTTTCATCCGTTGCCACCACGGCGTCTCCGATGCTCCTCAGCGTTGCTGCAAGCCACTTTTCTTTCTTTCTTAATTCCCCTTCCATTTTGTGCCTGTCCAGGGCAATATCCACGGTAATGTGCAATTCCCTCTCCATGAAAGGTTTGACAATATAGCCGTAGGGTTTCGTTATTTTAGCGCGGCGGAGCGTATTTTCATCCGTGTGAGCGGTAAGAAAAATGATCGGGATATCGAAACGGGACCGGATTTGTTCCGCGGCGTCAATACCGTCTATTTTCCCGGGCATCATGATGTCCATCAACACGAGGTCGGGTTGCGTCTTTTCCACCTTCTTGACGCCTTCCTCTCCGGAATAGGCGACGTCGGGCAAAGGATATCCAAAGCTCACCAGCCGTTGTTGTATGTCCATGGCCTCGATGGCTTCGTCTTCAATGATCAGTATCTTTGCACAGGACATATTCAGGCTCCTTTTTCGTTTCTATCAGCAAAGGAAATTGTAAATTCCGCCCCGCGGCCCTCACCGATGAGGATGGTACCGGCAAGCTGCTTGACCAGGACGTTCACCAATTTCAACCCCAGAGAGTCGCTGCTCTCTATTTCAAAGCCCTCGGGCAGTCCCACGCCATTGTCGCCGACGGCCAGCAGAAAACCGTCGCCGGTGTCGCGTCGCAGGCCGATTGTGATTTCACCTGTTTCCTCTGCGCGTCTCGAAGCAGGAAATGCATGCTTCAGCGAATTTGAAACCAGCTCATTAATGATTAAGGCGCATGGGATCGTCGTATCCACGTCGAGCGAAATATCCTCTATGCGTATTCTCGGGCGAATGGCCCTGGCAGTCGCTCCGTAGGAAATGAAGAGGTAAGAGGTAAGGCTTTTGATATATTCGTGAAAGTCTATCTTTGCCAGCGACTCGGACTGGTATAGTTTTTCATGGATAAGCGCCATGGAGTAGACACGGTTCTGGCTCTCCTTGAACAGTGCGATTGCCTTCTCGTCTTTGATTTGAGGCAACTGGAGGTTAAGCATGCTCTGGATTATCTGGAGGTTATTTTTGACACGGTGGTGTATTTCCTTGAGAAGGGCCTCTTTCTCTTTCAGCGACCTTTTGATCTGCGCTTCAGCCTTGCCGCGCTCCTCCATCTCATCCCAGAGCAGCGCATTGGCTTGCTGCAGATCGAGGCGGGCCGCCTCGGTCTTCACCCGCTCCTGATCAAAGTCCTCAAGCAGGTTCAACATTGCGCTCTGCGTTCCCTCGAGCCTGGCTTTTTCTTCGGAAAAGTCCTCGAGGATATTGAGGATGGCCCGCTGGGTCTTTTCGAGCTGCGCTTTCTCCTCGGAAGAGTCTTCGAGAATGTTGAGTATCGCCCTCGAATAGTCCTCGGTGCTTATCCGTGATGTTCCCTCGAGTAACTTAAGGTCCGTGTCATCGATCACTGTTCATCCCTCTCGACCTGCGTGGTCTTTCGCAATTCGCTGTTTTCTTTTTGAAGCTCTTCTATCTCTTTTTTCAATTCGATCATTTTGAGCTCCCTGCTGACGGTAAGCTTTTGGAACCTCTCCAGTTCCGCCAGACGCTCGAGCTCCCGTGAGCGCTGCTCTTCCCTCGCACGCTGTTCCGCAATCTTCGATTCGGCCTCCTTCTGGGCGGTAACGTCACGCGCGGCTGCGAACACGCCCAGGACCTTGTCTTGAGCGTCGCGATAAACCGAGGCATTATAAAGAACGTTGGTGAGCCGGCCGTCTTTATGCCTGATGGTCAGCGGGTAATCGGTGACGGAACCCTTTGCAAAAACCTGCTCGTATCCTTTCCTTGCATCCTTGGGCTCCGTGAAGTAGTCTGAAAAATCCGTGCCGATGAGCTTGTCGCGGGGAATACCCGTTACCTTCACGGTCGCTTCATTAACGTCGGTAATCTTGCCTTCGGGGCTGATCGTTACCAGGGGGTCGAGAGACGCCTCGATAAGGCTTCTGGCATACTGGGTCGCCTGCCTCTGGGCGGTTACGTCGCGCGCGGCGGCGAACACGCCGAGGACCTTGTCTTGCGCGTCGCGATAAACCGAGGCATTATAGAGAACGTTGGTAAGCTGGCCGTCTTTATGCCTGATGGTCAGCGGGTAATCGGTGACAAAACCCTTTGCAAAGACCTGCTCGTAACCCTTCCTGGCGTTCTCGGGTTCCGTGAAGTAGTCTGAAAAGTCCGTGCCGATGAGCTCGTCGCGGGGAATATCCGTAACCTTCGCGGTTGCTTCATTGACGTCGGTGATCTTACCCTCGGTGCTGATCGTTACCAGGGGGTCAAGGGATGCTTCGATAAGGCTTCTGGCATACTGGGATGCCTGCCGCAGTTGTTCCTCCGCCTCTTTCTTTTCCGAGATGTCGTTACTCATCAGCAGAAAACCGATCGGACGGCCTGAAGCGTCATTACGCCGCGTCACGACAACACTTGCCATAAAACGGGAGCCGTCCTTACGAACGCGCACGAATTCGCCCTCTGCAAGGCCCTTTTCATAGGCGAGCACCAGCATTTTGTCAACCGCCCCTGATTCTATGTCTTCGGGCGTATGAAGAATGATCGAGTCCTTGCCTATGATTTCCTCGGCCATATATCCGTAATTACGCCGCGCCCCCTCGTTCCACGAAAGGATTTTATGGTCGAGGTCCTTTCCGATGATGGAGTACTTGGTCGAACTTTGCAGAATGTTGTCAAGGAAGTTTTTTGTCTCGGCGAACTCGCGCATTACGATCTTGGATTCGGTCACGTCACGGGCGGCGGCAAAAACGCCCAGGACCTTTCCGGTAACGTCCTTATAAACAGAGGCGTTATAGAGAACGTCCACCAACTTGCCGTCCCTGTGTCGTATGGTCAGGGGATAGTCGGTGACAAAACCCTTCTCAAAGACCTGACGGTAGCCTTTCTGCGCGTTCTCAGGCGTTGTGAAGTAGTCTGAAAAATCCGTGCCGATGAGCTTATCGCGGGTGATGCCGGTCACCTTGATGGTCGCCTCATTGACGTCGGTGATCTTGCCTTCGGGGCTGATCGTTACCAGGGGATCGAGAGAGGCCTCGATAAGGCTTCTGGCATACTGGGACGCCTGCCGCTGTTCGGTAACGTCGCGCGCGGCGGCGAACACGCCCAAAACATTACCTTGCACGTCACGGTAAACCGACGCATTATAGAGAACGTCCGTGAGCCGGCCGTCTTTATCCCGGATGGTCAGCGGGTAATCCGTGACAGAGCCCTTTGCAAAGACCTGCTGGTAACCCTTCCGGGCGTTTTCGGGTTCCGTGAAGTAGTCTGAAAAGTCCGTGCCGATGAGCCTGTCGCGGGTGATGCCGGTCACCTTGATGGTCGCCTCATTTACGTCGGTGATCTTGCCTTCGGGGCTGATCGTTACCAGGGGGTCCAGAGACGCCTCGATAAGGCTTCTGGCATACTGGGACGCCTGCCGCTGTTCGGTAACGTCGCGCGCGGCGGCGAACACGCCCAGAACATTACCTAGCACGTCACGGTAAACCGACGCATTATAGAGAACGTCCGTGAGCCGGCCGTCTTTATCCCGGATGGTCAGCGGGTAATCCGTAACGGAACCCTTTGCAAAGACCTGCTGGTAACCTTTCCGGGCGTTTTCGGGTTCCGTGAAGTAGTCTGAAAAGTCCGTGCCGATGAGCCTGTCGCGGGTGATGCCCGTCACCTTGATGGTCGCCTCATTGACGTCGGTGATCTTGCCTTCGGGGCTGATCGTTACCAGAGGGTCGAGAGACGCCTCGATAAGGCTTCTGGTATACTGGGACGTCTGCCTCTGTTCCTCCGCCGTCAAACTCGCCCGGAGCTTCGGCGATTTTTCATGTTCACTCTTTTTTTCCATTTCCGCTGTTCCTCGGTGATGTGTTTCATTTTACATTCAAAATGATATTCCAGCAAGCATTCAGGTTGAGACCGCGAAAGCGAACGATCAGCGATGAGATTGTACATTTAGTACATTGCCTCCCCTAGATTCTTCAGCAAAGCGTCTTTCGACTGCCTGGCTGCCAGGGCGCGGCGGATCACATCGTTCAGCCCCTTGAGTTGATAGGGTTTACCCAGAAATGCCTGGGGCCATTCGGCGTGGTCTCCCGACATCACATGAGCCTCGTCATAGCCGCTTGCCAAAACAACCGAGATGCCGGGCGAAAGCTTTCGAAGGGCCCGATCAGCATGTTCCGCAGATGGATGACGAGAATCCCGTCGTTTTCAACGATTAGAACGGTTTTCTGTTCCATGAACCTTATCTCCATAAGAACGGTGAATGGGTGAGTCGGTGAATCGGAGAATCGCTTAACAGCTTTTCCCGGCTCACCCATTCACCGACTCACCGACCTTTGGTTCAAACCGGAGCCGGAACGTGGTGCCGCCGGTGCGATCCAGTTCGATACGGCCCTGGAGCTGGTGCTGCCCGAGCATCTTGACCAACTGCAGGCCCAGGGTCTTCGTGTTCTTCCAGTCCAGGTCAACCGGCAGTCCCACGCCGTTATCGGCAACTGTCAGTGTATAAGTGGTGCCGTCCCATTGCATCGAGACGGCGATTTCGCAGTTGCCGCCCCCGGGGCGGAGACGGTCCGCGGGGAAGGCGTACTTCAGAGCATTGGTCACCAGTTCGGTGATGAGCAGCCCGCAGGGGACGGCACTGTCAAGACCCATCTGGACACCTTTCGCGGCCACGCTGACACGAATGTCCGCGGACCGCTCAAAGGACGAAAACAAATAAGACATCAATGCCTCGATGTAATCCTGAAAATCGATCCGGGAGAAGTTCTCGGAGTGGTAGAGCTGCTCGTGCACGAGCGCCATGGACCTGATTCTGGCACTAAGTTCCGTCAGGGTAGTCCTGGCAGGTTTGTCATCCATCTGCCCCTGCATGTCCAGCAGCCCCATGATGGCAGCCAGGTTGTTCTTGACCCGGTGATGCACTTCCTTCAGCAGCATTTCTTTCTCCATCAGCGAAGTCCGCAGCGCCTCCTCCGCCCGCTTGCGCTCGGTGATGTCGCTCAGCACGATGCGACACACGGTCGCGCCGCTGGTATCCCGTGCGGCAGTAGTTGCCAGATGTGCCCAGAATGCCGTTCCGTCCATTTTCACCATCCGCAGTTCGCATGTCCGCGGGTCACCGGTCTCAAGGAGCTGCTTGCGATACCGGTAGTAGATGTCCTGATCGTCTTTTAGAATGAACCGGGAGATCGGCTGCTTGACCAATGCGTTTCGAACCGCGCCCAGCAGGTTGGCAGTCGTGAGATTGGTCTCCAGGATAAGCCCTTTTTCGCTGATGCTGAGATAGCCCACCGGTGCCAGGTCGTAGAAGTCAAAATAGCGCGCCCGCGCCGCATCCAGTTCCGCCTGTGTTGTGCGCAGCTCCTCGTTTTGCATCTCCAATTCAATCTGATGGACCTTCAGTTCGTGGAGCATTTGTTGGATTTCTTCGATAGAGAGGGCCTTGAGATTTTCCTGCGACTGGGCCGCTTTTTTACGGACAATATCTTCGGCCTGCCTGCGCATTTCGGCGGCTTGTTCGGATAGACTATCCTTGTTTTTCATTGCGGGATTTCCTCAAATCACGGCAGCTCGGCGAATGCAGAAAACTTGAGAAACTTCATTCAAAAGGATACGGTGCATCATTCATATTGATAAGATTGATATTATCGTCCTATGAATATCCGCATGTTATGTCAACAATATTCTTCAGATGGAAAGACATGCAGCAGATCGAGGCAAATAACCATGGACAGGGAGTCGATCTCCTCACCACGAGTATTACAGAGCCTTGAACAAAGATAGAACACGTTCAGTTTTACCTGTATCATATCGAATATGCCCTGCTCCGAAATGGTTCTTGACCCCATTCCGAGGCTCTGTTATTCAAAAAGCTCACGGGCGAAAGGCGATTGGTTCTCATGGCAACTGTAACGAAGATCGACCGTTTCAGGATCATCAAGGAAATGGGAAAGGATTCCCGGGGAAGCGTTTTCCTTGCTGAAGATCCGCAACGCGGCCTGGTGGTCATCAAGACACGCAACGTGCGTATGGCCAAACGAGGCGATCTTGAATCACACCTGACACATGCGGCCAAAACCGCATGCAACCTCCGGCATCCGAATATCGTAACCGTCCATGAGACCGGGGAATATGAAGGGACCCCATATTTCGTATTTGAATACAGCGACGGCATTTCACTGAAAGAGCTGCTCGAAAAAGAAGGCCCTTTGCCGATACATCGCGCATTGACCCTGATGTCCCGGATTCTGGCGGGCTTCGCTTACGCGCATCAAAACGGGATGTTGCATCCGGGTCTGAACCCTTCCGAAATCATCGTCGATAAAGAAGATGCGCCAAGGATCATGGATTTCGGGATCTCGGTTTTGAACGGAGCCCTGAAGGATCCGGCAGGCACGCATGGCAACAAGTATTTTTCCAATGCGCCGCCCGGTCCGCAATCCGACATCCTTTCCCTTGGGCTGGTCTTTTACGAGATGCTCACCGGCCAGCTCCCCCCGGTATCGATGGCACCCATCACCGATTCCTACAAGACGGCAATCGAACCTCCCTCTGGCAAGAACAAGGATGTGGATGAAACGCTCGACAGGATCGTCATGAAGGCGCTTGAAAAAAAGCCGGAAGCGCGTTATCCGAATATCCATGAAATGAAAAAGGATCTGGATGCTTATATAGCCGCCGGTAACGGCGGTATGGAGCCGGATCACCCCACAGAGTCGTCACGCAACGACTCTGTGGAAATCCTTCTTCGCAGGATGCAGCACACAAAAGATTTCCCGGCCTTTTCCCAGCATATTCTCGAAATCAACCAAAAGGCCTCCACGGCGTCAGCCAATCTTACCTCCCCTGCGCAACTGGCCAGCGCCATTTTAAAAGACTATTCCCTGACCAATAAGCTCCTTAAACTTGTCAACTCGGCATTCTACGGCAATCTTGCCGGAAATATCGCAACCATTACACGAGCGGTGATGGTACTCGGGTTTAAGCAGGTGAGCCTTGCCGCTTCCAGTCTCATGCTTTTTGATCACCTGCAGAAGAATAGCCGGTCGGAAGAATTGAAAGACGCGGCGATCAGTTCGTTCATGAGCGGACTGGTTGCCAGGGACCTGGCCGCCAAAATGGGAGCGCAGAACCTGGAAGAGACTTTCATCTGCGCCATGCTCAACAATCTGGGCAGGCATCTGGTCATTTATTATTTACCGGATGAATCGAATGCAATCAAGTCGATGATCGCTCAGAAAGGAGAGAGCGAACGGAATGCTTCATGGTTCGTCCTGAGGATGCACTATGAGGATATTGGGATGGCCGCTTTAAAAGCCTGGAATTTTCCGAAAAAAATCGTTGATAGTCTGGTCCGTCTGTCGGAGGGAAAGGTGGACAAGCCAGGCTCGGATGAAGATATCTTGAGGAGCATTTCCGGTTATTCCAATGAACTTTGCGATATCATCCGAAACACCCAGGGAAACGCCAGAACCATCGCGTTTAAGGCCCTTGCAAGCCGTTTTCAAAAGGTTGTTACCGTTTCCGAGGCGCAGTTGTCGAAAATGCTGAACACCGCAAAAACTCAAATGGCAGCGTATTCCGATGTCCTTGGCATAAATATCAGCGAGAGTGATTTCTTGCGACGACTCTCCATGGATTCCGGGCCCGAGGCCGAGAAGTCCGCCAACGCGAACGCAGTCGAGAAATCGGCGGAAGCAGCCGGTTCCGGCACTCATGATCAGGCCGATGCCGCCGGTAAGAAGGAAGATCATCAGGATGTCCTCATTAACGGCATTCATGAGATCACAAATGCGCTCCTTTCGGACTATCAGCTAAACGACATCATGTTCATGATCCTTGAGACCATGTATCGGGGGTTTGCCTTCAATCATGTCATATTCTGCATGATGGAAATGAGCCGGACCAGGATGCGCACCCGCCATGCATTCGGTGCGGACATCGAGACCATCACTAAAAATTTTGGCTTCAAAATTTCAAATTCTCCGACCGATCTGTTTAACATCGCCCTTTCACAGCGAAAGGACATTATCGTTGAGGACGCTGAAGATTCCAGCAACATCAGTCTTATCCCCGAATGGTATCGGAAGACGTTTTTAGCTCCCGCTTTCATCATTTATCCAATCGTCATCAAAGATACTCCCTTTGGCCTCTTCTATGCCGACAAGAAACACAAAGGCGCCATATTGTCGGAAATTCAGCTCATCTACATGAAAATATTGCGCAATCAATCCATTCTGGCCATAAAGCAGAAGCTTTCACAAGACCATGGGCCATGACTCGGATCAAACTCAACCTCCCCCTTTTGGAAAAGGAAGCCTTGTGCTTCAGGTCGATGACCTATGGAAAACCGTGCGGCATACGTGGCCGGGAGGCGATTGTCCTGCCGACCACACATGCCAGGGGGGGATGTTATTTAAGGGTTATTGTGACAAACAGGGTGTTCTGTTCCCTTTCGATCAGGAGCAGCAGCGTTTCCCCGGCTTTTGTCTTATCAATTTTCCGCATGAAATCCGTGACATTCTTGACCGGTTTCCGGTTGATCTCCTGAATGACATCGCCTGTCCGGACCCTGGCCTCGGCTGCCGCGCTCCCGGGCTCCACACCCGTGACCACAACACCGATATTTTTCTTGAGGCCGAGTTCTCCAGCGATCTGTGGCGTCAGATTCTGCACGGAAACCCCAAGGGATTTATGGGAAGCATCACCCTCTGCAGCGGTTTCGCTCCCCTCTTCCATTTCCCCGACTTTCGCCTGGATATCAAGTGATTTGCCGTCCCGCATCACCCGAACCGCAACGGTTTCCCCAACCGGGGTTGCGGCGACAATCCGCGAAAGATCCTTGGATCCCGTTACCGGCTGGCCATTGAACATCACGATCACGTCCCCGATCGCAATCCCCGCTTTCTCGGCCGGTGCGCCGGAAACCACTTTGGCGACAAGCGCCCCTAAAGTGTCCTTGAGCCCGAAAGACTTTGCCAGTTCCGGGGTCAAATCCTGGATGCTGACGCCCAGAAGGCCTCGTGTCACGTGCCCCGTTTTTTCGAGCTGGGGGGTGACCTCCTTGGCCATATTGATCGGAATCGCAAACCCGATCCCCTGGCCGGAAGCCATAATGGCCGTGTTGATGCCCACCACCTCCGCCTGCATGTTGATCAGGGGGCCGCCGCTGTTTCCGGGGTTGATGGAAGCGTCGGTCTGGATGAAATTATCATAGGGACCGGAGCCGATCACCCGGCCCTTGGCGCTGACGATCCCGGCGGTTACCGTCTGCTCCAGGCCGAAGGGGCTGCCGACGGCAACCACCCAGGTGCCAACCTTAAGTGCGTCCGAATCGCCCAGATTCAGGGGCTTAAGATCCGAAGCGCCGTCGATCTTGACCAGGGCCAGATCGGTCTTGGGGTCCCGGCCGATGATCCGGCCCTCGAGCTCCTTTCCGTCCGCCAGTTTGACCTTGATCTGGTCCGCGCCTTCGATCACATGATTATTGGTCAGGATGTATCCTTCCTTGCTGATGATGCATCCGGAGCCCACTCCCTGTTGTTTTCTCTCGGGTGGGTTACCTTGAAAGGGTCCGAAAAATTCCCCGAAAGGATTCCGGCCTCCAAAGTGATTCCCCTGAAAATTCGGAAATTCGGCGTTGCTGACCTTCTTGCTGACCTGGATGTTGACCACGCCGGCACGGACCTGGTCGGCAATGTCGCTGAAATTGCCCGGCACCATCGCTACTCCCGGGGAGGCGATTGACGACGGGTCCTGCGCCGCCGGTTCATTGGCTTTTAACGAGGGCGTCAACCCGAACCCGATTCCGATGATGAGGGTTCCTGCCAGAAGCAGGGTGATGAAAATGGTTTTGAAATTTTTTTGCGGTTTCATGACAAATCCTCCTTGTGATAATGGGGGCCTATTTCAGCCCGGTTTTTATCACCATTATAAGGAGGGAACTTAACGGGAAGATGATCGGAAGATTACCATTTGGTCATGTTCAAACTGGCGGCGGTTCAGACCTTCGAATAAAGCAATCAGGACTGCGGGAGTGTCACGGTAAAGGCGCTTCCCTGGCCCGGCCGGCTTTCCACCGTAATGTCTCCCCCGTGAGCCCGGGCGATGGCCAGGGCCAGGCTGAGGCCAAGACCGGTTCCGGCTTCGGATCGGCTCCGGTCGCACCGGTAAAAGCGCTCGAAAATGCGGGGAAGATCCTCCGCGGAAATGCCGACGCCCGTATCCCCCACCATGATCGTCGGGATACTCCCGGTGCATTCCGGAACACGGATTCGGACGATCCCGCCGGAATCGGTGTATTTAATCGCGTTGTCCAGAAGGTTCGAGAGCATCCGCTGAATCGAACGGATATCCCCGAGGATTTCGCAGACTTCAGGGGTTTCGCAGATCAGCGTCAGGCCCTTGTCTTCGGCCATTGTTTCGAAAAGCGCGCTGGCATCCCGGACCAGACGTGTCAGGTCGATACTCTCCAGAATGGGCTGATCCACGCCGGCCTTTGTTTTCGAGATCATCAGCATGGTGTTGATCATATCCAGAAGGCGGTCGCACTCCTCGATGGCGCTTGCCGCCATGGCCTGATATTCGGACAAGGACTCTCCCGTGGTCAGGGTGATCTCCGCAATGCCCCGGATCCGGGTGAGCGGGCTCTTCAAGTCGTGCGCGATATTGTCGCCCATCTGCCGGATTTCCGTAACCAGGGTCTGGATACGGTCCAGCATCTGGTTGAAGGTGAGCGCCAACTGATCGATTTCATCGCCCCGGTCCTTGACGGGAACCCGCTTTTCAAGGGTCCCCCCGGAGATGCCCCGGGCCGTGCGGGTGATCGCCTCGACGCCTGAAACCGCCCGGCGGGCCATGAACCACCCGACCCCCGTCGCAAGGCCGATGAGAAGCGCCATCGTCGTCATAAAAATCCCCCGGAAGGCGTCGATGATCCGGGCGTAGTTTTCCATGGACTGGCCGACCTGGAGAATAACGCCGGGGCCGATCATGGCGTAGAGGATACGCACCTGATCCCGGCGGGCAACCAGACTGACCGTTTCCAGTACCTGGCTGCTGCCGCCGAGAAGCTGACCGATGGCTGTTTTGCGGACGGCGATATCCTTCCAGTAAGCCATGTTGGAGGAGGAGAAGGCCTCGCCCGTTGGATAGAGAAGCCGGATGAAGACTTTTTTTTCGCCGGCCGCCTGGGCCTCGAGCAGGGCGAAGTTTTCGACCGCGCCGATGCCCCGTTCCCTTAGCAGTGCTGAAAACTGGGCTGCCTGATTTAAAAGCTCCTGATCCGTTCTTTCCCGGATCACGGCGGTGATGAGCGCATAAAACAGGAGAAAGGCAACGAAGGAGGAGACCGCAAATATTCCGGCGTACCAGAGAGTCAAGCGGAAGGAGAGGCTACTGCGAAAGCGGCTGAGTTTCCTTAAGGACATAACCCACTCCCCGGACCGTATGAATCAACTTCTTTTCAAACCCTTTATCGATTTTATCCCTCAGCCTGCTGATTCTGGCTTCCACCACATTGGTCTGGGGATCGAAATGATAGTCCCACACGTGTTCCATGATCATCGTTTTGGAGACGATTCTTCCGCTATGGCGCATCAGGTATTCCAGGAGCGAAAATTCCAGGGGCTGCAACACGACATTGTTCCCGTCCCGGATAACCTCCCGGGTCAGGAGGTTGAGGGACAGGCCCGCAACACTCAGCCGCGTGGGATCGGAAATGCCGCCCGCCCTTCGGATCAGCGCCTGCACCCGGGCCAGCAGCTCGGAAAAAGCAAAGGGTTTTGTCAGATAATCGTCTGCACCGGTTTCCAGCCCCTTGACACGGTCATCCACGGAACCTCTGGCGCTGAGGATCAATGCCGGGGTATTAACCTTTTGTTCGCGAAGTTGTCTGATCAGCGACAATCCGTCCCGTTTGGGCAACATGATGTCGACAACCATCACATCATAAGGTTCGGCAAGGGCCAGATCAAGTCCCGCTTCGCCATCCAGGACATGGTCCACGGCATACCCCGCGGATCTCAATCCCTTGATAATGAAAGAGGCGATCTTTGCGTCATCCTCAACCAGCAATAGTCTCACCGCAAATCTCCATTCTTTGGGCCTATTGGCTCAACTTTGAGCCGGCAATGCGATTAAGATTGACTTCATCCCATTCAAATGCGAGTTTCATCTTGTTATAGTATCGATATCGATAACAATGTCAAGCGATGGATTTATATTTGAAACTGCTCGTAGCGGATGGGGCATTTGGACTTGAACGCGTCAATTTCACGGGCGGTGATTCTCCGGGTTTATGGATTTCCCTTTATTTGTATTTGCAGATGCGAATTATTTCCGTTTGAAGATATTCTTATTGACTTAAGATGTTGAAATTCATAGAGGGTAGTAACGAAATTTCATATTTACGTTAAACAAAATACAATCGGTTACCGGGAAGAGCAAAGTAGACGACAAGCAGGTTTTTACCTAAATTCAGAAAATTATCAATCCACTATTAAAGAGCCGCACCCAATATAATATCAAGGATAACAATGCGTCATTCATATGCGAAAAGAATACGATTGATTGTATGTATAGCATGTATGTTATGCGTGAATTTACCGATTCATTCAAATGGGTCGGATACGATTCCCAGATCCGGCGGAACGATTATTGTGGGAAGAGGCGCGGATTCGCTTTCTCTTGACCCCGCCAACTCGTCTGATAACGAGTCCAGTAAGGTAATCGCACATATTTTTGAAGGACTGGTTCGCTATAAAAACGATTCAACGGAAATTGAACCCGCGCTGGCAACGTCATGGGAAACGTCTCCGAACGGAAAAGAATGGATTTTTCACATCCGTAAAAAAGTCATGTTTCATGACGGGACCCCGTGTAATGCGGATGCCGTTGTTTTTTCCTTCTTAAGACAGATTGACCCTGCCCACGCCTTTTATCGAAAGCATTTCAAATATGCCGGTTTCACGTTTAAATATGTCACCAAAGTCGAAGCGCTCGATGACCATACCGTAAAAATAACGCTTGAAAAACCCTATGCGCCATTTCTGAGTAATCTGGGAATGCATCACGGCGCGCCAATCATCAGCCCGACCGCCTTAAAAAAATGGGGGGATGATTTCGCAAAACATCCCGTCGGAACCGGTCCCTTTAAATTCGGAGAATGGATTCCGGATGAACGCATCGTTCTTGAAAGGAACACGGCTTACTGGAACCGGTCCCCATTGCTGGAAAAACTGGTATATCAAACCATCAAGGACGCTTCATTGCGTTTCGATATGTTTCAAAGGGCACAGATTCATATAGCGGACAGCATCAGTCCGGCTGACCTTTCCAAAATAAACCAACTGCCTGGCAGCTCGCTTATTCAGGTGCCGGGCATGAACATCGTTTATCTTGCCATGAATATGGAAAAAACGCCATTTAATATGCTTCCCGTCAGGAAAGCTGTCAATCACGCCATCAATAAAGAGAATTTAATCAACTTGTTTTATCAGGGAATGGCGGTACCGACAAACAATCTGATTCCGCCGAATATGTGGGGTTATAACGATCAAATCGCCGAATATGAGTATAATCCGGACAAAGCAAAAAGTCTGTTAAAGGAAGCCGGTTATGAAAAGGGTTTTGAAACCACCCTGTGGACGATGAATGTATCACGTCCGTATATAAGCCTGCCCTTGGAAATTGCCAGAGCCATCAAAGGCAATCTCTCCGCTGTCGGCATAAATGCACGTATCGTTTCTTATGACTGGGGAGAATATCTGAGCAGAACGGCAAACGGAGAACATGACCTTTGTTTGATCGGATGGATAAGCGATAACGGGGATCCGGACAATTTTCTCTATGTCCTTCTGGATAAGGAAAATGCGGTAAAACCGAAATCCGCGAACCGTGCTTTTTTTGTTCATGAACTGTTCCATGATTTGGTGATCAAGGCTCAGCAGACCCTTGATAAAAACGAACGAAGCAGGCTGTATCATCAAGCTCAGGAGATTGTCCATGAACAGGCACCCTGGGTGCCTCTGGCACATGTTCAACAAACGATTGCAATACAAAAGCGTATTCACGGCGTTATCATGCGCCCGACAGGATCGCTGAGGTTTGATCAGGCATGGATTGGAGACTGACGAAATAACTGCATGAAATGAGGATGTCATGAGAAAATTGATGATTTTGGGGATCCTATGGATGATTTGGGGAACTGCGGGTTTTGCTCAGGATCAACCGAAAATGGGTGGCACCCTGATCTGGGGCCGTAGCACGGATCCTGTTTTTCTTGATCCCGCAAAAACCTCTGACAGTGAAGAAGCCAGAGTTACGGCTAACATTTTTGAAGGACTGGTTCGATATCAAGATGGTTCCGAAGATATTGAACCTGCTCTGGCAGTTTCCTGGGAAACCTCAAAAGACGAAAAAGAATGGATATTTCATCTGAGAAAAGACGTCACATTTCATGATGAGACGCCGTTTAACGCCGAAGCGGTTGTCTTTTCGTTCCTAAGACAGATTGATTCAAAACATCCGTTTCATCGGGAAGGTTTCAAATTCGCCAATGCTGTCTTCAAGTATGTTAAAACGGTCGAGGCAATTGATGAATATACGGTTAAAATAACGCTTGAAAAACCTTATGCGCCGTTTCTTTACAACCTGAGAATGCGTCATGCGGCGCCCATTGTCAGTCCTTCAGCCGTTAAGAAGTTGGGGGATCAATTTGAAAAACATCCGGTGGGTACGGGTCCTTTTCGATTTGCCGAATGGATCCCGGAAGATCGCATTATTCTGGAAAAAAATCCAACTTACTGGGGAAATTCCCCCTATCTGGATCGGATCGTTTTTAAAACCATCGCGGATAATAAAACCCGACTTCTTGAATTGCAGACCGGCGCCATTCATGGAATGGAGGGAATCGAACCCGATGCCGTGGAAGAAATCAAAAACAATAAAGAATTGCGATTTGAAATAAAACCCGATTTAAATGTCGGGTATCTTGCCTTTAACACGGAGAAAAAACCTTTTGATCAGGTCAAGGTCAGGCAGGCGATCAATTATGCCATCAATAAACATAATCTCATCAAATTATTATATCAGGATATGGCGATTCCGGCAAAAAATCCGATCCCTCCGATTTTATGGGGATACAATGATGAGATTGCCGATTATGAATATCAACCTGAAAAAGCAAGACAATTATTAAAGGAAGCAGGCTGCGGCGCCGGATTTGATACCACGCTCTGGGCAATGCCGGTATCCCGTCCGTACATGCCGCAACCGGAAAAAATCGCCAGGGCAATCAAATCGAATCTTGCCGCAATCGGCGTGCGAGCGGAAATCATTACGCATGACTGGAAAAATTATTTGAAAAAAATCGCCAACGGAGAACACGATATGTGTTTGATCGGGTGGATAAGCGATAATGGTGATCCGGACAATTTTCTCTATGTTCTTTTAGACAAGGACAATGCCGTCAAGCCAAAAGCACAGAATGTTGCCTTCTTCAAAGATGACCGGCTTCATGATATTCTGATTCATGCACAACAGATTTCAAATTTGGAAGAACGTATAAGGCTCTATCGCAGTGCCCAGGAAATCATCCATGAAAAAGCGCCATGGGTTCCCCTGGCGCATGCGCAGCGCCCGGGAGTGTTCAGAAATAATGTCCATAACGTTATCCGGTTTATCCAGTTTGAAAAAGCATGGGTGGAGTAAGGGATGAAATTATCCATCCGGACGAAACTGATGATTATTTTTGTGACCGGCATCATTCTGCCGATGATCGTTATTACTTTTTTGAGCATGTGGATCATCCTGGACCGGTTTAAAAAAAATCTACAGGAAAGCAGCACCCAGTCTCTGTCGGGCGCCCGAATCATCTTGCTTGAACATGCAAAGCAGGCTGAAAATATTGCAAAAATATTGGCGGATTCAAGTGAACTCAGAGCCTGTGTTAAAAACGGAAACATGCAGGAGCTTCTGGATTCCAAGCAGGACTTATGGTTCACTTCGCTCATAGAAGTGTTCAGCCAGCACAAAAAACTGCTTGGAAGAAGTTTTACCAAGGGGATCGATTTTTCCCCCTATTATACACACGCCGATGAACAGATTCTTTCAACAGTTATTGATCGCCTGGGAAAATACTCCGATTATATCCTCTCCGACAAAGGGCTTGCCCTGAAAACCGCCATTCCGATCGTCGATCCGGAAACATTATATCCTTTAGGCGCGGTCATTGTCACCTATCCGTTTAATGCGCAATATTTACGCGTCATCAAGGGATGGGTTCAATCCGAAGTGACACTGATCTGGAATTCAAATCTGTTTATCAGCACGATCCAGGACCAGAAAGGAAATCCGCTCGCCAAATTATGGGACCTGCCGTTTTCAAATGTCAATTTACCGATAGAAACATTGCCCGGAGGGCAGGAAAAGATAAATTCCGATTATTATGCCACCGCTTACACTTCCTTACGAAATCGTCAGCAGCAAATCGTGGGGGTGTTATCCATTGCGGTCAATGCGAATTCCATTGAAAAAGGAAAAAGCGATACCATCCGGATTCTGCTGATCAGTGTCGTTCTGCTGTTCATGATTGCCGTTATTCTGGTTTTTTTTACCGCGAAATCTTTTACCAGGCCGATCTATCAGCTTGTCGGAGCAATCCGCTCCGTCTCACTAGGAAATCTGGAAGAGCGCATCTACCTGGATCAAAAGGATGAAATCGGTGAACTTGCCGCCGCGTTCAATGAAATGGGAGAGCAGCTTCAGAAAAATATCAAACAAAAATATGCGGCTACCGCGGCAAACACCGCCAAAAGCAGCTTTCTTGCCAACATGAGTCATGAAATACGAACACCGATGAATGCGATTATCTGTTTTTCAGGGCTTGCATTAAAAACGGAACTAACTCCCAAACAGTATGATTACATCGTAAAAATAGAATCATCCGCGAAATCACTTCTTGGAATTATTAACGACATCCTTGATTTTTCCAAGATAGAAGCCGGTAAAATAGAGCTGGAAACCGCTGATTTCATCCTTGAGGATGTTATCAATACCGTTGTAACCATTGTTTCCGTAAAAGCCTCGGAAAAGGAGATCGCGTTCATCAGCACGATCAATGACGATGTGCCATTATCCTTGATCGGAGACTCGCTTCGTCTATGGCAGATTCTGATAAATCTTTGCAATAATGCAATTAAATTCACTGACGCGGGTCATGTTTTTTTAACGGCCGAGCTTATTGAAAAAGAACCCGCACGGATGGAAAAAGATGCGGGGGTGATGGAAAAAGAAAATGATCCGTGCGGACTCGATAAATGCCGGCTCAGGTTTTCAGTTTCGGACACGGGCATCGGCATGACCGATGAGCAGATTACAAAACTGTTCAGTGCCTTTTCTCAGGCAGACAGCTCCGTAACCCGCAAATACGGCGGAACGGGACTGGGACTGACGATTTCAAAAAAGCTGGTTGAGATGATGGGGGGTGAGATCAGTGTTTTAAGCGAAGTCGGCAAGGGAAGCACTTTTTCCTTCACCGCGGACTTTTTCCTTCAACCTGAATCCCTGGAACAGGGAAAAAGCCATGTCCTTTCCGCGGATATCCAGGAATTAAAGGTTCCGATCGCTTCTGACAATAAAACAACCATGAATAGGATTAAGAACGCAAGGGTCCTTCTTGTCGAAGATAACATCTTGAATCAGCAGGTTGCGACAGAGATATTAACGGGAGCCGGAGTGATTGTTGAAATCGCAACCAATGGGAAAGAGGCGACGGATGCCATAAACCGAAAACAATATGACATGGTCTTTATGGATATTCAAATGCCCGTAATGAGCGGTTATGAGGCTGCAAGCCTGATAAGGAAAGATGAAAAACATAAAGACTTGCCGATCATTGCCATGACGGCGCATGCGATGCGGGGCGCCCGGGAAGCGTGCATGAATGCCGGCATGAACGATTATGTCAGCAAGCCCATCGATCCGGCGGCATTATTTACGATCCTCATGCGGTGGATTAAACCGGGAGTACGCACCGCGGATATAAAGGCGCAACGTGAACACCGACCCCAAATGCCAAATGATGACGTTGAACTTCCGGATAACCTGCCCGGCATTGATATTCATGCCGGGCTTCGGCGCATCAATGGAAATAAACAGATATATCGGCAGATGCTTTTGTATTTTGCCAAGAAACATTCTTATTTGCCGGAAGAAATCAGATCAAAAATCATGCAAAATGATCTTTCCAGTGCCAATAAAATTGCCCATGCGGTTAAAGGAGCTGCGGGAAACCTTTCTCTTGACGGCATTCAATCCGCCGCGCATGCATTGGAAATAGCAACCCGGAAGCGGCAGCCCGGAATGAATTACGAACAATTATTGTCTGACCTTGAACGGTCCTTGAAGCCTGTGATGGAATCCATCAACAGTTTAAAAAAAGATCTTGCGGGAAATACGACCTCGCAAAACGTAAAAATTGATTTTGAAAAAATTATGCCCATTGTCATAAAAATGGATCAATTGCTGAAAGCCAATAATTCCGATGTAGCCGATTATTTAGATGAATTAAAAAATATAACCGGATCAAGCTTTGATGAACAGCTTCAACAGCTTGAGGCATGTATTGATAATTTTGATTTTGATAATGCTCAAAAGCCGCTGCACCATATTATCAATTCAATATGTTAGGATAATTAATGGTAACTTCTCAATAATTCCGGGCAAATTATTGGGGGCGGGCAATTTGAGAATGATCACGATAAATGATGGGAAAATAATTGAAAATGAAAGACCACCAATGGGTTATCAAACCCAATAAAGCCAAGGCACTCATGCTTGCCAGGCGTCAACTGGTCGAGTTTGTCTGGGATGCCGTAACCCTGGAAGGCCTCAATTTCACCCTACCGGAAATCCAGACGCTACTCGATGGGATCACCGTGGGCGGACACAGGCTGACCGATCAACAAATTGCGCTGAATCAAGGCAATGCCTGGCGTGCGTTATTTAAATGGATAGAAAATGGTCAGTTTGAAATAACGGTTGAAAAAGTCTGCCATCTTCATGCGATCGCCGGCAAGGAAGAATCCCTGGAATGGGGTAAGTTTCGTTCCGGCGGGGTAACCATTGCCGGAACGGAGTATATGCCGCCAAAAGCGGATTTATTGCCGGGTTTATTCGATAAAATGACAGATACGGCATCCACGATGCCGGATATCTACGATCAGGCGATCCACTTATTTCTGACAATGGCCAGATGCCAGTTTTTTTATGACGTCAACAAACGCATGGGGCGATTCATTATGAATGGACTTCTGTTAAACAACGGATATCCCGCGATCAACCTTCCCGCAAAGCGGCAGTTGGAGTTCAATCAATTGATGCTGGATTTTTACGAAACAGATGACCAGAAACCAATGAATACTTTTATGCGCTCTTGCTTGGACGATAGAGTCATAAAAATCATGAAGGAAGAATAATCAATGCATCACCGTCAGTGTGTGCCATTGTTATCCAGACCAACTCCCGGAGTTCTCCCTATGGTTGGAGGAGTGCCGACCACACCTGCGCACCCCATAAAAAACATGGTCATTATCATGATTAGCATCGCTTTTTTCATTTTCATCTCCATTTTGACCACCACCTGGCTATTTTCCCGACAATTCCCGTTTCGATTTATTTTCTCCGGTTGATCCCCTCGGTCATACCCCTCACTTCATTGTGATTCTGTTATAAGTTTTTGGAGCGATCTTCCCGCCCAGACTGATCACATATTCAATAAAAACTTCCCGTTGCATCATCGATGAATCATGGAATTCCACACGCTTTTTAAACACGTCATATCCGTCACCACCCGCAGCAAGGTATGAATTCAGGGCAATTTTATATGTTTTCAGCGGGTCAACCGGTTGCCGGCCGATCAGAAGGTTATCCACGGACCCGGATGCTTTATCGATCGTAAAGGCCACACCTTCGGAAACCTGAGGCATAGCGCCTTTACCGACATTTCCGGCCGCCTTGCTGAAAAGGGAGATCACATCGGAGCCTTTCAGCGAAACCACGCAGATGGAGTTATCAAAGGGAAGAATTTCATGTATTGCTTTCTTTTTAATTTCACCGGACCCTAATGTCGCACGGATGCCGCCGCCGTTTTGAAACGCAAAATCAATGTCAAATCCCATTTTTTTCATATACCAAAGCTGCGAATCCGCAACAATATCGCCCAATGCTGTTTCCTGGTCCCTGCTCATTTCATATAAAAAAGGTTCGTCAGCCAACCCGATCACATCGCTCAGTATGCTTTCAACCTCTTCCTGATAGGGTTTCAGGGCGGCAAGCAGCACGGGATCCTCTTTAATTTCCTTGCCGACAAAATGAAAAACATCTTTACCCTCTTTTTTTTCTCTGGTCTTGACATTAACGGGAATCGGAGTCCAGTCAAGATCCGTCACCTCGCCGTTTGCAAAGCGGATCAGCGCCCTGCCCATGTATAGACCCCAGCATTTTGCCTGAACGATCGCAACATCTTTACCCGTGATTTCATTTTTGATCATAACCGGTTTTTCAAGTTCGGTATGGGAATGACCATCGATGATAAGGGCAATTCCCGGCACTTTAGCAGCCAGTTTTTTCGAACCCGCGGACCCATCTTCAAAAATTCCCATATGAACAAGCGCGATAACGATATCCGCCTTTTTCTTCAATTCAGGAACCAGTTCCAGGGCAACCTTGACTTCATCTTCAAAGGTGATTCCCGTAATATTTTCCGGATTCCCGCTAACGGCTGTATAGGATGAAACAAGTCCGAGCACGGCGACTTTGAATTCTTTATAATCTTTAATGATATAAGGTTTAACATTATCCAGGTACTGACCGTTCTTTTTTGCATTGGCGCATAACCATGGAAATTCCGAGGCTTGAATCTGCGCCTGCATCCCCGCCATATTAAGATCAAACTCATGATTTCCAATGGCCATGGCATCGTACTTGATATAGTTGTACCCTTGGATATCCGGTTTTGCCTTAAAAAAATTGGATTCCGGTCTTCCGGTATTCAAATCGCCCGCATCAAGAACCAGGACATTCTGAAATTCACCCCTGACATCATTTACCAGGGTTGCACGCGCGGGAAGTCCCCCCTGTTCAGGACAGGCATTATCGGAAAATGCCAGCGGATGACCATGGTGGTCATTTGTATGAAGGATAACCAATGAATTTTCGACAGGACTCGGTGTATAAGCACATAAACCGCAACACCCGGCCATCATGAAAACGGCGATAATTGAAACCGATAACAATCGTAATTTTTTCATTTTCCCCTTCTTGCTCAATGCAAACATCCATCTGGCGTCAATCCTTCCGCCCGGCATGGATACCTTATCGATTCCCGACTGCCAGCTTGAGGCCAAATGCGATGAGGGCCATTCCTGAAAGGCGCATGGCAACCTTTCGGACAGAGGGTATTGCGGACAGACGGCGCGCAACCGCGTTACCGATCAGCACCAGACCGGCCTGGTACAGGAAGCTTATGGTCGTGACATGGATCATCATGGCCACGAGCGTGTCAATCGAGGACCCGGGAAGAAGAAAGAGCGGGAAGAATGCGACAAAAAACAGAATGACTTTCGGGTTGGTGAGACTCACGGCAAATGCTTGACGAAAATAAATCCAGCCTGAGTTCACGGATTCGGAATCGGATGCGCCACTGTCCACCCGAGTACGCAACAACTGAATCCCCATCCAGCAAAGGTAGGCCACCCCAAACCACTGCAATGCCCGGAACAACGCAGGGTTAGCGTTCATGACCGCAGCCAAACCCGATACCGCAGCCACCATGAAGAGAAAGTCGCCGGCAAGCGTGCCCAGTACGGCACCCAGTCCCTTGGCGATCCCGCTTCTTGCCGTGGCGCTCAGAATCGTCAGGGTTCCCGGTCCCGGAACGAGCTGGAATATGAAAATGGCGGCAATGAAGCTGCCGTAATTCTGAATATCAAACACGGCTAAATCTCCGTCTCAATAGGTGCTGTCAAATTCAAATCTCACAACGACGTATTTATCTCCCCCTGATTTTTACCTTTCTCTTCCTTCCCGAACGATATTGACGATTTCCTGGGTCGTAATATTCGTTTTAATTGACGGTACATCCAAAGGGGAAGAAGTGTTCTTTTCCGGAATCAAAGCAAAAATCCTTCCATCTTTCCTTTTAATTAACACTTTTCATGTATTTTCAGCCTGTTCCAAAACAACAGCAAACTTTTGGCGGGCTTCAGAATAGGTATAAACTTGCATTTCAGACCTCCATGATTTCGACGTTGAGTTCCTGGGCCGCCGCTTTCAGCTTTTTATCCAAGGTCAAGAACGGCGCTTTTTGCCTCATCGCACATTCCATGTCAGTCATTTATCATTTAGAATGAGCAGATTTTCGCTTTTTCTCCGGAATAATCGCTATCAATGACCTGAGCGCTCTATTGACCGATTCAGAGGTTGCAAAATATTTCCTGACATCAGGCTCCAGCATAACCGCTCCATCCTCAAGCTTAAAATACTGAATTTCAGTAGAGCCGTCTTCTTTGTGGATGGTCACCATATGGCCGTCACGATATGCCTTATGGTATTTTCCGCGCACCGCTCCCTTCATATTTAAAAAATCGTATTCCGCTTTCATGTCATCTTTTTCAGACATTGTTTTATCAGCCACTTTCTTCATAAAATCTCCTTTCACGCGCTGTCGCTTTCCTGCAACTGACAATACGTATTTTCTCCTGTCTTTCCGTGTGTATCACAATTAAAATACGCCCATTTGCAGAAAGGCCGATGTTTATATAGCGCGCTTCCTTTACTGAATGTTCAACGTCCGGGAAAGTAAACAGAAAGGAATCGTTGAAAATCGTTCTACCTTCCTCGAAGCTCACCCCATGCTTTTTGAGATTTTCTTTAGCTTTGACTTCATCCCATTCAAATGTGAATTTCATGTTATTATAGTATCGATATTGATAACAATGTCAAGTGATGGTCAGCCATTACAGCAATCTGATGCAACGGATTCAATCTTGGATAGCTCATCCGCCATCCGATGCTCGACATACCATAAATCATAAGCCTGCTGCATGCGCAGCCACAGCACGGGTCCATTGCCGGCGAACTTACCAATCCTGAGAGCCATTTCCGTTGTAATTGGATGCGTGCAGGCTAAAACACGGTGCAACTGCTGGCGAGAAACACCGAGGCGTTTCGCAGCCGTGCTAACCGACAGACCCAGGTTTTTAAGCACATCTTCGCGCAAAATCTCACCAGGATGTACGGGTGGTCTTTTCAAAGGTCGTTTAACTAAATATTCTTCCATGCTTTACCTCAATGATATTGTACAAAATCAACCTTTAAAGCATCACCGTCTTCCCATTCAAAGGTGATGCACCACGGACCATTGACATGAATGCTGTAACGCCTTGGCGTTCCTTGGAGCCCATGAAAATTGAAACCGGGGACGTTTAAATCTGTCAACGATTCCGCTTGATCCAAAGCATCCAAACGTCGCAGGGACCGCGATTGCAAATCCTGCCGTACCATACGAGAGCGGCCACGCTCAAATAGCTCAGCAAGTCCCTTATGGCAAAAGCTTTTAATCATGTTGCGGATTGTATCATATATGGTTACAGTGTCAACAATGTTGTTACACAGTTTTAAAGCAGTTGGTTTCTTTCCCATGATAGCACCGTGATCTGAGAACTGAAAGCTTTCCAATTCATCGAGATCCTTGAACAGGCCACCCCGCATCCTGTGAAAATCGCAATTAAAGCTTTACAAATAACGCTTCTTCTGACAATGTACCATACAGATGTATAGTATGGATAAACTAACTTCGAGACAATTTGAAATCCTGGAATTCCTCCGGCAATGTCAACGCCTGGGAGGAAATGCGCCCACGTTCCGGGAAATTGCCGACCACTTTGGGTTTAAGAGCCCGAAGTCGGCTGCAGACCATGTGACTGCCCTGGAGAAGAAGGGCTATGTTCGCCGACGCGTCGGATGTTCTCGAGGCATCGAGCTTGTCTTTTCGGAGAGAGCCCCAGACAATGGCACAATCCGTGTGCCGGTTTTGGGCCACATCCCGGCTGGATGTCCGGAGACGCAAACGGAACACTTCCATGGTTCGATCGCCATAGATGAAGCAATGATTGGCTGCCCGGCAGACCATCGGTTGTTTGCACTACAGGTTACCGGCGATTCAATGAAGGAGCGCGGCATTCACGATGGAGACTGGGTTGTTGCAGATACGGATGCATCCCCACACGAAGGTGATGTGGTGGTGGCCCTGATCGATGGGGAGAACACGCTGAAAACACTTGCCATGAAAAGAAGCCGCTATTTTCTCAAGGCGGAGAACCCGAATTTCCCCGACTTGATTCCTCTTGGGGAAATGGTGATACAAGGAGTTGTCCGGGTTGTTTTAAGACGGATGCGTTGATGCCATGATCGATATCGATAGAGACGTGACAGAACTTGTCAGGGAACACATGGCGACCCCGGGGGATATGGTATTCTACCAGTCTCTTGGTTCGGTCCGAAGCGATATGAATGTCCTGGGCTATGTGTCGGCCATGGAGCGCGCGTGGTTTGAATTGGAGCTCGCCGGCGCACTTTGCCTGGATGGGCGCCCTGTCCTGTATCTGAAGGAATCTGACCGGCCCTTCTCCACTCAGGAACGAATTGATCTACAACGGCTCTTCTGGAATCAGGGAGTAGCCAATGTCCTTGTTCTGGCCGACCCTATATCTGTTTACATTTATTCTGGGCTAGCAAAACCGCCGGGGCAAGTTCCGGATGAAGAAGCAGTTGAAGACGCACTGGTTGAAAAGCTGACTTATGCGGACTATCTCCTGCGGATTCAATCTTTATTCCACGCGTTGGCAACCGGTCGCTATTACGAGGTAAACCGGAAGCGGTTTGATCCGGGCCAATCCGTGGATTCATTGCTCCTGGGCAATCTCCGCGATTTGCGCAATGCACTGATCCGTGGCGATGAAGCACTTGACATCAAGGATGCTCATGCCCTTATCGGGCGCGTGCTTTTTCTCTGCTATCTCCTTGACCGGGGTATCGTTTCTGTTGGGCAATCGGACCGCGGATGTACGGGCACCATGCTCCTATCCAAGATGCCGGAAATGCAATCACCAGAGTCGGGAATCAATTACCTTTACAAGTTCTTCGGTGATTTGAAGGATCAGTTCAACGGCAACATGTTTGATCAGGACCTTGATGCCGAAAGACTTCTCATCCGGCCTTCCCACTTCAGAGTGCTGACTCTTTTCCTTGCCGGCGATGATGTTGGAACGGGACAGCGCACCTTGAGATTTTGGCCTTACGACTTCAAGATGATCCCCGTTGAAACGATCAGCGCAATTTACCAGGACTTTCTATCTGCCGAAGACCCGGAACACCAGCATCAACATGGGGCATTCTATACACCCCGGTTTCTGGCGGAAATGGTCGTCGATGTGGCGGTACGCGACAAACCGGAAGCGCTCGATTGGTCTTTTCTTGATCCTGCATGCGGGTCAGGAATTTTTCTGGTGATTTTGTTCAATCGTCTGGCAACCTATTGGATCCGCAGCCGGCCGGGTCCGGTAGATTATGCTGCCAAGGCCGAAGCGCTTCAAAGAATACTTGATCGCCAGATTCGCGGTGTTGACAGGTTGGAGACAGCCTGCAGGATTGCATGCTTCAGCCTCTATTTAGCCTACCTGGATTTTTTTGATCCGCCCGATATTCGTGCCCATATAGCAAAGACAGGAAAACCACTACCTAAACTCCTGAACTTTGCCGGTGGCCCAGGCTGCCCGCATGCCGATATCCCCGTGATTCACAAGGGCGATTTTCTCGGCGAAGAGACGCTTGCCGGAGAAACATTCGACTGCATCATCGGCAACCCACCCTGGGCAGGGAGGCAAAACAAGCAACTGGCACAGAAGTTTATGCAAAAAGCGCCGCTTTTTCTACGGAGCGGCGGAACCGGATGTCTTCTGTTACCGTCCAAGATTCTCCAGGATCAGACGGATGCATTTCAGGCGAAATGGCTTGGGCAGGTGACGCTGAAACGGGTTTTGCAACTGGCGGATTATAGTTTCCTTCTTTTCCAGAACGCATTATGTCCCGCGTTCATTGCGCTTTTCATGAACACCCCTCCGCAACCGGCTCAAGATCTGGTTGAGTTTGTCGCCCCAAAATTCAACCGTGCCGGACTCCGACAAGGCATCGTTACCGTCAATCCCGCCGCCCGTACATGGATACCGCTGGGTGACATACTTGCGGCAACCAGATCGAAAACTGCGCCGGTAGTCTGGAAGCGCCGCCTATGGGGCACACCCCGTGATCAAAAGCTCCTGGATCTTCTTCAATCAATGCCTTCCTTACGGGAACAGGTTGATGTGCTGAGCGAATTAAAAACGCGGCGATCTGGGCAAACAAAAAGATGGGTCTCCGGACAGGGGATCAAGCCCTGGCCTGAAAAAAAGGCTGAGTCGGAGTCGGATCGTCCCCCCAAAAGAAACAGGTGGCCTCTTGATACCCGCTTTATCGGGACCCAAACGTGGAAATCGGATTTGCTTCTGTTGCCCGGTGACACAATCTCCTTCGGGGAAAGATTGAAAAAGAAGAACTACCGCATGGATGTATTGTACAGCCAGCCTCCGTCAGAGCTGTTTCAACCTCCCATGGTCCTCATCAGCCAGGGGTCCATCAAAGTGGCATTTTGTGATTTTGATGTGCTCTTCCAAGATTCCCTGCAATCGATTTCAGGTCCACCGGAAGACAAAGACCTTTTGATGTTTTTATCGGCTTATTTGAGGTCCAACATAGCAAAATACTTTCTCTTTCACACTTCCGCCAACTGGGAAATCGAGAGAGACAAGGTCCATCTCTTTGAGCTTCTGCGCATTCCCTTCCCCTTGCCGGAAGATGAATTTGCTTCCCCGGACGCAGCGAAAATCGTATCGGAAATTGCTGAAAGAATGAAGAAGCTCCATCAAAAGCTGAAAGATGCGTTCAGCCAATATGAGCAAGATCTTAAAAGCCAGTCATTGTTCAGGAGACGTGAAGCAGAGATTTATAAACTATGGAATAAGGAACGAAAAGAGCAGGTCGATGCTTTTCAGAAAGAGCTTGAGCCATTGATCTATCGCTATTTTGGGTTGACGGAGCAAGAAATCACGTTGATCGAGGATACGATTCGGGTCTTCGAACCAAGTTCCACACCAACAACCTGGCAATCTGAAAAGACTGTGTCCCTGGATCTGGTTGAGAAAACGACCGTAGTTCCCTATGCCGCTCAAGGTTTAGCCGCATTCGCGAACACTTTGGCTGGAACACTGAATACCTGGGCCAAGGCGGAAGGTTCGAGCCATCGCGTCAGTGCGGAAGGTGGAACTGACGAGGAAACCGGCCTGGCGATGGTTACCCTGAGGCTCTCCCTGGCCGAAGCACCGTATCGACGAAAGGCCCTGTCTCGACGGCTGACCGGAATTTTAAAAGATCTTGGTGAGCATGCTTCAAAGCGTAGAGGAACCCTGCTTTACGAGCGCGATACACTCATCTTTCAAGGAGAGCTGATATATATCGTTCGTCCAAACATCCTCTTAAACTGGACGCGCACCGCGGCCCTTAACGATGCGGCAAGGATTTTTGCTGAAGTTGCTCTGGATAGAGAGAAGCCATCATGAGCAACAGAGTGGCTGAAGCATATCGACCACTTTTCCCCACAAAGCACATTCCCATCGTGCTTGTTTCCATTGTTCAGGCCGCAAGCACCTTTTCGAAAAAAACGGATAGAGACAGGGAGGATTGGATCACAAGGCGGCTGCATGCACGATTGATCAGAATTCGGGAATTCCGTGACGGCCCGTTCGATATTAGACTGCAACCCGAAATTCCCTCCCTTGATATTGACGCGGACACACCCGCCGGCAGGATTGATTTGCTTGTCTCTTGTGGCCTTGGTCACGAAGTATATTTCGCCATTGAAGCTAAAAGGCTACGTGTGTGCTCATCCGATGGTCGCGTTTCTTTTCATGGAAGCAGGGAATATGTTATGGACGGGATGATGCGTTTCGTGAGCGGTCAATATGCTCCTCATATGGAGGCAAGTGCCATGCTCGGGTATGTCTTTGACGGTAAAATAGACAAGGCCCGTTCAAGTATTGATAAGTCTGTTCGAAAGAAAGCAACAAATCTCAAACTGGCGCATCCGGGACAACTCATACGGTCTCCCATTTTGGCAGAAATGCATATTGATGAAACCCGTCATGAACTATCAGAGCGATTTTTTACAATTTATCATGTTTTTATTCCAGTATAGTGTATGGTCAACATTTAGGAAACAAAATTCAGGTCTTTTTCCCTTTCCGGCAGGCGGAGCACCCAGGTCATATTTTGCGTTGCCTTGCTGAGCACCGCATCATGAAAGTCCCAAACAGGGGATTTCCCGTCTTCGTACAATCGAAGAAAATCGTTCTGTTCATGGCTACAAAACCCTACTTCCTCCCGGATTCAAATATAAATATTTAAACGTCCCCTTCTTCCCATTTTCATACTTCGTTGTGCACACTTCGGGCATGGGGGTTAGAGACAAAACGACCAATGAAAATGTATCATATCCGCTCCCGCTGTGTATCTGTCGCCAATACGGCAGTTTTCTCGATTTTTGTGCTGCCCAGAATATCCGTCAGCCATGATCGGCCATGAATGGTCACATCGCAAAGTTCCGCAGCCTGTCTGGTACGACGACTGAATTTCTTTGCGGTAGTGTGTAAACACCGCCGATTAAAAATAATACCTGTGGCACTCTCATAGAATGGACGGGCGCCCTCGATTTCACGTATAGCCAATTCGCTATCCAGTTCATCCCGTGAAGTGAATTTACATTGAATAAGCAAATTCTCCCGTTCAGCCCCATAATCAAAAACTACGACGTCGCAACCATGATCGGCAGAACCTGTTGTCAAAATAACCCTTTTCGCATTTTTTTTATAAATGGTGGCAATCAGTGCTTCAAAAAGACTCCAGGAGAGCTGTAAAGCCGTTCGAAGATCAATGTACTCAATATGTTCCGGATGCTCGTCAGGATAACCAAAAACCTCGTTGAGTAACTCGGGGGCTGATACTGCCTCCGGTGGTATCAGACCGAGCGCGCTCTGCAGATTGCGTTTCCCATCTATCAATCGATGAAGCACGAGATCAAATGAGGCGATATCCGGGTTTGTGCAGGTGGGCAGATACACGGTTACTGGACGGGTCTGTCCAATTCGATACACCCGGTCCGTTGCCTGATCTTCCTTGGCGGGATTCCAGTGACGTTCAAGGTGAATGACGTGGTTCGCAGCCACAATGTTCAAACCTGCACCAGCAGCAATGGGCGACAGCACACAAATAGCAAAACCGGATTGACTTCCGAATTGAGCTATTAAACCAAGACGCGTTGTCTCGGGTTTTCGATTGGATGTCGCTTTTGTGTCACCATTGATAACCGGTACCGTCAGAGTATAAATTTGCCCCAGATGATGGGCAAGCGCCTCCTGTAGTTTTTTTTGTACACAAAAAATCAGAACCTTTTCCCCAATCTCTTTGATCTCATCTAATTGATTCAATAGCCAAGCAAGTTTACCAGAACGGCACAATGCGGCTCGTGAAGAGGCTTGGCTGTTTGCGGTGCGGATATTCCCGCCGCCGAGAAGATCCGGGTGCAGCGAAACCTGACGGAGTTGCCAGAGGGCAGCAATTTGTTGGTTCAGGCGAGCTTTGCCATCAGGATCCTTTGTGTTACCGGCATTATGCGCAGCGGCAATCACGGTTTTATACAAAGCTGCCTGCTCGGATGACATATCAACAAAAATCGGCTCGCTTCCACCTGTTTTCTTTGGAAGTCCTTTCAACTCATCTTCCTTGATACGACGCAGCATCAATCCACCGACGAGATCCCGAAGTTCTTTTCCGATTTCCGCCATGTGATCACGATCCCTTATCATTCGCTGAATCCAATTGCGTTTGAATTCAGCAAAAGATCCAAGCGGACCGGGTTCTGACGTATCGATGATGGACCAGAAGTCACCCAGATGATTTTCAACCGGTGTTCCTGTCAAAGTCAGTCGAAAAAGCGCCTTCAGTGCCTTGGCGGCAATGGTCTGCAATGCATTTGGATTTTTGATATTTTGAGCTTCATCAAAAACGGCGGCACTCCACTCTGCCTTTGCAAAGGAAAATCGATAGTCCCGAAGGGTTTGGTATGTGGTGAGAACACAGCCGCCCGGATAATCAATGCTTCTTTCAGTGGCATCACCAAACCCAAGACCATATTGCAGCACTTGACCCGGTGTTGCGATATCCCGGCTATCAGGGCTTCGCCGAACTTTTGAAAGTTCGGCGTCTGCCTGTGCAATAAGGACTCTGGTGAAGACCCGATGATCACTTCGAAAACACTTTTCAATCTCCTGTTTCCAGTTCTCCATCAGCGACAACGGAGCAACAATCAGTATGGCAGGCGGCTCGGTTTCTGTCGTTTTACGCCAGAGATCAAACCATTCTGCAATGAATATCAGGGTGCTGAATGTTTTTCCCAGCCCCATATCATCTGCAAGTAAAGCACCTGCGCCATAGCCTTCTGAACTGTTGGCTGTTTTTTGTCTTTCCAATGCTCGTCTGGCATGGCCAAGCAGCCAACGCACAGCTTCCTCCTGATGCTGATATGGTGTGATGCCATACCGAGTAAAATTGGGCTCAAACAACTCAATATTGTCTTTGCAGGGCTCCGGGAATTGCCATCCGAAGCCGAGTTCAGCATCATTTGGGATAATAAGTGGGACTATAGGCTTTGTGTCAGGTTGGGATGAATCGTCAGGCTCATCCGGTTTTTCGAGTGTTCCGGGCATTGCAGATCCCGTAATTTTCTGGGCAGAAGGCTTTCTACCAAACCAGTCCTGTCCCGCCTCCCAGTCTGCGCCCAAATATCCGCCCGGCCATATACCGATTCCGGTTACACGGGGACTGAACTCGGTTTCAATGTCCGGAAACACATTTTCGGTAAGCCATACAGATGGATTTGTCTCGAATGTTTTTCGTTCTTTCCTCGGAACTCTCCGGCGCGCCGCAACAGCACGGGCCTGTTTAGTTTGTAGGGGATTAAGCAAAACAATGGTTTTCCCCACCCGAAGTATGGTACGATCTGTGCCGAGTTGCAGTTGAGCGATTCTTTCTTCAATATCGTCAGGACCCAGATCCGGAAAGCTGCCGCTAACAACGGGTCGCAGAATCAAATCTCCGGTGCCGATTTCTTCTCTGACATCCACTGACATCTCATCGGCGTGGGCAATGATGGTTTCACGGTAGGCTTCTAAATCAATACGAAGCCCTTCTTCCCTTGCCTCCCGTAGTGTCGCCAATAAACTGAGATTTGTGAACTCATCTTTTGTTGATGCATACATCCATTCTTGATAGGCTTTCAACGCAGCATATTGCGCTGCTGTTGGAAGATAATATGAGTCCCCAACTTCAAGTATCGGCCCTCTTAACCGCCAGTCCCAAAAAACTGTTGCACCTGGATTCACCAAACCAAGTTGTGCATGAAACCCCTGTAATTGTGGCACGCTTGTCGTTTGCAAACGCAATCCGCCCGGCCAGGGTGACGGCAGGAAAAAGCTTTCCCGGATATCCATATCCAGGCGGGCTGCATCCGAAGATAAAATAAAAACCCCGCAATCGACATCTTTAATCTCCGCCTGCCCGCATTCCAATAACATTTGCATGCGGATGAAGGCCAATTGATCTGCCTCCGGTGCCCGCCCTTTTTTTGCTTTTACATAACATTTTGAATCGGAAAAACGAATGGCAAGTCCGTCTTCATTGGCAGACCAATTAAATGGGGGTGTGGAGGGGAAAAATGGCATGTCAGTTTAGATGTCCACGTCGTTCCAATAAATGTGGAATTTTTCGCTAAGTTCATTGAAAAATTTATATATCCAGCTTCCTGAATAACCGTGTACCAGAGAAACTGGACATTTGTTAGGGCTGATCCGCAAAGCCTGATTCTGATAACTATCGCATGGTAAATCCCAAAAATCTTTTATAGGAAATTGTCGGTGGAACATACGGAGTCGAAAATTGTGAGTTCCCTCTATGATATAAACATCATCCCGACATTTCAAACAAATCATACTTGTTTGATCTATTGCACCTTTAAGCAGGGCTACAGTTCCCCGATCACGAAATTCTTTCGGAAGATGCTGAAGAGTGTAACTATTGAGCACCATCCGTGCATTACAAATCTTATCTGCTTCAAATAATGCCAGCAAAAATTGGGAGCGATGAACAAATTGCCTTTCATTCGGTGTTCCTATCAGGCTCTTTCGAAGAAATTCGATAAAAAAACGCAAAGTTAAACCGGTAACACCTTGTTGCGCTAAACGAAATTCGCTATCCGTTGCCCATTCCCACCATTTAGCACCTTCTGCTGATGACCGACCGTATCGGGGATCACAGCCAAAACGGATAATCCAATTAGACCAGTCGCCTTGCCATTTCCCTCTGCCTTCCTGAACCACCCGTTGAATCATTATTTTAAGTGCAGCGGAGCCTACGAAAAGATTACCAGAAACACGTTCATTTTTATGTTTTTCAATTTCTGTAAAATCCGGCAGCGATTCACCAAAAGCGACTTTTTTAATCTTATTCAAAAGGATATGTTGTCTTAATTGCTCTGTAAAACGCCCCTGATTGGGAATGGCAAAACGGGACATAAGTTTCGAAATGTCTTCTCCAACTTTTAGTCGGGTGGCAATATTTTCTGGTCCAGTTGGATCAAATACCAACTTGTTGTGTTCATGCCATGGCCACATCTGTTCAGTCTCATTGGATACTGTATTGCTGAAGGCTTCGATAAGTCTGCTACAAAGAAATGACAAGGCTGCAATATTGTCAAAATGAGTGAAGTACAGCAGTGTTACCTGGCGCCGCCGTCCACCATGCCAGCTCCGGCCATCATCACCCAAAATCGACTTGGCAATTTTATTGTCAAAATCCGGCAACCAGTTTTGTCTACCCTGTTGGCCCAAATGGTCCATATATATGCTTAACAATAAACGTTCTCTTCCCAGCACGTCTGTTGCCTGGTCAAAACTTTTGACTGTGTTATTTCGATTTTTGAGCTGCCGAATAAGTTCGTCCTTCCGATTTCTAAATGCCCTTGTTTCGTTTCCTTGTTTGAATCTAAGACAATTGCGATCAGATATTTCCATCAAGGTTTTTGATGGCCCGCGTAGTATGGCTTCAGACAATCGGGGAGTCGGCAAATCGGGCAAAACAAAATTAATGATCATGGTTTGTCGCTCTGAGCTTATTAATGAGAACGCTCATTTTCTCCTGCATCTCTTTCAGATTTTCATGCAGATTTTCAAGATTCTTTTTTTCAGAAGAAACAAGCGTAAAACGTATATCAATACGGCGATCTTCCGGACGATCATCCTTCAGTCCCTTGCCATCCAGTGGCCCATGGGTTGAACGGGTATCGGCATATCCACTTACTGAAATAAGAGGTTTGGGATGCTGAGTGGGATCGAGAGGGATCGTTTGAAGAGTTTTAAATTCGGTCAGGTGACCAGGCGATTCTGTCCAGAAATTCCACAAGGAAATTGCCCTATATGTGCTAAGACCCCAGTTGCCCATTTCCCGATTGTTTACAACAGAATCAGTATGTCCTTCCACAAACACCGTGTCGAGCATGGATCTGTTTTCTGGACGCATCAGCGATTTAAGCAACGCTTGCCCAATGGCATTTGCCGGTGCAATGTAAGCTGATGGAATATCATATCTCCCTAAGGCGAAATGAAGTTGTTGATCCGGAATGCGAAGTACCGTACCGCTTTCCGCAATGATGACCTCAATACTGCTTTTTTGCAGATCGTTTTGTATTTGAGTCAACATCAACGACAACGAGTGTTCGCGCTGAACAACATCACTGAGCTCACTGACAATACCATTCTGTGCCTGTTGAATCCCTTCCAGATTCTCTATCAGTTCCTGCTTTGAGAAGCGCAGTTCCTCTTTTCGTTTTTCCAACTCCACAAGTGTGACGACCAAAACAAAAATAAAAATAGCCAGCAAACTGGCCATGAGATCGGAAAAAGAGAGAAGAAAAGGATTCTCGTCTTCCCCACCGTTTTTTGAAGATAAAGCGCGGCGACGAAACATGGTTGTTTAACGTCGATTCAAGCGGCTAAGCACCGCTTGAAGTTCGTCGAGGTCCCCCTGAAGTTGATCGACCTGAGTCTGATAGGTTTTCAGGCATTCAGTAACCTCTTTTGTCCATTGATTCATCAGATTTTTTGTTTGACCTTCGATTTGTTGGCCATACGCTTTGATGATTTCCTGAAGACGATCTTTCATCGCATTCAATCCATGCTCAGCCCCTTTGAACCATTGATTTTGGAGATTCGTCAACTCACGGTACGAATCGCGGGCAGCCTCGGCTCCAATTTTGACGCTGTTTCCAGCAGTTTGCAATCCTGTGGTCAATCCGGCGATAGCTCCAGGAATTGGCTCCAATGACTTTGCTGCACGTTCACCAGACAGCGCCGCCGCTCGCGAAGCATTTGATGCCTCAAGTTGTTTGTTCGATGCATCAATCACCTGCTTGCCGAAGACTGCCAGCTCGTTGCTTGCACTATCGAGAGATTCTGATGAAGCTGCCAACCTTTCGGCAAGGTTTCCCACTTTCGAAAATTGTTCTGCCGCTTTACCAACCTTTTCGGCAAGATCGGAAGTCATAACGAGCAGGCGTTGATTCCGTTCATCCTCGAACCTGTTACGATTATCAATCTCTTTCTTTTGAACATCAGGCAATTGCTGCAAATAGGACTTCAGATCGGAAATCGGTCCGGATATGGAGGCAATCACCTGTGCCGCATCTTTCAGTGTTTCCTGTATCGATGGAAGTTTCTTGGCAATATCATCAAACTTATCTGCCACTCGTTCGTTGGATGAGGCTGCCGATAATTGTGCTTTTGCGGCCTCTTCATTGCGTGAAGCAGCGATTTCCAATGTCTGATTCATAGTAGAAAAAGTTTCAGCCGCCTGTTGAATCTGTGCTGCAGCGGAAGCCATCTTTTCCATCACCATCTCATGGGCATTCAATTTTTGTACTGCGTAAACAACCATGCGCTGTGAATTTCCCACAGTTTCTGAAAGGGTCTTCACTGTCGGTTCAAAACTTTTAACACTTGCCATCAGTTCACCACTGACTCCAGTGAACTGTTCAGAGAATTGCTCGGCCATACTGCCAATTTGGTTTTTCAGATTTCCCAGTTCGGCTGTTAATGCACTGGCCAGGAGTTCCGCAGATTTTTCTGCAAGCGGACTTTGTCCCTCGCTGGTTGCTTTTTCAACTGCATCCTTAACTTCTTTTCCCAGTCGTCCTATGGCTTTTTGCATTTCATCGCCAATAGCTACCGCAAGCCCTTTAAGAATTTCCTCCGTGCCCCGCGAAGTTCTTTCCAGATCTGCCATCGCATCTTCCGGGACATACCGTGAGATCATCGTATCCACCCGATTCTGGAGTTTACGAATTCTGCCGATTGCCTTCCCTTCCAGCCCTTTTTCTAAGCCACTGAACAGCAAACTGGTCAATACACCCCACACGGATGTTGAAAAAGCGACGGCACATCCTTGAATAAGAGGTACAACACTCTTTTCCAAATTTGTTAAATCATTCAAATTTAGCCCGCCGATGCCAATCTGCAGCCCAACAAAAGTACCCAACACGCCAAGCCCCGTCAATATCCCCGGTATTGCTAGAAATAAACGACTCGTAGTAAAGTTTGGTGCAAGTGTTGAGTCACTGAAAATTTCTTCTGCATCGACAGTCCGTCGTATCAATGTTTGCCCATTGCCGTCCCGACTGGGTATTCTGATCATATGATGCTGCAGTTGACGAAACAGTGAAAACTCAGATGAAGCCATCATATTCAATGCGTTCTCATCATTTTTAAGAATATTGAGATAGCGTCCGGTTTCCGATAAAGAATCAATTGTGAGTTTCACTGCCCAAGAGCCAAGGCCTATGGCGATTGCAATGATCACAATGATAAAAATATCACTGAGTGCCTGAGATGCTATTTGCGAATTCTGGCTGAAGAGGTTGAGAAATACGGATAGTGGATTTAAGGAGGATGGTAACAGAAGAGACCAGTTCATTAGTTATTTCTGCCCACGAATGACATGGTTTGAAACAGGTCAATATCTTTGAGAATATATAACATTGATGTTTAAAGATGTCCTTTAATGCTTACGGAAATAAAAACCGAATATCTATATTTTTTTCTCATAAATTTTCACTACCGGTTTCTTCAGCCAGTTTTGCTTCTCAGCGAATGAAAATATATAAAGAGAGTCCATAATTTCCCCCACGAAAGGCCAAGGGCGGCCGACGCGATATCGGGATGACGCGGTTCGGAATCGACTCGCCCATGTTCATCACGCAATTCGTCCATTTCTCGTTTATTTCATAATGTTCATTGATAACAAAAAAGACATGCCGGATTTGTTTTTTAAGATCGATGAACTTGCGAAGAGAAGTATCCTTCAAATCGTTTCTGAACCAAAGTTAATATTCTCACAGCCGAACAAGAGTTTCTCCTATTGGTTGTGTCCATGCCTATATACTGAATCAACAATTACTGAATTTTATTTACCTAACAGGTGATCCTGTATGATATTTCAAGTTCACTTGTCAATTTATATTAATTGAATAGAAACATCAGGAAACAATCTGTAATGAGATGACACAACCGGGGTGCCGGTAGTGATTGCCAAATTAAAACGTCAGTCGCTTCTTATGGCAAATTTGAGATTCCGAGTTGTTTTGGGATAAGGTAGAATATATTCTTGACAGGAATATTCATGGCTGTTATTGACGGAATCATATTGATTTATATTTCCTGAATTTGGTTCAACCCAATTTTGAGATGACACGATATGCTGAATATCCAGAACCTGACCATCTGCTTTCGAACCCCCAAGGGCATTACCCGGGCCGTTGACGATATAAGCCTGCGCATCGCCCCCGGAGAAGTCGTGGGCATCGTGGGAGAATCCGGATGCGGCAAGTCGGTGCTGGCGTTATCCATTATGGGGCTTTTGCCCAAGCCGCCGGCATTCGTGTCCGGGGGTGAAATTCTTTTCAAGGGCCGGGATCTGCTCAAACTTTCTTCTAATGATTTGCGCCTGCTGCGAGGCAACCAGATCAGCATGATTTTTCAGGAACCCATGACGGCACTGAACCCCGTCTTTACCGTGGGCAACCAGCTCATGGAAGTCTTTCGCGTTCATGGGGATCTCAGCCGGTCAGCGGCCCTGGAACACGCCATCGACATGCTTGCCAGAGTCGGCGTTCCGGCTCCGGAGCGCCGGGTCAAGGAATATCCCTATCAGCTTTCCGGCGGAATGCGGCAGCGGGTCATGATCGCCATGGCCCTGGCCTTCCGCCCTGCCCTGCTGCTGGCCGACGAGCCCACCACGGCGCTGGATGTCAGCATTCAGGCCCAGATTCTGGAGTTAATGGCAGCTCTCAAAGAAGAACTGGGCACGGCGGTGCTGCTCATTACCCATGATCTTGGGGTGGTGGCGGAAGTCACCCGCCGGGTGGCGGTCATGTACACCGGCCGGATCATGGAAGAGGCTTCCACGATGGATCTGTTTGATCGTCCGCTGCATCCGTACACCCAGGGACTCATGGCCTCCATCCCCCGAGCCGATGCCTCTTTTGAAACCGAGGCCCTCAATGAAATCAGCGGTGTGGTACCGAGCCTGACCGACCTCCCGGCGGGTTGCCATTTTGCACCCCGCTGTCCGGAGGCGATCGAACTCTGCCGGGCCAAGGCCCCGGCTCTGGAGACAGTGGCTCCGGGTCACAGGGTGGCCTGCTGGCGGCGTGGGACCCATGTCTGATCTCTTAACGGTCCGGAATCTGGTCAAGGAATTTCCCCTGGGCAAAGGCTTCTGGGGACGACAAAAATCCGTGGTGCATGCGGTGGATGATGTGTCGTTTTCCATTGGCGAGAACGAGACCCTGGGCCTTGTGGGGGAATCTGGATGCGGCAAATCCACCACCGGCTTCAGCATCCTGCGGCTCATCGAGCCAACATCCGGTGAAGTGTGGTTCCAAAACGAGAATCTCCTGGCGCTTGACCCGAATCAGTTACGACAGCGCCGGCGTCACATGCAGATTGTTTTTCAGGACCCATTCGGCGCCCTCAATCCGCGGCAGACCGTGGAACGGATCATTGAGGAGCCGATCCTCAATTATGAAAATATCAGCGCGGCCGAACGGCTGGACCGGGTGGCCGATGCCCTTGAAACAGTGGGGCTTTCGCCGGAGCATATGACCCGCTTTCCCCATGAGTTTTCCGGGGGCCAGCGCCAGCGTGTCTGCGTGGCCAGGGCACTGGTATTGCGGCCCAAACTGATCATCGGCGATGAACCGGTTTCGGCCCTGGATGTATCGGTCCGGGCCCAGGTGCTGAACCTGATGGTCCGGCTGCAGCGAAAGCTCAATCTCTCCTATCTCTTCATTTCCCATGATCTGGCGGTGATCCGCTATGTGAGCCACCGCGTGGGGGTCATGTATCTGGGGCAGATCGTCGAGATGGCCGATGTCAAAACGCTCTACGGGAATCCGCTGCACCCTTATACCTGGGCACTGCTTTCCGCCGTGCCCGTGCCCGACCCGAGGCGGTCCCGAAAGCGGATCATCCTGGCAGGCGATGTACCCTCGCCCGTCAATCCGCCGTCCGGATGTCGGTTTCACCCGCGCTGCACCGAGGTGATGCCTGTCTGCCGGGAGGAGATGCCGCAAATGCGGCAGATGAATGGGGGGCATCAGGTGAGGTGTCATCTTTATTCCTCCCTTTGAAAAAGGGAGCCAGGGGTACTTACGAAGAAATTGCCTTAAAAGACCGACTCGGTTTTGAAAACCGAGTCGGTCTGCCAAAACTGCCGGTATAAAAAAAGGCCGGCGCAACTTACTTGAAAGGAGACGGAGCATGAAAAAAAGAATGGCTTGGATGATCCTGGCGATGGGCCTGATATCCATGGCTTTGGGTGGATCGGTGTTTGCGGCCGGAGACACCCTGGTGGTGGTTCAGGAAGCCGAACCCGTGGGACTGGATATCATGCAGAGTTCCATCCAGACAACCATGAGCGTAGGGTATAACATCAACGACACGCTGCTGAAACCCATGGAAGACGCCACGGTCCAGCCGGGCCTGGCCGAGAAATGGGAAAAAGTGGATGATTTGACCTGGAAATTCACCCTGATCAAGGGCGCCACCTTTCATAACGGCGAGCCCATCAATGCCGCAGCCATAAAATTCTCCTTTGACCGGATCCTGAGCGATGGCCTGAAAAGCCCCCACAAAGGCAAGCTGAGCAGCTTTAAAGAACTCAAGGTGATCGACGATAATACCTTTACCATTACCATGAACCAGCCATACGCTCCGGGGCTTTACATGCTGGCCCAATACCTGTTCATCGTGCCGCCCGCCTATGTTCAGAAGGTGGGGGACGCGGAATACAACCTTAATCCGGTCGGCTCCGGCGCCTATAAACTGGATAAATGGGTCAAGGGCCAGGAAATCCTCCTGACGGCCTACGACAAATATTACGGCCCGAAGCCGGCCTATAAAAAGCTGGTATTTAAGGGCATTCCCGAAGAGTCGTCCCGGATTGCAGCCCTTTTGACGGGCGAGGCGGATGTGATCAGCGGCGTTCCGGTGCATCAGCGACAGAAAGTCCTGGATTCGGGCAAGGCGTATCTGACCGATCAGATGGGTTCCATGAACTACCTGGGCCTGAACACCTACGAAAAACCTTTTAGCGATGTCAAAGTCCGCCAGGCCGTGAACCAGGCCATCAACCGGCCGCTCATCAACAAGGCCCTTTTCAAGGACAAGGCCATTCTCTGCAACGGCCCCATCAGCCCGCGGACACTTGGCGCGGACCCGTCCCTGAAGCCGTATGCGTATGATCCGGCGCAAGTCAAAAAACTCCTGGCCGATGCCGGATATCCCAATGGATTCGAGACACGCCTTGCTTACGGCACCTACATGCCGCAGATCCAGGAACAGGCCGAGGCCATTGCCGCGGATCTGGCCAAGGTCGGTATCAAGGTCACCCTCGAACCCTTTGAACGGGCCGTCATGTGGGACCGGTACAAGAACAAACAGCATCAGATGTACATTTATTTCTGGGATGATGCCCCGGAGCCGGACCGCTACATGTATTCCCTGTTTCACTCCAAGAGCCGGGATTATTATTACAAGAATGAAACCGTGGATCAGCTCCTGGAAAAAGGACGGACCACTCTGGATCCGGCAGCCCGGCTCAAGGTTTACAACGAACTGGACCGGTATCTGTACCAGGATGCGCCCTGGGTTTATCTCTATGTGATTCCCGAAGTCTATGCGGTCTCAAACGCCGTTGACTACAAGGGCCTGCGGGACGGGTACCTGATCATGAATACGGCCAGGCCGAAAAAATAAGCCGGCCGACTACAGACTCACGCGTAAACGGGGATGGCCATTACTTACTGGCCATCCCCAAATAGAAAAGACAACTTCCCCCTTTGGAAAAGGGGGATTGAGGGGGATTTTTCGGGTGAATAGCCTCTGAAATCCCCCCTTACCCCCCTTTCCAAAGGGGGGGATGGGGAATCATTACTTCTGGCATCGGGACTTTCATGGGCCGTTATATCGTTAAAAGACTCTGGCACACCGTGTATGTGGTCGTGGGCATTTCCATCATCAGCTTTTTCTTTATCCATTTGTCGGGAGATCCGGTCACGCTCATGCTGCCGCCGGATGCCACCAAAGCTGAGATCGAAATCCTGCGGGAACAGCTCGGGTTCAACGATCCCCTGGTTGTGCAGTACTGGCATTTTGCCAGCCATGCCATCCGGGGGGATCTGGGAATATCGCTCCAGCACCGGGTGCCGGCCATCAACCTGATTCTGGAACGGCTTCCGGCAAGTCTGGAGCTGGCTGGGGCCGCCATGCTGATCGCACTCGTGGTTTCCATTCCCCTTGGCATCATCTCCGCCGTCAAGCGCGGATCGATGTGGGATTTCGCCTCCATGCTGGGCGCGCTCTTTGGCCTGTCCATGCCCCATTTCTGGCTGGGAATCATGATGGTCCTGCTATTTTCCATCACCCTGGGGTGGCTGCCCACTTCCGGCCGGGGAACCCTGGCCCAGCTCATCATGCCGTCCCTTTCGCTGGGACTCAGCCTGATGGCCATGTTCGCCCGCCTGACCCGTTCAGTGATGCTCGATGTCCTGAATCAGGATTATGTGCGGACGGCCCGGGCCAAGGGCCTTCTGGAAAAACTGGTGATCGGCAAGCATGCCCTGAAAAACGCCTTGATACCCCTTGTGACCGTTGCCGGGATGCAGTTCGGATTTCTGATCGGCGGCACGGTCATCATCGAGACCGTGTTTGCCTGGCCGGGCGTCGGTCGCCTGGTGGTCCAGGCCATTTTCACCCGGGACTACCCCCTGGTTCAGGCAGCGGTGCTGGTGCTCTCCGTTCTTTTTGTCATGATCAACCTTTTAACCGATTTGATCTATCTATATTTGGATCCCCAGATCAGTTACCTGGAGGCCAAATGAACGGATCCACCGAAAGGTTTCGCCATTTGCGCGCCAGCCTGCGCCTGTGGGGGGAGACGTTTCAGGCCCTGGGCCGGTCTCCCGGAGCCGTGATCGGCGGCATCCTCTTTATTGTAATCATCGCCACCAGCCTCTTTTTTCCGGTCTTTTATCCGCGGGACCCCCTGGCCCAGGACCTGCTGATGCGCCTGACGCCCCCTTTCTGGCAGGAAGGCGGCAGCCTGGCATTTCCTTTGGGTACGGACAATCTGGGACGGGATATCCTGGTGCGGATCCTTTACGGCAGCCGGGTGAGCCTGCTGGTGGGCTTTTCAGCGGTGCTGGTGGCCTGCATTTCCGGGATCGGGCTGGGACTGATTTCCGGCTACTACGGGGGACGAATCGATAATGTCATCATGCGGCTGGCGGATGTGTTCATGGCCTATCCGTTCATGCTGCTGACCATTTCGGTGATCGCGGTGCTCGGGAATTCCATTTTCAACCTGATTCTGGTGCTGGGGCTCTCGGACTGGGTGACATACGCCCGCACGATCCGGGGGAGCGTTCTCAGCATCAAAAAAAAAGAATTTGTCCTGGCCAGCCGAAGCGTGGGCACGCCGCATCGGGTGATTCTGATGCGTCAGATCTTTCCCAATGTCCTGTCTCCGATTCTGGTCCTTGCCACGGTTCGCGTGGCCAATATCATCATCTGGGAAAGCGGCCTGTCGTTTCTGGGCATGGGCGTTCCGCCTCCCCTGCCGACCTGGGGCCGGATGCTGGCCGAAGGGCGGGTCTATATCGCCGATGCGTGGTGGCTGGTGACCCTGCCGGGCCTTGCCATCATGCTGACCATACTATCCATCAATTTATTGGGCGATGGCCTGAGGGATGCGCTCGATCCGCGCCTTCGAAATATTCCCAAATGATGGCTTCGTAGAAAGTCCAATATCTGCGTTGAGCTTCATCCTTCGTCGTTGCGGCGTACTCAACCGTACGCCTCACGGACAGGATTGTCGCCAACAGCTCCGGTGTGCTCGCCTTGATCTTGAACTTTCTACTTTGCCATCAAGTTGAAATTTAATATAAAAGTCAATTGATTTGAGAAGTGAAAATGATGAACAATTTTAAAAGGAGTTTTAACCTATTATGAAAGCGCTTGTGCTTGGTCTCGGGCTTCAAGGCAATGCCGTCATCCATGACCTGTCCCGAAGCGGCCTGGTGGATGACATTATCGGCGCCGATATGGACACGGCTTCAGCGGAAGCATTCCTGAAGCGGGGGTCCTATCCCAAGGTGAGGCTTCAGCGACTCAATGTCGCGGAAAATCCGAATCTGGCCGATTTCATAAAACAAAGCAATGCTGCAATCACGATCTGCATGCTGCCCACGTTTCTGGCCCATCCGGTGGCCGAAGCCTGCATTGCGGCGGGCGTCCCTTTTGTCAACACCAGTTACAGCCACTGGGTTGCGGACCTGGACGAACGCGCCAGGGAGCGCGGCATCACGATCCTGCCGGAGATGGGATTTGATCCGGGCATGGATCTGATTCTGGGCAAGCTGGCCGTGGCCGATTTCGACGAAGTTCACGGCATGAACAGCTATGGATTGGGCGTACCCGAAATATCCGCGGCCGACAATGCCCTGAAATATAAGATCACCTGGACCCTTGAAGGCGTGCTGAATGCCTACCGCAGGCCGGCCCGGCTGCTCAGGAACGGGCAACCCGTGGAAATTCCCGGCAACGAGATTTTCCGCGAGGAAAATATCCATATGATTCATGTCCCTGGAGTCGGGGACATGGAAGCCTATGCCAATGGGGATGCCATTGAATTCATCGACCGCTTTGATCTGGGGCCAAAGCTTCGGGACATGGGCCGGTATGCGGCCCGCTGGACCGGACACAGCGCCTACTGGCGGGTGATGGCGGAGATGGGCTTTCTGGAGGATGAACCCTTGAAATTTCTGGTCAGGCACCTGACGCCCCGGCTTCAGTACCAGGAGGATGAACGGGATGTGGCCGCGCTTCGGATCGAGGCCTGGGGGCTCAAACAGGGATCCCGCAAAAAGATCACCTACGAAGTCGTCGACTACCGGGATCTATCGACCGGCCTCTTTGCCATGAACCGGACCGTGGGGTTCACCGCAAGCATCGCGGCCCAGTTCATACTGTCCGGGGAGGTGAACCGGCCCGGGGTGCTCTCCCCTATTGCCGATGTACCAGGGAGCCGGGTGCTGGAAGAACTTCAGCACAGGGATATCCAGGTCGTAAAACGTGAAGAGGGGCTGGCTTCGTAAAAAACACAATATCTGCGTTGAGCTTCATCCTTCGTCATTGCGGCGTACTGGTCGTACGGCAGGCGGAACGCCGGTCCTCAGGATTTGCTCGCCTTGATCTTGAACTTTCTACTTTGCCATCCAAATTTTTAGCGAGTTTATAATGATTTCTGATTCAGAGAAAGTTGTCCAGGAACGGATCGGCGCAAAAATACGGGAACTGCGGATCGCGGCGGGCATCACGGCCGTTGAACTGGCCCGGCAGGCCGGATTGTCCCAGGGCCAGATATCCAAGATTGAGACCGGCAAGGCAGCCCTGTCCATTGGCGCGCTCACCAGTCTGTGCCAGATTCTGGGGCGGCCGTTAAGCTATCTGTTTCAGAAAGACGAGGAAATCCCCCGGGTCCTGGGCACCATGACCACCGTGGCCGGACCTGAAAGCCGCGGCCAGATCTGGTTTGCCGACGAGGTCAGGCGCCGCACCGGGGGAAGGCTTTCGCTGGTGCCGCTCCAGGCAACGCTCCTGGGTCCCCAGACCCGGCAGTCCGCCATGCTCAAAGACGGATTTCTGGATCTCTTCATCGAGGATCTGCCCGCATTTCGGGATCTGGCGCCGGCCCTGGACCTGCTGAGCCTGCCGTATATTTTTGACCACACCGAGCATCAAAGCGCCTTTCTGGATTCCGATGGATTCGAACAAAGCGTCAGGCAGACGCTGCTCCGCGAGGGCGTCCGTCCGATCAATCCCCGCTGGAACTGGCAGCGGGGGCTGGAACGGGTCATTTTGTCCACGCGTCCCATTATCCATCCGGATCAGGTAAAAGGATTGAAAGTCCGCATCTTCGAGTCACCCCTGCTGGCCCGCTTCTGGGAGGAAATGGGTGCCAAACCCGTGGTGATTCCCTGGCCCCGGGTCCGGCGCGCCTGGCTGGCCGGCGAGGTGGATTTGCTGCCCACCCAGAAAGCCCACCTCTACCCCCTTGGTTTTTGCAGGCGGGGCCGGTTCGTGACGCTTCTGGGAGACGTGCCGTCGCAATTGATGGTGGCCGTGAACGAGGCACGTTACAATTGCCTGCCGCCCGGCGTGCAGACTGCTCTGGTTGAGGCCTGCGATGCGGCCGGTGATTTTTTCAGCCAGGAAGTGGTTCGGGCCGAGGCGGAAAACGAACAGGCCAACATGCGCCGCTATGGCGCCTCGTATTTGAAGGTGGATATCAAACCCTGGCAGATTGCATCCCGAAAGATCACCGAAAAACTGATGGCTGAATGGCCGGAGGCCCGGAAGATATGGGAAGCCATTTGCCGGATGGGGGGTTACAGGCAGGGTTCCCCAAATTCGTTATAAAGAGAATCTTTCTTTATCCGACAATTCAACCTTATGGTAAATATCTCTTAAAGACAAAGTGCAACCAATTGAGTTTAATTGGATATTTTCATCTATCCCACGAATTTCACCAAGAATCCATTGCTTACCCTTACGACTATACTGTTCTACACAGAACCCATCTTGAGCAATGAGCATGAATTCTTCTAGTGAGGATAGTCTTCGATAATGTGCGAATTTCCCGCCTCTATCATAAGCTTCCGTGGATTCGGAGAGCACCTCGATGATAATGGTGGGATTCAACAATGTATCCAGGAAGGAATCTTCAAACTGAGGTTCGTTGCAAGTTGCCACGATATCGGGATATGCATATAAGCCGGTTTGAGTCACCTTGACACGCATATCACTTGAATAGGCAACGCAAGGCCGCTCTTTAAGTTGAATGCCTAGTTCGACGGAAATATTGAACGTAATCTGATTATGCTGTCGGCTGGCGCCGGCCATGGCGAATATTCGACCGTTAACATATTCACTCTTGCACGCCGCTTTACGTTCCAGAGCTAAATACTGTTCAGGAGTATATTCTGCCTCTTGAGCAAAAATAGCCATTGGCTCCCCCTTAATATCTCTTTGATGCCTGGCATACACTGAACTCACACCTGTTACGGCATTTGTGTTATACGGTTGTTGAATTAATTTTTTGAACTCTGATTTTCTATGACATTTCAGGATCAGAGTCAATTTATAATAATGGAATAAAAACATGTATACGACTGAGATACTGGCCGAATTTGCACTGGCGATTGGACCGGAGGATATCTCCGTTTCCATGAAAGAGGCGGCCAAACGCTGCATTCTGGATCTTCTGGGGGCTGCGTGGGCTGGCCACGGATCTGAATCCGCCACGGCCCTGCATCGCATGGTCCAAAAGAATTTCGGTCCTGGCAAGTCCGCGATCTGGTTTACCGGCATCCAAATGACCGCATCGGCCGCGGCCCTGGCAAATGCCGCATCCGCCAGCGCGCTGGATCTGGACGACGGCCACCGGGGGGCGGCCGGCCATCCCGGCGCATCCATCATTCCTGCGGTGTTTGCCGTGGCACAGGAAGTCGGCGCATCAGACGGGGAGATTCTGACAGCCATTATCGTCGGCTACGAAATCGCCTGTCGGGTGGGCGCGGCCCGTGATTTTTCCAGGCTTCCCACCCTGTCCACGGGGCGGTGGTGCGCTTACGGGGCTGCGGCCGCTACGGCCCGGCTTCGCCGGTTGCCGGCTCAGGTCCTGGCCCAGGCCCTTGCCATTGCCGGTTCCCAGGTTCCGGATCTGGCCGCTTCCGGCTATTCCCGGGTCATGGGCAATCATGTCAAGGAAGGCATTCCCTGGGCCACCCTGCTGGGTATTGTGGCCGTGGATCTGGCGCAAGAGGGGTTTACGGGCCCGCTGGATATTCTGGATCACCCGGATTATTTCAATCCGGATCAAATCATGGCCATGCCGCCAGGCGCTCGGGCCATTGAAAACATTTATTTCAAACCCTATTCCAGTTGCCGCTGGAGCCATGCGGCAATCGATGCCCTGGTGTCGATAATAAAAGAAAACGATCTTGCCGCAAAGGACATTGGCCGGGTAACTGTTGAAACTTTTGAACGCGCGCTTCGGCTAAACAACTACTCGGACCCTTCAACCCTGGAATCGGCCCAGTACAGCATTCCCTTCTGCCTGGGGGTGGCAGCGGTCAAAGGCCCGGCCACACTGCTGCCGCTTACCGATTCAAGCCTTCATGATGCGGATATCGTTAATTTTGCCGGCCGCGTGACATTGACCCGAGATGCCGGTCTGAATGATCTCTTTCCCCGCCAGACACCGGCCCGCGTTAAGGTGGAAACAACCGCGGGAACAATCGAAAAAACCGTGACAGATCCCCGGGGCGATCCCGCCAACCCCATGACCCGGGCGGAACTGGAGGCAAAATTCCGATGCCTCACGCATCCGTTCCTGACAGCGGATCAACAGCGGCAGATCGTTGCGTCGGTCATGGCGGGAAAGTTTTTACGGCGCAATGCAGCCGGCGCCGCCACGCCCCTTGCACAACATGAAACGGACCCGTTTGGCCCAGTAATCGGTGGCTTCATTGGCTTCAGCCCATGAGTCAAACGTTCCTGAAGAATACTTCTGTCCCACACGCCGGTCAATCCCCGCTGCAAGCAATTCCCCGTTCCGGGTGTCGGTTATCTTTGCCTCGATGCTGATCTCTCCAACCGCTGTTGGTTTGCCCGTTGCAGCATCCTTCAGGACTGAAATGCCGACACCGATCGGCACCACGCTCGAAAGGACCGTTCGGCCCACGGATTTTTCCTTTGCATTAAAAAGGGCCGTCTGAAGTCGGATGGTTCCGGGTCCGGGCTCGGTTACGAGCTGATAGTCCTGACCGAGTTGCTCATGGAGGCGGTTGAAAAATTCGGTCGCTATCTTCTTTAAATCCGCCACATATTTTTCGGATGCATTTTCAGGCGTCTGAAATATCACCGGATCGATAATGATTTTCAAATATCCCGGCCAATTGGCATGCGCATTTTTGTATATCCGTATCGCCTCATCCTCATTGCCTTCACCGAGCATCGAGTAGTCGCCGAGTATTCCGGCATTTCCGATGTCCACGCTTCGTGCCTGCTTGCTGTTTGCGCAGCCGCCAAGGCACAGGCCGCTGACCGCCATTATCATGAATGCCAGTTTACAAATCCGGGTCATCTTCATTGACACATCCTTAATTTTTTTTGTGTTTAGTTTTGAGCAGACCACTGCCCGTTTTCATCCGGCCGCCGGCAGTCGAACCGTCAGCGTTGTTCCGTTTGCATCGCCGGTTTCGACCGCGACGCTTCCCCCCATGACCTCGGCCATCAGCCGGGTTGAATACACGCTCAGGCCTTCGGCATCGGGCTTGCCGAAGGTTACGCCTTTTTCAAAAAATCGACTTCGGATGTCGATGGGAATCGCAACACTGTTGTGTACGGCGATGCGCCATTCTTCTTCATGTCGCTGCATGTCGATCGTGACGACTTCGCCCTCGGCGCTTGCCTCCAGGGCATTTTTCACCAGGTTTGTCAGTATGCAGCAACAAAGCAGCCCTTCACCGGAGACAATGCATCGGTCATTTGGCTCCGGAGGCCCGCCGTTAACCCGGATGTCGATTGAAACATGCTTTTTTTCACAAAGCTCGGCCACTTCGATCCGCACCAGGCGCAAAACCGCAATCAGGTCAACAGGTTCAAAGGCGACGGCATAGACGCCTCTTTCCAGTTTCCACAAATCCAGGGACCGATTGATCCCTTTCAGAAGCTGAAAACCGGCGTCCTGAACCCATTTCAATTCCTGCTTCATATTTTTTGACAGTTGCGCCGATTCCGTCATAGTGGAAGTCAGGGTAATGATATGAGACAGCGGTTTTTTGAGATCGCTTCTGACAATGCGCTCCACGCTTGCCCGCAGATTCAGCATGGCTTCCAGTTCCCTGTTGCGCTCGGCCACGACCGCCAGGGCGTTTTTCAGGCGAAGATGGGTCTTGACCCGTGCCAAGACCACGGACGGATGAAAGGGTTTGGTGATATAATCCACGGCTCCCAGGGCAAGGCCCCGGCTCTGATCCGCGCCTTCGGTCCGGACCGTGATGAACAGAACCGGAATATCCCGGGTTCCGGGATCATTTTTCAGCATCTGACAGACACTGTATCCGTCGAGATCCGGCATTTGAATATCCAGCAGAATCATATCCGGCCGCGGATGCTGGCTCGCGCGCCGCAGGGCCTGTTCGCCGTTACTGGCCGGAATGGTTTCGTAATTATCTTTGCATATGGCATCCAGCACATTCAGATTGATCTGCTCGTCATCCACCAGAAGAATCCTGGGTTTCGAGCCGGTATTGCCTTCAGACGCCTTACCCGCGGATTCGCCTGGCGACACCGGAAACCGCCGGCTCTGGTCCAGCTCGCAAGCCACCTGATTCCGGCCATTGCGCTTGGCCACGTACAGCCATTGGTCAGCCGTTTCGATCAGATTCCGGCTGTTTTTCCGATCCCGCACCGGAACCAGGGTACCGACGCCAAGACTTAAACTGACATGCGGCGCCGTCGGGGAAAACGCATGCGGAATGGCCAGATCATTGACCGCGCGATGCATTTTCATGGCCACGTTCATGGCACCCCGGGCATCGGTATCGGGCATGATGCACGCAAATTCCTCGCCGCCGTACCGGGTGATCAGATCGGTCTGCCGGCTTGCGGTTGCCGCCAGAACGGCAGCCACTTCCCGCAGGCAATCATCGCCGGCCAGATGGCCGTAATGGTCATTATAGGGCTTGAAATGATCGATATCGGCCATGATCAGGGAAATGGACGCGCCGGTTCGAAAGCATCGGTGCCATTCATGATCCAGAAACTGGTCGAAACGCCTGCGGTTGGCAACGCCCGTCAACCCGTCGATTCCGGAAATGCGGTTCAGAATGTCCCGCTGCCGCTTCAGATCCAGGTGAATGCGAATGCGCGCCTGAACAATGGAGGGGTGAAACGGTTTGGTCACATAATCCACGGCTCCCAGTTCCAGTCCCCGCTGTTCGTCTTCCAGGCTGCTCATGGCGGTGATGAAGATGATGGGAATGTCGCGGGTTTCCGGCTGGCCGATCAACTGCTTGCAGACCGCGAATCCATCCATGTCCGGCATCTGAATATCCAGAAGGATCAGTTCCGGAGGCGATCCGGCCGCAACGCGCTTCAGCGCCTGCTTTCCGTTCAATGCGACGCTGATGTCATAGTCGTTTTTCAGCATTTCATCCAGCATTTGAATGTTGGACCGCTCGTCATCGACAATTAAGATTCGGGGTTTGTTATCCGGCATGGTGTTCCCTATCCGCCATAAAATTTTTTCTATTCACCGACCACCGCCTGCTGATCGTCGGTCATTATCAGGGCCAGCGTCTCCGCCGCCTCGTCGAAATCAAAGGCCTCGACCTGTTCGGCCAGAATCTTCACGGCTTCGATATGGGACCGGGAGAGATGTTTTCGTATTTCCGGCAGCAGGTCCAGCGCGCGAAGGCTGCCTTCGGCAATCCGGTTTTTAAGTTCGATCAAAAGCGGTTCGATATCTGCATGCTGAATACCTTCGGCAGGCACGGCAACCGGTTCGATGGTTTCAACCAGATTTGCCAGATGCGGCATCAGGCTGTTCACAGCCTCACAAAACCGCGTCATCACCGCACAGGAAGGATTCAACTCCCCGCCATCCTTCAGCCACTGATCCAGGGCGCATGCCGCGTCATAAACCGCTTTGGCGCTCAGATTCCCGGCAACGCCCTTGACTGCATGCGCCAGGCGCTCCGCCGCATCCCGTTCGCCCCGGTTCATGGCCTGGGCAATGCGATCAAAGACATCATGATGGCCCTTATAAAAATCCCCCAGAAGCTTTCGGAAAAGCCGCCGATTCCCGCGAATCCGGTCCAGACCCTCTTTCATATCAACGCCAGGAATGACATCGGGAAGACCGTCGTCCACCGGCCCATGCGGCAGTTCTTTCTCACGGACGACATCCTTTTGATCGGGTTGATCGGGCAACCAACGCATCAGGGTCTCGATCAGATTTTCGGGATCGATGGGTTTGGCGATATGATCATTCATGCCGGATTCGAGGCATTTCTCCCGATCTCCGGCCATGGCATGTGCCGTCATGGCGATAATCGGCAGCTTTTCCAGCCCCTTCACGTTTCGAATGGCTGCGGCCGCCTGATACCCGTCCATTTCCGGCATCTGGATATCCATCAGAATCAGATCAACGGCCTCGGTCTGCGCCATGCCGACCGCTTTCCTGCCATTATCGGCGATGCAGACCGTCAGCCCGGCATCTTCCAGCAGTTCACGGGCCACCTGCTGATTCACCGGATTGTCCTCGGCCAGAAGGACACGGCCGGTCAGCCGGATGCCGGCGGTACCTTCGCGATGCTGGATTGTCCGGATCGGCATCAACCCTTCGGAATCACCTGCTTTCCGTCTCACAGCATCCATCAGGGTGTTGAACATGACGGACGAATTGACCGGTTTAAGGACCAGACCATCCAATTCATCTTTCTGGACCCGGTTCATCACCTCTTCCCGGCCAAAGGCCGTCACCATGATCAGTACGGGTATTCGGGTCAGGCTGTCGGCCGCGCGAATGCGGCGAATGGCTTCGATGCCGTCCATTTCGGGCATCTGCCAGTCCATCAGCGCCAGGTCATAGGGGTTATCGGCCTTCTCGGCCGCTTCAAGCATTTGAATCGCCTCAATTCCCGAAGCCGCACAGTGGATTTCAAGGCCGAATCCCTGGAGCATGTCGCTTAAGATCGTGCGGGCAGACGGGCTGTCATCGACCACAAGAACCCGTTTGCCGGCCATGTCCAGGCCGGAAGGCAGGGACAGCGTTTTTTTAGGCTGTTTTCCGAACCGGGCCGTAAATGTAAATTCGCTCCCCTTTCCGGGCGTGCTGGTCACCTGAATCTTGCCGCCCATCAGATTCACCAGCCGCATGGAAATGGCAAGTCCCAGACCCGTGCCGCCATAGCGCCGGGTTGTGGAGACATCCGCCTGACTGAAGGCCTGAAACAGTTCGCTGATCTGCGATTCGGTCATGCCGATGCCGCTATCCACGACGGAAAAGCCCAGCACGGCCTCTTCATCGGTTTCCGAAACCAACGATACGGAAACGATCACCTCCCCTTTTTCGGTGAATTTCATGGCGTTGCCGACAAGATTGATCAATACCTGTCCCAGTCGAAGCGGATCCCCGATCAGGGCACTGGGAAGGGTCGGGGGGCAGGAAACCAGAAATTCGACGTTCCTTTCTTCCATTTTTCCGGAATGAAGGGTGGACAGATTGTCCAGAACGGCATTCAGATCGAAGGCGATATGCTCGAACGTCAGCCGTCCGGCCTCGATCTTGGAAAAATCCAGAATGTCGTTGATGATCCGAAGCAGATTTTTGGATGCCGCCAGAATCTTGGTCAGATAATCCCGCTGCTGTTCGGTCAGACCGGTTTTCAGGGCCAGATGGCTCAACCCGATCACGATGTTCATGGGCGTGCGTATTTCATGGCTCATGTTGGCCAGGAAGCTGCTCTTGGCCTGCGTGGCCGATTCGGCCTTTTCCTTGGCCTCCAGCAATTCCACATTGGCCTGGGCTAGGGCCGATGTCCGTTCCTCGACCAGATCATGCAAATGATCGCTGTAATGCTTTAAATCAACGGCATCCTTCCGGGTTTTTTCCAGCAGGCCGCGAATTTCATCAACCATGCGGTTAAACGCCTCTTCCAATACGAGGAGTTCATTGCCGGTTCGAATCGGGGTCAATTCCTCGAAATGTTTCGGGCGGTCCCCGCCGCTTGTTGTATCGCTTAAATCAGGCAGATCGATTTCATCCAGAGTGCCCGAGGCAAATGTCCTCACCTTTCGGGTCAGCATGCGGATCGGTTCGGCAATCTTTTCGGAGAAAAAAAACGTGGCGCCGATACCCGCCAACGCCGCGGTAAACCCTACAATCGCCAGGAGAGCGACCAGCTTTCGAACCGATTCCCGCACATCGTCAAGAGAGGCGACACCCAAAAGCCACAGGCAATATCGGGGCAGATGGACACTGTCCAGAAGAATCGATTCATGGCGTTTGGGAATATCGCCGGGCGATTGCCACGCGGCAGCGATTCGCTCAAAAACTGCATGCATCGCCTGCATGGAAGTATTATCGATCATATCCGGCCGACCCGGACCGTCCGAAGGGGTCGGCTGGATGGACGGGGCCACTCTGAAATCCCCGGGCTTCGGGAAAGACGCCAGGGTTAAAAAGCCGTTGCTACCCACATGGGTATTTTCAAACAGCTCCGAATTGGCCTTTTCCATATCCACCCATAGCAGCAGATAACACGCTTCGATGGGTTCGCCCTCTTTCATGATCGGATTTTTGAACGCCAGGATGTTTCTTGAGTTCGCGCCGGAAGCCGTGGCCGGAATATCGATCATCCGGATTTCATCAGGCACCTGTTCGATCATGGCCTTGAGAATGCGGTTCATCTCCTCTTCGGACCGGTCGGCCCTATCGGATCGGGCGGATTGGGCGGACCCCATCGCATTCCGATCATCATAGATCACGATGTCATCTTTAATGATCAGAATATTGTCGATCCAGGGTTCCTGCCCGCGGATCTGTGAAAAGAAATTTTTCAGGCTGGGGACAAACACACTGCCGAGCCGGGGATCACTGGCGACAAAAACAGCCAGCGGATTCGTGCTCCACAAATCCAGGTTGGCGTTTCGGACGTTAATGAAACTGGAAACCATGTTAACGCCCATTTGAAGAGACTCATGCAACTGCCGCTCGGATTCCCGCTCCAGAATCTGAATGGAAACATACCCGGTGATCAGGGTCAGGAGCAGGACAACGAGCGACACCACGCCGGTTGTCATGGCGACCAGCCGGGTTTTGATGGATCGGTCCGAAAAGAGGGCGATGGGGTTTGTCCTATTTCGTCGCATGGATCAATGCCTTCATCTGAATCAAAGTCGCACCGAATTCCTCTTTCCAGATGCGGTTCAACTCGGATTTTTCATTCTGGGACTCTCTGCTGAAAATCGTCTGAACCGCATCCCTCAGGTGCCGGTCCTCTTTTCGAAATGCCCATCCGATTTCATCGACCGGCCCCACGGGAAAAGCAACAATCAGGTCTTTCGACCGATGTGCGGTATTCCACAGCGCGATGTCAACATCCACCAGCGTAAAATCGGCTTTTCCGGTTTCAACCGCCGCCAGGCTGTCATCCGTGCCGAGCAGAAGGATTTTTACCGGAGCATGTAAAAACGCATGCTCATTCTGTTCTGAAAGCCAGGTGTGGTAGCTCGTGTTTTTTTCCACAGCGGCAATCTTTCCGGCCAGATTCGCATGCGCTTTAATGACGCCGATCCTTGATCTGTTGACAACCACCATCATCCGGCTGGAAAACAGAACCGCGAAATCCAGCTTCTTCAGCCGCCAGTTGTTTTTTGTCAAATGGGAGGGATACACGTCGCATTTTCCGCTAGCCAGCAAAACAGGCGTATAAACGGCATCCCGGTCCGTCTGACCCGACAGGTTGAAAAACTGTTCATCCCAATCCACGCGGTGATAAACAGCGCGGATCTTCTTTCCAAGGCTGGCCGCAACCGCGGCGGCTTCCCGGTACACGGGGCCGGAAAATGCGCAGTTCTCCCGGCAGGCGGGATCCTGGGGAACCGCATAAGCGGGCGTCACCGGCACAATGCAAATGCGGATATCTCCGGACTTCTTGATTTGATCCAGGTCCCGCGCGTCAGACGCCTGATCCCAAATGATGCCCATGAAGCCGGCGAACACCACCAGGATCGCCCAGTTCATGGCCGGCCCGAATATGCCGTATTTCATTGTCTTACCAACTCCTGTTTTTCAATGGGTCGAAATGATCCCAATCGCTTATTCCATCATCGCGCCGACCAGCCTGATAAACTGGGTCAGGGACATGCCATAGTATTTCCGCCAGATAAGATTCAACGCCGATTGGTCATCGGCCCGCTGCTCCCTGAAGAACCGCCGAACCGTCTCCTGAAGATCTTTGTCCTGCTTGCGCAATCCCCAACCGTTTTCATCCGTCGTACCCACCGGAAAGGCCATGTCCAGATTCTTGTATTCCTGACGCACAGCCCATATGGCCGCGTCCGAATCGATCATCGTGAAATCCACTTCGCCTTTTTCCACGGCTTTCAGGCATTCATCCGTGCCCATCAGGCGAATCACGATCGGGTGAGACGCAAATGCGCCCTGATTCTGCTCCTGTAACCACGTATGGTAGCTGGTATCTTTTTCCGTCGCAGCCACCTTTCCGGCGAGATCCGAAGGCATCTTGATCGCTTCTTTCCGGGACCGGTTGACAATCACCATACGCCGGCTGGGGAAAAGCGTGACGATATCCATTTTTTTCCGCCGCCATTCATTGACGCTCAGATTGTTGGGATAGAGATCGACCCGACCGGATCCCAGCAGTTCCGGAGTATAGGCGTCTTCTCGAATGGTTTTACCATCTTTATTGAAAAACTGTTCGTCCCAATCGATGCGCAGAAATCGGGGTTTGATATTCGGCCCGAGTGTTGCGGCGAATGCCAGCGCAATCTCATAGGCCGGGCCGGTGATCTGGCAGTCGGTTCGACACCCCTGAGGCGCCGCGCGGCATACGGATGGATGAATCGGAGAAATACCGATACGAATCTCGCCGGTTCGGTTGATTTCCTCCAGGGATCTGGCCTGAGCCGCTGAAATCGGAAAGAAAGCCAGGATCAGAACCGCCAGAACAACAGATGATGATTTCATGGGTATCATCCCTATGGGATTTTGTCGCGCCGATTCAATGCAATCCTTACGATATGGACTGGATTGAAAAACGCGGATTGGGGTCAAAAATCCTTGAAATCCTTTTCATCAAAGGGAATGATCTCATCCGGATGCACTTCCTTTTTCAGCGGGAACCGGATTTGTTTTGACGGAAGGTTTTTGGGGTTTATCGACGAACGGATTGGTTTCTGCGATTTTTGGGGACGGATTCGGGGCCGTCTGAGTTTTGTCTCGGACGCACCGCTGATCAGGATAACCAGATCATTGACAATGCCTTTCATCTGCTCGGCCTGAGCATTCATTTCCTCCGAAGCAGACGCGGACTCCTCGGCAGTGGCCGCGTTTTGCTGGGTCACCTTGTCCATTTCGGAAATCGCAATATTCACCTGCTCGATGCCCTTGGCCTGCTCG
>JACRBZ010000004.1 GCA_016219185.1 Deltaproteobacteria bacterium
ACGGGATGATGGTCACCGTAGCCGAAACGCCCAAGACGGAGAAAAAGCCATGAACCGATCCTGCCGTTTTGATCATTTTGTGAGCATGGCACAAGGCCTTGTCTTGGTCCTGACATTGATGCTGTTTTCAGGTTGCGCAGTTGGACCCGATTATCAGCGCCCGGAGGCCACCACCATTCCGGACGCCTATGTCGGCCCGGGACAGGACTGGAAAATCGCCGCCCCCCGGGCGGACTTACCCCGGGGCAACTGGTGGGAGATATTCGGTGATGCAGAACTCAACCAACTGGAAGCCGACGCCATGGCCGCCAATCAGGATTTGAAAGTGGCCGTCTCCCGATTCGCACAGGCCAGGGCTGCTGCCAATGTCGCGGAATCCGCACTTTATCCGCGTCTGGGATTTTCCGTTCAGCCGGTGGATCAGCGGGATTCCAAACACCGTCCGGTCGGCGGCAAACCCGATCAGACCTATGATACCCTTACCGTGCCGTTTGATTTCAGCTACGAGATCGATCTCTGGGGGCGGGTCAAGCGCTCGGTTGAAGCAGCTACGGCCCAGGCCGAGGCAAGCGCGGATGATGTCGAATCCATCAAACTTTCCCTGCAGGCCGAAGTAGCGGCTGATTTTATCACGCTGCGCACCCTGGATGCCGACAAGGCACTCCTGATCTCCAGCATCGAGGTCTATCGCAAATCACTTGAACTGGTGCGAAACCGCCGGGCCGGCGGCATGGTTTCCGACCTGGATGTGGCACAGGCAGAGACTGTTTTAAAAACCGCGCAGGCCCAGGCGCCGGATATCGCCATCCAGCGGGCCAGATATCAGAATGCCCTGGCGGTATTGACCGGAAAGACAGCATCCCTGTTTCATATTCCGGAACGGCCGCTCGACATTCCGCCATTGGTCATCCCCCCCGGACTGCCCTCGGAGCTGCTCGAACGAAGGCCCGATATCGCCGCTGCCGAACGCCGCATGGCCGCCTCAAATGCCAATATAGGCGTTGCGACCGCAGCATTTTTCCCGACCGTCAAATTCACCGGACTGGCCGGTTTTCAAAGCGGGGGGCTGGACATGCTCTTTGACTGGCCCAGTAATTTCTGGGCCGTCGGTCCGTCCCTGAACCTGCCGCTGTTCCAGGGCGGACAACTGGATGCCGGCCTTCGCCAGACAAAGGCCGTTTATGAGGAAACCGTCGCCAGATACCGCCAGACGGTTCTTGCCGCTTTTGCGGAAGTGGAAAACAATCTTGCGGCAGAGCACCTCCTGACCGATGAATATGAGCGGATGCTATCCGCCTTGCAGTCCGTACACCGGCAACTGGAAATCGCCGAGAACCGGTACCGATCCGGCCTTGCGACCTATCTCGAGGTGGCGACCGCACAGAATGCGGCTCTGGGAATTGAACGCGCCGGCGTCCGCCTTCGGGGTCAGCAGCTGGTATCGGCTGCGGCCCTGATTAAATCGCTCGGCGGCGGATGGCAGGTGACGGATAACGATAACAGTGACCTTTGATGCTGTTCCTCGTTTCGATATTGCTCATGCTAAATGGCTGAAAAAAATCAAGCGCATTTCCGGTCTTTAATAGCACGAAGCTTAATTTCGTGCTATTAAAGACCAATTTTTTTGCATACACCGCCATACTCAGGGGAAGAGGTTTTTGCGGATGGGCATGCTGGATAGCAGCTATTTTGGACTGGCTTCCCGTCAAGAAGGGGGGATCTTTCCCCCACAATTGAGAAATTTTCGCTTCTTTGCATTATTGTGGTTAACCTTCTCAAGCCAGTGATTGTGCCGATTGCCATGCACCTTTACCTGTCGCATGTCCGGCCTTCGGATCGTGGTCAGATCCGCGTAGCGCCGACTGCTTTCCTTATGAAAAACCAGATTATCGCAAAAATGCGAACTTTGACAAAATAAATCTGATATGTTAGTTGACGGTGAACAGCGCTTGATATGCGCCCTATCTACACTGCCAGTGTTTCGTCGTTTCGAAAATCCAGGATTTTTTGGTTCGGGTCGATTACGGTACCGTGACGTGGCCGGGAGACAGTGACATTGCCCCGGAAACGCTTTGCGAGCGGTCAATCCCTCTGGATGTCTTTTGAGAAAGCCCAAAGAAGTTCATCTGCTTTACAATGGCAATTTAAGGCTCCAAAACCAGTTGGATTGTGTTTTGGCGAACCAATTCCATAAATGAGAAGAAATTCGAATGAAAAAAATGCGAAAAGGTATAGGGCTGGCTGATCTTGAAAAACAGATGAAAAAATGGATGGGGGTAGCCGGCAGCGAAGCGGAACAACTTCGCGTCCTGAAGCAGTTTCTGGAAGCCGGTATTCCGCTTCCGGCAGAGGGCCAGGTTGTTGGAGAGCCGGTGTCTGTTATTGCAATTCATTATGACGGCTGCATCCGTCGCGGGCTGACAGTAAGATGCTGCCGGTCGATTTGCTGATTCTATCCGTCAAGGAACGGGCGGCGCGATGCCGAACATTGAAAGGCAGGCGAACCATCACCCTGCGGGCAAAGGATATATGGGGTATCGTGCCAGGAGAAATCGCTACGGTAATTCCCAATAAATTCTGGAGCTTCAAAGGTCATCAATATCTTTCCGGCGAGGTCTCGGCCTCTCGGATGGATATCGCTTCTCTTGAACTTCATCCAATGGATGACCAGGGCGCCCGATTTCTGATACCGGAAGTTCGTGCCGACAAATCGTGGGAAGACACTCAAGGTGAATCGAATGGCCTGTGAGGAGATTTTGACCCCCGGCCTTTCGATGATTCATGCCAATCATCTGGAAGACCTGCGACAGGTGGTGGTTGAATGGATCCGGCGCCGGCCGCTGAAACCGCTGGAAAATGAGTTGATTATTGTCCAGAGCAACGGCATGGCCCAGTGGCTGAAACTGGCGCTGGCGGAAAACGACGGGTGCGGAATCGCGGCCGCGGTGGAGATTGAGCTTCCGGCGCGATTTTTGTGGAATGCCTATCGGGCGGTCCTGGGCACGGAGACAATCCCCCGGGAATCGCCTTACGACAAGGACCGGCTGACCTGGCGGCTGCTGCAATTGTTGCCGTCCCTGCTGAAAGAGGATTGTTTTGTGCCGCTTGCGCGGTATCTGTCCGATGACCACGAGCTGCGCAAGCGATACCAACTGGCCTGCCATCTTGCGGATCTTTTCGACCAGTATCAGGTTTACCGGGCCGACTGGCTGGAAGACTGGACAGGCGGCCTTGACCGGATTCGAAATGCCGGGGGTGAGGCGGTTGAAATACCGGAAAAACAGATCTGGCAGGCCGAGCTCTGGCGAAGAATTCAACTGAGCATTCCCCCGAATCAACGCGGAAACAGCCGCTCCAGCCTGCACCGCCGGTTTTTGAAAGTTGCGGAAGCCCTTACGCAAAGACCTGCCGCGCTGCCGCGCCGCGTGATCGTCTTTGGCATCTGCTCCCTGCCCAGGCAGGCCCTGGAAACGCTGCATGCCGTCTCCCGCCATAGCCAGGTGATGGTATTCGTTCACAACCCCTGCCGGCATTTCTGGGCCGATATCATTGAAGACAGGGACCTGCTGCGAATCGAGCGGCCCAGGCATCCGCGAAAGTCCCAGATGCCGCGGGATCTGAATCCTGAGCTTTTGCACCAGCATGTCAATCCGCTTCTTGCGGCCTGGGGAAAGCAGGGACGCGATTATATGGGGCTGCTTTACGGCTATGACCGGCCTGAGGCATACCGGGAAAACTTTGCCGAAATCGATCTTTTTCGCGACGTTGCCCCGGATGGCTGCAAGTCCGCTCTGCTGGCCCAGGTCCAGCAGGCGATTCTGGACCTGCGGCCGCTGCCCGCTTCTTCCGAAAACAGGCAGTGCATCGATTCCCGTGATGATTCGATCCGCTTTCACCTGGCCCACAGCCGCCAGCGGGAAGTGGAGATCCTGCAGGATCAGCTCCTGTCATTCTTTGCCGGGATTCCGGACCTCGAGCCCCGGGATATCATTGTCATGACCCCGGACATCGATATTTATGCGCCCCACATCGCGGCCGTCTTCGGCAACATCCGGCTGCGGGATGCGCGGTATATTCCGTTTACGATCGCGGACAGCCCGGAGCGTGCCGGCGTTCCCATGCTGCAGGCTCTGGATAAACTCCTTCACCTGCCGGATTCACGCATGACGGTGAGTGATGTGATGGATCTGCTGGATGTCCCCGCCTTTCGCGGGCGTTTCGGCCTGTCGGAAGTGGATCTGCCCGGGCTGCGGCAGTGGATTGAGGGGTCCGGTATCCGCTGGGGACTGAGCGCCGAGCAGCGCATGGGGTTTGGGCTTCCCGCCGGTCTGGAACAAAATACCTGGCGCTTTGGCCTGCGCCGCATGCTCCTGGGATATGCGGTGGGTGCCGGCAAGCCCTGGCAGGGGATTGAACCTTTTGATGAAGTCGGCGGTCTGGAAGCTGCGCTGGTCGGCCCCCTGGCAGCCATGCTGGAAACGCTGGAGCGGCACTGGCGGGTGCTGGCTCAGCCGGCAAGCGCCGAAGACTGGTACAGGCGCATCCTGGATCTTTCGAAAGATTGCTTTCTGCCGGTTGACGGCTTTGAGCGGCTGGTCCAGGGCCGGGTGGAAGCGGTGCTGGAAAAGTGGCTGAGCGCCTGCAGGGATGCCGGCCTGGAAGAGGCGCTTCCCCTGACGGTTGCGCGCGAAGCCTTTCTGGGGGCCATGCGGGATTCCGGCGTATCTCAGCGGTTTCTGGCCGGAATGGTCAATTTCTGCACCCTGATGCCGATGCGGGCCATTCCGTTTAAAGTGGTCTGCCTGCTGGGCATGAACGATGGGCAGTATCCGCGAAGCCGCCCGCCGCTGGATTTCGACCTGATGGCCGGTCCGGGTGCCTACCGGCCGGGAGATCGTTCCCGCCGGGAAGACGACCGCTATCTGTTTCTCGAAGCCTTGCTCTCGGCACGGGAAAAACTCTATATCTCCTACATCGGCCGCAGCATCCGGGATAACAGCGAGCAAATGCCTTCGGTGCTGGTGGCTCAGTTTCGCGACTATCTTAAAGCCGGCTGGCGGCCGGAGGAGGATCCATCGGATGGCCCGGATCCGGCAAACCGGGAGACGGGGACAGCGCTCCTGGATCATCTGACCTGCGTGCATCCGCTCCAGCCCTTCAGCAGAGCCTATTTCCTGCCCGACCGGGACCCGGGACTCTTTACCTATGCCCATGAATGGCGGGAAATTCTGGATTCGCGGACCGCCCCGATCCCCGGGGTCCCGTTGCCGGGAGATCTTTCCGCCCCTGGAATCGAAGCCGGCTTGCAGTTGATTGATCTGATTCGATTCTTGAAAAATCCGGTGCGGATTTTTTTTAATCAGCGCCTGAAAGTCTATTTTGACGAAGTCCTGTCTGCCTCGGATGATCAGGAGCCCTTTGCCCTGGATCGGCTGGCGCCGTTTAACCTGGGGGGCCAGTTGCTTGCCGCGGGGCTGGCCGCTGAACCGGATAAATGCCGCGAGGCGGTTTATGAAGAGGCAAAGCGCCTTCGCCGCACCGGCAGTCTGCCGCTGAATGCTTTCGGCGAGCTGGCAGCCGCGGAACTGTCTGATCCCGTGCTGCGGATGATTCACCATCACCGCTATCTGAGCGACACATGGCCGGATGCGGCAGCGGCGATGGAAATCCGCTTAATGGTTCAAAACCCCCGGCCGGCTGAAAACAGTCCGGGGGTATCGATCCCGGATCTGGAAGACTGGCTGGACGGATTGCGGCGGCCGGACTCAGGGCAGCCGGAGCGCTATGCCCGTTGGGAGTTTTACTGCAATGAAATCATGAATTCCAGGGGCGAAGTCTCCCGTTTGACCGCTTTGCCGGGCACCTGGGTAAGACATCTTGCCGGATGCGCCCGGGGGATTTCCCTGACCAGCTACCTGGTGGCTCCGGACGGCGTTGCGGAACTGGGGCCCCTGGATCGGGAACGGGCCGAAAAATGGCTGGCTGAAATCATTTCGCACCGGGACTCGGGCCTGATGCAGCCCCTGCCGGTGACAGCCAAAACAGCTCTGGCTTATCTTGCGGTGCTGCATTCGGATCATTCGAAAGACTCCCCGGATGTGAACCTGAGAAAAGCCGTGGATGCGGCACGCGAGGCTTACCAGGGAGATGGCTTCAATTCATTCGGAGAGCTGGGGCATAGTCTTTATCTTTCGCGAACTTTTCCTGATTTCAGCGCCATCTGGCAGGTTGATGGAAGCCGGTTTCATCATTTGGCAACGTCTCTTTATGCGCCGCTGCTGCAAGCAGTCCGGGTCATGCGATTTGAGGAATAAGGAACAACCCATGGGAAATCTTCTGGATCCGCTGACCTTTCCCCTGCACGGCGTTCGTCTGATCGAGGCCAGCGCGGGTACCGGCAAGACTTACACGATTGCGGCCCTGTATCTGCGGCTGATTCTGGGGCATGGGGGAGAAAACGCCTTTTCCCGGCCCCTGACCCCGCCGGAAATCCTCGTGGTAACCTTTACCAATGCCGCTACAGAAGAACTACGGGACCGGATCCGCGGCCGGCTGACCGAGGCCGCGGCCTTTTTCCGCGGGCAGGGCAGGGAAGATGCGTACTTGAAGGCCTTGAGAGATGATTACGATGCCGGCATGTGGCCGGGTTGCGCCCGTCTATTGGATCAGGCGGCCCAATGGATGGACGAATCCGCGATCCATACCATCCATGCCTGGTGTCAGCAAATGATCCGCCAGCACGCCTTTGACAGCGGCGGTCTCTTTGATCTGGAACTTGCGGCTTCCGACCGGGACTTCCTGGAAGAAGCCGCTTGCGACTACTGGCGCAGCCATTTTTATCCCCAACCCAAGGAGGTTTTATCCGAGCTGACTACCCTGTGCGCCACGCCGCAGGCCTTGGTGGAAAAAATCCTTCCCCTGCTCAAGGAAAACCCGGGCCCGGCGGACGACCCTTTTGCTGTGATTGAAAAACGCCGTCAGGCGATTGAAGGGGCCCGGCGGATCTGGGAATCGGATTTTGCTGCTGCGATCGAACGGGTTCTACAGGCTCAGTCCGACAAAACCCTGAACGGCAACAAATACAGAACCGATTCCCTGGCCAAATGGGTGGAAGCGCTATCCGCCTGGGTGAAAGACAAGGGGCCGCTGCCCGATGCCCAGGCCCTGGAAAAATTTTCCAGCTCCGGGCTGAAAGCGGGCACGGCCAGGAATAAAACCGTCCCGGAGCATCCGGCTTATGAGGCACTTGATTGCCTCAATGAAAAGCTCGGGGCGCTCGATGTGGATACGGCGCTCTTTAACCATGCAGCAAAAGACATCGGACAGCGCATCAGGCAGGAAAAGGAACGCAGTGCCCAAATGGGCTTTGACGATCTGCTGACCCGTCTGCACGAGGCCCTGTACAGGCCGGGAAACGAGCGGCTGGCCCGGGTCATTCGCGAGCAGTTTCCGGCAGCGCTGATCGACGAATTTCAGGATACCGATCCGGTGCAGTACGCAATCTTTGGCAAGATCTATCTCGGACAGGGCATGGCGGATGGAAAGCAAAGGGCAGGGGACGGCGCGAACCACGGAGAACAAGCGCAGATCGGCATCAGTCATTCGGATGCGGCGCTGTTTATGATCGGCGATCCCAAGCAGGCGATCTATGCCTTTCGCGGAGCGGATATTCACACGTATCTGGCGGCTCGCCGAGACTCCTTTGGCGCGCCCTACACGCTGGGGAAAAATTTCCGTTCCGCCGAAGGCCTGGTCAAGGCGGTCAACCAGGTGTTCGGGGCTGCTTCCGAGCATCTGGAAGGCGCGTTTCTGTTCAAGGATCGCATCCCGTTTGTGGCTGTTGCGGCCGAAGGGCGCAAGGATCTGCTCAAGCTTAACGGAAAGCCGGTTCTGGCCATGACGTTCTGGCAGCTTCAGCAAACCGGATTCCTCAATAAAACCGGGCCGGACGGCTATATCGGCCGGATGGCCGAATCCGTTGCCGGTGAAATTGCCGGCATGCTGAATTCGGCGCAAGCGCAGCCGGCCCGGACCGGATTTCAGGCGCCGGATGGTGCGTTTAAAGCGCTGCGTCCGGCCGATATCGCCATTCTGGTGCGAAACGGCAGCGAGGCCGGCGCGATTCGCCAGGCCCTGAATAAGCGCCGGGTGCGCAGCGTCTATCTGTCCGATAAGGACTCCGTCTTTGACGCTCCGGAGGCAAAATCCCTGCTTTTTCTGCTTCAGGCCTGCGCGGAACCCGAGCGGGAAGGGGCTCTGAGGACTGCTCTGGCAACGGACGTGCTGGCCCTGTCCTTTAACAGGCTGGATCAACTGGTTCAGGATGAACTGGCCTGGGAGGCCGAGGTCGAGCGCTTCCGAAATTATCAGCAGATCTGGCGCCATCAGGGCGTGCTGCCCATGCTGCGCCTGCTGCTCCGGGAATTCGGAGTCCCCTCCCGTCTGTTGCCCCTGGCCGGCGGCGAAAGGGTATTGACCAATCTGCTGCATCTGGCGGAAATGCTTCAGGCCGCGGCAACCGGCCTAAATGGGGAGCATGCCTTGATCCGCTGGCTGACTGAGCAGATTGAGCGGCCCGGCATAGGCGTCGAGGAGCAGATCCTGCGTCTGGAAAGCGATGAGGAACTGATCCGGGTGGTAACGATCCATAAGTCCAAGGGGCTGGAATATCCCCTGGTGTTTTTGCCGTTTATTTGCAGCTTTCGCCAGGTGACGGCCCGGAATACCCCGGTGGTGAGAATCCGCGACGAAAAAGGCCGGATGCGCCTGGTGCAAAAGCCGGGTCCTGAAGATCTGGAGTCGGCGGACCGGGAGCGGCTGGCGGAAGACCTGAGAATGCTTTATGTGGCGTTGACCCGCGCCCAATATGCCTGCTGGCTGGGAATCGGCGTGATGGGCAAGACCAGCAGGCTGCACCTATCCGGACTGGGTTACCTGCTTTCGGCCGGAGAGACGATTTCCGCAGACCAGTTGGCCGAAAAGCTCGTGGTTTTGAAAGGAAATTGCGAGCATATCGCCATTGAACCCCTGCCGGAACCCGGTGATACCCTTTATCGGCCGCGGTCTGAAGCGGTGAATCTGACGCCGGCCCTGACGTTTACCGGAAATATCCCGCATGATTGGTGGATTACCAGTTATTCCGGAATGCTGGCCGGTGCGAGGATGGCGGAGTCGGATCTTCTTGTTTTCCCGGATTCCCATTCGCCGGTTTCGGCCAAAGAGGATCAGTTGCTGGAAGCTGAAACCGAACCTGTCGCGGCAGCGGTAATCCCGGATTCCGCGCTTTCCATTCATGGCTTTCCCCGGGGGCCGGAGCCGGGAACCTTTCTGCATGATATTCTGGAGTGGGCCGCCCGTGAAGGTTTTGTGGTGCTGGCTCCCAACCGTTCGCGCATCCTTTATAAGGTCAGGGATTTTTGCGAGCGCAGGGATTGGAAGGACTGGGATGAGATTCTGACGGACTGGCTCCAGAAACTGCTCCGGACCCGGATCACGCTGCCGGATGCATCGGGGGAAATGATGCTGTCCGGGCTTTCGATGGAAGACTACCAGGCGGAGCTGGAGTTTTTGTTTGCCAGCCATGAGGTTAATGCCAGGTGGCTCGATGATGCGGTAACGGCCGCCATTTTGCCGCAAGCTCCCCGGCCCCGGCTTCGGGAGCTTGCGGTCAACGGAATGCTGAAAGGCTTTATCGATTTGGTTTTCTGTTATGGGGAGCGTTATTATGTTCTGGACTATAAGTCCAATTACCTGGGAGAAAACCAAGCGGCGTATGCGGCAAAAGCCATGGAAAAAGCCATGCTGGAGCATCGCTACGATCTTCAGTACGTGCTCTATACCCTGGCGCTTCACCGCCTGCTGAAAGCCAGATTGCCGGGATATGATTACGATCGGCATGTGGGCGGGGCCGTGTACCTGTTTCTTAGAGGGGTGAACGACAGGGGGCAGGGCATCTATCTGGATAAACCCCCGCAGGCGCTTATTGAAGCGCTGGATCAGGCTTTTGCCGGCAGGAAGAGGCGCCATGCACTCTGAAAATCTCTTTCGCGTGCTCGCTGAATGGGTTGAACGGGGATGGATCAGGTCTCTGGATCTGGCTTTTGCCCGCTTTCTAAAAGAGCAGCAGCCAAGCGCATCCGGGCCGGTGCTTCTGGCCGCGGTCCTTGCCAGTCATCAATTGGGGCGCGGTCATATCTGCCTGGACCTGCGGGCCGCCCTGGCCGACCCGGAAGGCGCCCTGTCCCTGCCGCCGGAAGGCGATGAAATGCAAACCGGCAAGCCATTGGAACTGCTTTCCGGAATGACTCCGGAAACCTGGGAGCAAATCTTGAGCGAGTCACCGCTGGTTGCCGCTGGCCCCGGCAATACGCCGCTGGTTTTATCCTCCGGCCGTTTATACCTTCGCCGCTACTGGCAATACACGCAGCAGGTGGCGCAGGGAATTTTGCAAAGAATTGCCGATCCGCTTTTTTCCCCGGACATCCGCTCCGGCAAGGTTGAGGATAATTCACCGGACAATGTACCGGAGAAGCTGCCGGAGAACGTGATTGACCGGCTGGATGCATTGTTCGGCCCGATGCGAAGTCCCGAAGAACTGGCAAAAACCGAGGTGCACTGGCAGAGTGTCGGGGCGGTCATTGCCGCGGCAGGCGCTTTTACCGTGATTTCCGGCGGGCCCGGCACCGGCAAAACCACGACCGTGGTTCAGCTCCTGGTGCTCCTTCAAGATCTGGCGCGGGAAAAAGGGCAGAACCTGCGGATTTGTCTGGCCGCGCCCACGGGCAAGGCCGCGGCCAGACTGACCGAATCCATGGGCAAAGCAATGAGCCGCCTTCCTTCCGATGTCCGAAAGAGACTTCCCCTGAAAGCCACCACCCTGCATCGGTTGCTGGGAAGCCGGCCGGATTCCCGGCGTTTTGTCCACAATTCGCAAAATCCGCTGCATGTCGATTTTCTGGTCGTGGACGAAGCCTCCATGATCGATCTGGAAATGATGGCGGCCCTTCTCGGCGCCTTGCCGCCCGGTGCCCGGCTGGTTCTTCTGGGCGATAAGGACCAACTGGCGTCTGTGGAAGCCGGGTCCGTGCTGGGCGATATCTGCGCCCATGCGGAACAGGCCGGTTATTTGCCGGAAACCCTGGCATGGATCGAAAAAAACACGGGATATGGCCTGAAAGACTTTGCGGGAAACGGCACGGCACTGGATCAGCATGTCGTTGTCCTGCGAAGGAGCCACCGATTCGGAAAGGACAGCGGCATCGGTGAACTGGCCAGGGCAGTCAATGCCGGAGATCCTGAAAAGGTCGCCGCCATCTGGACCCGGGGTTTTAAAGACATCGCCCATCTGAACGTGCGGACCCTTGATAATGAAAACTTTGTCAGCCTGGTGCTGGATGGCAATCCCGGTGCGTTTGCCCGTGCCGTATCGACCGGTGCGCCCGCCGGGTATCGCGCGTATTTGGAATGCGTGAATGCGGGTCCGCCGCAGGGAACAGGGGCCGAGGATGACTGGCTGCGGGCCGTGCTGGATGCTTTTGGCCGCTTTCAGCTTCTGGCCGCGGTCCGAAAGGGCAAATGGGGGGTTGAAGGGCTGAATGGAAAAACCGCGGAAATTCTTTGCAGGGCAGGGCTCATAAGGGCCACGGAGGGCTGGTATCCGGGGCGTCCGGTGATGGTCACCCGGAACGATTACGGTCTGGGGGTGATGAACGGCGATGTCGGTATCGTACTTCCCGTTACCGATGATCGGGGCAGCGGTCAAAAAACGTTAAGGGCGGTGTTTCCCATGGCCGACGGCGCATTGAAAAAAGTACTGCCTTCCCGCCTGAATAATGTGGAAACGGTCTATGCCATGACCGTACATAAATCCCAGGGCTCCGAATTCGAACACACGGCCATGGTGTTGCCGGATGCCATGAATCCCGCATTGACCCGGGAACTGGTCTATACCGGTATGACGCGGGCCCGCAACTGGTTCACGCTGGTCAGTCCGGACATGGATATCCTGGGACAGGCCGTACTGCGGCGCACGCACCGCGCCTCCGGCCTCGGGGAGCTGCTGCTGCCAGAAGATCTTTTGGCGTAAAAAGTCCAATATCTGCGTTGAGCTTCATCCTTCGTCATTGCGGCGTACCCAAAAGTACGCCTCACTCCTCAGGACTCGCTCGCCTTGATCTTGTACTTTTTACTTTGCCATCCCTTTTGTCTTTTTCGAGATCATCATACACATTGACAAAGGATAGCCGCTGCTATAGATATTCAGCGAGTAGACCTGCGGTAACACCTTGAATTCGATCACCAGGAGACCCATGAACCTTCAGCAATTCCCTTATTCTTCCGATAATCTAAGTTATGTCGTTTATGGCGGGCATTCGGCCCTGGCCATTGATGGCGGAGCCGTGGAGCCCATCCTTGATTTTGTTGAAAAAAACAAACTCAAGCTCACCCACGTCACGCATACCCATATGCACCCGGATCATAGCTGCGGGACCCGGGAACTCATGGCCAGATCCGGGGCCGCGCTTCTGGACGGTGCGTTTCTGTCCGGGCATTCCCAGATCGAACTGGACGGGATGCCTGTTCGCGTCTATGCGACGCCGGGCCATACCGACGATTCGATGACATTCCATGTCGAAAATTGCCTGATTACCGGGGACACCTTGTTCAACGGGACCATCGGCAACTGTTTTTCCGGCAATATCCGGGCATTTTACGAATCCATTAAATTTTTGATGGCTTTTCCCGGGGACACGGTCGTCTATGCCGGGCATGATTACCTGAAATACGCCATGTCCTTTACTCGAATCATCGAGCCGGACAACCCGGACATTGACCCGTACCTCAAATCCTATAATCCGGCGCATGTCTGTTCGCTTCTCGGCGACGAGCTGAAAGTAAACCCCTATCTGCGCTTCAATAACAGCAGATTCATTGAAATCCTGAAAAAAAAGAATCTTCCGGTTTCCACGGAATTTGAGCGGTGGGAATCGGTCATGAGCCTGGGATGATTGCTCTGCAAGGCCGTCCAGGTGCGTTGAAAGGCAAAATAATTTTTATGAGAAGAAAAGACAAGGAAATGACGGATCCGGAAGCCATCGCATCCGTTATTCGCAGATCAACCGTGTGCCGGCTGGCCATGTCGGATGACAACCAGCCTTATGTGATTCCCATGAGTTTCGGGTATAAAGACGGCGCTCTTTATTTTCACTGCGCGCCCGAAGGCAGAAAAATCGAAATTCTCCGGAAAAATCCCCGCGTATGCATTGAATTCGATGTGGATTGCCGGCTGAAAACAGGCGACAGTGCCTGTAAGTGGGGATTTTATTTCCAGAGCGCCATTGCGTTCGGCGTTGCGGCCATTATCGAGGATGCCGCGGAAAAACGTGCGGCCCTGGATATCATCATGAGCCAGTATTCGGACGAAGCGTTCACGTACCCGGAATCCGCCATTGACAAGATCGTCGTCATCCGGGTCGCTGTCTCGGAGTTGACCGGAAAAGCGGCATGACATGGATATTCAGACAATTGCCCGGGAAATGTTCATCGGCGCGCGCGCCAGCCACGACTGGGATCATACGCTGCGGGTTCTTCGACTTTGCGAGCATATCGGCCCGGCGGAACGGGCGGACATGGACGTCCTTCGGGTCGCTGCCGTTCTTCACGACATCGGCAGGCCCCATCAGGACGCTTCCCGAGGTTCGGTCTGTCATGCGGCCCACGGGGCCGTGATGGCCGAGCCGATCGTCGCAAATCTTCTGTTTTCGCCGGGGCAGAAAGACAATATCCTTCACTGTATCCGAACCCATCGGTTCCGGGGAATGCATGTTCCCGAAACCCTCGAGGCCAAGGTCCTTTTCGATGCCGACAAGCTGGATGCCATCGGCGCCATCGGCATTGCCAGGGCCTATCTCTTTGCCGGAGAAATCGGCGCCAGGCTTCACAGTCCCGATGTTCCCCCTGAAAAAAGCGTTTCGTATTCCATTGACGATACCGGTTTCAGGGAATATCGCGTCAAGCTCTGCAAAATAAAGGATCGCATGATGACTTCGGAAGGCAAACGCATGGCGGGTGAGCGTCACCGGTTCATGACCGCATTTTTTAACCGTTTTTTACAAGAATATCAGGGGGAGATGTAAACAATGACACTGAATGTGGTTACTCAAATTGACCCGCTTATCGAAGTTCGCAACGTGCTGATCAGCGTTTCGGACAAAAGCAATCTGAACCTGCTGGTCACCCAGCTCCTGGACATCAATCCGAAAGTGACCCTGTACTCGACGGGTGGCACCTACAACGCCATTCGGGGGTTTCTGGGAAACCGGGCCGAGACCTGCCTCAAACAGGTTTCGGATTACACCGGACAGCTGGAAACGCAAGGGGGCCTGGTCAAAACACTGGATTTCAAGATTTACCTGAGCATTCTCACCGAAACCTACAATGCCGAACACCAGGGGGATCTGGCCAGAACCGGGGCCGTACCCTTTGACATGGTGGTGGTCAATCTCTATCCGTTCAAGCAGACCGTTTCCAAACCGGATGTCACCGTGGAGCAAGCCAGGGGCAACATCGACATCGGGGGCCCCTGCATGATCCGGGCATCGGCCAAGAATTTCATCCGCGTGGCTTCCGTGGTGGACCCGGAAGACTACAGCGCCATTCTGTCCGAGATGAAAGCCGCAAATGGCCGGATTTCCTTGGACCTTCGTTTCATGCTGGCCCAGAAAGCCTTTGGCCACACCGCTGCCTATGATAAGATGATTGCCGAATACCTGAACAGCCGGACCATTGAAAACGTCAGGGAATGCTATCCGTCTTAGAGCCGGGTATAGTCGATCGATGCCGGAGGAACCGGGTGTCGTCTGAAAGATTTCCCCTGCCCTGTGAAGGGTGATACGGCATGTGGGCGCAATCCTTAAAACCAGCTTAATTTTAGGAGAACTGTTATGGCAGATGACCTGAAGAAAATGTATAAAACCATCGTGGACGAGCATTTCCCGCCGGCTATGGAAATCAGCTTTATCGACGAAACCGGCCGACAGACCCTGTTTTTTGAAAAAGTCCTCTGGGACATCAAAGGAGAGCAGAAAGGCCTGCGGTACGGCGAAAACCCCGGCCAGGAAGCGGCGCTGTTTAAGCTGGTCAACGGAAATCTGATTCTCGGGGAAACCCGGACCATCCAGCCGGGTCAGTATCTGGCATCCGACATCGAACTGCTTCAGTCCGGCAAACATCCCGGAAAAACCAATGTGACCGATGCGGACAATGCCCTGAACATTCTCCGGTATTTCATGGACACGCCGACTGCCGTCATCGTCAAGCACAACAACCCTTGCGGCGTTGCCCAGTCCGATGTGCTTTCGGATGCCTATCATAAAGCCATGATGGCGGACCGGGTGGCGGCTTTCGGGGGCTGCATCGCGGTCAACCGGCCCGTGGACAGGGAAACCGCCGAGGCCATCAGCAATCAATACGCCGAAGTCGTGGTGGCGCCCGAATTTGAAGAGGGCGTCATGGGTATTTTTTCAGCCAAAAAGAATCTTCGGGTCGTTCGCATTCAGAACATCGCACGTCTCCAGGATTTTGTGGGCCAGCGCTTTGTGGATTTCAAGAGCCTGATGGACGGCGGCCTTGTGGCCCAGTGGTCTTTTGTTCCCCAGGCCCGGACAAAGGCGGATTTAAAACTGGCTGCCTGCGACTACAAGGGCAAATCTTATGCGATCCGGCGGGAGCCCACGGATAAAGAATACAAAGACATGCTTTTCGGGTGGCTGGTCGAAGCCGGCGTCACCTCCAATTCCGTGATTTATGTCAAGGACCGGGTTACCGTCGGCATCGGAACCGGGGAGCAGGATCGGGTCGGCGTGGCTGAAATCGCAAGGGACAAAGCATATCGGAAGCTTTCCGATCGGTACTGCTTTGAGACCTTCGGCATCGGCTACAACGATTTGAAGGACCCGGCAAACAAGGCTGAAATCGATCGGCGCGTTGCCGTTGAAAACGGCGGTCTGAAAGGCTCTGCCATGGTCAGCGATGCGTTTTTTCCTTTCCGGGACGGCATCGATGTCGGCCTTGGCGAAGGCGTTTCTTGCGTCATCCAACCCGGCGGATCGGACAATGACTACCAGTCCATCGAAGCCTGCAATGAAGTTGGCGCCACCATGGTCTATACGGGGCAGAGAAGCTTCAAGCACTGATGATGAAAAAATATCGAAGTGAAGCATTTGCTGCAATCCATGAAACCATGGAGTCCCTGCATGAGATTGGCGCAATTGATAAGAAGACCATGCGTGATTTCGATGATGCATGCCTGACACCTGTCCGGATACTCAGTTCAGAGGAAATCCGGTTGATTCGGTTGAGTGAAAATCTATCCCAGACGGTTTTTGCCCGCTATCTGAATGTATCGAAAAACCTCGTTTCTGATTGGGAGCGGGGTGTCAAAAAACCAGGCGGACCAGCATTGAGACTACTGACTGTGATAGAGAAAAAAGGACTTCAGGTGATTGCATAGTTGTTTGGCGATCCAGTGCAGCCGCTTTGCGACAATGAGAGAATGGTGAGGGAAAGGATATTCACCAACCATGATATGTAATGATAATGATTTAACTCCTGATTTGCCACAACACAATGGACTCTTTTTCAACTTCAAGTCCTCAGAGCTATGTCTTTCCGCATATCATGAAAAATAGGATGATATACAGAGGTTATATAACTACTTGTTAGCCTTCATGAAAGAACGCTATATCCCCAAACAAGGCGAAACGTATTTCTTTATCAGAGGGAGTATAGATGAAAACACATCGCGAAACAAACGAGCTTAACCGGATAGAAAAGCGAGCAATTGAAGCCTCAGCTGTTGTCCCTATTATTCAAGCTGTAGCTCAACGAATTGGAAAGGAAGAAGCTCTTGCTATTTTACAGGCAGTTAATGAAAAAGAAGCTTTCCAGCGTGGAGAATCCATGAGAAACCAACTTGGACACACAGGAATCTCGGAATTAGTTGAAGATGTAGCCACATGGGGTATAGGGGGCGCGCTAGAAATGGAGGTTTTGGAACAAACCTCCGAAACGTATCATTTCAATATAACTCGTTGCCCTTATTATGAAAAATACCGTGAGTTAGGGCTTACAGAGTACGGCGTAGCATTATCCTGCTGTCGAGACAAACCTTTTGCTCGTGGCTTTCATCCTCAGCTGAAACTTGAGCGTTCACAAACCATCATGGAAGGGGCAGACTATTGCGATTTTCGGTACACCTTGCGTTCGAGTTGATAAATACATTAACAAAATAAAGAGGCTAACCAAAAGATTCAAGCAGACGGCGCAATCCGTGGGCGCCTGAAAGTCGGTTTTGTATTCTTCATGCTCCATGGCACTTCGGCGCCGCTGCTTAATCTTGGCGTTAGCCTGCGAAGGAGATTGAAGACGAATGGAGACGTTTTGCGAACCGAGGGAATTTGTAGAGAACACACGATACCCCGGAGACCGGAAGGATACTCTTGCGGCACTCGATATAGACTCTATCGATGAACCGATTGTGGACATCGTTGCTGGTTTCGCAACCCTCCCTCACTGCTTCTCTCTACAGTGCTGTTACGGGCACTTCGTCTGTGCTACGGAACAGAATCCTCACAGTCTGGAGCCTATCCCGCGGGATTATGGTGGCCTGGTGAGGTACAGAATCGGCTACATCGCTTTCTGCATCGAGAATAGCAGCGGTGGGCAGGCCCTCCGCGATTCCCTCTCGCGAATTACGGCGATTGACCCGGGCTATGTTCAGTTCGGGTCTCCGGATTGGTTTTGGGAACAACGAGTTAACTCGTATGCTCTTCAGGTGGAGCCTATCGCCCATCAGCTAAAGGATGAGGCAATTCTGGAGGTAGCCGAAGCGCTTCGCACCCAGAGGGCCAGGGACCTTTTCTTCAGAGAGCTTAGAGAACTGATGGCTAAGGAAATGAGTGCACATGCGAGGGGCTAACCACGCAATGAACCAGACGCGCGCCACCCTGCGGTTTTATGAAAGCCATCGATATTACGGCGCGCGCTGGTTATCGCGAACGATGGGCCGCCTTCGGCGTCCCATCGCCCCGGATGCGAAGCGCGCACCAATTTATTCAGTGAGTCAAAGTCTGCACGTTCAGGCCCATCAATCCGGATCGAGCAGACGCGCTAACCTGCGCGCTCCTCATCCGGGGCGTTCTGCATAGATAAGAATGGAACTTATTCGTAATTACACAGAATCTGATTGGGGTCAGGTCAGTGAAATATACGATTTGTCAAAACCAGATGAAATGGGCGGTCTTGTTGAGTTAGATCTTATTACCCCTTTGGTAAAAGACGATAAAATGCTCCGATATTTTAAAGAATCAAGGATATGGGTTTATGAGAATGAAGACAAAATTAACGGTTTTATAGGTCTAAAGGGGCACGTCATCTCCTGGCTTTTTGTTCACCCCAAGCACAGGCGGCAGGGTATAGCGAGGAACCTACTCACAAAAATGATTGAAAAATGCAACGACACTTTAAAGCTGAACGTTACAAAAAATAATCATGCGGCGTTGTCTTTATACCTAAGCTTAGGATTCAATGTTTATGAGGAATTAGAAGGAAAAATGTATGGTAAAAAGATACCAGCAGTAAGGATGAAACGAAACAAAAACGCAGAACCATTCACTAAAGCAGACGGGAATAAGCAGGGCGCTCCGTAGAAAATGCCGTGCGCCCGCTGCTTAGTTCGGCCGTTATGAGTCTGAGGACTATCATGATACGTGCCTTTGAATCATCGGACATGAATGATGTCTTGAATATTTGGCTGGAAGCCTCAATCGGGGCTCATGGCTTTGTTGGAAAAGAATTTTGGGAATCAAGAATTGATGACATGCGTGAAATATATATTCCAGATTCTGACACTTATGTCTTTTCAGAAAACGGAACCGTGAAGGGCTTTTTCTCGCTCCACACAGATTCGTTGGCGGCAATGTTCGTTTCTCCTGGTGCCCAGGGTAAAGGCATTGGGCAACAGTTGATGAATAAAGCAAAATGGCTGAGAAGAAAATTGAATCTCAGCGTGTATTGCGAGAATGAGAAAAGCATCCAGTTTTATAGGAAATGTGGATTCAAACCCGTAAAGGAAAGAGCTAACGAACACACTGGGCATATTGAAATCTTGATGGAGTACAGCTCATAACCGCATGAACCGGATCGGCAACAAAAGGGCGTTGCCTCCCCCGGTTATGCAGGCGATGCCAAATACGAACACATTGAAATGCGTTTTACACTGGAAAGGATATCGGTGATGGAACATTTCCCAGATTTTATGAAAAACCCGAAAAACAAGATTGATCCAGCGCAACAAAATACTCCTGACATTGAAGGTTATTATTATGAAGGTGCGGATGGTTCACAAATGGCATTTTGGGAATGTCATTCTGATCGTACTTCAAAAAAGCATGTGCATGATTTCGATGAATATACGATTTGTGTGAGAGGCGAATATGTCGCTTATTTTGAAGACAAAGAAGTTGTTTTGAAACCTGGAGATGAATTGTACGTCCCTAAGGGCACAGTGCAATGGGGAAGGTGTAAGGCGGGTACAAGAACCATATCCGCCTTTGGTGGTAAACGCATTTCTATAAAGTAGGGAATTTTTATTGCCAAGGCATAACCGTCGCTGGTGCCGACGCCGAAAAGCAGCGGTCAGTTTCCTGCTATCTACCGAAGTCGGCGCGGCGCAGCTTTCAGTTGGCAGATATACCCCTCTATCTTACAGTAATTTCAAGAACCGATGTCTGACAGATCATGTTTCCAGGTCAATGATTACCAAGGAGATACCATGAATCAAATAAAACTAAAAGAAGTGGACAGATTGGAAATTGCCGTTTTGGTAGATAACTTTACAGATCTATTGATGTTGGAGAGTTCAAAAACTGTCAGAAGGGCTTTGGTAATGCCGCCTGCCCGTTTTTTTGCAGAACACGGATTTTCCCTCCTGATTAAAACCACTGCGGACGGCAAAGAATACTCAACCCTGTTGGACACCGGCGGCTCCACCGATTGCCTGTTTCACAACGTCGAACTTTTGAAGATCGATTTCAACAACATCCAGTCCGTTGTTTTGAGTCATGGTCATTTTGACCATTTTGGCGGATTGATCGGTTTTCTAAAAGCGTATGGAAAGAACAAGACGGTCTATGTTCACCCAGACGTTTTTTTGGAACGACGTTTGAACCTACCTGGAGCTCCCGACCCCATTGATATGTCCCGTTTAGATGAATCCGCATTGATCAGCACTAAGGCGACGATCCGGAAGACCAAAGGGGCGACCACATTAGCCGCCGAAACTATATTGTTGTCCGGCGAGGTTGAACGAACAACTGATTTTGAAAAAGGTTTCCCACTCGCACAGGCTAAAATCGATAATCAATGGATTGTCGATCCGTTTTATGATGATCAGGCATTGGGCGTCCATGTCAAAGATCGTGGCCTGGTAGTCATCGGAGGATGTTCTCACGCCGGTATCATTAATACGATCACACATCTGCAGAAAAAAACGGGAATTGAAACCGTTCACGCAGTGCTGGGCGGATTTCATCTCACTGGCGCAATATTCGAACCAATCATCCAACCCACGATCGAAGCCATGAAAGAACTGAACCCACAGTTTGTTTTTCCCATGCATTGCACAGGCTGGACAGCCATTAAACGTTTTTCGGAAGAGATGAAAGATCAGTTTACACTTACCACCGTTGGCACTACTTATTTATTTCAATAGGATTGCTTCATGTTAAGGGCTGAGATCTCCTGGCAGGAAGGTGGCCAAATACTCGAATTCGCGTGCGCCCATGACCTTGGTTTTCGAGCATACCTTAGCAGTCTGATTATAGCAGACGCGTTGCGTGAACAAGGCATCGGTCGGCAATTCGGCAACTCGCCAAGCACATTGAGAAACGTCTATCTCTTAAGGGTTGCTCTATCTTGATCTCGGATGTCTATAAAGACGCCGCGTCCATTTATCGCAAGCTCGGCTGGTTAGCACCTGACGCGATTCTGTTGAGGAAGCGATTGGAAATTAAAAAAGCCAACCTGGCGTTTGAGAGGGACCGGGAAAGGCCGTGGGTTATTGAAGATTTTTGCATAGCACACTTTTAGTACCATTATTAAAACCCGTAGGGTGATGATTCCCGGCCCCTCAACTAAACGTTCGGCATGATAGATATCATAATTTTATTAGAGGAGATCGTATTATGAATAAACTAAAATCGGTAGATGGGGTGGAAATACTTACCGTGATCGATAATTACATAGATGTTTTTCTCCCCGACAGCCATGAGGTAAAAAGGCCATCTCTCAGGATCGATGGCAGAATTAACCAACCCCTTTTAGCTGAACATGGCCTGTGTCTGCTTATCACGGTCTATGATGGAGAGGATAAGCATAATATATTGGTTGACTCTGGATTTAGTGCGCTGGGATGCATCTACAATATCGATACAATGAAAATAAAATTGGATCAGGTGGAGGCTTTTGTGCTCAGCCATGGGCATTTTGATCATATAGGCTCTATTCTAAAATTTTACGAAATGGGTTATCTACCGAAAGGAACTCCTCTGTACCTCCACTCCACGGCATTCGCCGAAAGAGGTATTAAAGATTCATCAGGAGAAAGTCTTAGCTTACCTCAATTATCTAAAGATCAATTGCAAGAACGTGGTGCAAGGATAGTTATAAAAGACGGACCTTCCCTTATTGGAAATGACTGCTGCCTGCTCACAGGTGAAGTCCCAAGGCGATCTTTTGAGATAGGTTTTCCAATCGGGTGGCGCAAGGCTGGCGACGAGGTAATTCGAGACGATATTCCGGACGATCAATCTTTAATTTTTCACGTAAAAGGTAAGGGATTGGTGGTAGTTACGGGTTGTGGCCATTCCGGCATAATAAACATTTTAAACCATGCCAAAGCACTCACAGATTTTGATGACATTTATTTGGTTATGGGCGGCTTTCATCTTACCGGAGAAATTTTCGAAAAGTACACTGAGCAGACTATAAATGCATTGTCTGAAATGAAACCAAAAATCGTGATTCCCACACACTGTACGGGTTTTAACTCCACAATGAAATTTGCCAAACGCATGCCAGAGTCATTTGTGCTTAATTCAGTGGGGACGACCATTCGGGTTTTTGCCTAAGTTTTGACCGGAGCTATTTCATAAAAAAAGCCAGCGCTCTATGAAACCTGTGTTTTATTATCGGAGCCTGAAATCCAGCCAATTGTTTAATATTTCTGGGCTCATAATCTCGTGGAGATGACGGCAATATAATTCAGACAAGCAAATTATGCAATTTGGGTAGGAGTTGTAGATAAAATGGGGGCCGAACAAAGCTAATTCAGCCGATGCAAAAAGCTGCGCGGCTGATTGGCGGCGTTAACCGGAGAAAAAAAATGAACACAGCTCCGAATACTGATAGAGAATATGCCTATCTTTCAATCGGTGGATATGGTGACCACAAAATCGTGTCGGAGACACTTGGTCTGAAGCCATCAGATGCATGGAACATAGGAGAAAAGAAGCGAAAGGGCAGTGGAACCTACCCTGCCACTAAATGGCGTTACGATAGCGGCCTAGACGATACGGAGAAATTAGAAAAGCATATAGAAGTGTTGCTGGTGTTCTTGGAGACTCGTCGCGAGGCACTTCTTAAGCTTTATCCAGATTGGACAGTCTGTATCCAGTGCGTTGGCTATTATCCGTTCGCAGGGCACGGTTTCCACCTGTCTCATGAAGATATGAGCACTGCATTGCATCTTGGTCTTTCCTTTGACTTTGATTTCTATTTTGTCGCATCTGATGATGAAGACGGTTAAAAAAACTGATTGAATTAAAAGAGAAAGATTACATTAGTATTGAAGGAAAGTGGGTCAAACCAAGGCATTTCTTCCATTCGATAAGGAGTTCTACCAATTATTCGTTGGAGGGCGTGAAGCTACAATCAGTTCAACGCAAAGCGCAGAATTAAAAAGCTGGCAGAGGGCGATTTGCAGCATTACTCGGATCTTGCTGAACAGATACGGTATGGCGGCAATCCTGAACACAAGATGAATCCCGGGCAATTCGGACTCACGCCCCCAAGCGGTCCAAGGCCTGGAAAATCCTTATGTGACACGGTTGGCATATTCTCCAGAGAAGATGCACTGAAGCATTTCAAATTGGGCTTGTGCAAGGGGCTGATAAGTGACCGTTTTAATGGCCAGTGGCCGCAGAACATCTGGTCCGTAACTGAGGATGGCTACCCACTGGAAGCCCAGCTTGAGAACCCGATGACGGGCACTTAGTATGCATTACAAAACAACTTGAATATTTATCTAAATAGTGTATTCTGTATTCATGTCAATCACATTAGAGCAAATCAAAATACGACACGACCTGTTAGTCTCAGTATTAGATGAAAAGCAATATCGGTTGTACTTGG
>JACRBZ010000005.1 GCA_016219185.1 Deltaproteobacteria bacterium
CGAGCAGGCCAAGGGCATCGAGCAGGTGAATATTGCGATTTCCGAAATGGACAAGGTGACCCAGCAAAACGCGGCCACTGCCGAGGAGTCCGCGTCTGCTTCGGAGGAAATGAATGCTCAGGCCGAGCAGATGAAAGGCATGGTCAATGAACTGGTTGTAATTGTGGAAGGGAATGCCACGGTATCGCAGTTCAGCGCAGATAGACACTTGAGCCCCGCTGCATATGCCAGGCATTCACAAAACAAGGCGTTAGCCGTTACCAAAACACCTTCAAAGAGAAAAACGCCGTCCCTTTACCGGTCCAAAGAGGTTCATCCCGATGACATCATTCCCATGGATGAGAATGATATTAGAGATTTTTAACGCTTAACGCGATCGCTGAAAAAGCATCGTTGTCACAGGAATTGAGTACGCTCTTTACATATTTAAATTTGATAAGAAGCACGAATGACGGCGGTTTAGGGGAAATTATTTTTTCTTTAACAGCCGTTTTCGTGGTCCAAGAGATCTATCTCATTATTTTTTCTCAAGAAGTCGTTGGGTTCGATGCCGGCCTGTTAAAGGATGGCTCGCAGGGTGCCTTCCATCCTCAGATCCTATGGTGGTTTCAATCCGTACTGATGGCTTGGGCTCACTTGATTCGATTTTTTTCAAAGTTTCGATGATACTATTTTAAAGGAATGGATGCGGGACCGCGGGAAAAATCCAGGCCCTTAAAAAGAGCCGGAATGAAGTGATCCGGATATGCGAGAAATCTTTTGGCGGGTTGTGATATTGAGAAAATTTTCGATAAGCAGAGCCCCGTGTTCGGTCATGAAGCTTTCGGGATGAAACTGCACGCCATGAAGGGGATATTGCGGATGTGACAGACCCATGATGACTCCATCCGTGCTTTTAGCGGTAATCGTAAGGGGGCTGCCCTCTGCCGGGGTTGTCATCAGGGAATGATACCTGGCGGCGCTAAAGGGTGAGGGCACATTCTTGAAAATGCCTGCTCCGGTATGTTCAATCCTGCTGACTTTACCGTGCACGGGAACCGGCGCGCGAACGGTTTTGCCCCCGAAGGCTTCGTTCATGCACTGCATTCCCAGGCATATACCGAAAATGGGGATATGACGGTGCCACCGGCGAATCAGGGGAATGGATATACCGGCATGGGCCGGATCTCTGGGGCCGGGACTGATCAGGATGTAATCCGGCTTTCTGCTTTCAACTTCATCCAGTTCGATCCGGTCGCTTCGGACCACATCAATATCCAGGAGATGGTTTCGAAACATCTGGACCAGATTGTAGGTAAAAGAGTCATAATTGTCTATCACCATCAGTTTTGCCGTCATCTTCCCTCTCCGCAATAAAAAAACGCCACCCGACATGGAGTCTGGGTGGCGTTTGCCTTTAACATAACTCAACGATAAAACAATAGATTGTAAAATGCGAAAGCATGTTGCCGGATCATGGCAAAAGGCTTTCTTCTTTATTATCCGATATTCAAATGGAGGTCAAGGTTGTCATCAAGACATTTTCAGAGATAATCCGGATTTCTCAGCAGTCGTTTTCTGTTCTTTTTCCAGACGATCTCTTTTTTACGGCCCTTGATTTTTTGAGAGACCAGCTTTTCATTTTGGATCTCCAGGGTAAAACTTCCCGGAGTTTTGGGGTGTTGCGGGGAAGGCTCGGCTACCTGATCCCCGGGCTCTTTTTCCGGAGCCAACGCCGGTCCGGTAAAACACCTTGCGGGGATATGCTCTGCAGTCACCAGAGAGCCCCCGGCTTGATAAAAAATAACGCCCTGCTCCTTGCATTTATTGCAAAAAACCGACAATAAAACCGCTTTCGGATCATTGCGCCTGCCCATTCGAAGTGCCATGTCCCTGTCCGAACTCAATACAACCCGTGAATATGCAGACGGCGATATCCCTTTTTCAAGAACATGGGCATGGGCTTTTTGCCTGACACAGACGTAAAGCAATTTCGGGGGGTCGGGTGAAATCGTATGCTTGGGAAGATGGCTTCGGTCAACCGAGCGAATACGACCTTCCGCTATTTCGATCTGCGGTTCGGGCTCCCGAAGCAGAAGTTCATGAAAATGGGCCTCCCGGATAAATTTCCAGTCTTTTTCCTCCCAAATTGCCTTCAGGAGCACCTTCATGGAAACAAAACCGTTTTCATCCAGAACCAGCCCGAATTCGTATGGCCGTCTTCCCAGGATATACAATAACAATTTCGACAATCGGCGTAGCGTAATATCGGTTTTCATGTGTTTTTCGGGTGCGTCCCGAACTGCGGTTGGGTTTTAATGATCACCGGAATTGAGCTTGATTAATTCTCTATCGGATTATATAAAAAAGATCAGACATTTGCCAGCCTCAGCCATAGCCTTTTTCAGGATGGGTTACAACCTGAAAAATGATTATTGACCATTTTTTCGAAAGGAGCCTTACGGGTGTTAACTATCGTATCATCATCTGAGATTGAAAAGAAACGGGTTGAAATGCTGGTAATCCCGGTTTGCGAAGATGCGGACATCCATCCGCCCGCCCTCATGCCGGCTCTGTTGCATCAAGCCAGAGATCTTAAGGGGTTCGGCGCCGACAATGAAGATATCGTTTTTTACGCGCCATCCGGGGTCCTGGCTGCTCAGGTCATGATCGTTGGACTGGGGAAAAAGGATAAGTTGGATGGAGAAATGCTGCGAAGGGCCTGCGGCAGGGCCATAAAAAAATGTATTCAAAAAGAGATCTCCGAAGCCTTGTTTGTGGTTCCCTTTACGGAAGTTCTTCATATGGAGCCGGATGTTATCCTTGAAGCCATGGTGGAAGGGGCTCTTCTGGGGAACTATCAGTTTGACCGGTTCAAAAAACCCAAACATCCGTCGCTCTTGAAGATCGCCTTTGCCGTTCCCAAAGGTTCTGTTCAGCATGCAAGACGGTTATCACAAAAAATTAATATTATTTGCGATGGGACCCTTTTGGCCCGGGAATGGGTGATAATCCCATCCAACCTGAAACGGCCGGAACAATTTGCCAGGTCATTGGTACAGGCGGCGGAAAAGGAAAACCTGAAAACCGAGGTCCTGGATCATACGGCTTTGAAGAAAAAAAACTTCGGTGCGCTTCTGGCTGTTGCCGCAGGCAGTGATGCCAATGCCAGAATGGTTATTCTGGAACATGATCCCGGCAATACCGCTCAAACCCTTGCGCTGGTGGGAAAAGGCGTTACGTTTGACTCCGGGGGGATAAATCTAAAGCCCCAGGGCTCTCTCGAGGACATGAAGATGGATATGGCGGGTGCCGCCGCCGTTGCCGCCACAATGATCACCGCGGCAAGGCTTAAGCTGCCGGTTCGCCTGATCGGCGTCCTGCCGCTGGTGGAGAACATGCCTTCGGGTTCCGCAACCCGGCCAGGGGATATTGTCAAAAGCTTTTCCGGCAAAACCATCGAAATCAACAATACGGACGCCGAAGGCAGGCTGATTCTGGCCGATGCCCTGTCCTATGTCATTCAAACCTACAAGCCGGATGCCGTCGTTGACCTTGCCACATTGACAGGGGCCTGCGTGGTGGCCCTGGGTGAAAGAATCGCCGGTGTGTTCTCGCCTGATGACGAAATGTCCGAAACCCTCGTTGCATCCGGCAGAAAAACGTTCGAGCGCTGCTGGAAAATGCCGCTTCCGGAAGACTATCGAGATCTTTTAAAGAGCGAGTTTGCGGATATTTGCAACATTACAGGCTTGAAATGGGGGGGCGCCATTACTGCCGCGCTTTTTCTATCCGAATTTACGGAAAATACCCGGTGGATGCATGTTGACATTGCCGGGCCTGCATACGTGAAAAAGGAAACCGCATATTGCGGGGTCGGCGGAACAGGCTTTGGGGTCAGGTTGCTCTGCGACTGGATCGAGCAAATGGTAAAAACCGAGTAGCCGTACGGAGTAACTTTCTGATGATTGCTTTTGATTTTAAACTGATGGTCAGGCTGGCGCATAGATCGATCTTCGAACTCAAAGATATGGATAGTCGCTGCAAATCCAGGCGTATTGCCATGTTGCTGATCAATTTATTTTTTTATGGTCTCAGCGAAATGATTCACTGGACGTGTTTTTTTCTGGATGAATTCTTTTTTCCGGATTACCGGCAAGTGGATGTCATTGAACCGGTATTTATTGCCGGGTTGCCCCGAAGCGGCACAACCCACATGCACAGGCTCATGGCAAAAGATCCTCAGTTCACTTCTTTCAGGCTATGGGAGATCCTGCTGGCCCCATCCATTGTTCAAAAAAAATTTTATAAAGCAATGGGCGTTCTGGATCGAAAACTGGGAAGCCCCATCAGCCGCTTTATTGATAAATTTGAAAAAGCGGCATTTAAAAACAAATTTCATGAAATCGGGTTGTTTAAACCCGAAGAAGATGATCCCATTCTTCTTCATATTTTTTCTTCTTTTTTTTTGGTTTTCATGTTTCCATTTGATGAGGATGTTCGCCGTTTTTCACGGTTTGATCTGGAAATACCCGCTGCTGAACGCGCCAGAATCATGAAATTCTACAAGCAGTGTGTTCAGCGCCATCTTTATGTTTTCGGCAAAGATAAACGGTTTCTTTCCAAGAACCCGGCTTTCAGCCCTAAAATTCGGTCCATCGGAGAGACATTTCCGGACGCAAAAGTGATTTATATGGCAAGAAATCCTTTACAAGCCGTGGCTTCCGGCATGAGCTTCAGATCATTTTTGCTGGATCACCTTTACTTTCCGCTTTCCCCTGAGGCCATCCAGTCGTTAATCCTCCAAAACGCGCTGTTTTTTTATACCCATCCCCTGGAAATCCTTTCCGCCTGGCAGGAAAATCGCCATGCCTTTGTAAACTATGATTCTCTGATCGCGGACTCCGAGAAGACGGTTCTTGACGTTTACCATCGCTTTGGCCTGAATGTTTCAACTCCTTATCGCAGGGCCCTGTCTCTTGATAAGATCCGATCTTTTGCCTACCGGAGCCGGCATTGCTATGCCCCCGAGGATTTCGGAATTTCCCGTGATACCATCATCTCATTGTTTAAGCAGGTATTTGATAAATTCGGATTTGATATGAATTCAGGCGAAAATCTTAACAGCGAATCGCTCGGGCCGGATCAGGATAATGATTCAGGGGATTTTGTGTCTAACGAATCCTGCAGGATGTGACCCATTTTTCAGCGATTGCTCGATACTCCAGAAGATCGTTTTCCGTGATGCGGTAATCATGTGCTTTAAAAAACTCCGGATTCAATACACGAGAAAGCCGAAAGCGCTGAAGCACATACAGATCGGCCCCCTGAATCATGCCACAGATGCTTCTGACGATGTGCTTATCGATCAGCGGTCTGATGCAGGTGGTCCTGAACTCATGGGAAAGCCCGGATGCTTTGATCAAGCCAATGCTGGATGTTATCGCATCCGTGTTGCAATCTTTCTGGATATATTGCGGGTAAAGCTCGGGAACCGTCTTGATATCCATGGCCACATAGTCAACCAGTCCCCCTGAAATCAGTTTCTCCAGGACATTCGGGCAGCTTCCATTGGTATCGAGCTTGATGGAATACCCCATCTGCCAAATGGTCCGGCATACCCGGATCACATCCGGATGAAGGCACGGCTCGCCGCCGGAAATCACCACGCCTTCCAGAAATCCTTTGCGTTTTTCCAGAAAATCAAATGCCGCCTGCTCGGGCCACTGCTCCAGCGCCGTCCCTTTTGCCAGCTCGGGATTATGGCAAAAGGGACAGTGGAAATTGCATCCTGAAAAAAAAAGCACGCAACTCACCTTTCCCGGATAATCGATCAGCGTGCTTTTTTGAATTCCCCCGAAAACCATTTACAATCCTATTGCAGCCGCCGAGGATAACGGATCGGCATGATCCGCGACATAAGAAACGGCGGGTTCGGGAACTTTCGGATTACAGGGCTTCATTTCCTGAGTATTCAGATCAAAGGTGTTGCGGATGGCGAACTCAGCCTGTTTGCCGTTGTTCCACTGTTTGACGGGCCTCAGGTAACCCACCACCCGGGAATATATCTCGGTTTCCTGGCCGCAAGCCTTGCAGGTTTCCTGCTCCCCGACAAGATAGCCATGTGACGGGCAGACGCTGAAGGTGGGCGTCAGCGTAAAATAGGGAAGGTGAAACCGGGTGGACACATTTCGAACCAGATGCTTGACGGCTTCGATATCGGTGACCTGCTCCCCCAGAAAAATGTGAAGGACGGTTCCGCCGGTATACTTGGTCTGGAGCCTGTCCTGAAGCGTGAGGGTTTCAAAAATATCCTGGGTATAATTGACGGGCAACTGGGTTGAATTGGTGTAAAACGGCGCGGCCCCGCCCTGATAATCCGTTTCATTGGCACAGACGATATGGGGATAGCGTTTCTTGTCCATCAGGGCCAGGCGGTAGGACGTGCCTTCCGCAGGCGTTGCTTCCAGATTGAACATGTCTCCGGTTTTTTCCTGAATGCCGGAAATCGCGCCGCGCAGAAAATCCATCACCTCGAGGGAAAACGCCTGACCCACGGTTGTGGCAATGCCTTCTCCGATAAAATTGATACAGGCTTCATTCATTCCAATAATGCCGATGGTTGAAAAATGATTCTTCCAGTAAAGGCCGGTTCGGCTCTTGATGTCTCTCAGATAAAACTTGGAATAGGGATACAGGTTTTTGTCGGTAAATTTTTCAAGCACTTTTCGTTTGATATTCAGGCTTTCAACCGCCAAGGTTACCTGCTCGGTCAATCGGGCCAGAAAATCGTCTTTATCCTGGGCGAGAAATCCGATCCGGGGAAGGTTGATGGTGACCACCCCGATAGAGCCCGTGAGCGGATTTGCGCCGAAAAGCCCGCCGCCCCTCTTTAAAAGCTCGCGGTTATCAAGCCTGAGCCGGCAACACATGGATCTGGCATCTTCCGGAGACATATCGGAGTTGACAAAATTCGAAAAATAGGGAATTCCGTATTTTCCGGTCATTTTCCAGATCATTTCCAGGTTGGGGTTGTTCCAGTCGAAATCCGCCGTGATATTGTACGTGGGGATGGGAAAGGTAAATACCCTGCCCCTGGCGTCCCCTTCCATCATGACCTCGGCAAACGCCCGGTTGATCAGATTCATCTCGGCCTGAAAATCGGCATAGGTCTGATCTTTTTCGTTTCCGCCGATAATCACGGGTACGTCCCGAAGCGTGGAAGGGACCTGAAGATCAAGGGTGATATTCGTAAAAGGGGTCTGAAATCCCACGCGGGTCGGAATGTTGATATTAAAGACAAATTCCTGAATGGCCTGTTTGACATCGAGATAGTCCAGGTTGTCGTAGCGAACAAACGGGGCCAGAAGGGTATCGAAGCTGGATATGGCCTGGGCCCCTGCGGCTTCGCCCTGGAGCGTGTAGAAAAAATTGACGATCTGGCCCAGGGCCGAGCGAAGGTGTTTGGGAGGCGCGCTTTCCACCTTGCCCTCAACGCCCTTGAAGCCGGACTTGAGCAAATCCATCAGATCCCAGCCCACGCAATAGACCGAAAGCAGACTGAGATCGTGAATATGAAGATCCCCGTTTTTGTGTGCATTGCGGATCTCCGGCGGATAGATGCGATTCAGCCAGTACTCCGTGGTCACATCAGAGGAAATGTAATTGTTGAGCCCCTGAAGTGAATAGCACATGTTGCTGTTTTCCTTGATTTTCCAGTCCAGCTTCTGAATGTAGTGTTCCACAAGGTCTATGCTGGCCTTTGTGGAGATGCTGCGGATCTGGGAATGTTGTTCCCGGTACAGGATATAGGCTTTGGCTGTTTTATGAAACGGGGAGTCCAGAAGAACCCGCTCAACGATGTCTTGAACTTCTTCAACTTCCGGAAGTTGTCCCAGTCGAAGCTCGTGGGCCAGGGTTAATACACGAAGCGTTAATTTTTTGGCTTCGCGTTCTTCAAATTCGCCGGTTGCTTTTCCAGCCTTGGCAATAGCCGCCGTAATTTTAGAGGAATCAAACTCGACAATTCGGCCGTCACGTTTTTTGATATTTTCGAACATGAAATCACCTCGGGTTATTCAAAAAGTCATTGTGTCTGTCGCAAGGACGGGTTTGTGGAAAAAAACGAACCAAATGGCTGTTTTTTGAACAAATCATCGAAAAAGCTTCCAGCATTTTCGAAAAGATTATTACAACATATGGTAATGTGTCAACACAAAAATCAAGATATTGTATGTAAAGCGACATTTTTCCGGCTGTTCCCGGAAAATCGATAAAAGTTACTTATTGATAAAAATGTATTTTGTTATTAATGATAAGCACGGATGGATAAGTAGCTGTAGCGCCTTGAAACAAGAACCCCTTGCCGTTAAAAAAGTAATGATTGGAATGCTGATTTCATGCTGAGAACCGCCATTTATCCCGGATCATTCGATCCGGTAACCAACGGACATCTTGATATCATTGAAAGAGGATTCAAGCTTTTTGATAAAATCATTGTTGCGATCCTCCACAATCCCGCCAAGAAATATCTATTCAGCGTCGAGGAGCGAATGACGATGCTTCGAGAGAGTTTGAAAAAATTCCCGGATATCGAAATCGAAGCATTTGACGGACTTCTGGTTGATTACGCTGTTCAGAAAAACGCCCAGGCCATTCTTCGCGGCATGCGCGCAGTGTCTGACTTTGAGTATGAATTTCAGATGGCATTGATGAACCGAAGGCTCAACCGAAATGTCCAGACCGTATTTTTGATGACAGGGCTGCGTTGGATTTTTACAAGCTCTTCCATTATCAAGGAAGCCGCCTGCTTTGGCGGCAATATCAATGGGATGGTTCCGGCTTTGGTTAATCAAAAACTGAAGGAAAAATTCGGCCGATAGGGGATCGTCTTGGTTCGAATCCTGGTCATCAGTTATTCACAAAGCGGGCAGCTCACCAAGATCGTGAGATCGTTTATCTCCCCCCTGTTGGGACAAAAGGAGATCGCCATTGCGTGGCACCGGATTGCACCGATTGAACCGTATCCATTTCCCTGGCCGGTATGGCGGTTTTTTGAAATTTTCCCCGAATGCATTTTCATGATACCGTCGCCAATAAAGCCCATTGGCTTTGAACCGGAAAATAAACCGGAAAATAAATTTGATCTGGCAATTCTGGCATATCAGCCCTGGTATTTTTCGCCCTCATTGCCCATGGCCGCATTTCTGGCCTCTTCGGAAGCTGCTATCTTAAAGGATACACCGGTGATTACCCTTTGCGCATGCAAAGACACCTGGCTTATGGCTCAGGAAAAGGTGAAAACCGCGCTTGAAGCGCTGGGCGCAATCCTGATTGACCATGTCAGTTTCAAGGCTCAGGGATCAAGACCGGTCTCATTTATCACAACCCCGTTATGGCTCTGGACGGGTGTTCAGCATAATTTCCCCGGAATATTACCCCCTGCGGGGGTCGGCCGGTCCGATATCCGCAATGCCAGGCGGTTTGGTCGTGCCATCCTGAACGCCGTTCAAACAGGCGGGCTCAGCGGGAAAAACTCTGTTTTACACGGGCTCGGTGCCGTTAAGGTAGACCCGGACATGATTTCGTTTGAAAACGCTGTTCATTGTTTTTTTCAATTCTGGGGAAAAATCCTCCTGTTTGCCGGAAAGCCGGGCCAGGTTCAAAGGATGCCGGTTCTGCTTCTGTTTTTAACGGTGTTGCTGGGGGCTATGGCGATTGCCATTCCCATTGCACTGATCATGCGATGCGCTATCGATCCGTTTCGGAGAATACAGATTGCCGGCCGGGTCGCATATTACGAGCAGCCTTCGGGGTCGGAAACCGATAGACTCGCTTTTTTTAAAAACGACGAATTGTCAGACGGTCATAAATGAGAAATACGGGAAAAATTTATGATGGGCTTGCATTTCACTGTTCAATGACAACAAGCCATATTTACGAAAACGGAGGCGGAATGGGCCTGCTGGATGGCAAGAAAGCACTGGTTTGCGGGGTAACCAATAAAAACAGTATCGGCTGGGGAATCGCAAAGGCGCTCCATGCTCAGGGCGCCCGGCTGGCCTTTACCTGTGTGGAAAGCAATGTCAGGCGACTGAAAAAACTTGTTCCTGAAGTCGACTCCGATATTGTTATCCCCTGTGACGTTCTCAAGGATGAAGATATTGCAAGCGCTGCCGAAAGCCTGCGAAATATCTTTGAGGGAAGCCTGGATGTCTTGATTCATTCGATTGCCTATTCCAATATCTCAGACCTAGGAAGCGAGTTTATTCAAATCTCCCGATCCGGCTGGAATCTGGCGCTGGAAGCCAGCGCCTATTCCCTGGTCGCCCTTTCCCGCGCATTTCGACCCATGATGATGGCTTCCGGATGCGGCTCCATCATCACATTGACATTTGTCGGTGGAAGGCAGGTTGTTCCGGGCTACAATATCATGGGGATCGCAAAAAGCGCGTTGAACATGTCGGTAAAATACCTGGCTTATGATCTGGGGCCCGACCGGATTCGGGTCAATGCCATTTCCGCCGGACCCATCACGACATTTTCATCAATGGCTGTTGAAAATTTTGATACGGCGCTGCAACTGGTACGGACCCATTCACCACTGCTGCGGAACATCGTCCAGGAAGATCTGGGCGGTGCCGCCGTATACCTGGCATCGGATCTGTCCAGCGCTGTTACCGGGGAAATCCATTACGTGGATTCCGGCATGCACATCCTGGCGCCGCCTGCCGCTGTTCACAGAAGATCACCCCAAAAGAAAAGCGATTCATAGGAAAATATGGGTTACGAACATGGATGACAAATGCGCCGTGGTCATTACCGGCGCATCCAGCGGCATTGGCAGGGCTTGCTCACTTTTTCTGGATCAGAGAGGTTACCGTGTATTTGCCGGGGTCCGAACTTTTTCGGCGGCAGAGAAACTGAAAACAGAAGCATCCAGCAGGCTGGCGCCGATAATGCTGGATATCACTGATACCGCCCAGATCCGGCGCGCGGTTCAGGAAATCAAAACAAAGCTGGGGATTTCCGGCAGACTCGTTGGATTGATCAATAACGCCGGCATTATCCTGTCCGGCCCGCTTGAATTTTTTCCGCTGGAACGGCTGCGGGAACAACTGCACGTCAATGTGATCGGGCCGATAGCCATAACTCAGGCTTTTTTGCCGCTGATTCGAGATGGAAAGGGGCGTATCATCAATATGGGTTCTGCCAGCGGCTTGTTTGCGCCGCCGTTTCTGGGGCCTTATGCAGCATCCAAATTTGCAATGGAAGCCTGGACAGATGCTCTCAGAAGGGAACTTCGGCCCGAAGGAATTCCGGTTTCGCTGATTGAATCCGGCGCCATTGAAACGCCGATATGGGATAAATCTCAGGCAATTGCGAATTTCCTGGAATCCGAACTTCCGGATCATGGCAAAACCCTGTACGCTAATGCGTTGGCGATCGGACGAAAGCAGATCGAAAATCTTCGACGCCGGGCTGCTTCTCCGCTTGTCGTTGCAAAAGTAATCCACAAAGCGCTGATATCCCATAATCCCAAACCCCGGTATCTTGTGGGTATGGATGCCCACGCTCAGGCGTTCATCTCCCGATGGGTTCCGGCCCGGCTCGTGGATGACGTGATTGCCAAACTGCTGTTTCGCGATTAATCCCGCCGCCATCGGCTGAAAATGGTATTACCGTGCCAAGGGCGAAGAACTCGTAAAAAGTCAAAATGAGGATGGCAAAGTAAAAAGTTCAAGATCAAGGCGATCGAAGCCTGAGGAATGAGGCGCACCCTATTGTGCGCCGCAATGACGAAGGTTGAAGCTCAACGCAGATATTGGACTTTTTGCAAAGCCATCATGGGTGAATTCGATGAAAAACTGGGCTGCGTTTATTCGCCTGGCCAGACCGCACCAATATCTGAAAAACGGATTTATTTTTCTTCCCCTGTTTTTTAGCTACCAATTTACACACTGGCAATTGCTCCTTCGGGTGACCCTTTCCTTTCTGGTCTTCTGCCTGGCAGCCAGCAGTGTTTATGTGCTAAACGACCTCAAAGACATTCAGGATGACCGGCTTCATCCGGTTAAAAAAAACCGTCCGCTTGCAAGCGGCGCAATTTCAGTGACGGAAGCCGGATTTTTCTGGATCCTGCTGGCCTTATCTTCTCTGATGCTGACGCTGATTTTTCCGGATTTTTCCGTGTTGATGCTCACGGCCGGCTACATCGGCATGAACATCGCCTATTCGTTTAGCCTTAAACACATCCCCATCGTGGATGTGGTAACCATTGCATCGGGATTTGTCCTGAGGGTATGTGTCGGCGGGCGTGCAGCCGGCATTCCGGTCAGTCACTGGATAGTTCTCATGACGTTTTTGCTTGCCCTGTTTTTGGCTCTGGCCAAGCGCCGGGATGATCTTCTTTTGGCCGTGGACGGAAAACATCTGCGCCGAAGCCTGAACGGCTATACGATGGAATATGTTTCCCTGAGCATGGGGGTGATGGCGGCTGTGACCATTGTCAGCTATATTCTCTACACCCTGTCTCCGGAGGTGATTATCAAGCATGGATCAGATAAGCTTTATTTGACGACATTCTGGGTGATTGTCGGATTGTTGCGGTACCTGCAGATTACGGTGGTGAAAAATTTCAGCGGCTCTCCGACCCGGGCACTGATCCAGGACGTGTTTCTCCAGATCGTCATTGCCGGCTGGATTGCGAATTTTGTTTTGCTGCTTTATATTAACCGGTAACAATCTTCAACCATGCGACCACATTCCCATAAAATACTGCAGAAGGTGGAGCAAACCATTTCGCGCTGGAACATGTTCAGCAAAGGCGATAGTGTTCTGGCAGGCGTGTCCGGCGGACCTGATTCCGTTGCCCTGCTTCATATTCTGGTTCAATTGGCCCCTAAATGGGAATTGACGATTGGAATCGCTCACCTGAATCATTGCCTGAGGGGTGCTGAATCGGACAGGGATGCGGATTTTGTTGCCGATCTGGCCGCACGTCTGAATCTTCCCTGCCATAGCGAAGCCGTCAATTTCCGAAATGATCCGGAATACCGAAAACTTTCGCTCGAAGCGGCCGCCAGACAGGTCCGGTATGATTTTTTCGATCGCATTCGCCGCCAGAACGGATATCATAAAATTGCATTGGGCCATCATCGGGATGACAATGCTGAGCTGATGCTGATGTTTCTGTTTCGGGGCAGCGGCCCCCGTGGCTTTTCCGGAATCCCCCCTGTCAGAGAGGGCGGAATCGTCCGGCCTCTTATTTCCACCGGCAGAAATGAACTTGTTGCATTTCTCAATGAAAATGCGATAACATATCAAGTTGACAAATCCAATCGCGACATGCGGTTTTTACGGAACCGGATCCGTCATGAAACAATCCCCTATATTCAGGCTTGCTGCAACCCCGGGATTGTTGAAACCCTGAACCGGTTTTCCAAAATTGTCCGATCCGAAGACGAATGGATGAATGAAATCATTCAGCCCATTTACGAAAATGTACTTGTCAGCGCAGGCAAGCACCGCGTGGCGTTGGCAATCCCGGCCCTGACGGAATTGCCGGAAGCGGTCCGACGCCGGGTGATTCGTACCGCTATTGCCCGTATCAAAGGGGATCTGCTGAGAATATCTTTTTCTCATATCGAGGCTGCACGGGAACTGGCTGAACAACAGCGATACCCGGCGCAACTGATGCTGCCGGATGGAATTCGGATTCAGCGAAATAAAAGTCTTCTGATATTTTATCAAATGGATGAATCTTTGCGCGGCCGCAGGCTGAAAATCCGGCGCAGGCCCCTGACTTTTTTCTATTCTGTTTCCGGCTTCGTTGAGCGTGTTACCATTTCCGAAACCGGCGCCGTGCTGGCATTTTCGGAAATACCCATCGGATCCCGCATGATGGAAACCCTGTCCGAAAAAATTGTCTTACTGGATATGGAAATGCTGAAATTTCCGCTGATTCTTCGAAACATTCAGCCTGGCGATCGGTTCAACCCCTTGGGGGTGACTGGAACGCAGAAGATACAAAAATATTTTATCGATCACAAAATTGATCGCACCGAACGGCAGAAGTGCCCGGTTCTTTTGAGCGGGGATGAGATTGTCTGGCTGGTGGGGCATCGAATCAGCGGCCATTATAAAGTCACGCCTTCAACCCGGCGGGTGCTCAGAATCGAAATTTATCAGCCCCTCCATTCAGAGCTTGCATAACCCGTTATGATGATTAATATATAAAATTACGTGGCTTGACTTTTGAATCAGAATTCATCATTATTTACTTTTGATGGCTTCGTAAAAAGTCCAATATCTGCGTTGAGCTTCATCCTTCGTCATTGCGGCGTACTGGTCGTACGCCTCACAGACAGGACTCGCTCGCCTTGATCTTGAACTTTTTACATTGCCATCACTTTTGATGAACTCATAAAAAGTCTTCACCTTTACTGTGAGGAGGATATTTCTTTTGAATCCGTTTTACAAAAATCTGGCCTTATGGCTGGTTATCACCCTGATGATGATCATGCTGTACAATCTTTTCAATCAACAGCATGTGGCAGACACCACCATCAGTTATACCGAATTTCTTTCTCTGGTTGAGGACAGCCGGATTGCCGATGTGGTCATGCAGGGTCAGGAGCTTTATGTTACCGACACCAACCACAGCCGATTTAAGGTCTATGCACCTCAGGACAGCGATTTGATCGGCATTCTTCGGCAAAAAGGCGTTGCCATTAATGCAAAACCACCGGCGGAATCCCCCTGGTACATGTCACTTCTCGTATCCTGGCTTCCCATGATCGTGCTGATTGGCGTATGGATTTTTTTCATGCGGCAGATGCAGGCAGGTGGCGGCAAAGCTATGTCATTCGGGAAGAGCCGTGCCAAGCTCATGTCGGATCAGTCGGAAAAAGTTACATTTGAAGATGTTGCAGGCATTGACGAAGCCAAGGAAGAACTTGGAGAGATCGTTGAATTTTTAAAGGAACCCAAAAAATTCACCCGCCTGGGCGGGCGCATTCCCAAGGGAGTATTATTGATGGGCTCTCCCGGAACCGGAAAAACCCTTCTGGCCAGGGCCATTGCCGGCGAAGCGGGCGTGCCTTTTTTCAGCATCAGCGGCTCTGATTTTGTGGAAATGTTTGTCGGCGTCGGCGCCTCCCGGGTTCGGGATCTTTTCGTGCAGGGGAAAAAGAACGCTCCCTGCATCATTTTCATCGATGAAATTGACGCCGTCGGCAGACACCGCGGAGCCGGACTCGGCGGCGGTCATGATGAGCGCGAACAGACTTTGAACCAGCTTCTGGTGGAAATGGACGGATTTGAATCCAATGAAGGGGTCATTCTGATTTCCGCGACAAACCGGCCGGATGTTCTGGATCCGGCCCTGCTACGTCCCGGACGGTTTGATCGGCAGGTCGTGGTCGCGCTGCCGGACATCAAGGGCCGCGAACAAATCCTTCGCGTGCACATGAAAAAATCACCGATTGCACCGGATGTGGATACAGCGGTTCTGGCCAAGGGCACCCCCGGTTTTTCCGGCGCGGATCTGGAAAATCTTGTCAACGAAGCCGCGCTTCTGGCTGCAAAACGAAATAAGGAAAAAGTGGACATGCTGGATCTGGACGACGCCAAGGACAAGGTTTATATGGGTCTGGAGCGAAAATCCAAGGTCGTCAGGGAAGAAGACCGCAAAACCACAGCCTATCATGAAGCCGGCCATGGGCTGGTTGCCCGATTGCTGCCCGGAACCCATGCGGTCAATAAAATCACGATTATCCCCAGAGGCAGGGCTGCCGGCATCACCTGGTTTCTGCCGGAAGAACAGGATTTCCGGTATAAGGATCAGCTCGAGAGCGAGCTGTCCGTGGCTTTTGGCGGCAGGGTTGCGGAAGAGCTGATTTTTAATCGGATCAGTACCGGCGCGTCCAATGATATCAAGCAGGCCACGGAACTGGCTCAGAAAATGGTCCGCGCCTGGGGAATGAGCGATCTGCTGGGTCCCCTGTCCTATGCCAAAAATGAAGAGCAGATTTTTCTGGGCAGAGAAATTGCCCAGCATCGGGATTATTCCGAAGAAACCGCTCATATAATTGACAGTGAAATCAATAAATTGATCCGAAACAATTATGAGCGGGCCAGACAGGTTTTGACGGAAAACATGGAGATTTTACACAAGCTGGCTGCCCTTTTGCTCGAAAAGGAAACCGTCATGGGGTCTGAACTGGATGCCCTGATTCGCGATGTTCGACCTGATTTTCAATTTCCTTCCAATCCGCCGGCCGAGGAGAAAACAGTCGAAGCATGACAAAGAACCACGATATATTCTGGGCAGATCATCACCTGAAACTGGGCTCCCGCACCTGTATCATGGGGATTTTAAATGTCACTCCGGATTCTTTTTCAGATGGCGGCAAGTTTTACGCCTTTGATCATGCCGTCTCTCAAGCTGAAAAACTGGTTGCGGACGGGGCGGACATTCTGGATGTGGGCGGAGAATCCACCCGCCCCTTTTCCGATGCCGTGACTGAAGAGGAAGAAACCCGCCGTGTCGTTCCGGTCATCGAAGCCATCGCAAGGCGCGTATCCATCCCCATTTCCATCGACACCACCAAATCCGGGGTTGCCAGGCGCGCCATTGAGGCGGGCGCCTCCATCATCAATGATGTCGGGGCCCTGCGAATAGATGCCGGTATGGCAAAGGTGGCCGCGGCATCCGGCGTTCCGGTGATTTTGATGCACATGCTGGGGACACCGAAAACCATGCAGGTGTCTCCGGCCTATGAGAATCTCCTTTCGGAAATCAGGTCGTTTTTAGCCGAAGCCGTTGATCATGCCGTCAGCCAGGGCATTTTGCGGTCCCGAATCATCATTGATCCGGGAATCGGCTTTGGCAAAACCATTCACCACAACCTGATGCTGATCCGATGCTTGAGCGCCTTTGCGTCTCTGGATGCGCCGATACTCATCGGCCCTTCCCGAAAATCCTTTATTCGAAATCTTCTTAAAACCGCGGATCCGCAAGGTCTCGACCCGGATTCGGAGAGCATTGAAACCGGCACTCAGGCCATCCTTGCGGCCGGTATTTTAAGCGGCGCCCATATCCTGCGGGTTCATGATGTGGCCAGAACGATGACAACCGTAAGGCTCATGGATGCGATGAAGGAGATATCCGATGCTGCTTGTGATTGATGTGGGGAACACCAATATTGTCCTTGGCGTTTATCAAGAACAGACGCTGCTGAAAGACTGGCGAATCCGCACCGAGCGCAACATCACGGAAGATGAGTTTCATATCCTGGCCTATAATTTATTTGAAGGAAGCCGGATAAAGCCGGACCAGATCGACAGAACCATTGTTTCCTGCGTGGTTCCGCCGCTGGTCAATATCCTGGATGCATTCTGCCGAAAATACCTTCATCATTCTCCGGTGTGGGTGGATCCCAAAACGTATCAGGGAATGCCGATTCTTTATACCAATCCCGGAGAAGTCGGCGCAGACCGGATCGTCAACGCAGTTGCCGCTTTTCACCGGTATCGAACCAGTCTGGTCGTCATTGATTTCGGCACCGCCACAACCTTTGATGCCATTTCGGAAACCGGCGAATATTTGGGGGGTGCCATCAGCCCCGGCATCATGATTTCAGCAGAAGCCCTTTTCAAGAATGCATCCAAGCTGCCGCGTGTCGAGATTTTCACGCCGCCAAAACAGGTGATCGGAAAGGATACGGCAAGCAGCATTCAATCCGGCATCATTTACGGTTATGCGGGACTTGTGGACGGCATGGTCATGCGACTCAAGGCAGAAATGGGCACAAACCCCAAAATCGTGGCAACCGGCGGGCTTTCGGTTCTGATTGCCGGCGTTTCACACACAATTGACGTGGTTGAGCCCGATTTAACCCTTGAAGGCCTGAGGATCATCAGCGAAGAATTATAAATCCTGCATTTCCATTTCAGCCTCGATGAGCCGGATTTCTCTCAGTAGCCTTTCCTTCTCATCTTCAGGCAAATCTTCCTCGTAGAGTCTGCGTCTAATACCTAGCAAGATCATTTCCAGCCGGTAATCCGAACAGGTGTATGTCATGAAATTCGCGCCTAGCCTTTGCCTGTTTTTACCAGGGATTCCTGAAAAATATTGTAAAAAGCTGTATTTTCATCAATGGCACGGCGAAGAATTTTTGCGATTTCATCGATGTTCTTCAAATGGATGACCACATTGACACTTTTATTGAAGGCCGCCATATTGTCCATTGTCCGAAACCGTGTTGTTATCAGGGCTACAAACATGTTTCGGCGCACAGGCATCATCACGTCATTCAGGTAGGTGAGAATCGGATTGTCATCCGGAGATGGGCTGTCAAAAAGCTCATTCATGACGATCAGGTCAAAGGCATGAAACCGCATTTTTTTTAGCGCATCGGTAGCGTTTGGCGGTTCTACCGTATGATATCCCATTTGTTTGAGCACAAAGCGCAGCTTGGACAGAATCGCTGAATCGGATTCACAAGCCAGGGCTGTTTTAACGCCGGGTCCCAGAAAATCGAAAGGTTTATCCGAAGCATCATAGACGCCGGCTGAAATGCTTTCGAGCAGATGTTTATCATCCGGGCGGGTTGGAGGAACGGGTTTGATCAAATCGTTTTGAGTGAGCGGCCTTTCAGCACGGGTATCCAGGGTGAGCCTATTTTTACAGCGCGGACAGGGAATAAAAACAACCTGCTCAGAGGGTATTTTTTCATCGGATATTTTAAACTTTCCCAGGCATTGATTGCAGATTACGTCCATTTTCCAATTCCCTCCGTCAAACCCTGCGCGTTTGATTTTTCCCGTATTGCCGGTCAACTTCAAGGCGTTCAATATCGGATGTCGACTCTCCCCTGTCGGCCTTGACGGAATCGATCCCGCGGCCGACAATTCCTTTGCGGGAAGCATAAGCCATGGCTGTTTCTTCGGAAATCAACCCTTTCTCGTAAAGTTGAACGATGAAATCATCGAATGTCGTCATGCCAAAGGCTTTACCGGTTTGAATAATTTCATAAAAAGTTTTGCCTTCGGATTCTCCGTGTAAAATGGCGTCTTTGACCCGCAGATTGGTCCCCATGATTTCAAATGCCGCTACCCTGTCGCCCCCGATTCTGGGAAGCAGGCGTTGACAGACAACCCAGCGAAGGGACTCCGCAAGGCGGATTCGAATCTGGTTTTCTTCTTCGGTATTGAACATCCCCAGAATTCGGTTGATGGTCTGTCCGGCATCCACGGTATGGAGTGTGGATAAAACAAGATGGCCGGTTTCCGAGGCATTCAATGCGATTTCAACGGTTTCCCTGTCCCGCATTTCACCCACCAGTATCACCTTGGGCGCCTGCCTGAGGGCCGCTCGAAGACCGTTTGGATAAGTGTCGAAGTCGCTTCCCATTTCCCGCTGGTTGAATGTGGATCGCTTATGCGGGTGCTGGTATTCAATCGGATCTTCCAGTGTTACAATATGAACCGCCTGATTTTCATTGATTTCGTTCAGGACTGCTGCAAGGGATGTGGTTTTGCCGGTGCCGGTTGCGCCGGTTACCAGAATAATGCCATTTTTTTCTTTTGCCATTTTCAGAAACGATTCCGGAAGATCCAGATCCGCACAGCTAGGGATACGGGATTCCAGCTTTCGAAGGACGATCGCGAACTTACGCTGCTGCGAAAAGATATTGACCCGGAATCTGGCCTTTCCGGGAAGTTCATATGACAAATCACAGGAACCTTCCTTGAGCAGCGTTTCGGTCAGACGGCGATCATTATTCAGCAGATTCAGGGCAAGAATTTCCGTCTGAAACGGGGTGAGTTCTTCAAAATGCGGGCTCAATTCCACGGGAATCAACTGGCCGGAACTTTCCACCTGAAAGGGTTTTCCAACGGTAATGTTCAGGTCGGAAACATTTCTGGTAAAGTCCATCATTCGGTTGAGGATATAGTCGCATTCCTGTTTCCGCATCACATCCTCCTTATTCCGAAAATCAGGTTTCGGTAAAATCAGCCGGGGGCGTTTTAAGATAGGGGCGAAATTTCGCTTTGTCATTGGCCTTGGCATAGGCGTCATCCGGATGGATCATGCCTTTAATCAAAAGGTCCATGATGGCATCATCCAGAAGCTGCATGCCGTAACGTTTGCCGGTCTGGATGGATGAGGGGATCTGAAACGTCTTTGCCTCACGGATCAAGTTTCGGACGGCCGGGGTCGCAATCATGATTTCCAGAGCTGCGCAACGTCCCTTTTTATCAATCCGCTTGAAAAGAACCTGGGCAACGACAGCCCTTAAACCATCCGCCAGTGTGGAGCGGACCTGTTCCTGTTGATTGGCGGGAAAAACCTCAATCACGCGGTCAACGGTCTTGGCGGCGCTTGATGTATGCAGGGTTCCAAACACCAGATGCCCGGTGGAAGCCGCTTCAATGGCCAGTGAAATGGTTTCCAGGTCCCGCATTTCACCGACCATGATGATGTCCGGGTCTTCCCGAAGCGCCCCTCTTAAAGCGGCACTGAAAGTTCGGGTGTGAAGCCCCACTTCCCGGTGATTGATAATGCAGCCCTGGCTCTGATGCACAAATTCGATGGGATCTTCAACCGTAATGATATGATCCTTGCGGCTGCGGTTGGCGACATCGATGATTGCGGCAAGGGTCGTGGATTTACCGCTTCCGGTGGGGCCCGTAACCAGAACAAGCCCTCTGGGCAACAATGCCAGCTTGGGGATAACGCCGGGGAGCCCCAGTTGTTCGGCTGTCTGAATGATGTTGGGAATCTGGCGAAAAACAGCGGCCACGCCATATTTTTGCATGAAAAAATTGGCCCGGTATCGGGCCAGCCCCGGGATCTCATAACCAAAATCCACGTCCCCGGTTTCTTCAAAAACCTTGACCTTGTCTTCGGGGGAAATCTCATACAACATGCTTCTCAGCATATCATTGTCCAGCACCTTATATTTGATGCGCTCCATTTCCCCGTTAATCCTGAGCACAGGGGGCTGGCCAGATACCAGATGAAGGTCTGAGGCTCCCTGGTCATGCATCAATTTAAAAAAAGCATCGATTTTGGCCATAGGTAACGTCCTCTGTCATGGCATCATAAGATTCACTGAGATGAAGTATCGGAATGACCCGGCAATCTGGACTGATCATAATCCTCATCCCGCATTTTCATCTGCGTCTTGGCCATTTCAAGGAGTTTAAAGTGAGCCTCGATAATGGAATGGAGCTGGGCTTCCAGTTGAATGCGCTGGCCTTTCAATTGAATGATATCTTCATGAATCTGGGCAAGTCGATTGCTGGCTTTATTCATGATTATTTGCGCCTTGACCTCGGCATCCGCGGTAATCATTTCCGCAGATTTTCGAGCGGTCTCATTCATCTGATCAATGAGTTTTTCAGAATCGGTTATCGTTTGTTTCAAATTGTCTTCCCGGACGGCAATTCCGTTCCGTTCCTGTTTCAGCGCCTGATTCTCCTCATTGAGCCGCTCATTCTCGTCATAAAGCGCCTCAAGGGTATGTGCGATCTGCTCCAGGAATTCATCCACCTCCTGAATATCAAACCCTCTGAACCTCACACTGAACTGATGCTGCTGAATGTCCAGCGGCGTGACTTCGATATCTTCTCTCACGATTTCACCTTACATCATCATGCTGAATGATATTCTTTTGAGCGTGTTAACCACAAACGTCTGTAAAAAAATTACCCCTAAAAACACAATAATGGGAGAAAAGTCGATTCCGCCAAAACTGGCCGGAATCCGAGAACGAATCTGAGCCAGCACGGGCTCGGTTACGGCGTGGATAAAGCGAACAATGGCATTATAGGGATCCGGATTCACCCAGGACAGAATCGCCCTTGCCACAACCACCCACATATAGAAGCTCAATGCAAGATCGAGCACCTTGGCCACAGCCATCAGAAAATATCCTATCATGTACATTCGATCACTTGCCTTTCACTGGACGCAAAAATCCTTTGAATCTCCTTTCCCAAGGAGATTGTTAGATGGGAATGTGAGACGCCTCAATACGGCTGACGACAAACGATAAACGCAAAAAAACCGGACAACAGGAACTTCATCGTACCCAATCCATCCAGCTATCAAGATGGATCTTTCGCTCACCGTCTTCTGGATGGGGAATATGGAAAGGGCCTGGAAGGAATCCGTCTCTGGCATGGACATCACTAAACGACTTAAGGGTATTAAGTCTATGAGGCTCTTTTGGAACAGGATATCCCAAAAGACAAGACTTCATGAATCCGATTCAGAACGACGCATTCTTTCATGCAACCTGGAAAAGCATCCCGGATCTCGCACTCCCGGCAAGGGCTTTTGACCAGATAGCCGATCTCAAAATCGAATCGGTATTTATAATTTTTCTTAGTTGGTATATAGTCCATAAACAAAAAAAAAGCGCGTTAAAAAGTAAATATTAGCGATGATTGTTATCATAAGATTTCATGGATAACAAGGAATTTAAAATTTCTTACAGTCGGACAGAAGAGGGTTTATGGATTCAGAAAAGGCGTTTTCCAGGCGTTCAATTGGCATTATTTTACTGTTCATGGGCGTGTTGTGCTTGCTGGTCATGGCTTTGGGATATTGGGGCATTGCCCATATTTCGGTCCGGTTGACGGCCTTGTCATCGGCGCACCCCGATATCGCCGATTTCAAGGCGGTTGCAAACTGGGTTGCCGATACAAAGGGTCGTTTCATCGGCTATGGAGCCCCTATTTTTGCCGCCGGTTTTGCCTTGTGGGGTGTATTGCTGTGGCTGGCGATTCGCCGTAGCCCATTGAAACCGCAGGCGGCTTTGCCCCAATCCCGGGTCTGTGAACCCGAAAACCGCCTCTACAGAGAACAGCAGGACAAACGGCTGTTTATCCACCTGCTGAGCATGTTTCAGCGCGAAGGCAGGCTTCTGGATTTTTTATCGGAAAATCTGGATGGTTATGAAGATGCTCAAATCGGCGCTGCGGTTCGCGGCATTCATGAAAACTGCAATAAGGTTGCCCTCAAATACCTGTCGCTTCAACCGGTTCTGGATCAGGAAGAAGGCCAAACACTCACCCTTCAGAAAGGGTTTGACACCGCAGCCGTCAAGCTGGTGGGAAATGTCGCCGGAGAGCCGCCGTTTACCGGCGTCATCCGTCACAAAGGCTGGAAAACGGCAAAGCTGGAGCTGCCCACTCTGTCCGCAAGTCAGGATGCATCCCTGATTGCCCCGGCGGAAGTTGAAATTTCATAGTTTGTTGAAAGGAAACCAACTTGTCTTTCCCAGAATTTATCATTGGAATTGATCTTGGGACCACCAACAGCGTGGTGTCTTATGCCAGAGAAGGGGAACCCATACAGGTTTTCGCCATTCCTCAGCTTACCGGTCCCGGAACAATTGAAAAACAGGATATTCTTCCCAGCGCGGTGCTGATTCCCGGAGAAAACGATACGCCTTTTCAGGCACTTGTCCTGCCGTGGGACACGCATGCCACCCGGGCTATCGGCGAGTTCGCACGAAACCGGGGGGCCGAGATTCCCCACCGCCTGATCAGCTCGGCCAAATCCTGGCTTTGCCACGCGCTGGTGGACCGGAACAAACCCATTCTGCCGTGGGAAGGACCCGATAGTCACCTCAAATTGTCGCCGGTTGGCGCATCCGCGGCCATTTTGCGACACATCCGGGATGCCTGGGATTATGAAATGGCCAGGACCCCATCCGGATTCGATGATCACCTTCGCATGGAAAACCAGGAAATTTTGCTCACGGTTCCGGCGTCGTTTGATGCCGTTGCCAGGGAACTCACGGTAAAGGCCGCGCAAATGGCCGGACTGAACCATGTGACCCTTCTGGAAGAGCCCCAGGCCGCCTGCTATGCCTGGATTGAAGCTTCAGGGGACAACTGGCGCAGAAAAGTGGAAAAAGGCGATTTGATTCTTGTTTGCGATATCGGCGGTGGAACAACGGATTTCAGTCTGATCGCGGTGTCTGAACAAAACGGGGAACTGGCTCTGGAACGGATTGCCGTGGGCAATCATCTGCTGGTGGGCGGAGACAACATGGATCTGTCGCTGGCCTATACCGTATCACAGAAAATGGCTGAAAAAGGGACCCGCCTGGATACCTGGCAGATGCGCGGGCTGTGCCATACCTGCCGGAAAGGCAAAGAAACGATCTTATCCGGCAGTTTGTCCGAAGACTACCCCATCACCTTGCTGGGAAGGGGCAGCAGCCTGATCGGCGGGACCCTGAAAACCCGGCTTTCGGCTGAGGATGTATACCGGGTTCTATTGGAGGGGTTTCTGCCGGCCTGCGACCTGTCCGAAGCACCTGTAAAGCAGCGGGCCATGGGAATTCGGGAAATCGGCCTTTCCTATGAAGCCGATCCAGCCATCACCCGCCACCTGGCCTGGTTTCTCAGCAACCAGTTCGGTGAATCCGGAAAACAAAAGCTCCCAACAGCCGTTTTGTTTAATGGCGGCGTGATGAAAGCACCCCTTTTGCGAAACCGGGTTATCGAAGTGTTGACGGCGTGGGCGAATACGGCATCCGGCCCTTCCCTGCGGGAACTGCCTTCACGGGATTTCGACCGTTCCGTTGCACGGGGCGCCGTCTATTATGGCCTTGCCCGTCGCGGCGGCGGCATTCGGATTCGTGGCGGTCTGAACAAATCCTATTACATCGGCGTTGCCGCGTCCATGCCGGCCGTACCCGGAATGCCCGCACCGGTAAAAGCGCTGTGCGTGGCGCCTTTCGGCATGGAAGAAGGCACGTCGCAGGCCATTGAAAACCGGGAATTCGTTCTTGTGGTCGGAGAGCCTGCCCAGTTTGATTTTCTGGGGTCTACGGTGCGCCATGAAGATCGGCCCGGAGAAGTGGTAGAAGCCTGGGAAGGCGAAATTGAACTGGCCACAACCCTGGAAATGGAGCTCAGTGGCGATTCCGGCACCCTGATTCCGGTCACCCTGGAATCCCGCGCCACCGAGATCGGAACCCTGGAAATCTGGTGTATATCCCCCTCGGACGGACGTCAATGGCGTCTGGAATTCAACGTCCGAGAGCACGCGGATTGAAGGGAAAGGGGATCACTGGACCAGGAGGGAAAGCACATCCATTACATTGTCCATCAGGTCCACTACCAGGAGCCTGTTTCTTAGCAGATTTCCCCGTTTGAGCAGAATTTTGGCAATTTCTGAACATTCAAGGGATGCCATCACCAAGGCGGTGTAGGGAAGCGTTCCCAGGGAGGCTTCGGCGCCTTTGGTCGGAACCTGGTCTTCGGGGCCATGGATCAGGCTCAGGCCCGAATCTTCGGGAAAAATTGTTGTGATCTGTCCATAGGTTCCGGCAATGGCGGCAGAGACCAGGGGAATACCAGCGGCTTTGGCGGCTTTTTCCAGAACAAACCGGTCTTTCAGGTTGTCCAGGCAGTCCACGACAACATTGGCGCCTTCGATAAGCTGCGCGCCATTCATGGAGTCCAGAAATACTTCATGAATGCGGGTCTGAACCGACGGATTTATTTCCCGGACCCTTTTTCCGGCTGCTTTTGCCTTGGAAGCACCCATCCACTGCGGCGTGCTGAGAAGCTGGCGGTTGAGATTGCTGTCTTCAAAAACATCCCCGTCAACCAAGGTTAACGTGCCGATTCCCAGACGCGCCAGAATTTCGGTTACAGCGCCGCCCAGGCCTCCCAAACCGACAATGCAAACGATAGCGCTGAGCAGAACAACCTGGTCCTGGCTGGAAAAAGTCTGCATGTTCCGGGCATAGCGCTCCGGAATTGCGTGGTGGGTAAGGGCGAAAATTTCCGCCATTCGGCCATCATTGCTGAAATGAAGTTTTGCCGTGTTTTCGATGGTCCGGGTTGATGCGCTCTGATAGGGCTTTCCATCCGGAAATAGCCGGGGTGTCGTACTCGGTTTGAAGGAGACGGGTTCATCAGGCATCGGCCCCTCTTTTCATCCGCCGCCAACCGGCGGAAAAATGGCCACGCGCTCTCCTCCGGAAAGCATCGCGGATAAATCGCCTTTTTGTCCGTTGATGAAAATCAGCTTTGCGGATTCGAGGGGAATTCCTATACGGAGCGCCAGGGCGCCAATCGTGATTCCCGGTTCAATCGGAAAGCTGTCGGCGTTATCCGGCAAGTACCGGCCAAGCGATGCAAACAGTTTGATTTGAATGGACGTCTTCATATAAAATGATTTTCCTGCAAAAAAGAAGAAAGAATCATCATCAATAATAACATAACGCATTCCAGGACCAATCTCAATACCCCCGTAATCATTTCGGCATCTCGCAGAACCGATATTCCCGCCTTTTACATGGAATGGTTCATGAAACAGATGGACAGCGGGGTGTTTGAAATCCAGAATCCTTACAATGGCCGGATATCCCGCATATCGGCTACGCCGGACAATGTGACTGGCATTGTCTTCTGGTCCAAGGATTTCGGACCGTTCATTCGCGGAAAATACGGCGACCGGCTCATTCAAAAAGGGTATCATCTTTTTTTCAATTTCACCATCAACTCCACGGATCTGCTCCTTGAGCCCAACGTACCCCCTTTGTCGGAGCGACTGGAGCAACTGGCATATCTGAGCCGCCGATTTGATAAACGGTGCATTCACTGGCGGTTCGATCCGATTTGTTTCTATCGGTTTCACGGTCAGGCAATGCGCCACAACCTTCACGATTTCCTTCTGATTGCCGATGCTGTCGCTGCATGTGGAATCCGAACCTGCATTACCAGCTTTATGGATCATTATCCCAAAATTCAAAAGCGCGTACGATCCATCAATGGATTTTCGTTTTTGGACCCCCCGGATGATCAAAAAATTGACATCCTCATGAAAATGGAAACGATCCTGCAATCCAGACATATTCGATTGCTTACCTGTTGCGAGCCGGAACTGATGGATCTGCTTCCCTTGCATTCGCAAATCGGAAAAAGTTCGTGCATCTCCGGTCATCTTCTGATAGAAATATCCGGGGAAAGATTAACGATAAAAAAGGACAGGGGGCAGCGAATCCAGAAGGGTTGCGGGTGTCAGACGTCCGTGGATATCGGATCCTACACCCGCCATCCCTGTTATCATAACTGCCTGTTCTGTTATGCAAATCCGAAAATGCGACCTCAGTAGGCAATAAATCCCCTTAACTGCTCACGGTTCTCGTTGATTCGGGAAGGAACACATTATGCAAAAATGCACCCTGTTCGACAACTGGGGCACCTTTCACAAAGGCATGAACGCCGATAGCATTCAGATGTCTTTTGCCAACCATCTGGAATACTCGCTTTCCAAAGACCAGTACACGGCCACAAACCGAGATCTGTATTATTCGCTGGCCCTTGCCACCCGGGACCGACTGGTGGAGCGCTGGATACACACCCAGCAATGCTATTACCAGCACGATGCCAAGCGGGTCTATTATCTGTCGGCCGAGTTTTTGATGGGCAGGCTTCTGATCAACAATCTGATCAGCCTGGGAATTTATCCGGAAGCGCAAAAAGCCATGGAAGGGCTTGACATCGACCTGGAAGAGCTTTCGGAAAACGAGCCGGACATGGGTTTGGGCAACGGCGGTCTTGGCCGTCTGGCCGCATGCTTTCTGGAATCCATGGCAACGCTTGAAATACCGGCTTATGGATATGGCATTCGCTATGAATTCGGCATTTTTGACCAGGCCATTCGGGATCTGGGCCAGGTGGAGCTTCCGGAAATCTGGCTGAAATATGGAAATCCCTGGGAAATTCCCCGTCCAGAATACACCCTGACGGTTCATTTCTATGGTAAGGTCAAGCAGATCACGCTTCCGGACGGAACCCTGAAAACCGAATGGGTGAATACCAGCGATGTGATCGGAATTGCCTATGATACGCCCATTGACGGATATGGCAATGAGACGGTAAACACCCTGCGGCTGTGGTCGGCCCGAGCTTCAAAGGAATTCGATCTGAAATATTTTCAGGGAGGAGACTATCTGAAGGCGGTCGAGGAAAAAAACATCTCGGAAAACATCTCGAAAGTGCTTTATCCCAATGACCATATTTATGAAGGCCGGGAGCTTCGCCTGAAACAGCAGTATTTTTTTGTTTCCTGCTCCATTCAGGACATTGTGCGCCGGTATCTGGTGACTCACACCACCTTTGATGAATTTCCGGAAAAGGTCGCCATTCAGATGAACGATACCCACCCGTCCCTGGCCATTGCCGAGCTGATGCGGATATTAATGGATGACCATGGACTGGCATGGGAAAAGGCATGGGACATTACCAACCGAACCTGTGGCTATACCAACCATACGCTGCTTGCGGAAGCCATGGAAAAATGGCCGGTCCGCATGTTCGAAACCATGCTTCCGCGGCACCTTCTGATCATTTATGAGATCAACCGCCGGTTTCTGCGGGATGTGTCGCTTTATTTTCTGGGAAATGAAGAGCGGATGAATCGGATGTCCCTGATCGAGGAAGGCCCGGAAAAACAGCTTCGCATGGCCCATCTGGCCATTGTCGGCTCCCACTCGGTAAATGGGGTTGCCGAGCTTCACAGCCGGCTGCTCAGGGGAAAAGAGCTGAAGGATTTCTGCGAGCTGTATCCGGGAAAATTCAATAACAAAACCAATGGGGTTACACCCCGCAGGTGGCTCCTGGCCGCAAACCCGAACCTTGCGGAATTGATTACCGACCATATTGGAGACGATTGGATCACCGATCTGAACCAACTTAGAAAACTGGAGCCGCTGATCGATAACCCGGATTTTATTCAGAGCTGGCATGCGGTCAAACAGAAAAACAAGGACCGGCTGACTCAGATCACCCTGAAACTGACCGGCGTATCGATCGATCCAACATCCATATTTGACATTCAGGTCAAGCGGATCCATGAATACAAGCGCCAGTTGATGAACATTCTGCATGTGGTTTACTGCTGGCTGAAGATCCGACAGCAACCGGACCAGGCCTTTCATCCCAGGACATTTTTCTTTGGCGGCAAGGCTGCTCCCAGTTATACGAGTGCCAAAATGATTATTCGGTTGATCTGTCATATTGGTGAAATGATCAACCGGGACCCTCTGACGGAAAAGCGGATCAAGGTTGTTTTCCTGCCCAATTACCGGGTGTCTCTGGCCGAAAAAATCTTTCCGGCATCCGATGTGTCCGAGCAGATCTCCACCGCGGGCTATGAGGCTTCCGGAACCTCCAACATGAAATTCGCCCTGAACGGTGCCCTGACCGTCGGCACCCTGGATGGCGCCAATGTGGAAATCCGGGACGAGGTGGGTCCGGAGAACATCTTCATCTTCGGGTTGACCGCGGATGAAGTCCCTGTCATCCGCCCCACCTACAACCCGACAGATTACTATATGAAGGACCCGATCCTGAAACAGACGATTGACCTGATTCGGGAAGGATTTTTCTGTCCCGAGGAACCGGATCTGTTCAAACCCTTGATGGATGCCCTATTGAGTGAAGACCGTTATCTGGTGCTGGCGGATTTTGAGGCCTACCACCAGTGCCAGATGAAAGTGGATGCCTTGTATCGGGATCGGGAAGCCTGGACCACCCAATCCATCCTCAACGTGGCAAGGGCGGGGAAATTTTCTTCGGATCGCACCATTCTGGAGTATAACCGCGATATCTGGAAAGCAGAGAAGTTATCGGTCATTCGATGCAAACGGGAATTAAGCCGTGCATGCTGAATACTCGCCAGAACGCCTCGGGGACCAATATCTCAATTACCTGCTGATCGAAAAAGGGCTTTCCGCCAATACGCTGGATTCCTATAAAGGGGATTTAAAGCGGTTTGCGGACTTTCTGGAAACTGTCGGGATTCAGAGCCTTTGCGAGGTGGACTCGCCCGTTATTTTGAAGCACCTCATCGGATTGCGGGATTCCGGAATGGGCCCCCGATCCAGGGCACGGCACCTGGTGACCCTGAGAGGGTTTTTCAAGTATTTGATGCAGGAAAAGATTCTTGAGCAGAATCCGGCCAGAAGACTCGATCTGCCCAAAAGCGGCCTGAAGCTTCCGGATGTTCTCTCGGTTCAGGAGATCAGCCAGCTTTTAAGCATGCCGAATTCCCATAAACCCGCGGGCATCCGTAACGCCGCCATGCTCGAGCTGATGTATGCCGCCGGGCTTCGGGTGTCCGAGCTGGTGACCGTGAAGATTCAGGATGTCAACCTGGACGGTTGTTGCGTTCGCGTTTTTGGAAAAGGTGCCAAGGAGCGCATGGTGCCGTTTGGACAGCCGGCCCGGCAGAAAATCGATTTTTATGTGACAACGGCAAGGCCCCTTCTCCTTTGTCCGCATACCAGTCCATTCCTGTTTCTCGCAAGGGCCGGCAAACCCATGACCCGGCAGGGTTTCTGGAAGATTCTCAAACAGTATGCACAGGCTGCGGGAATCCCCAAACCCATCACGCCCCACAGCCTGCGCCATTCCTTTGCCAGCCATCTTCTGGAAGGCGGTGCAGACCTGAGATCGGTTCAAATCATGCTGGGGCACGTGGACATTTCAACCACGCAGATCTACACCCATGTGGCGCGGGATCATCTTAAACGCATGCACGAAAAATATCATCCCAGGGGGTGACTGTCATGAACGGGTTGCTGTTTATCGACGATGAGGAAGGCATGCGGCGGTCGGTCGTTCGTGCGCTGCAGCGGGAATCCTACCCGATATTTACCGCGGAAAACGGGGAATCCGGTGTTCAATTTGTTCAGGACCATATTTTAAATATCGGCACCGTGATTTCCGATTTTAAAATGCCGGGCATGGATGGACTGGAAGCCCTGACCAGCATCGGAAAACTGAACCCGGACATTACCCGAATCATCCTGACCGGCTATGCCACCGTGGAAACCGCCATCCAGGCCACAAACGAAGGCATTGACGGGTTTTTGACCAAGCCTTTCGACAACCGCGAACTGCGGGCAAAAATCCACGAAATCACCATTCGAAAATGCCTGAGACAATTTGTATCGGATCCGGTTTATCGGGAAATCACCGATTCCGCGGAGGCACTCAGACCCCGATTTCACGAGGTCACCGTTTTATTTTCGGATATTCGAAATTTCACGAAAATGTCCCGTGATTCAGAAGCCCGGGACATTGCCGCGTTCCTGAATCATCATTATTTCACGCCCATGGCGGAGATCATTCATCAGCACAACGGAACCGTGGACAAACACATCGGCGACAGCATCATGGCGGTTTTCGGTGCCCCTGTCCTGCATGCCGATGACGCGGTCCAGGCCATTCATGCGGCTGTCGGCATACAGAAAAGAGCTGTCGAGATCAACGCGTCGCTCGATACCGGGTGCTGTTTCCGGCTGAATATCGGCATCGGTATTTCCACGGGAAAGGTGTTTTCGGGAATTCTGGGGTCGATTCGAAAAAAAGAATTCACTTCGATCGGCATGGCCGTCAACATGGCGTCAAGGCTGCAGCGCCTGGCAAGGGCCGGCGAAATCCTGATCTGCAGCAGCACTCGGGACAAGGTGTTTGCGGCCATAAGATCTTTTGGTCGGACCGAAGCCCTTCCTCCGGTGACCGTAAAGGGTATCGAAGGGCCGATAACCGTCTATAAGGTCGATCAGCCGTAATTCGCTATGCTTTTTACTGTCCAGCCAGGGTACCCTCTTGCTTATGGTCCGTTGGTCTTTCATGTAACTCTATTGGCAGATTGGGCTGAGAAAAGTCGAAAATAACTTCGGGCAGCGCCTGAATAATTTTTACCGCCGATTTGTTGTGACCACGTTTCTCCATTGATACCAACTCGGCGTTGATGTTGAACAATACTTCCCAGTACTCTTGACCTATCAGGGCATTTATCATGAGTGCGGCCGGCATATCTTGAAAAATCCCTCATCAACTTCAGGACAGATGGGGAAACCTCCTCTGGTAGGGAGATTCCCTCAGACAAAATGAAGCTCTCCCTCTATGGACAAGAAGCATTAAAAAGAAGCATTATAATAAAATCTAATACAAATCCATTTGTGGATATATGGGTAATGATATCAATGTGATAGCACAGAAAGTGCCTGCTTTGAATGTTCACACTCGTGATAAAAAAGATTTGTGATTGGTCTTAAGTATGAGCGTGAGGCTGAATTCCGATATATCATCACTTATGATTCAATCTGGCGAACAATAGATATTATGAATTCCTATAACTTACAATGGTTGGTCGAGGTTTTCATTCAGAGCTGGAAGGCCAATGAAGGATGGGGGCAAATTGACCAAACAGCCTGTCTGAATTTACTTGAACGTTCTATGTAATATAACATTATGATTTGATTTATTAATTGTCGCTAAAGCAGTGAATGGGTATTTATGTACCCACTATGAGATTGAAAAAATCCCCCTTTCTTTTTATTCCAAATTGTTTAAATGAACAACATCATAACTGAATATGTTGTCTATGTTTTCTATACGTTATTGAATTCAGCATGCCTTTGAGGCAGATTTTCCGTATCTCAATGAGAGGACGGAAGTCGTTTGATGAAGTTCAAAACAGAGCAAGAAATGCGTTTCGTACATAATGTGGTTCAATAAAGCGAACTTTCTTGCATCAGAAAGGAATTGACAGCATGAAGCAGGCAACTTCCCCAGATTCCGGTAGCCTTTCAGATCAGCATCAGATTTCCTACGCAATCGGTTTTGAAGGCGAGGAAAACTGCATGGAATGTTCTCCAAGTCATTCCGTCACCATTGTTGATGATGACTCAGGCATCTGTGAAATTATTGAAAAAATGCTCTCTTCCTGGAATTTCATTCCCTATGTTCTGCCAGAGCCTTTTTCTTTAACCGAGCTGCTTAAAAATAGCGTTTCCACCGATATTTTTCTGCTGGACGTTTGCCTGCCGACCGAAATGACGTTGGATTGGATTCCCACAATCATGGACAATTTTCCAGAAACCAAGGTCATTATTATGACAGGTTATGCGGATACGGATACGGTCATTAAGGCCATTCGAAACGGCGCCTTCGATTTCCTTCAGAAACCGCTCTCGTTCGAACTGATGAATCATTCCCTTCTTCGGGCCATACAGCTCCAGGAAAGAGATCGCCAAATGAAGCAAATGCTGGCCGATCTGCGGCACAACCACGCCCTGCTGCTGGACCAGAAACAGAAACTCGAATTTATGAATGAACGTCTGCTGGATACCAACAGAGCCTTTTCAACTCTGGCACAGAATCTGGATTTCGAGCGCACCGAAATCCTCAACCGGATTACTCAAAAAATCGAATCCGGCGTGATACCAGCACTGGCAAAGATTCGATCGGACACCCGTCTGGCCCAATATTCCATCGAGATTGACGTGATCATCAACATGATTCAGGATATCGTCTTCGATTCCTGTCCGATTGATCTGCTTTCCGCCACTCTGACCACGGCCGAAGCACGCGTGGCATCCCTGATCAAAAGAGGCCTGACTTCGGATATGATTGCAGAGCATCTCTTTGTCTCGGTGGATACGGTGAAAACACACCGGAGAAACATTCGGAAAAAACTAAATATCACCAATTGCCAAGACAGCTTGAGAGACTTTTTATTAAAAAAGCCGATGAGCGCAACATCATGAATATAATTTACATACCATGAAATACCGTTGAACATTTTGATCAAAGATTCATCGTCAGACAGAATTGGAATCGGATAGTGGCAAAGCTGGCGGAGCTTCTATAATTTTGCCATACTGCGCTTTCTTTCATCGATTTTTCTTGTCAGTTGCCTCATTTTAAACACGAAGTATGCCCAGCCGTTTTCACAGACACAGCCAGCGAAAGAAAATCAGAACAGCCTTTTTGTGGAGACCAGACGGCTGAATCAGTATCCATAGTTCTGGAAGGATCACAAATGGTACATTGTCGGCATCGTCGCCTTGTTTGACTTACAGTTGCTGTTGCTCGTCTGGCTCCTCAGATTCAGAATCGTCAGAGGAGAACTGCGGAAAGATAGTTGCAGAAACAGTCTCAAATCATCGAACACGAGCGTTCAGAAAAGGAGAAAATGCAAACTCAACTTCAAGATGCCATCCAGAAAAGGACTATCAGTACCCTTATAGGCGGACTGATTCATGATTTAAACAATATATTATCATCTATTCTGGGTTTTACCGAGCTTGCAAAAATGGGCATCAGTAATGGTGTAAACGTGGAAAAAGATCTTGATGAAGTTCTGAAAGCCGGCCTAAGGGCAAGAGATTTGGTCAGCCAGATATTGATATTCATTCGTCAGACCGGCATCCAGAAAATTCCGATCGAGGCCACTCTGCTCATCAAAGAAGCCATAAAATTCATCAAGGCTTTACTGCCCGCTTCGATTGAAATTAGTTTCCAGCCAGGTGTTTTTCATGGCAAAATATTGACTGATCCCGTTCAATTTCATCAGATTTTGATTGTATTATGTGTAAATGCTTCGCATGCCATGGAGCAAAAAGTTGGCTTTCTTGAGATCCGCCTGCAAGATATGAGTATAGATGACAAGAACGTCCCGCGGCATATCGATCTGAAACCAGGCCAATACCTTCATTTGAGCATCGGCTATACGGGATATGATATGCCGAAGGAGATTCTTGAGCGAATTTTTGACCCATTCCGCACTCCTGAGTGCAGAGATGACTCTTTCCCGGGACTTTCTCTTGTTCAGTCTCTTGTGAGGGACATGGGCGGTGCAATCATATTGTGCAATGAATCTGAAAAGGGAACCCTGTTCCATGTTGTTTTCCCAAAATGCGAAAAAGAGGCTTTGTAACAAGTGCATAATAGTATTGATAGAGAATAAAGGTTTGAAGGTTGAGGCCAAAATAGGATCCGCACATATTAGCGGAAGTTTTCCCGTTATCGTGTCGCCATCGGGTGTCTTCAATCGTTTTACGCGATGAAGGGTTTTGCAGCTTCGGTTTTAATATCCTGAACCACAACATCCTGATATGTTTTGAAACGGCTTCCTTCAGGAATACTTTCAGGGAGAATCGTTAATGGCGCAATCGCAGTTTCGTGACATCCTATTCCTTCTCTATCTTTTCATGTTTCTTTATCCCCTTTCCCATGTTGCAGCCACGACGTCGGACCTGACCAGCCTCAGCCTGGAAGAGCTGATGCAGATCCCGGTGTTTGGGGCGTCCAAATTTGAGCAGAAGACCTCAAACGCACCATCGTCCATCACCATCGTCACCAGTGATGATATTCAGAAATACGGATACCGGACGCTGGCTGACCTGCTGCGCAGTGTGCGGGGGTTTTACGTCACATATGACCGCAACTACCAGTATGCCGGCATTCGGGGGTTTGGTATCCCGGGCGATTACAACAGCCGCATTCTGATTCAGATCGACGGCCATCGCATC
>JACRBZ010000057.1 GCA_016219185.1 Deltaproteobacteria bacterium
ATCTTTCTCAGGATTTCATCAACGTTCCTGCCTATGTTGTAGAAATTGACTTCTGAATTGAGGAGGACGCCGTCGGGGTTGATGATAAACGTGCCGCGGAGCGGAAGGCCGGTTTCTTCATCGTAAACTCCGAACATGCGGGAAACCTTTCCCGTGGGGTCCGAGCCCATCGGGTACTTCACCTTTTCGAGCATTTGTTCATTCTGTTTCCAGGCGAGGTGAACGAACTTGGTGTCGGTGCTGACGGTGACAACTTCTGCGTTAAGCTCCTTGAACTGCCCGTACTGCTCTGCCAGAGCAGCGAATTCCGTGGCTCACACGAAAGTGAAATCGGCGGGGTAAAAGAACAGGACCGTCCATTTTTTCGCCGCTCTCTGCATTTCGAGGCTCAATTCCCCGAAATCCCCGGCGGCCACCCAAAATCCCCCACCTGTGGCCACTTGAAAATCCCCCACCTGCCCATCGATAAATTGAGCAAGCGTTAAGTATTTTTGTGTTTAGCAGCGACAGAGCGTGATAATCGCCCATGAGTCATTTTTTTACATGACTATGGGAGGAAGAAAGGATGAACGTTTTGAATGCTGCGAAAAAAGCAACGCTGACAACCTTGCTCAAGAACGAGATAAGTCAGCGTGAAATCAGCCGTAAAGCCAAGATTGACCGTAAAACCATTCGCAAATACGGTCGCCAGATCAATGTAACCTCTTCTTTGGATGATGCCAATGCAATAGTGGCCACCGGCTTGGATGATGGAGAGGTTCAAAATCCCCCACCCCGGCCACCGGGTAATTTCGGGCAGGAAGCCAGGATTCCTTTTCATGCCAGATCAGCGTGTGATCCCCACCGGCCATGGATAGAACAGCAGGTAAGGTTGGGCCGCAATGCGACGGCTATTTACCAGGATTTGGTGGAGCAATTCAATTTTACCCACAAGTATAACAGCGTAAAGCGTTTTGTGCGGGGATTGAAGCGAAAAGACCCGGAGCAATACGATCGGCTGGAGTTTCTGCCTGGAGAAGAGGCGCAAGTGGATTATGGTCAGGGCGCCAAGACTTTGGGCGAGAAAGGCAAGTACTTACGCCCCCGACTATTTGTGATGACCTTGAAGTATTCCGGGCGTTCATTTCGCAAAGTGATCTGGAAGTCGAGCCAGGAGGCATGGGCAAGGCTCCATGAGGAGGCCTTCCGGTATTTTGGGGGTTGTCCGGAATATGTGGTTCTGGACAATCTCAAGGAAGGGGTCATTACGCCTGACATTTATGAACCTGAGTTAAATCCGCTCTATATGGCGGTGTTGACCCATTATGGAGTGATGGCGGACCCGGCGCGGGTGAGAGATCCTGATCGCAAAGGAACCGTCGAAAATGCCATTCAGCATACCCAGAACACGGCATTGAAGGGGCGGGTATTTGAAGGGATTGATGAGCAAAACAACTGGTTGATCCATTGGGAAGAGCACTGGGCCGCAAAGCGGATTCATGGTCGCATGAAACGTCAGGTGGAGGAGATGTTTCAGGAAGAGAAGCCCTTTTTGAGACCATTGCCATTGATCGGATTTCCGTACTTTTGTCAGGAAACACGCAAGGTATCGGACGATGGAACGATCCAGGTGGGGCGTTCCTATTACTCGGCGCTGCCGGCGCCATTGCATCAGGAGGTGATTGTGCGGATTTATGCCGACGAGATTGAGATCATCGAGCCCCGAAGCATGGAGAAGATTCGCACCCACCAAAAGAGCCATCGGGCGGGCGAGGTGAAAATGGAGCCGGAGGATCGTATTTTCAATCCATCCCGACAGACCGATTATCTATTAAGGAAGGCCGAGGGTATAGGTCCAAATACCAGGAGATTGTGTGGGCTTTTATTTGAGGAACAAGGTCGGAGCGGGCAACGGCGGATGCAGGGGATAGTGAACCTGGCCCGACGATATGAAGCCTGCCATATTGAGCAGACGGCGAACGAGGCCATTTTGATGGGGTTGCGTAGCTACAAGGCCTTTTGCCGACTCGTTGAAATCAAGAAAACGAAAGACGCCCAAAAGAATGTTGATGCTGCCACGGTAGTCAGGCAGGAGCATGAGTTGATTCGGCCGGCAACGGACTATGGCGAGTTTTTCGATCAATATGCGGCAAAAGCCGATAAACCGCAGGATATTATAGTATCGCGGGAGCAATTGCCGGAGGTATGGCAAAATGCCAGTTGGCCAAAAGTGATCGAGGTGTTTGGTTTGGAGTCAGAGCACCGGGGCAAATCAGATGAGATATGGCTCAAGTCGCCCTTTAGCGAAGAAGATAAGGCTTCCTTGCACGTCAATTTAATACACAACATATTCAAGGATTTCAGCAGTGGCAAAGGCGGCGGGATTCTCAATTTCTGTCAGGAACTTTTGGAGCGACAAGACCGGCCTATGAACTGCTATCAGGTGGCAGGCTGGATGGTGGAAAACGGGATTTCGGCTTTGCATGCAGGCGCGGTGTCTACAGAACAAAAGCCGACCATAGCGGTAAAAAGCAAAACGGAAAACAAGCCCATCAGCGTTGATTTGCGACCTTTTTTACGGCCTGAACCAGTAAAGCAGCGGGGTGTTTCGAAGGAAAGCTGTCAATACCTGGGCTGTGGTTATCTGCCGGAGCGGTCAGGCGAGGCACAATCTCCTCTCCATGGCCGGGTGGTGTTTCAAGTGCGCGGTTTGATGGAAGAAGGAGCGACATTACAGTCTGTGATCCTTAGCCATATCGGTCGTGCGCTGACAGATCAACAGGAGGCCACCGACGGCAAGTACTGGGGTTTCCCCTTTCACAAGAGGCTGGAGATATACAATCAGGACAAGCTGTTGATGGATCATGCGGCCACAGAACAGGTGAAAGAGTTCGGACTGGTTCTGGTGGAGGGTTTCTTTGATGTGGCGGCGCTTGTAGAGGCTGGCTGCCTGAATGTGGGAGCGTTAATGGGAGCGCATATCACCGTGGAGCAGATTGACCGGTTGAAGTTCATCAATGCCCATGTGCCTGTTCCGAGAATCACGCTTTTCCTGGACCGGGACGAAGCCGGCCGGCAGGGAACTAAAAGGGCTGCTGTGTTGCTTGAACAAAATGGATTTGTCGTTACAGTCTTTGACTGGGACCAGGTCTTTACGCGCCCGGGGCTGCCGCCATGTCGGATCGGATCACATATCAAGGATCCGGGAGATATGTCCTTCATCCAGATCAAATGGTTGAGAAAACAAGGAATGATTTAAAAATGCCCTTCGGGGTAGATGAAAAAACAAAAGGAGGATTTCAGTATGAGCACGTCAATGGTGGAAATTGAAAAACAATTGAAAGCGCTGCGACTCCACGGGATGCTGGCCACCCTGGAAAGCCGTGCCCTGCAGGCCAACCAGGGGAATACCCCATTCTTAGAGGCTTATGCCTGGTTATTGCAAGATGAGCTGGATTACCGCTTCTCCCGTCTAAGGCAGCGACATTTTAAGGCATCCAGCCTCAAGGAACTTAAAACATTGAGCGACTTTGACTGGAGTTTTAACCCCAAACTACCCAGAAAGGAGATCTATGAACTGGTAACCGTAAAGTTTGTCCAAAACGGTCATGACGCTCTTTTAATCGGCTCTCCGGGCACAGGCAAAAGCCACATCGCCAAAACCATCGCCCATGCGGCGATTCAATCTTTCCATAAGGTAGTCTACCGGGAAGCGCATACGTTCTTTGAAGATATCTTCGAGGCAAACCAGACCGGCAATAAAAAACGGCTGTTTAAAGCGTTTTCTGAGGCAGACCTTTTGATCATAGACGATTTGTTCCTCCGGAAAAAGATGCCCGAGGATGCCGCCGATTATTTGCTGGATATCATTATCGAACGCTATTCGAGAAGGAAAAGCACACTTCTTACTTCAAATAGACCGATAGAAGATTGGGGACTTCTGCTGAAAGATAACGCCGCTTCCTCGGCAATTCTCGATCGGCTGCTCCATCATGGTCATCTGTTGAAGTTTGAGGGCAAAAGCTATCGGCTCAAGGAAGCGGCCACCCGACTCTCTCAAAGAAAAGAAAAAAGAGAAAATGAGGGATGAAGAAGAAAATAGGATTGCCGATTCTCAGGAAATAGAGTAAAAGTTACACCCTGTCGCTGGGGGATTTTGACCCGGCCACAGATGGGGGATTTTCAAGTGGCCATCGGGGCTCA
>JACRBZ010000055.1 GCA_016219185.1 Deltaproteobacteria bacterium
GACAGCTACGATGCGGCGGGAAATCTTGTCTCCGCCACCGATGCGAAGGGACAAACCACGGGATTTACCTACGATGCCTTGAACCGGCCGGTTAGTCAGAGCTATGCGGGCGCCGAGGGTAATGTCCTCTTCACTTATGACCAGGGATCAAACGCCATCGGTCACCTCAGCCGGATTCAAGATCCGGAGGGGACGGTTTCCTTTGCCTATGACAACAAGGGCAGAATCGCAACCGAGACCAGGGTGATCGGGACCACTTCCCATTCAATCGGCTACAGTTGGGATGCTACCACCGGTGATCTTGCCGGGATGACCTACCCGAGCGGTCTCAGCCTGGCCTATGCACGCGATGCAAGCGGGCAGGTGAGCTCGATCAGTTTGAACGGTACACCTCTGGTTTCCTCCGTCTCTCATCTTCCCTTCGGGCCTTTTAAGACTGCCGCCCTGGGTTCGGTCAGCCTTACCAGGGACTACGATCAACGCTACAATGCCACCCGGATTACAGCCGGCGGGTTCGACTATGCCTATACTCGCGATGCCGGAGGCCATGTGATCTCGATCGCCAATATCCAGACCCCGACCGCCACCAGCCAAACAACCGATTACAGCTACAACTCCACCAATAACCAGTTGACCGGCACCACCGGCGCTACTCCGAAGACCTACACCTACGATGCCAACGGCAACATTGTGTCAGACGGAATAAACACCTTTGTCTACGACGGTCTGAACCGGATGATCCGGGTGGAGAATCAAGGCGGCACCGTAGCCGCTTACGGCTACGACAGCAGCAACCGGCGGATACGAAAGACCATCGGCACAACGACCATCCATTATCTCTATGACCTGAACAGCCGGCTTATTGCTGAAACACTCCTTGATGGAACCGTGCTTCGGGAGTATATATATCTCGACGGAGAACCGATAGCCCTGCGGGAATACCAGACCAATCCCGGCACTTATTATTTCATCAACGATCATCTCGGCACCCCGAAGCAACTGGTAACCGCTACCGCCACCATCGCTTGGCAGGCCGCCTATCTCCCGTTCGGAAAAGCCCAGATACAGTTGGAGACGGTCAAGAACAACCTCCGTTTTCCGGGCCAGTACTTTGATGAAGAGACCGGCCTGCATTACAACTGGCACAGGTTTTATGATCCGGAGACTGGACGGTATATTTCCGCTGATCCGATTGGGTTGGATGGGGGGATGAATCTTTATGCTTATGTCCTAAATAATCCAGTTAATCTTATCGATCCGTCAGGCCAGAATGCATTGATCGGTTCAGCTTGTCGAATAATCGTCCAATATGGGCCATTGATTGTTGGGACCATTTGGACAGCGATATGCAATAATCCACCTAAACCTAATTCTCCAGGGGTTTCTTCACGATCTATACCAAAGCCAGAAGCACCGAGATGTGGCTGTACGTGCATTTGCCGCGCTGATGCTGACGCCACCATGCCGGGAAATATCAAACCAGGCGATGGATTATTTGCATTCGGTGAAAGTACAGCTAGTAGCTGTGCGGAAGCTTCCAAAGAAGCAAAAAGGGAAGCAATACACGCTTTAGGCATGAAACCAAAGCACGTTGGATGTCGATGTAACGAAGGATAATATGGAGTAAATATGTCTGATTATTATTTAGAGCCATTAGATTGTAATGGTGAAAGAATTACAGTTGGCGATGAGGTGTTATTTATAAATATTACCAATCAGTTATTAAATAACTTGCCGAATGAAGATCAAGAAGCAATTTGCGCTCAAAAAGGAATGAAATTTAAAGTTGATGCTTTTGACAATAGTGGATATGTTGAAATTAGTTTTAAATATAAACATGCAGATTCTGAAATATCATTTCATACAGTATGGGTTGAGCCATGCTGCGTAAAGAGGATTAGCGGGAGCTGCGAAGGTGAGCTTGAGGACGCCCAGAAAGCGCCGAGAAAAACGGCATAGTGTAAAGAGGAAAATGGGGACAGATTGAATATCACAATCTCTCCCCTGGCGGTTTCAATCCGTACTGAGCGATAAGCGCACGCTCGATCTTGCGCCCGGCATCTCCTTCTTTCTGTAGCCAGTCCATCAACCATTGTGGCAACCGGAACCGTCCGGCAACCCGGACCCGCTTCAGATGTTCAGGTACCGCGGGGCGTCCCCGCCCGGATGGTTTGGGAACGATTTGCTCGATCTTTTTCAGAGGCTTCGGTGATACATCCTCAGCGGTCACAATCGCTGCTGACATCGCTGTTTTCTTCGCGCCTTCGGGATAAACATCCTCGACGCCCCGACATCTTCCTGCCGCCACCACCTCGGGTTCTGGCACCAGAGGCGCCATCTGTGATTCTTCCCGGATAACGGCAACAACGTAGTAATTTCCCTCGCCATCCGGGATCATCTCCGATTTCACTTTCTCGTTCATCTGGGTAGGGTGCGCGTGCCGATTGAAAAATATCTTTCCGGTTTTTGCCAGCGTTAATAATTCACGGTCAAAAACATCTTTGGGCAGGTTCATCTTTTTGCGCAAATCCGGGATCCAGACAGGCGCTTGGTTCTTGGCTCTGGGTTCAAGATCGATCATGGCTTTTATGAATTTGTTCATGGCGTGTTTTCTTTCTGCTGAATAAATGTCACAGCGATAAATAAGAAAATATTCCATGATGCGATGCTTGTCAAGATGATTATTGTCACAGCAAAAATTAGAATTCATTCTGGATTTCGATTAACCATCACAGTGAATAAACAAAGGAATTACTTTTTCTTTAACCGTGTTTTTATCAAATCGACAGAATACCTTTGGGGTGGCGGGAATAGATTTCAAATAGACGCCGCCACCTTGCACAAAACCCCGCACAACACCTCAGCCCGAATCAGGGAATCCCCGCCGGGCCTGGCTGACGCCGTGCCACTGATGAGATAGCCCGGCTTATCGGGCGTCGGGCCAAGGCTCCATCTGCCCTTGTCCGACAAGTGAGGTTGGATTATGTAAGAAGACACAGGGCACACGAGAGGCCCACCTCATTACCTCGAAGGCTTTTAGTAGGGGTGGTGGCGAGGGACGTCTATTGGATTATTGGTTTAGTATGACCTGGTCGGCAATCTCATAAAGACTGTCAACGCCACCTCCATGCAGACCGGATACCAGTACGATGCCCTCCGCCGCCTGCTGTCGGTGACAGAAGCCGGCACTACCACGGCCGCCTATACCTATGAGGCGCATGGCAATGTCACCCGGGTAACGGATGCGAAAAACAATGTAACAAGCTTCACCTATGATGATTTCGGCAGAAAGGTCTCCGGCACGGCCCCGGACACCTGGCTTACCGGCTACAGCTACGATGCGGCGGGAATCTTGTCTCCGCCACAGATGCGAAGGGACAGACCACGGGATTTCCCTACGATGCCTTGAATCGGCCGGTCTGTCTGAGCTATGCGAGCGCCGGGGGTAATGTTCTCTTCACTTATGACCAGGGATCAAACGCCATCGGCCATCTCAGCCGGATTCAAGATCAAGAGGGAACGGTTTCCTTTACCTATGACAACAAGGGCAGAGTCGCAACCGAGACCAGGATGATCGGGACCACTTCCCATACAATCGGCTACAGTTGGGATGCCGCCACCGGCGATCTTGCCGGGATGACCTACCCCAGCGGCCTCAGCCTGACATATTTACGGGATGCTATCGGGCAGATTGCCTCGATCAATATGGACGGCACACCTCTGGTTTCCTCCGTATCTCATCTTCCCTTCGGGCCTTTTAAGAGTGCCTCCTTGGGTTCGGTAAATCTTACCAGAAACTACGATCAACGCTACAATGCCACCAGGATTACAGCCGGCGGGTTCGACTATGCCTATACCCGCGATGCCGGAGGCCATGTGACCTCGATTGCGAATATCCAGTCACCAACCGCCACCAGCCAATCAACCGATTACAGCTACAACTCCGCCAATAACCAGTTAACCGGCACCACCGGCGCTTCTCCGAAGACTTACACCTACGATGCCAACGGCAATATGGTCTCAGACGGGATAAACACCTTTGTCTACGACGGCCTGAACCGGATGATCCAGGTGGAGAATCAAGTCAGCACCGTTGCCACCTACGGCTATGACAGCAGCAACCGGCGGATACGAAAGACCATCGGCACTACGACCATCCATTATCTCTATGACCTGAACAGCAGGCTTATCGCCGAAACACTTGTTGATGGAACCGTGCTTCGGGAGTATATATATCTTGACGGAGAGCCAATAGCCCTGCGGGAATACCAGACCAATCCCGGCACCTATTATTTCATCAATGACCATCTCGGCACCCCGCGGCAACTGGTAACCGGCACCGGCACCGTGGTCTGGCAAGCCGCCTATCTCCCGTTCGGCAAGGCCCAGATCCAAACAGAGGCGGTCAAGAACAACCTCCGTTTACCTGGCCAGTACTTTGATGTAGAGACTGGGCTTCATTATAACTGGAACCGGTATTATGATCCGGGTACTGGTCGTTATATTACCGCCGATCCGATTGGGTTGGATGGGAGAATGAACCTGTATGCCTATGTCCAAAATAATCCAACTAATTGTAATGGGACAATAAAAATTCAAATAAAATTAAGAAATCAAGGTAACACTTTCTATTGTTGATTTTGGATCCAGAAGGGATTCAATTACATTCCAGACCTGTTGCTGCTGATTTAAATTCAAATTCTTCAGTGAACCGATAGTATCAATGATTTGTTTCTTTAACGGGCCGATATACTTTCTTCCCTTCAGCCGTTCCTGCAGCCGTTCCTGAACTCTTCCAATCGTCATTTTTTTAATCGAACTGAGTTTTGTTGTGACAGCGGTTGCAGCCATTTTAACGATGCCGATAACTGTCGGTGGTTCTGGCTCTTGCTGTTTTTTTTCAATATAGCGTTCAGTTTCAAGCATGGTCTGTTGGTTATATCGTTTATTGCAATAGTCCTGATAGCGTGTGTCATCGATTTGCTGTTGTACATTTCTCAGAATGCCGAAAAAATAAGGCAGTGTTTTTCGGTTGCCATCCCGGTTGACGGCCTTTAAAAAGGCTTTCTCTGCATCGGCAATGGCTGTTAAGTCGTAATGGCAGATGCAGTCAAGAGCCCGTTTGAGTGCCAGCGGTTCCGGATTCAGGCTGTGATAGGCAATGATTGCGTTCAGCCGGTCGATTTTGGCTTGATTGACGTTGTCATGATTTCGCATGGCTTTATGAGCGGCTATTCTTTGGCGTTCCGTTTCTTTTTGTATGTCCGATACCGGGTATTGCATATTCTGAACCGGTGTGGCGGCCTGTTCGTGAAGGGGTTGTTTATTGCGCATCTGTACATAAACCTGAATGAGGGCTTCCAACACCCCTTTTGCCAGTGAGTCAGACGATGAGGCATCCAGACGAATTTCTCCCAGAACACGCTTCATTTGGCTGAATGCTCCTTCATCGGTTCCATTTCCTTTGGGATTGGAAGGTCCCACCGCAACTGCTTCAATACCGTATTCATCAAGATATTTGCTGACCTTCTCACTCAGATTGGCGCTGCCATGATCGAAAATAACACCCAGCGGATTCCCCCATTTCAATTGATGCTGCTTGATGGCGCCAATGACGGCATTTGCCGTTTCACTGGCATCGATGCTAAAGCCTGTGTGACAGAACGTGCCCACATCAACCGCCAGCTCCACATTGAATTTCACGGCATGATCATTGATCCACACAACAAACTCGCTGCCATCAAGACTCAGCAGCCCGCCGGGAATCCGCTGTTTGAGACTTTGATAGAATTCGGGCCGTTTTTTTCGCGTTCGCGCTTTCCAGAGATTGTTGGCGATCAATATCTGTTCAACAGTTTTCCGGCTTAAATCCAGATTCAAATCCTGCCGAAGGGTTTTTATAAAGCTTTTCAGTCGCAACCGTTTCTTTAGGGCTTTGGCGGCTTCTACCACCTGACGTACCACCTCTATGCTAACCTTGGTGGATTTGCCGCGGCGATCCTCTGTGACATACGGCTTCATGTTCTGATCAAAGCACCGGTTCCAACCGGACAGTGTACTTATCGGCAGCAACAGCAGCCAGGCAAGCTGTTGCAGAGAAATCCCTTCGTTTCTGAAAAAACTTATCGCTTTTTCTTTTTCCGGCTGCTCATAGTGCTTTTTTTTGAAGCCAGATAGGCATCTACTCCATGAATCTCCCAGGCCAGTTTGCGCCCTCGATTTTCCAGGTTGATCTGATCAAATTCCTTTTTCAGTCTGGCATATTCCGCCTGTATCTGAGCCAGTTCATTCTCAATAGGCTTTTTTTGCTCAGAAACATTTTCCGCATGCTTTTCAGCCCATTGATAACCGGTTTTCCGCGATATCCCCGCAGCCTGACAAATCTCGGATATGTCCGCATTCGGGGCAAGCCCCTTCTCCCTGAATAATTGACGGGCTCGAATCATGATCGCCACTTCTTCCGCAGTCATTTCCACCGACATGTTCGCCTCCTGTGATCGCTACCGCTTGACCCAACAGGTAAAACGTCAGTATTCCCTTTGAATCAACAACCAGGTTGATAATGCTTCGTTCGATGCCGATCGTGGCTTTGGTTATATCAATGCCCATTGCAATATCTCTTAGCACTTGATCGGACTTTCCATGAAACCGATCAGCAGGCGTCAAAAATCCTCCCAATCCCTGATGAGTCCTATGATAGTTATAGTGATCGACCCATTGTTCTATCGTCGTTGATGCCTCTTGAACCGTCTGAAATTCTTTTCTTGTAATCAACTCAGACTTGATCCGGCGATTTAATGCCTCCACTTTCCCAAGCGTTTGCGGATGATGGGGCCTTGCATGTGTATGCTCGATCCGCTCCAGTTCAAGATACCGCTCAAATCGGTTGGCGCTTCTCCAAGAATAAAAAACAAACCCCCGGTCTGTCAATAATTCCTCAAGTTTTCCGAAACGCGCCATGCCCCTTTGAACCACATCAATTACCGCGTCAATAGAAGTCTCTTGCAATAAACTCCAACTCAAAATGAACCGCGAAAAATCATCAATCAGCAAAATCAGATACACCTGAAGCTTAGGGAGAAAGAATTTACAAATTTACCGTTTTAGGGTAAATTGTTATATCCCACCAGTGCAGAACGGGTGATCGTTGTAATCGTTGCTCAAGGTCTGATTTTTCTTTCCCAGAAATCTTAACGCCTTTCTCATATGGTGC
>JACRBZ010000054.1 GCA_016219185.1 Deltaproteobacteria bacterium
CTCAGACACATCGCCTTAAATATGATAAAAAAAGAAAAATCATCGAAAAAGAGCATCAAGTCCAAGCGGCTCAGGGCTGGATGGGATAATGATTACCTTCTGAAGATTCTGGTCAGTTAATTTCCAAATGCGGTTACCCTGAAGCCGCACAAGAAACTCATTATCCTTACGCGTCACATGTACTGAACACCTTCTTTGGATTGATTCAAAAAAGCTTTGGCTTCTCCCACGACATACAGCGACCCGGCCACGCAAATCACCTCTTCAGGCCGCGCATTTTGAACGGCAAAGGCTATGGCGCTGGAAACGTCAGGAATCGTCCGAACATCAGCCGTTATGGCTGCTGCAATCGGATATAGGGTGTCAACAGGCAATGCGCGGTCTATTTTGGGACTTGTCAAGATCACTCGGGAACATGCGGGAAGCAGGTGCTCAAGGATGGCGGCATAGGGTTTATCCTCCAGAATTCCGATGACGAGGGTAATTCTGCGGCCCTTGAGTTCCGTCCCCAAATATTTTGCCAGCTCTTTGGAGGCATTCAGGTTATGGGCTCCGTCCAGAATAATCAACGGATGGTCGGAAACCACTTCCAGGCGCCCGGGCCAGCGGGTATTGTTAAGACCAGCCTGAATATGCTTTAAAGGAATGATCGTATTGCTGCGGTTAAGAAGTTCACAGGCAGCCAGAACCAGCGCTGCATTGTCCACCTGATGACTCCCTGTCAGGCTGGTGGTAATACCCTTCCATACATGATCCAGCCCATAATAGGAAAAGGTGTGGTCGGCATTTCTTCGAACCCGGAAATCCTTTTTCAGCCGAAACAACGGGGCAGACAGATCTGATGCCAGATTTTCCAGAACAGAAATTACAGCAGGCTGGGAAACAGCCGTAACAACCGGGGTATCGCGCTTGATGATCCCACCTTTTTCTCCGGCGATCTCCGCAAGGGTCTTCCCCAGGTACGACTGATGTTCCAGGGACACATTGGTAATGATCGAAATCACGGGCTGAAGGACATTGGTGGCATCCAGCCTTCCCCCCATTCCGGTTTCTATCACTGCCCAGTCCACAGCCTGTCTGCCAAATTCATACAGGGCCATGGCCGTGGTATATTCAAAAAATGTAGGCTCCCGGTCCCCGCCATGTACATCGGTCACAGCCCTGAAGGCGGAAACCACGTTTTTGTCGGAAATCTGCTGATTGTCGACGCATATCCGTTCATTGAATCGCAGCAGATGCGGAGACGTGTAAAGCCCCACCTTGTAACCGGATGCCTTAAGAATCGAGGAAAGAAAGGATGCCACGGACCCTTTTCCGTTGGTTCCGGCCACATGAATGCAGGCATAACGGTACTGAGGATTGCCGAGCCCGGACAATATCTGCTGAATGGTTGAAAGGCCCAGTTTAATGCCGAATCGGCGAAGACCGTACATGGACTTCAGGCAATCCGAATATGTTATGGGATGGGTTGATTTCATAGGCATAAAATAGGCCCGGCAAAAATGACTTTTTGCCGGGCCTGGGGATTATTCCTTGGGGTAAATGCTATCTTGAAGCCTTACTTCTGGAAGCAGCAATTCGCTGTCTTCTGATGGCTTCACGCTGTTTGCGCCGTTTGTATTCGCTTGGTTTTTCATAACTTTTTTTAAGCTTGAGTCGCTTGAAAAGTCCATCATTCTGAATCTTCTTTTTCAAAATACGCATGGCCTTTTCCAGATCGTTATCAAAAACCTTGACCTGAATTTCCTTCACCTTTTTCGCCCCCTTCTTTACCACCCGATTCCCTGCGTTCGATATCAACGGTGGTTCATTTCTTTCTTATAATTTTATTAATACTCAAAAAACAATATTTTTTCAAGAAAATTCGAATAAAAAAATATCGGAATTCCTGAAAAATTCAGAGAGGGCTGAAAATCCTGAGAACTTACAGCTTAGAAATCAGTTCGCTTTGCACTTCCTTAACACTGGGTTTTCCATCCAGGGTGATGTAACGAATGCCTTTTCCGGCAGCAGCAAGATCCCTGAAATAATAGGCCGATGCCAGTGTACCGTCAACGGTATTGTAATAAATGTCATGACGTTTGCCGATGGCGGCTTCATCCTGATCATCGGCGCGGGTTTTCAACTCGTCGCCGCAAACCCGACATTTGCCGTCTTTGGGCATGATGGCATCAATATAGATGTTATTCGGATGATTATTGTCCTTGACGCACAGTCTTCGCCCCATGATTCTGTTTTTAGCGGTTTCGCGATCCAAAAGGATTTCAATCACGATATCCAGAGCCAATCCTGCGGCCTTGAGGGCCTCGTCCAGTTTGATGGCCTGATTTTTATTTCTTGGAAATCCATCCAAAAGCCATCCATTCTTGCAATCAGCCTGTTTCATGCGGTCGAGAATCATGGGAATGGTGATGTCATCCGGAACCAGATCTCCTTTGTCAATATAGGCCTTGGCCTTGGCACCCAGTTCAGTTCCTTTTCCGATATTTTCTCGGAAAATAGCCCCGGACTCGATATGGGGGGTGTTGTATTTGTCCTTCAAAATTGCGCCCTGGGTTCCCTTGCCACTGCCATTCGGTCCAAAAAACAAGATATTCATGCGGTTCTCCTTTCTGATTTGACAAAACGGGTTAGATTCCTGCCGATTTCTTCAGTTCAAAATACAAAATAGACATTATTTAAGGATATGTATAAAAACGGCGCTGTAATGTCAAGGATTCATCCAACCGAAAATGCAAACGATTAGCGGCAATTTTCCTGTTTACATGGACTTGATGAATTTACAAATTGCATTCTACCCCGTTAGTGGTATGATTTGAATCGTCAAGCAATCAAATGGGTGGATGATATGAAATTGATTCGAATGATTCACAATGGTGAAGTCAAGCCCGGTCTTTGGAAGGATGGCCTTATTGTTGACTTGAAAACGATTTTTCCTTCAATTCCGGATATCGGTGAAACGTTTTTCACAGAAGGCTGGTTGGAAAAATTATCCGGCGTGAATGACCCTGGCCTTGCATTGAATGTCCGGTTGACAAGCCCGATTTGCCGGCCGTCCAAAATCATCTGCCTGGGAAAAAATTACGCCGAACATGCCAAAGAAGGCGGTTTTGACAATCCGGATAACCCATTGCTGTTTTGTAAAGCCCCCAGCGCGCTCAGCGGCCCCTTTGATCCGATTGTGCTGCCCAAAAGCAGCGGCCAGGTTGACTGGGAAGTAGAGCTTGCTGTAATTATCGGCAAAACATGCAGGCGGATTTCGCGGGCAAATGCAATGGACCATATTGCCGGATTTACCGTAATGAACGATGTATCCGCAAGGGAAGCCCAGTTTGGCGATGCTCAGTGGTTCAGGGGAAAATCCTTTGATACGTTTGCCCCGCTTGGCCCGGTTCTGGTGACTCCCGATGAGATCGACGATATCAACAACCTGCAATTGGTGACGCGGGTTGACGGCATTGTGATGCAGGATGGCAATACGCGTGACTTAATTTTTGATATCCCTTTTCTTATCGAGTATATCAGCAAAGACATGACCCTGATTCCAGGGGACATTATTTCAACCGGCACACCCTCCGGCGTCGGGATATTCAGAAACCCTCCCATTGTTCTTAAACCGGGAAATATCGTGGAATGCCGCATCGAAGCCATCGGAAGCATCATCAATCTGGTCATGGAAGGATAAACCTCTGCTCGTTTTCTCCATTTTCAAAATCAGAGATAATATAAGGCAATCCGCATGACTTCTCCACGAACTCTTTTAAGCAGTATGGATCTTCAGGCAAAAAAGCAGTTGGGTCAGAATTTTTTATCAGATCCTTCAACCGCGGAAATGATTGTTTCGCGAGCCGGAATCTGCACATCCGATACCGTTCTTGAAATTGGACCGGGTCTCGGAGCACTGACATTCCCGCTTGCCAAATGCGCCAGGCAAGTCATCGCCATTGAAAAAGACCATCAGATTGCCGAAATTTTGAAGTCCATGATCGCCTGCAACCAATTATCCCACGTAACGGTAATTGAAAACGACATCCTAAAGGTAAATGTGAATGAAATCGCCAATCAGGCAGGCCATCCCCTTGTTGTCATGGGAAATCTGCCTTATAACATTTCATCCCAGGTATTGATTCAACTGATTCAAAACCGAAAGTCTGTTTCCCGCGCCATTCTCATGTTTCAAAAAGAGCTGGCCGAACGCATTACCTCGAATCCGGGTGTCAAGGATTATGGCCGCATTACGGTGATGCTGAAATACTGCGCCGATGTCAGCACCATCGCCACGGTCAAATCGCACCTTTTTTTTCCTAAGCCCAAGGTGGATTCGGAGGTTGTTGAAATCCGGTTTAAAACCCATCTGCCCTACCCGGCGAATGATGAAGTCTTTCTTTCCCGTGTGGTTCAGGCTTCTTTTGGAAAACGCCGGAAAACCTTGAAAAATGCGCTTTCATCGAGCAGCCTGGGAATTTCCGGCCAACTTGCTGAAAAGGCATTGGTAGGCGCATCCATTGCCCCATCCCGCCGGGCTGAAACGCTTTCTATTGCGGAATTTGTTGCACTCAGCAATTGTTTGGGCAATTTCATTAACGATGATTCACCAAGTTTTGAAGTCCGACCGGATGCTGACCCCTGATTTCTGACCTCAATATTCGAGGAGGATTATGCTGACATACGATAATATCTATTCATGGGATGGATGGGGAGGAAAACTGCGACTGGGAAATGGGAAATGCAGGCTGCAAATTTTTGACCTCAGAAAAGATCAGACGGCAAAGGGGGTCTCATTTCTTAAACCCATTATCGTCGTGATTACGGATGTTCCGGAAAGCAAGCTGACCATTCGAAGTTGTACGGGCCACATTGCAACCTGCGTGACAAATGACTTCAATATAGATCCTTCCCGAATGCTCTGGATAGAGTATTACCCGCAAACGACTTACGGCCAGCAAGGGGAGCGGGTGATTCCGGAACGACTGGAAGCTGTGGAATTTGAATGGAAGGAAGACAAGGCGATAAGGCCAAAATGGCGTCCGCTGAAACCTCCGCTGCTGGAGGCTGTAAAACAGCTGATCGGTCAGAAAAACTCCAATTCGGACCCGACATCGACGGGGTTATAATTTCAAGTCCTTCAACCCCTGTAGAGAAATCTGGCCATCGGTATTGAAGGCGATCATGGACGGTTTTAAGAATCCTCCGGCAAGATGCAGTTTTCCGTTGATATTATAATTAATTTTATCTTTGCCCTTAAGTTCTTTTAAACATTTTGCCATGTCTTCTACCGAGGAATAAATGGTCAAGGGGATAACTGCGGATTCAAGCGAGGGGATATGGGTCGGCATATTGGAAACGCCGGATGCCAGTTTGACTTGATCCAGATCCAGCACACAGTCTATGCCTTTTATGTCATAGGACGCATCCTGTGGGTTTACAACCCGCACCTCAATATGAAGCACGGCTTCAAAGAGATTAATATCTTGAATCTTAATTGAGGAAAGCGTAACCCGCGGCGCCTCAACCCGCTGACCAGGCATGGAACAAGCTGATAATATCAAAATGCAGAGCCCCAGGCAGCCAGCGATCAACGCATTTCGTCTGTTATGAAAACGCATGATCTGATCCTTTTATTGTTGTCAGGGTCTGTTCGCATGAATGCCACGCAAATCGCTGCAAGTACACTTTCATGCTGCATTGTAGTGAAAAAGCATGGTGGTTTGTATGAAAGCAGTCAGATCCTCCATAAGATAAAAGCCGAAACAAAATTCTCTTATCTCTCAAGGCGGTCATTGCTTAAGAACTCTATTGGCCAGGAATGCCGGCAGCTTTCATCACCATGACCACCATTTATGGCCGTATTTTTGTTTGTCCAGATTTTGTGTATTGGAACGACCACAAGTTCGCTGTTGTCTATACGATAGATAAAATATCACTCAATGTCAATCAGGAAAAATCGACGGCTCTTCAGGTCGCCCGACTTTCCTGACGGCTGTCGATGCGGATTACGATATCCCGATATAGACTTCCTGAACAATCTTTTGGGTGCGTTATCGGTCGGGGATGTACGGAAATAAGTACTATCCCCTCCCTGCAGCGTTCCTAAAATCATTTCTGAAAGTCTATAGCATCAGGAATGGAGCATATCCGGATTCATTTCTCGGCAAACGCCGGGGCCTTCGGCATTCTGCGCTTCGGATGCAGGAACTTGAGAGGCAACGGGCTGATACATTAAGGAAGCAAGCAGGGCATCTTTTTCTTCCCACATCACGTTCAGGTGATTCTGAAACGTAATGCGAAACTTCTTATCCGTAAAATAATCTCCGACCAGTTTCGGATCAATGGGGAGCGATTCCGCACGCACCCGGATTTCTTTGACATTCCCGCAGAGAAACTGCCAGAAATTTTTGACGCCATCCGGATATGCAATGGTTACATCCAGCATCTGATGCATCTGCTCACCCATGGCTGCCAGGACAAACGCAATGCCGCCGGCTTTGGGTTTCAGCAGATGAACGAAAGGGGACTGCTGCCTGCGGTGCTTCTCGGGTGTAAAACGGGTGCCTTCCAGAAAATTCATGACCGAAACGGGCATGGTTTTAAATTTTTCACAGGCTTTTTGAGTGATTTTCAGATCCATTCCTTTCAGATGGGGATGTTTTTTTAAAAAGGATTTGGTATATCGTTTCATGAATGGAAAATCCAGCGCCCACCATGCCAGGCCCAGAAAAGGAACCCAGATCAGCTCTTTTTTCAGAAAAAACTTCAAAAACGGAATCTTTCCATGAAAGACCCTCTGAAGCACCAGAATATCCAGCCAGGATTGATGGTTGGCCACGACCATATACCAACCCTTTTTATTAAGCGCATCAATTCCCTGAACATCCCACCTGGCAGGGTTTGTCAGCCGAATGATCCAGTTATTGATCGCTATCCAGGATCCTGCTATCCAGTTAATGACCGTGTCGCAGCGTTTTCGCCATATCCCGACGGGAATGAAGAACTTGAATGCCGCAATGATAAGCAGTGTGGTTGAAAGCACGATGGTATTCAAAAGATACAGCAGCAAGGATATACACCCACGAACTTGGCCAGGCAGGTATTTGAGCATATCGGATTCCTTTCGACAAGTTGTCTGTAAATGATCATTGACGACCCGTTTCAAATTGGCTCATTCCATGATTATATGTTATTGTAGTGTTTCATTAACTAAAATAACAGAATGAATTTGACAGGTTACAAAAGTTTTACAAAAACCGCCGAATGTTCCTGCGTGAAATGCAAGTTGACATCATCAATCGGCTATTATAGGAATCTCTGCAAATACCAAGAATAACCCACAACATTTCTGACTGTTGACATCATGTCTCAATCCAGATGGTATCTCCATCCCATTTTCATCTTCATTCTTTCCACAGTTGCGCTGGCTGTATCCCTTTTTCTATATATTTACTGGTACATGGAAGTGAACACGGTTCTTACGAACATGCTGCAGCGGTTCGACCTGGATCGGGGCCAGGTTCTGGAATCCCGCACCTGGATCGTGATCCTTGTACTTTCGCTTCTGGTTGGCATTATTTTAATCGGAATACTCATCACCTTTGTCTATCAGCAAAAGATATATCAGCTCTACCGGCTTCAGCAGAATTTCATCAACAATTTCACCCATGAACTGAAAACGCCGGTAACCTCATTAAGATTATATCTGGATACGGCATTAAAATATCAACTCTACAATGAGGACCAGATCAAATACATCCGTTACATGACCCAGGATGTGGCCCGTTTGTCGAACACCATCAACCGGATCCTGAACCTTGCCAAAATTGAAAGCCGGAGCTATGGTGGAGAGTTTCTCACGCTGAGCATCGTAGCGGAAATCGAACGGTTTCTACTCAACCACGCGGATCAGTTTCGAAAAATCCGGATTCATTTTCATTATCCACCCGGTAAGTCCTATGATTACCGACTTAACCCTTCATTATTTGAAATGCTGCTGATGAATATCTTGACCAATGCCTTAAAATACAATACGTCTGATATACCAGAAATTGACATCACGATTGAACATCGATCGAATAAACTTTACCTTCATTTTGCCGATAACGGCATCGGATTGGAAAAAACAGAAATCAGGAAGATATTTCGCAAATTCTATCAGGTGGGCAAGTCCGATGATATGACGGCAAAGGGAAGCGGGCTTGGCCTGTATCTCGTGGATACCATCGTCCGGATTCACAAGGGAAAAATCATTGCAAAAAGTCAGGGAACAGGAAAAGGCTCGGTTTTTACGGTAATTCTGCCTTATAAAACCTCTGCCTGAGCTGTTTTTTCTTACATGGGTCAATTATGGAACCAACCGGAAAATTTCGTATTTTGATCATCGAAGATGATGAACATATTGCTGAAGGGCTAAAACTCAACCTTTCGCTACAAGGATATTCCGTCCGAATTGCCCCCAACGGATTTGCCGGACTTCAGGAATGGAAGGAATGGCGGCCCAGCCTGATTGTACTGGATATCATGTTACCTGGCATCGACGGGCTTTCCGTGCTGCAGAATATTCGTCTTGTGGACGAACAACTGCCCATCCTCATTCTTTCAGCCAAGTCCGCATCCGAAGATAAGGTTAAAGGGCTGTCCTTCGGCGTGGATGATTATCTGAGCAAACCCTTTGACCTCGATGAATTCCTGCTGAGAATCGAACGGCTGCTGACCCGCTCATCCTGGAATCAGCAGCAGTCGTCTGAAGCAGCGGGCGGTTTTTCATCGCTTCCCAGATATTTCGAGTTCGGCAATAACCGGATCGACTTTGAAACCGCCTCTGCCACAACCCCCAAGGGAACCATTCATCTGACCGAACAGGAAATAAAGCTTCTCAAACTGTTTATCGCCAACAAGGGCAAGCCCCTGTCCCGAGACAAACTTCTGGAAATCGGATGGGGCTATACCCGTGAAACCACCACGCGAACCGTTGATAATTTTATTGTCCGGCTTCGAAAGTATTTTGAGGAAAATCCTAGAAAACCACTATATTTCAAAAGTTTAAGATCAGTCGGGTATATTTTTGATCCGGAGTTACAGACACCGCAACCTGAAAAAACCTTTTTCCAGAAATTATTGGATTCATAATCATCTCTTCAAAACGCAAAACAGGAGACTGACCCTATGACACTGCCCCCCTGGCCCACGACCCGATGGCCCAAAGACGTTCTACGCGAGATTTCCGGTTTTGATAAACCTCTGTTTTCCTTTCTGGACGACGCTGCCCGCGATTTCCCCAACCAGACCTACACGATTTTCAGCGATGGGAAACGCACCTATGCCCAGGTCAAGGATACGGCTGACCGGCTGGCCAATTTCATTGCTTCCAAAGGCATCGGAAAAGGAGATCGGGTCGCTATTTTCCTTCCCAATCTTCCCCATTATCCAGCCATTTATTTTGGCATTCTGAAGACCGGGGCAGTCTGTGTGACCTGTAACCCCGTCTATACAGCCAGCGAGTTGAATTACCAGCTTAAGGACGCTGGCGCCAAAATGGTGTTTGTCATGGATCATCCGCAGTTTTACCCCACAGCGGTCAAGGCCATTGAAGGAACTGGCGTTGAAACGGTTGTGATCTGCAGCGTCAAGTCCTATCTTCCACCGATCAAGGGTTTTCTGGGCGCTCTTCTGGGAAAAATTCCCAAGGCGGGCCAGTACTCCCCGAACCATCTTTTTTTCGACGATGTCGTGGCTGCGGCATCTCCTCAAGCACCCAATATTCAGATAGATCCCGCAAAGGATCTGGCGCTGATCATCTATACGGGCGGTACAACCGGCGTTCCCAAAGGCGCATCCCTGACCCATTCCAATTTCGCGTTTGACATCCTGGCCGTCTTTGAATGGATGCGGGTTCCGCATGAACCCGGCGGCCCTCCCGAAAAGATCCGTCACGGCGGATTTCACTGTTTTCTGGGCGTTCTGCCCTGGTACCACAGCTTTGGCCTGACGCTCTGTCTTCTGGGGGCCTGCGCCAGCGCCAGCAGCCTGGTCTGCATTCCAGACCCAAGGGCCGGTAACCCTCCATTCACCGAGGTGCTGAAGGCCGTCCAGAAATATAAAACCACCCTGGTCATTGCCGTTCCCACGATTTTTATCGCCTTTACCAACCATCCGCTGCTGGATCGGTTTGATCTCACGTCCATTATATGTTGCAGTTCGGGCGGAGCGCCGCTTCCGGTTGAGGTTGCCAAGAAATTTGAGGCCAAGACCGGATGCATTATTTTTGAAGGGTATGGCCTCAGCGAAACAGCGCCGGTCGCATGTGTCAATCCCACCAACACCGCGGATCGGAAATTCGGCTCGGTCGGCTTTCCGATGCCCAACACCGATATCAAAATTGTTGACGCCAAAACAGGCTTAAAGGAACTGGCTCAGGGCGAAGATGGTGAAATTGCAATCAGCGGACCTCAGGTCATGGCCGGCTACTGGAATAAACCCCTTGAAAACTCGGCTGTTTTCCGGGAAATTGATGGAAAGAGATTTTTTCTGACCGGCGATGTCGGCCATGTTGATCCGGAAGGCTACATCACCATTACGGACCGGAAAAAGGATCTGATCCTGGTCGGCGGGTTTAACTGCTATCCCCGGGAAGTCGAGGAAGTCCTCTACACTCATCCTAAAATTGCGAACGTTGCCGTGGTCGGCATACCCGATCCCCGAAGCGGTGAATCGGTCAAGGCATTTGTCCAGCTTCTGCCCGGAGAAACCGCAACCGATGCGGAAATCATGGAATTCTGCAAGGACAAGCTGGCCGGATACAAACGCCCCCGATCCATTGAATTCCGGGAAACTCTTCCCACCTCCCCGGTGGGTAAGGTTCTCCGTCGCGTGCTGAGGGATGAAGTACGGAAAAATGGGGTTTGACAACAAATGAAAAACCTGGGAGCGTTGGACACAGCCCACAAGCCAAAGGCCAGCACTCCCAGGCATATTTTCATATCATCTTCCATGAATTGTTTCGGAGCATCGCCTCCGGCAATAAGATAAATCTCTTCCGCTGTTATTCCGACTTCCGCATTTTCGCGTTAAATCATTTTCCAATGACATTACCAATTGTGTTTACCCCTATGAAGTCTGAGGGATTGCATCCTTAAAAGATAATAATGGACTTTTTTTGTTTGACAACCGCTGAAGAAAATGATTGCATACAAGCTAATTGAAGGCATTATTTGAAGGAACATAATGAAAGCGGATCAGTGCATTTTTTTTCAACTCGCAAAAGCAAACCAGGCTGCGGCCAGGTTCTGGACGTGCCGGATAACCGGCACACATGTGACTGCCGCCCAAGGCATGGTGCTGGGTTTTCTCCACGAAAACGACCAGGTGACATCCCGGGAACTCGGGGAAAGGGTGATGCTGGACAGCGCTACCCTTACCGGCATTCTGGATCGGCTTGAAAAAGCTAACCTTGTTGAAAGAAAGACGCATCCGGAAGATCGCAGGGCGCTGAGCGTCTGTTTAACCGCACAGGGACGGCAGATGACTGAAAAGTTGATCGCCCTTGCAGAAACAGCCAATCAGGATTTTCTGGAACCTCTGACTTCAGAGGAGCAAGTGATTTTAAGATTACTTCTGAAAAAACTTTGCCAAGCACACCGCGGAGAGGGTTAATTCAAAAAAAATTTAAACAATTTACTTGCATACAAGAACCATGCATACAAACAGAATGCAGTCATTTGATATGGCAAATGACATCCACATCAACCATTCGATCAATTTCTCAGGGGGAACATGAGCGCAAACACCTTCAAACGATTGCAGGAGCGGCTGAATTTTTATTCCATTGGATTTCCGGAAACCGCAACCGGAATAGAGCTTAGAATTTTAAAGGAACTGTTTACAGAAGAAGAAGCCGGCTTGTTTCTATCGCTGTCGCACCGTCTGGAAAAGCCCGAATCGATCGCCATGCGTATCAACCGCCCGCTTCAGGGTATTGCCGAACAGCTTGAAGACATGGCAGGACGGGGGCTTCTCTTCCGGGTGAAAAAAGGCGATATCGTCAGGTACGCAGCCATTCCGTTTGTCCATGGTCTGTTTGAATTTCAGGTATCCAGACTGGATCGCAACCTGTCCCAACTGCTGGAAGAATATTTCCAGGGCGGATTCCTGGATGCCTTCAACAAGAGCCGCGGTACGTTTCTGCGTACGATTCCGGTTCAAAAATCATTGGATGCCACCCGAAATGTCGCTGCATTTGACGATGCCATTGAAATCCTGAAGAAAATGAATCAAATTGTTGTCACGGATTGCATCTGCCGGAAACAGAAAGGCCTGATCGATCAGTCATGCGACAAGCCCCGCGAAACCTGTTTCATGTTCGGCGCCATGGCGCAATATTATTTGGATAACCATATGGGGCGTAAAATTGAGATCGATGAGGCAATTCAAATCCTCTCGGATGCTCAGGCGGCCGGACTTGTCACGCAGCCGGCCACGGCCCAGAATCCGGGCGGAATGTGCAACTGCTGTGGTGACTGCTGCGGCGTTCTTCTGGCGCTCAATCAGCATCCCCGGCCTTCAGAAATCGTTTTCTCCAACTACGTCGCCGGACTGGATTCCGAATTGTGCCTCGGATGTCAAACCTGTCTTGATCGCTGTCAGATGAACGCTCTAACCATGAATGATCAGGATCGGGCAGATATCAATCCGGATCGCTGCATCGGCTGTGGCCTGTGCGTGACCACCTGTCCTTCCGGCGCATTGAGCCTGAAACAAAAATCGGGGGACCAGTTCCGGGTTCCTCCGGTAACCGGCGCCGAACAGATGATGGCCATGGCAAAAGAACGCGGACTTTTAGCCTGAATTCTGAACCCTTTTTCAAAAGGAGGCATTATGGAAACCTGGCATAAAACCGGATGCGTATTATGTGCTCAGAACTGTGGCCTGGAAGTATTGGTTGACGATGACCGGATCATTCGGGTCCGGCCAGACAAAGACAATCCGCGGAGCCAGGGTTATGTCTGCCGGAAAGGACTGAATATCCCCTATCACCAGTATCCCGTGGATCGGCTGACCGTTCCGTTGAAGCGGTCGGGAAATGGGTTTCAGGAAATTTCCTGGAATCAGGCCGCCGATGAAATCGCGGATAAGCTGCGGAACCTGGTCGATCGATATGGACCGCGGTGCCTGGCATACATGGGCGGCAGTTCACAAGGCGGTCACTTTGAAGCCTCGTTCGGCATCAGCCTGCTCCGGGCCATGGGTTCCCAGTATTACTATTCGTCCGCAGGTCAGGAGTTCAGCGGCATCTGGTGGGTCTTGGGACGCATGCTGGGCAAACAATACAACATCGCCATACCGGATGAGCATGCCGCCGAAATGCTGGTCGGCTGGGGCTGGAACGGCATGATGAGTCATCAGATGCCACAGGCCCGCAAAACGCTTTCCGGATTCAGTAAAGACCCGGATCGGCTGCTCGTGGTGATCGATCCCAGAAAAAGTGAAACAGCCGCTATTGCCGACATTCACCTTGCGGTGCGACCCGGCACCGATGCCCTTCTTGCCAAGGCAATGATCGCCATCATCGTCAAAGAAGGCTGGGAAGCATCCGATTATATCACGCAATACGTGGCGGACTGGCAGCGCATCAGCCCCTGGTTTGCCGATTTCGACAGCCGTGCAGCCCTTGAGGTTTGCCGGCTTGATTATTCCCTGGTTCATCAGGTGTGCCGCCTGATGACGACAAAGCGATGGTGCATGCATCCGGATCTGGGTGTTTACATGGGACGTCACAGCACGCTGAATTCCTATCTGATGAATATTCTGGGAGCCATCAGCGGCAGTTTCTGCGTCCGGGGCGGCAACGTCATCCCCGGAATGGTCATGCCAATGGGATTTCATGCCGATGAACGCAGCCCCAAGACGTGGCGTACTGTTGAAACCGCCATGCCGCCGGCCGCGGCCGGTTCTTTTCCCCCGAATGTCATGCCCGAGGAAATCCTCTCCGACCGTCCGGATCGACTTCGGGCCGTTCTGGTCAGCGCCTGCAATCCGCTCCGCTCCTATGCCGACACCCGGGCATTTGAAAAGGCTTTTGACCGGCTGGATCTTCTGGTGGTCAACGATATGGTCATGAGCGAAACCGCCAGGCGGGCCCATTACGTGTTGCCCTGCCGATCCTTTTATGAAGCCTGGGACGGCACTTTTTTCCCCTGGACCTTTCCGGATGTTTTTTTTCAGATGCGAAGACCCGTGGTCAAACCGCCACAGCATTGCAAGGAAGCCTCACAGATCTTTACGCTGCTGGCAGACCGGCTGGGTCTGATTCCGGACATCCCGGATCATATTCAGAAAGCCGCCGAAGGCGATCGCCTCACCTTTGGCATGCATTTGATGGAATGGGCCGGCAAAATGCCGGAGGTGCAGAGCCGGATGCCGTTTGTGCTGGCAAAAACCCTGGGCCGTGTATGGGACAGCGCCGCACTGGCCGCTTTATGGGGAATGCTGATGACAGCTCCGAAAACTTTTCGAAAAAACGCGGCCCGGGCCGGCTTTCAAACGGGTCTGGATCAGGGAGACCGGATATTTCAGGCCCTTTTGGATACCCCTCAGGGACTGTGGGTCGGAAAAGCCGATATTGCCGACAACTGGTCTGCCATCCGCACACCATCCGGAAAAATCGAGGTTTTCATTCCCGAGCTGGAAGAACAAACCAAGAATCTGAATGCGGCCAGCGAAGCCGAAGGCCTGAAAATGCCGCCTGGTTTTCCATTCATTCTGAATGCCGGAAGGCACATGGACACCAATATGAACACCCTGATGCGAAACCCGGAATGGAACAAAGGAAAACGGGCATGCACCATTGCCATCAATCCGGACGATGCCGTTGAACTCGGCCTGACTGACGGCCAGTCGGTAAGAATCGTCACGGAAGCCGGCAGCGCGGTCGGAGAACTGCAGGTCAGCACCCAGGTCCGTTCAGGAATGGTTCTGATTCCCCATGGATTCGGCCTGATCTATGGGGATACCGTTTACGGTATCAACGTCAATTACCTGACCAAGAATACGCATCGCGATCCGCTGGGAACTCCCATCCACCGATTTGTACCCTGCCGAATTGAAAGCGTCTGAACACGGCAAGCCATCAGAGACCATGCAAGGAGTCATCCCTGTACTCTGTCCAGACCATTTCCCGGGGCCATGTTATTTCCGGTGTGTCTTTCATTTCTCTAATTCTCAAATGATGGTATAAGCCAGGTAATAAAAAACAGATTTAGTTCTTCAGATCGGAAAGCCTTTTTTGAGCATCCCTGGCAAAAGTGGAGTCAGGATATTTTTGAATGATTTCCTGGTACAACTGCCTGGCATGATCCGGATTATGCTGTTTTTCCTCAAGAAGCGCCGTATCCATAAGGTCCTTGGCCTTATCCGTGGAGCAGCCTGAAACGGTAACTGAAAACAGGATCATCAGTGTTAGAATAAACAGCTTCATGAGAATTCCCCTTTTCGACACAAATGGTGTTATGGATTCCGATTCCCCTTGTTTGATACTGGCAAACGCCATACAAAAAGAACTGTGCAGCGGCCAGAAGATGGATAGGTCCGTAAACGCGGACATTATGCACTATATGGTGTCCGTCTCAGGCGTAAGCACCCTTGAGGGCGTTCGACAAACCCTTCAGGATGAGGCCTCCAGCGAAGGCGCCTCTCTGTTTGCGCTCATCCTGTTTCCGGATGAAGGGTTTCAGATCGCCATCGAGGCGTTTGTCGAAGCCTTCAATTACAGCAAAGCCGATGAAAAAACAATCTGCGACCTGCTGATGTCCCGGAAGATCGAGACAGTTCTTCATTTTCCGGGCCTTGGAAGCATGCCTGTCACGATCCCCCCCGAAGCCATTCAGCCCGTTATCGCCCGGCTGAATATTTCACGAAAAACAGACCCCCGGATTATTGACGCGCTGCACCGATTTTCAGAAGAACCCCTTCGAACACAATGCAAGATCCGGCTGAAGAATTCCAGTTGGATTCAAAACGAAGCACATACCCGGCTGCTGCTGGATGTGATTGAAAAATTCGCCCCGCAAAAAGACAGTTTTATCGAATATCTGGATGTTATCCTTCAATTTCTAACGGATTTCCACGCAGAATCCAATATCATGCAATCCCTTGAATCTGAAAAAGAGCGACTCATTCATCTCCTGGATATGGCAGACAGACAGGATCATCTTTTAAGGACATCGCCGATGGAAGCCATCATGCTTCAGGGCGTCCGGATCGTATCGATTGACAGGGAGGAAATCATCCGCAGAATCCATATTCTGGATGATGTCCGCAAGGACGGGTAAAGGCAGCCAGACATAGGACCGGCCCTACGGCGCAACAAGGAACAACTGAATGTACCGGGGATTCAGATCCGCTTCTGAAACCGCTCCCAAATCAGCTTCCAGTTCCGCGAAAAGGCGCTCCATTTCCGGTCCAGATCGCTCAGTCAGTTCACTGGAAGTCCATCCTGTTTTTTCAGACAGCCAGCGTAAAAAAGACGATTTCATCGCTTTTTTGATTCTTCCGGGCTTTGCAGACTCCGGTTTTCCACGTTTTCCAAAGAGTTCGCGAAAAAACAAGATAAAGCTGTCCATGGGGATGGGTACGCTTTCTGGAGCCAGGCCGATATGACACTGGGCCCAGCGGGTCAGGATGAGATTTTTATAGGAAAGGTTCTGCCTGGAAGGGACGGACTGCAAAAACAGGGTCTGATCATCCGTCATTGCCCCAAGGATCTGGTCAAACCGGACAATCTGATCAAAAAGGATTTGGGTCGCCTGGATATCTTCAAGAGATCGAAATTCCCTGTAGAGAACACCCGTTTGATAATTATCGAAAAACAAGGGCTTTTTTATTAGCAAACCGCCCAAAACGCCGAGCCACGCTTCTCCCCAAAAACCCAGCGGTAATTTTTCAGCCATGAACCAGCTTTGTTTCACCCATCCCTGAGCCTGCCATTTCAGTTCCAGGGCTGCGCCATAACCCACGCGAAAAATCCCCGACAGCAACCGGGAACGAATCAGAGAAGCACTCCGAACCACATCCAGGGGCTTTGCCGAAAGACGCTCCAGTCCGATGGACAAATATCCGACGGCTTTCTTGACAACTTCCTCAATATCCGCTTTGGATGCAACCTGTTTTTGATCCGCCACCACCAGTTGATTGATCAAGGATGCCAGTTCCGCCTGAATTTCCGGTAATATGCGATCCTGTTCCAAGGCTTTTAGAGATCGGACGAACAGATTATCAGCATCCAATAATCCGGAGGCATAGGAGGGAACCGGAAGATGCGACTCCTGGCTTCTTTTTTTGGAAATGATCCGTTTGGGAATAGCCTCCGGCTTCAATGGCTGATACACCCCAATGGCCTCGTCAAAAGGAAGAAACCCTTTTTCAGCCATTCGAATATTTCGGATTCGCCAGGCTTCTTCTTCAGTTTCAGTCGGGAGGATTGTCCGGGTTTCCAGCATCACGTTCTGATACTGAATCGGGTCCTCAGAATAGAGTTTTTCCAGAAACCGGGTAATAAACGTATAGCGTTCCTCGTCCGTATCCGATGCATCAGTTTCATCTTTAGAAAATGCCATATCAACGGATTCCGGCAGGAATCGAAAATACACCATGTTATCTATCGTCATGAACGCATCCGGAATATCCGCCGGTTCTTCGTCCGGTTCCAGAACCCGTATCTGGATGTTTCTGAAAAGATACCATTCGATGAATTCAGTCTCTTCGTTTTGAAACCACCGGAGAAAACGATCGGGGTCTGCCAGAAATCTCAGGTTCAGCCACCGGGTCAGAGAACGGATTTCGATCCGATCACCTTTCCAGGTCGCCATGTCCAGCATGAAATCCCATTGCGCATTCGAAGCCAGCCCCAGAAGCGGCAGACTGTCCTCAGGTCCGATATCCTGAACCAGAAAAAACAGATCTGTTTCCGGAATGGAATGAACCAGGGCTGCCGGTTGCCGGGCATTCAGGATAACATCCATGGCCTTTTCCGCCGACAGCGACAGCGCCATCCTGCGCAACTCGCCTAATTCCGTAATGGCCTGCTGAATGGACGTCGCAGACGTTTTTTTCGGGTGATTCATCATTTCATCCTGTCATGAAGAAGAATTGAAATATCCAACCACGTATGGTGGCCTCAATGATGTCCGGTAAGGCATGAATTTTCATGCAGGATGATGGTTATCCGAAGTCATGAGCATTTCGATTTCTTCGGCTTCTACAGGGATGTCTTTCATCAGATCCACCGGCCCGTCAGTGGTGATCACGATATCATTTTCAATCCGAATGCCGATACCTTCTTCCCGGATATAGATTCCTGGCTCAACGGTAAACACCATTCCAGCCTCAAAAAAACGGTACCGGTTTCCATAATCATGGACGTTCAGACCCAGATGATGAGACGTTCCGTGCATGAAAAACTTCTTGTAGGCTGGCGTGTTAACAGATTGATTGTGAATGTCGGTTAACGTCAAAAGTCCCAGATCAACCAGTTCCTTTTCCATCAAAAGCCCCACAGCTTTCTGATACTCAGTCAGCGTGTTGCCCGGAATCAGCATGGCCGTGGCTGCTTTCTGTACCCGCAGGACCGCATTATAAACCGCCTTTTGCCTCGGGCTGAACCTGCCACTAACCGGAACCGTCCGCGTCAGATCCGATGCATAACCCGCGTATTCAGCCCCAAAGTCCATCAGCAGCAACTCCCCGTCCCGGCACTGCCGGTCATTGTTTTCATAGTGAAGAATGCAGGCGCTCGCCCCCGAGGCGATAATTGACGGATAGGCAGGACCCCGGGATCGGTTCATTAGAAATTCATGGATGATTTCAGCTTCGACCTCAAATTCCCACACCCCCGGCCGAATAAAGCGCAATAGCCGGCGAAACGCTTTTTCGGTGATATGACAGGCTTTTTGAATCAGATCCGTCTCCATCCGCGATTTGATGGCCCGAAGTGTATGCATGATAGGAGCCAGCCGTTCATAATGATGGAGGGGATATTTGTCCATGCATTCTTTCAAAAACCGCTGGTCCCGAGTTTCCACGGCGACTTCCGCACGCAGATGCTCGTTGGTGTTCAAATAGATCGTTTCGGATTCGATGACCAGGGTCCGGAACACGGCTTCAAATTCCCGGGTCCAGTAAACGGTTTGAATTCCGGATATAGCGGTTGCCTGTTCCTGGGTATATTTGGATCCTTCCCAGATCGCAATGAGTTCGCTGGTCTCGCGGACAAACAGGATTTCCCGGTGTTTTTCCTCCTGGACGTCCGGACATACCACCAGGATCGTTTCCTCCTGGTCAATGCCGCAGAGGTAAAATATATCGGAATGCTGGACAAATGTCAGCCTGCCATCGGCGCTGGTCGGCATCACGTCGCTAGAATGAAACACGGAAATGGAATTAGGCTTGAGCCGAGCTTTCAGGTGGTTGCGGTGTTCAACAAACAGGGATGGATCAATGGGAGAATATCTCATTGGCCACGACCTACACCAGTTGGCAGGAATCGGATTCCGCCGCTTTCTTGTTTTCCACATAATGGGCCGCGGCAAGGGCGGCCGTACAGCCATCCGAAGCAGCGATCACAATCTGCCGGGCGTATTTCTGGCGAAGATCTCCGATCACAAAAATTCCGGAAATATTGGTTTCACATTTTTCATCGGTGACCACATACCCGTTGGCATCCATTTTAATTCCCGCCGGCACCAACTGGTTGTTGGGGCTGAAGCCAACGAAAATAAACACCCCGTCTGTTGCCAGGTCTTGATGCCGGCCGGTTTTGACATTCTTCAATTCGATGGATGAAACACCCTGCTCATTGGCCTTGATCTCAACGGGGATGGAATCCCAGATCATCTCGATCTTGCATTCCGCCTTGATCCGCTGCTGCAGAATCTTGCTGGCGCGAAGCGCATCCCGGCGGTGAACAATGTAGACCTGCCTGGCCAGTTTGGCCAGATAAAGCGATTCTTCGGCCGCGCTGTCTCCGCCGCCAATCACCACAACGGTTTTATTTCTGAAGAAAAACCCGTCACAGACCGCGCAATAGGACACGCCCTGGCCATAGTACTCGGCTTCCCCCGGAATGTTCAGCTTGTGGGAGCTGCCGCCGGTCCCCAGAATCACGGCATAAGCTTTAAGAACGGAACCATCATCCAGATGCACCGAATGGTATTCCAGCCCCGGCTCGACTTCCTTGACTTCCGAATACACGATTTCCAGTCCATAAGACAGCGCATGCTGGTGAAACTGCATGGATAGACCGGGGCCGCCGATTCGCTCGATCCCCGGATAATTTTCAATTTCTCCGGACATGGTCATCTGACCGCCGGGTGCGCCTTTTTCGATCAAAACGGTTTTAAGCGCTGCCCGCATGGCGTAAATTCCCGCAGAAAAGCCTCCGGGCCCGCCGCCAACAATAATCAGATCATAAATTTCACTGGTTGACACAACGATCTCCTTCCTCTGAGCTTTCAGCTTCCTTTTCCGCCGCTCCCCGGCAGACATGGCAACGGTCTTCCCCGCACCTCTGACAGGAGAAACAGTCCTTGCAGGGATGTTTCCTGAATCTTTCAGGATTAAAGACCGGCACAAAAATCTTGCCCGGCAATCCGGGGTGGCTGACAAACGGCATGGCGCCTTCCTTTTTCTCTATCCTGCGACCCGCAACGCTGCCGCGGATTTCAAGCTTTAAAGCCTCTCGTTTCCCGTTTCAATTCGACAGCATGGGCATTTTACTCTGCGTTAATGTATATCCTTCGGGAACGGAAAAGAGAGATTTGTCCAAAGACTTTTTCTCGATTTTTTTCAATGTAGTGGTTGAGGTCCCTTTCATGATGTTCATGACCATCTGAACCGGAAATCCATCCAGTTGGCCCATCATTCCGGCAATATTCATCTGCTTCATCATAGGATTCTCTTCAAAAATGCTGGAGATTTTTTTACCGATCTCCTTGACTTCTTCATACCCCTTGACATCTTTTGACAGCCAGTATTCACTGTTCATCATCATGCCGGAAACCAGGTATTTCTGGCAGTTATAGCCGGCAATCTGCCGGGTTTCCTGGGTGGGCGTCACCTGTATATTGCCCATCATGTTTTTCATCATCTGTTGCGGCATTTGACCTTTTTCGCCTTTCATTTCAGGCGGCTTCCCCATTTCCGCCATATTGATCTGCTGATAGGTCTTGGCTTGCGGATTGATATGATACATGATCTTGGTGTCGAAATTCATGATGGTAATCTGGCCTTCTCTTTCGGTTCGGGAAGCATACGCCGTAAGATATGTTTTAATGATCCTGGTTTCATCCGGCCGTCCCGGCATTCCCTTGGTCTCCAGATCCGATTCCCAGTAAAGATCCGCCATGGCGACAGATGACATCATCATACCCAGAATAATTGAAAACAACGACAACCTTAGCATCAAACCGACTTTTTTCATGTAACGCCTCCTGTGTGGGTTCATTTTGTCAAAACACGTACAAGACAATCAAACGGTTAACAAATACTATACCGGCATGGACTTATCAAGGAAAAGTGGAGATTTTGCCGGACACCTTCACACAGGTCCCCATGAAGGATAAAAAAATCTATATCTTACCCTACCCATGTGATAAGATATGCTGTTTTGCATTTTTTAATAAAGTAACAACGGATTAGACTGTGTCCAGTCAGAGCATAAAGACTTTTTCAGTATCACACCCCATTTGTCCTGACACGGAGGTAAAGAGTGAAAACGTACCTGGTTAAGGATTTGATGATTCCGTTGACGGAATACGCCACAGTGGACGAAGACGCCACGCTGTTTGATGCGGTCATGGCGCTTGAAAAGGCACAGATGGCTTTTGACCACGGCCGGTATCATCACCGGGCAATCCTGATCCTTAATAAAGAGGGGAAGGTTATCGGGAAACTCAGTCAGATCGATGTCCTTCGGGCGCTTGAGCCTAAATACGCCGAGATGCAAGGCAGTGACGGCCTTGGCCGCTATGGATTCAGCAAAAAATTTATGAAATCCATGCTCATTCAATATCACCTCTGGGAAAGTCCTCTGAAAGACATCTGTCATAAGGCCGGAGAAAAGCGGGTTATGGATTTCATGTACGCCCCCACGGAAGGTGAATATGTCTCAGTGGAAGCCACGCTGGATGAGGCCATTCATCAGCTTGTTCTGGGACAGCATCAATCCCTTCTGGTGACACAAGACAATGAAATCGCCGGCATTCTAAGGCTTACCGATGTGTTTGCCGCTGTTTTCCATGTCATGAAACAATGCAGTATTTAGAGCCATCCTGGGATACCAGGGTTCCCGATCAAGTTGCACCAAAGGGGCTTACCTGGCCCAATGGATTTGACCTCCGGCACATGACTTCTATCAATTAAAAGGTAAGGGAAATGAAACAGATTGAAAACCTGATTGCAAGAATTGCACAGCGGATCAACATCAACCTTAGAGAACTGAATTTCGACCTGACCCCCTATATTCAGAATGTGCTTCCGCTTGGACAACTTGCCAAATTCTATGCCTTTTACGGCATTACCCCGCATCACCCTCTGAATTTTCACTTCAGCCATTCCAACCTGGCCGGCAGCTATTTTCTGGGAAAATGCCGGGTGGATCACTCAGTGCTTTATAAAAGCGACATCCGCGGCGATGAGCTGAAGCGAAAAGACGATGTTTTTTCCTTTGGAACCCACAAGATTCCCGTTTATGAAGACGAATGCATTCAGATCCGGGACAGCTTTCTCATCAAAACCCTGGTTCACAATTATTCCCACGACCCGGAAAGCCTGGAAACTTTTTTTATTAATGACACCATGTCCATGCATTATGCCAATATTCATGGGTCTCCGACCGAAGGCTGTTTTCTGGGGACCTTCAGCACCGTTGATCTGACAACTGCCCACGACTGCGTGATCGGACGGTTTTCCTATATTCAGGTCGGAGAAATATCCCATATTCATGTCGAACCTGGAACCATCTGGATCAAAAAAGGCGATGCCTTTAATTTTCTCTACCGGTATCCACGCCAGGCCCTGGATTGGTATGTCAATTTCAAACTCGGCGAAGGTCCCCCCCGAGGCATTATCATGGATTTTGTGCAAGAAAGAAAACCGGATTTTAAACGTGTTTTTGATGAGATTCATCTGGAACTGCCGATATCCATCCCCTCTGGGGCTTCCGTGGATCGATTTGCCGTTATCAAGAAAAAAACCCGAATCAGTGAAAACGTCCTGGTCGCCCAGCGCGCCTACATTCAAAATTCATTTCTGGGCAAGGGCGCCAATGCCCAGGAAAACTGTTATATCGTAAACTCCCACCTTGATGGTTACGACGTCACTGCTCATGGGGCAAAAATCATTGAGGCCCGACTGGGGAAGAAGGTTTTTGTAGGATTTAATTCCTTTTTAAGAGGCACTCCGGAATACCCACTGACCATCGGTGAAGAAAGCATTGTGATGCCGCATACCATTATTGATCTGGTAGAGCCGATTTCCATTCCTTCCGGCCATCTGGTCTGGGGCTATATCAGCAATGCAGATGATTTAAAAACGCACAGTCTCCCTCTGGAAGAATTTTCAAAAATCAAGGATGGCCTGATGATGGGAGAACTGCTGTTTGAAGGTGACGGAGAACAGTTTGTGGAAGGATTTCAAAACCGCATCGAGCATATTCTGGAAGCCAACGGCGCCTATTTTGACGGCAGGCACAACCGGGGACATGCCCAGCAGAATCAGAACATTTCCTTTAATACCATTCAGCCCTACCCTGACGGTGAGCTTGAGGGACTGTATCCGACCATTTCGATACTTCCTTAACAGAGATATAGCGTTCGTTGATGAAGAAATCCCTCCGTTTCCAGTCTGTTCTGATGATTTTACTCCATATTTGTCTGCTTCTCTTGCTGCTATGGGCCGCAACTGTTCCCTTGGAGCAAATTCAACAATATGCTACTGACAATATCGGAGAGATCGGGAACAGAGTTGCCTTTCAGGAAAACCTTGTTCAGATGGGAACCCTGTTATGGAGCGCGATCGTTTTCACCGCTGCAATCGGATTTGCTACCCCTCTGTTAATCTCCCGCTGGGTTCTAAACCCCATTCTTTCCATCCGCAATACCATCCGCCAGGCCAGCCGGGGAGATCTGGAAGCACGGGTTCAGGTTCAATCCGGAAAAGAATTTGAAGCGCTTGCAAATGAACTCAATCGCATGATGGAGCATCGAAAACAGGAACAAGCGCGAATGCTGGACATTAACCGCGCGTTGTCCGCCATCTCCGCCTGCCGTCATGTGATGATTTATGAAACCGATGAAAAGCAACTGATTCAGGAAATCTGCCGAATCCTTGTTGATATCGGCACATACCGAATGGCGTGGATCGGTTATGCCGAAGATGACCCGCACGGAAACGTGATTCCGGCAGCGCTGGCCGGATATCAGAACGAGAGCCCGAATGCAGTTCCTGCATCCTGGACGGATACGGCGTTCAGCCCGGCTGCCAGAGCCGTTCGAAACAGGCATTCAGCCATCATCAGCGATGTTTTTGGCGACCCCTTGTTTTCCCCTTTGCAGGCCGAAGCAACCCGGCACGGATTTGCTTCCATTATTGCACTGCCGCTTTCAGCAAATCAGCGGATTCTTGGTGCCCTCACCATATGTGCCGAAAAACCCGGCGCATTTGAAACAGAGGAGGTTCGGCTTTTGACGGAACTGACCGATGATATGGCCCATGGCATTCATGCCATCCGATACACGGACAAGTAGAAAGCCCATTACCTGCTGTTATTTTGAAGAATCGAATTACAATGAATCAGGAAGCCATGATTTCCGGATTCTGACTTCAGTGCGCTGAAAACTTTCTCCAAATATTGTTTTGTTTCTTGACAAAAATGCAATATTCGGGTTTAAGGCAACCCATGTCAGATTGGATTGCCATCACCATACTCGGAATCATTGAGGGAATCACTGAGTTTCTGCCGATTTCCTCAACAGCCCACCTGCTCATTGCCGAACACTGGTTGCCCCATCAAAGCGACCTCTTCAACATTGTTATTCAGAGCGGCGCTGTAATTGCTGTTCTGCCGCTCTTTCCCGAGCGCCTGCATCAATTTGCCTTTCAGTGGCGACAGAAGTCTACCCAGGATTACGCGTTCAAGCTTCTGACCGCATTCGTCATCACAGGCTTCGGCGGTCTTCTGTTAGTCAAGTCCGGGTTCAAGCTGCCGGAAGAACTGTGGCCAATTGCCTGGGCAATGCTATTGGGCGGAATCGGATTTTTACTCGTCGAGAATTGGCTTCACGGAAAGAGATCGAAGGGCTCGGTTACCTGGTCGGTCGCGGTGCTTGTGGGCATCGGCCAGTTGGTTGCCGCAGTGTTTCCAGGCGCGTCCCGTTCAGGCGTAACCATCCTGATGATGCTGATGATGGGCCTGAGCCGTCCGATTGCCACGGAGTTTTCCTTTCTCGTCGGCATTCCGACCATGCTGGCCGCCGGTGGACTCAAGATTTTTCAAGCGCTACACCACTTGCAGCCCGGAGCAGCACATGAAAACTGGAGCCTGTTGCTGCTCGGGTTCGTTGTGTCCTCGCTGGTCTCGTTCATTACGGTCAAGTGGCTGCTGAACTATATTCAAACGCACACCTTCATCGTATTTGGCTGGTATCGCATTGCACTGGCGGCAGGGATTTTTGGCCTGCTTCTGCTATCCCGATAAAGCCTACGAACCGAGGCTTTTGTTTTTAAGCCCATCGAAGCTTTTCACAACAGAGCTTTTTCATCACTTCCTCCACTCTACGACTGCGACAAAGGGCTGTTAATGAGCTGCAACAAAATCCACAACCAGACGCGTGGATCGGCTGTTGTATTCCACAGTATTGATCGCAACCACCTCGGCATAATGTCCCACGTAGTCTGAAACAGCCGGTTCAGCGGCGGCCATTGCTGTCGCTGCCGCCCACGTTGCAGACGAATAGTCGCTGAGGGCAATCTTTGAGCCTTCCAATGAAACCCCCAAGCCCGCTCCCTGAACAAAGGCGATGAATCTATCTGCTTCCGCCTCGAACCCGGGCATGTCATCCTCGGTTGACACCACCAACATCGGAGGCTGTCTTTCATTGATAAACTGCCAGGGAGAAGCCCCGTCCAGAGTCGTCTGGTCCCACCCCCCAAAGGCGTTAAGCAGCATTGCCTTGTACATGAGAATATCTTCCAGACTCAGCCCCAAAGGGTTCATGGGATATTTGGAAAAATCGTACAAATTATACACGCCGCTCATCGATACGGTCCCCCGGATATCTGACAGGCTGAATCCGTTTGACTTCAGGTATTGATCGTCCGTGGAAAGCAGCGATACAAGATGGGCCCCGGCCGACTGCCCGAACAGATAAACGCTTTCCGGATCCCCGCCGTAAGATGCGATATTGCGTTTCACCCATGCAAAAGCAGCGGCAACATCTTCGACATGATCCGGATGCACCGCAGCCCCGTCATCCGGATTCGAGAGCCGGTAATTGATCACCACCGTGGCATATCCGTAATAGCCGGAAAATGTCCGGGCGAGTTCTTTGTACAAATCCTTGTCACCCTGTTTCCAGGCGCCGCCGGGAACAAACATCAACACCGTCGGATGCGCTATCCCTTCCGGATAGTAAACATCTAGTCGCTGGCGCTCTTGCGGATTTACCGCCACATAAGACATATCTTCGAATTGTCGAACGAGGGTCACCCGATAGGCGCTGTATCTCAGCGTGCCATCATCTAAGGTATATCCGTAGTAAACGTCAAACGACAGCCCTTCGAGGGAAGACATCGGGAATACGGCACTCAAAAGATCACAGACAAACACCGACCCCAAAGATTCCATCTGGCCGGTCAATATGAGGGAATCTCCCGTCGCATAGAAATAAACGTAGAGAACTGCCGTTACAGCCCTGCCGATATCCGATTCCGGTGTCGTAAACGCAGGCAAAAGTACTGCGTCCACTTCCTTGAAATCCAGTACCAGACGATTGCCGGCGGGGTCGATGATATCATCGAATGTAACCGGCGTCACTGGCCCGACCGGCGCAAGGTTGACCGGTGAGGCCCATAATTGAGTCGGCATCCAGGAGAATATCGATAAAAATACAAAGAGAAAGCCGGTAGCCCAAAATCTTTTTCCACTCATACACACGTCCTTTTTGGATTTTGCGCAGCACCATATGGGCAAAGCCTTATCCGTTGCGGGTTCCTCAGGGTAAGGCAAAGAACCGCAATAGCGTTCTTAGTCACTGCCTTTCAGAAAGAGAAGCCGCGCCGCTGTTTCCGCCAATTGAGCATCGCGGTGGACCGCGCCAGGAACTGTTGTGAGTTTCCAATTAAACGTCATACCCAGCCGGGATGCTTCATTTTTTGCCGAATCGTAGAAATTATTCCCCCGCTCAAAACCGTTATTGCCCTGCTCCAATGTTTCAGGAGATCGGGATAGATTCGCGTCGGCATCATTTAGATCCTTTTCTCCCAGAAGGAGGATAAAATTCTTTATAAATGCAGCCCTGAGATCTTCCGGAGTCACTCCCGAGTTTCTGATTCCGTAAGGATATTTTCCCGCCGAATAAACCGGAAACACATATACGCCCGGATTTGCTGCAATTGCCATTCGAATGCGGGCATCCGCCTTGAATAGAATCATCCGCTGAATAAACTGCCCGCCGGCCGAATTACCATAGAGGTTGTATGACGAACTCTGGTTCTGCGTCGCTTCTTTAACGAAGTCAAACAAATGCTCGATTACCGTAAAAGCGCGGTCGTTTTCCGGGGTGGGATTTTCCAGCTTATCAAAAATGTTTCCTTCGTTGTATTCTCCTTTGCCGGGATAATACTTGTGCGAGAATTCAGGCGCAATCAGCAGAAAGCCATAGCGTTCGGCATATTGAATCCATTCATCGCGGTCACGCTGCGCATCCCGCTTTCCTCCATGCATCACGAATAACACCGGCGTATCACAAGAAAATCCAGAGGGTTGATAATACCAGACCCGAATTGGTTTATTCGGATTGCCCTGCCTGTCGGTAAAAATAAAATCCCCGGCCCCGTGATGAATTTGCTTACCGCCAGGCCAGTACCGGGCAGACATACAAGAAAGCGTCATAAGAGCCAGGATAATTACAGCCACTTGTCGTTTCATCGGTACTCTTTCATTGACATGATTTGCGCTGCCAGATTGCCCATGTAACTCCACGAATCCGTTAATGGGTTTTATGTTACACGTTCGGCGGTTTTATTTCAATTCATTCAGCCTTCCAAATGCTTAATGCATCTTCTTTGTTTTTTCCTGTTGATCCTGTAAGACTTCGATTATAGAAAGAGACGTCGATATATTTCTTAAACCAGCCATCAGGAGCGCAAAAAATGGAAAGAAGCTTTAAAATTTACTCCATTGGAGTCATTCGAAAAACCGACGACAGAACATGGATTGAAATTGACGATTGTTACAAAGACGCCCTTTTGGGGCTGGAAGGATTTTCTCACATTCATGTGATGTACTGGTTTCATGAAAACGATACCCCGGAGCTGCGGAGCACCCTTCAGGTTCATCCCCGGAAAAATCCAAACAATCCTTTAACCGGCGTTTTTGCCACGCATTCGCCCTTGCGGCCCAACCTCATTGCCCTGACCCTTTGCCGGGTACTGACCATTCAGGGGACAACCATCGAAGTTGAAGGACTTGACGCCAGGGATGGCTCCCCCCTGATCGATATCAAATGCTATATTCCCTATGACCAGACCGGGCCGGTTCAAACGCCGGGATGGGTCTGAAACCGTTTCCGTCGAGGCAGGACTTGTCGAAAAAAAGCCATCACTTCTTGAACTTTACTGACATCCCGAATATCTCTTCGGCAGTTAATGAAAACATGCCATTAACCGCCCGAACATAGTCACGATGGGAATAATTTATCTGGGTCTGTCTGATGATTGTATTCCGAAACAGCATGACGGCAGCCGGATCAAGCCCAACGGTTTTTATCCCACGCAAAATATCCCCGTCCAACAAATAGAACCTCGCTATGTTTTTTACTTGATTGCTTTCCAGTTCAAAATAATTATCCAGCACTTCTTGATCAACCGGGACAGCGTTAAAGTTTACGTCCATGGGATTCAGTGGTGGCGGGAACATCCACGTCCATATTGCAACGGGTGGGATTGTTACAGACTCCAAATATCCATACCGGCTGAATGATTTTTCGAATGCATTCTTTTCTGCTTTGGTAAATGTTTCTGTTTGGATCATAAAGCACAAGGTTCCGTCATAAAGCATTTCCAGAATGCACCCTCTGGTCGGCACTGTCCACGGGAATGGTTTCCCGACTTCCATCATCGTTGTTACATTAATATCGGCCATAAAAGCTACCCACCAATGTCTTATTTTCCTAAAAATACTATAGTGATATCAATCCCCGCAGAGGCTATTTTTTATGATAAATTTATATTAACAATTATTTAATTTAAGTATTTATTATCAATTGATCGCTTCATTCCTGAAAAGATCAGAGCAATCCGTTAACCGGTGCCTTTCATATACCGATTCTGATGTACCTCCCGAATCACTTTTTTGTTGATTTTACCCACGCTGGTCTTGGGAATTTCATCCACGAAAAGAATTTCATCTGGAAGCTGCCATTTGGCGAATTTATGGGCAAGATGAGACAGCAGATCGTCTTTTCCGATCTTGCCGCAATGTTCTTTGCGAAGGATGACCAGAGCTAACGGCCTTTCTTCCCATTTGGGATGTTTGACCCCCACCACGGCCGCCTCAAGAACCGGATCATATGACATCAATTCATTTTCCATATCCACCGAAGATATCCACTCTCCGCCGCTCTTGATCACATCCTTCACCCGATCCGTGATCTTCATATACCCTTCTGCATCCATCGTGGCCACATCCCCGCTTCGCCAGAAGCCATCGACTGTAAACTGCTGATCGGATATCGGAGTCCGGTAGTAACATCCCGTAATCCAGGGCCCGCGAACGCAGATTTCCCCCGGGGTATTTCCATCATGCGGGACTTCGGCGTTATCCGGCCCCAGGAGCCTGACATCCAGGCCAGAGACTACATAACCCTGTTTTCGCCGAAGATCCCATTTTTCATCGTCGCTGAGCCGATCTTCCAGCCAGGGTTTCAGGCGATTGATGCTGACCAGCGGGGAAGTTTCAGTTGCCCCGTAGGCGTGGATTATTTCAGCTCCGGTAAGCTCTTTATATCCTTTCATCATGGCCACGGGCGGCTCGGTTGCACCGCAGAGAAAACGGGCACCGCGAAGATCCGGCTTGTTTTCCAGATTCCGGATATATTCCAGCATGGGCATGAGAATGGCGGGCGCGCCATTACATACGGTAACCTTTTCCCTGACCAGAAGATCGGCCAGTTCCCCCAGTCGATCCAGACGGAACATCCCCGGGAGCACGATTTTAGAGCCAACCATGGTGGCCGAATAGACGCCACCCCAGCCCATGGCATGAAACATCGGCACCAGTTGAAGAAAAGCATCCCGATAAGACATTTCTCCTCCGGAGCAGATGGCCATGGCGTGAAGATAGGTATCGCGATGGGAATAATAGACGCCCTTGGGCTGTCCGGTCGTGCCCGTGGTGTAACAGGCCCCGGCTGCAGATGTTTCATCCAGATCCGGCCATTCAAATTCAGGGGATTGCTCCTGACTGAGCACTTCATAGCTGAAAACCGGACTTAAGACGGTCTTAATATCAGAGAGGTTTTTGTCCGTCAGGATAATATAGCCTTTAATGCCTTTACAGCTTTGAAACAGCATCTCGGCAATGGGTAGAAGGGTTTCATCCACAACCATCCAGCTTGCTTCCGCATGATGAATCACGTAGGTTAAATCCGGAAGCGACAGGCGAAGGTTCAACAAGAGCATGACCGCGCCGGAGCCGGGGATGGCAAAATACATCTCGTAATTGCGATGGGAATTCCAGTCCAGAACGCCGATCCGGTCTCCTATGGAAACGCCCAGGGCTTTGAGGGCGCCGGCAAACTGGTTCATCCGCCGGTAGGCATCCTGATACGTATAGCGAAACATGCCCTGAGAACTCTGACAGGCGATTTCCTGCCTGGAAAAATTCCGAACGCCATGGCGGGCAATATTCATGATGTTGAGCTGGTAATCATCCTGGGATGTGGATGGAAATCCCTTGATCGGTTTCATACGCCTTTCTCCTTTACGATGAGGTATCCGGACATCTGTCAACCATTTTCAGAAAATGAGGGGCTGTCTGCAAACCATCACAATACCCCCCTGTTTTCCATCAACCCAATGGGCATTCTTAAAACAAGATTTATGAATTGTCAAAACAAATGAATGTAATTCATAAATTATAGAAAATAACCGTTTCATTTTTTTGTCACACAAACGGAGTGGCGAAAACAAGACTATTTTCGGATGTGTGTGACCTATATTTTGAAATCATACTGTCCTTTGTCTCTTGCCTTTATAAAAAAAACCTATTAAATTATGAAGATAAAAAGACCTATCCATTTTAATCCATAAACTGAGGAGAAATTCATGTCCATTACCCAAAATACACATCAGGAAGATATTTCACGGCCAGTTGCCGTGTTTGAAACCACGCTGGGAAATTTTGAAGCCGAACTCTATGCCAGTGAATGCCCGGAAACCGTCTGGAATTTTATCAATCTGGCTGAAGGCCGGCAGGAAACCGACCGAAACGGCAATTTTTATGACGGACTTTCGTTTCATCGCGTTATTAAAGGATTCATGATTCAAGGCGGATGCCCCTTGGGAACCGGCACCGGGGGACCCGGCTACCGGTTTAAAGATGAATTTCACCCGACCCTGATTCATAATGGCGAAGGCATTCTTTCAATGGCCAATGCCGGACCTGGCACCAACGGCAGCCAGTTTTTCATCACCCTTGCCCCTACCCCCCATCTGAACAACCGCCATACGGTTTTTGGCAAAATCATCAGCGGCATGGATGTTGTCCGGAAAATCGGCTCGGTTCAAACCGGCCCCATGGATCGCCCGGCAACACCGGTTGTCATGAACAAGGTCACCATTCGAAGATAATCTGGAGCGATTTGGGGGTTATCGGTTACGAACTGTTTTCAGCCCGTAACCGATGCCCTGCCGCTTGTATAGATTATCCGTTTTTTATAAAGGAGTACCATGAAACTGTTAAATCCAAAATCAGAACGGTTTGAGCATCTTGACGAACCTTCCCGTCAAATCATGTTAAAGACCATTGCGTTTTTTGAAAATAAAGGAAAGGCCAGGCTGAAACACGACGATCATGAGCGGGTGTGGTACAGGGATTTTCTGGATTTTTTAAAAGAAAACCAGATATTTTCCTCGCTCTTGACCCCGACGGCCTATGGCGGGAAAAACTGCCGCTGGGATACGGCCCGGAACTGCGATTTCAGCGAGATACTGGGATTTTACGGCCTGCCGTACTGGTACACCTGGCAGGTGACCATTCTGGGGCTTGGCCCGATCTGGATGGGAAAAAATGAAGCCGTCAAGCAAAAAACCGCGCAGCTTTTGAAAGATGGCGAAATCTTTGCCTTCGGGCTTTCCGAAAAAGAACACGGCGCGGATCTTTATGCCAGTGAAATGACCCTTACGGAAATCAAAGCCGGCGAATACCGTGCGGACGGTGGCAAATATTATATCGGAAACGCCAATGAGGCGGCCCTGGTTTCAACGTTCGGGAAAATGGCGGACAGCGATGAATATGTGTTCTTTGCCGTAAACTCACAGCACCCCAATTACGAATGCGTTAAAAATGTGGTGAATTCCCAGAATTATGTGGCCCAGTATGCCCTGCACAGCTATCCCATCACCGATGGCGACATTCTCACCCGGGGCCAGCAGGCCTGGGATTCTTCCCTGAACACCATTAATGTGGGCAAATTCAATCTCGGCTGGGCCTCCATCGGCATCTGCACGCATGCCTTCTATGAAGCCATCCGTCACGCCGCGAACCGAAAGCTCTTCAGCCATTACGTAACGGATTTTCCGCACGTCAAACAGCTTTTTACAGACGCCTACGCGCGCCTTCTGGCCATGAAACTTTTTGCCTCAAGGGCCGCGGACTACATGCGCAGCGCATCCGCAACAGATCGGCGCTATCTGCTCTACAACCCCATGGTCAAGATGAAGGTGACCACCCAGGGAGAAGAAGTGATCAACCTGCTCTGGGATGTGATCGCCGCAAAAGGGTTTGAAAAAGACATGTATTTCGAGATGGCGGCAAGGGACATCCGCGCTCTTCCCAAGCTGGAAGGCACGGTTCATGTGAATATGGCGCTGATCATCAAGTTCATGGCCAATTTCTTCTTTAACCCGGACGTATTCCCGGAAATCCCCGGAAGGACGGACCCGGTCAATGACGATTTTCTGTTCAATCAAGGCCCCACCAAGGGACTGGGGAAGATCCGGTTTCACGATTTTCAGATGGCCTACAGCCGCCTGAGCCTGCCCAACATTGAAATCTTCAAGGCCCAGATCGAAGTCCTCAAAACCTTTCTGGCAACCGCAACTCCCAGCGCAGAGCAGGCAAAAGACATCGATTTTCTTCTTATCGTCGGCGAACTCTTCACCCTTGTGGTATATGGCCAGCTCATTCTGGAAAACGCGGCCATCCAGGTTGTTGAAAACGATATGATTGATCAGATTTTTGATTTCATGGTCCGGGATTTTTCCAAATTCGCGCTTCAGCTCTATTCCAAGCCCAGTTCCACACAAAAGCAGATGGATCTTTGCCTGCAAATGATTCAAAAACCGGTGGTCAATTCGGATCGTTTTGAAAAAATCTGGATAGACAAGGTCTATGCGCTGAAAGAAGCCTATCAGATGAACGAATAAGAATGGTATCAGAGGAGATTTTTATGTCAGACGTTTATCAAAACCTTGCCCGGCATCTGGATAACCTTCCCGCCGGCTTTCCGGCAACAGAAACCGGCGTTGAAATCCGAATTCTCAAACGGCTGTTTACGCCCCGCGAGGCCGAAATTGCCGCAAGCCTTGTGATGATGCCGGAGACGGTTTCCGCCATTGCCGGCCGGCTGAAAATGGACGAAGCGGAACTGGCGCCGATTCTATACGATATGTCCCGGAAGGGACTGATTTACAGATCCGGCAAACGCGGCCAGATATTTTACATGGCCGCTCAGTTTGTGGTTGGAATCTGGGAGTATCACGTCAAAAGCCTGGACCTGGATCTGATCAAGGACTTTAACGAATATTCTTCTTCCTTTATGAACAAGGTCTGGACAGAAACCAAAACCAAGCAGCTTCGCATCATTCCCATTTCTAAAAGCATTTCCGCTGAAATGCTCACCATGCCTTACGATGAAGCCGAACAGATCATCAAAAAACAGTCCAAAATCGTGGTCACGCCCTGCATCTGCCGAACCGAACACAAAATGGCCGGAAAAGGCTGCAACCGGCCGGTTGAAGTCTGTCTGGCGTTTGGTAGCGGCGCGTATTTTTATGAAGAAAACGGTCTGGGGCGATCCATCAGCCAGTCCGAGGCCCTCGAAATTCTGGCAAAAGGCATGGAGGCGGGCCTTGTGCTTCAACCCGGAAATTCCCAGAAACCCACCAATATCTGCATGTGCTGCGGATGCTGCTGTCAGATCCTGAAAAACCTGAACAACCTGGAAGAACCGGCCAAAGCGGTTCACACCAATTTTTTCGCTGAAGTAGCCGCCGATGATTGCACGGGATGCGGGATCTGCCAGGAGCGCTGCCAGATGAAGGCCATTGTTGTCGAAGACATTGCCAGGGTAAAAAGAGAACGTTGCATCGGCTGCGGGCTTTGCGTGACATCTTGCAGCTTTGATGCCATGCACCTGATTGAAAAAGCGCCTGAAGATCGCTGGACGCCTCCGGCCAATACCGTTGAAACCTACATCAATATCGCAAAGGAACGGGGAAAGATCTGAGCCGCTCGATTTTCTTCAACGGATGAAACCCCGACAATCTACTCACTCTATTTTGCATTCAAAATGATATTCCAGCAAGCATTCAGGCTGAGACCGCCAAAGCGAACGAGCAGCGATGAGACAGTACAACGAATACGTCAAATCGCAGCGCAGTGAAGCTGACAAAGGTATCAGTTTGAATGCTTGCTGGAATCTGGAATATGGGAAATCCACCCGCCACCAATGACCTCATCATCTTCCCGATAAAAAACAGCCCCCTGCCCCGGCGTGACCGACGGCTGGGGAACGTCAAACACAACCACCCCATCCGGATCCACTGGAAACAACGTTGAACAAATGGCTTGAGAACGGTACCTGACCCGGGTATATACCCTTGCGGGAAACTCCGGCGGTCCGGCAATCCAGTTGATACCGCTCACCCCGCAGGATGAAGCCAGCAGATCGGATTTAAATCCCACCACCAGCATATTGGCCTTTCGGTCCAGTCGGACCACATAATAGGGCTGCGCGGCCGGGCAGTTTATGCCGCGGCGCTGGCCGATGGTGAACAGGTGCAGGCCCGGATGCTCGCCGATGATTTTTCCGGCAATTGTTGCGATGGGCCCGCAAGGCGAAACAAATCCTTCCTGATGCATCAGAAATTCGCCGTAGGTACGGCCCTTGATAAAGCAGATATCCTGGCTTTCGCCGTGGTGGACCGGCTCAAGTTTCAGTTCATCGGCCAGTTGGATGACCCGGGATTTGGTCATGCCGCCCAGGGGAAACGAGGCATGGGCCAGTTGTTTCTGCGTCATTCGGGACAGAAAATAAGACTGGTCCTTCATCGGATCGATGCCCTTGAACAGATGAAAGGTCCCATCCGAATCCAAAGAAATCCGGGCGTAATGACCCGTTGCCAGATGGGATGCGCCCAGACTCCGTGCGTAATCCAGAACGGTTCCGAACTTGATCAGGGGGTTACAGACCATGCAGGGATTGGGCGTAAGTCCCGACAAATACGTCCGGACAAAATAATCGACAACGGTTTTTTTGAACGGCTGAACCGCATCCATCAGGTAAACGTCGATACCGAGCCGGGAAGTCAGCAGTTCCGCAATCTGCCGGGGGGAAGGATTGTCAGGGCTTTCGTAACCGGTAAGAAAATGAATCCCGACCACCGAATGCCCCTGTTGAATCAGGAGTTTTGCGGCGATCAGGGAATCGATGCCGCCGCTTAAGGCAACGGCCGTCAACGGCTTCATTCAAAAAAGGTCTGGGCAGTGGGCCGGGCGGCCATGGCCCGGGAGGGGCAGGCCGGGATGCAGAGTTCGCACACGCTGCATTTGGTTTCGTCAAACTCCACAGCCATTTCCGGACGCACGATATGGAGCGCTCCCGTGGGACAAACCGCCGTGCAGGCCCCGCACTGAGTACATTTGTTCGTATCGCGTTTGACTTCCTGCGAGGCGTTTTGAACCTGAACTCCCTGAGATTTTAAAAACTTGACGCCTTCCTTGAAATTTTTCCGGGTTCCGGACAGCTCCAGAACCATGATGCCTTCTTTTCGCGGAAGAATGGTTGCATTCAGAATATTAAAAATCAAATCATAGTCTTTGACCAGATAACAGACAATGGCTTTTCGAACCTCGGTTCGGGGAAACCGCAGAATCAATATTTTCGAGTACACCGTGAACCTCCGGAAATATCTTTATTTTTTTATCAATAGTCGCTAATTTAGTAATATTTGAAGAGGGTGTCAACAGGGAAGAACGCCGGAAACACGAAAAAAGGGAGACCATGAACCGCTTTGCATACAGAACAACGGGGCTTGCCATTAAAACCCTTTCGCTATTTTCAAAAGCCAGAATCCACCTTCATGGCGAAACCAATATTCCGCGGGGATCATCGCTGATTTTTGTCATCAATCATTTTACCCGGATGGAAACCCTGTTTCTTCCCTATCACATTTATTATCTTACCGGCAAAAAACCCGTCTGGTCCCTGGGGGACGCCGATCTGTTCAAGGGCACCCTGGGAGATTTCCTGAATGCCGTCGGAGTGGTTTCAACCCGGAGTCCGGACAGGGACATGCTCATGGTCAAAAGCCTTTTGACCGGAGAGGCATCCTGGATCATCTACCCGGAAGGCCTGATGGTCAAAAACAAGAAACTGGTTGAAAAAGGCCGGTTCATGCTCTCATACGCCGGCGGCAAGCATCCCCCACATACGGGAGCCGCAACCCTGGCGCTTCGAACCGAGTTTTACCGCCAGCGGCTCATCGCCCTCTCGGAAACGCTTCCGGATGAAGCCCGGCGGCTGATGTCCCTGTTTCAGATAGGGGATATCGAACCGCTGAAAACAACCCGTACAGTGATTGTACCGGTCAATATCACCTATTATCCCATGCGATCCAGAGAAAATACGCTGAGCCGCCTTACTGAATTTATTGTGGACCATCCATCAGATCGCATGATGGATGAAATCATGACGGAAGGCGCCATGCTGCTGTCCGGAGTGGATATCGACATTCGCTTCGGAGCCGCGATTTCCATTCAGGACTGTCTGACGGCTTCAGCCATTGAACGCGATATTTCCGCCATGCGCACGTTTGATTTTGATGACCCGATTTCTTCCCGCCGGGCCATGCGAAAACAGGCATTGGGCATCATGCAGCAATATATGACGGCCATTTACAGCATGACCACCGTGAATCCGGATCATCTTTTTGCCGCAATGCTGAATAAAATGCCCTTTAAACGAATCGATGCCTTTGACCTGAGACGCCGCGTGTTTCTGGCAGTCACGCAGAAGATAGAACCTTCCGGTTCATTCATGCATAAAACCCTGGCCGAAAATCAGATCCATCTCATAACCGACGACAACTATCATCGATTCCTGGACTTTATCGAATTTGCCGCTGAAAAAAGAATTTTGACCCAGAAAGGTAACGACCTGACAAAACTGCCTTCAGCGCTTCCTCGTATTTTAAATTTTCACCGGGTTCGGATCGACAACCCCATGGCGGTAATGATCAATGAAACCGAACCGCTGATCAGGCTGCAGCGCAGCATCCGCTGGCTGGCATGGCAGCCAGCGTTTTGGATACGCCACCGGATTACCCGTTTTTTACTGGAAAAAGCCTTATCCGATTATGCCCGCGACTATGATGCATTTTTCATTGAAGGGGAATCCAAAGACAAAGCCGTGGGCGAGCCCATTCTGATAAAGGGAACATCCAACAAACTGGGGATTGTCCTGTTTCACGGCTATATGGCGGCTCCGATGGAACTTAAGGAACTTGCGGAATATCTTGCCGAAAATGGCTGGTGGGTCTATGTTCCCCGCCTGAAAGGTCATGGAACCGCTCCTGAAGATCTGGCCACTCGAAGCGCCACGGACTGGATGAACTCCGCGGATGAAGCCATTGCGCTGATCGCCAGCAAGTGCCGGAAAGTGGTTATAGGCGGCTTTTCCATGGGCGCGGGACTGGCCCTGGAGGCCGCGGCCCGGATTCGCAACCCGGCGTTTTCCGGCGTATTTGCCGTTTGTCCGCCATTTCGTCTTCAGGATTTTTCCTCGAAATTTGTACCCGCTGTCAACATGTGGAACCGGTTCATGAGCAGCGTCAAAAGAGAGGACGTTAAAAAGGAATTTGTCGAGAACCACCCGGAAAATCCGCATATCAATTATCTGAGAAACCCCGTCTCCGGCGTTCGGGAACTGGATAAGCTCATGAAATCTGCTGAAAACCGGCTTGGCGACATCCACCTGCCGGCGCTTCTCGTGCAGTCCGATGAAGATCCGGTGGTAGATGAAAAAGGAACCCGGAAAGCATTCAAGCTCCTGGGATCGGAACGAAAACGCTGCCTGCTGATTCACGCCAGCAGACATGGCATTCTGCTGGGAGACGGGGCAACCGAAGTTTATCAGGCTATCGAAGAGTTTATTTATCGCCTGATGAAACCCGTTTAATCCGTTCAAGAAAGTGTTTTTATACCCGTTTTTCGATAATTCTTGACTTAATCCGCCACGTAATATAGCTGTATCATAGCTTAATGCAGTGCCCTTCATGGAAAATAAAGGGCTGATTGGAATCATCAAATTGATATGAATGGATATTCCATGGGTTTTATTAATGTGAGACCCTTTTCACCATAAGTCTCAAAAATAAGCTGAACCGTAAAGGAGAACCGTAATGCAGTTTGCACTCACAAAAGATTTGGAAATGCTGAGAAAATCCGTAAGAGAATTTGCGGCAAAAAAAATTGCGCCCTATGCCAATGAATGGGATGAAAACCATTATTTTCCGTACAAGGAAGTCATCAAACCCATGGGAGAGCTGGGATTTTTCGGAACCGTCATTCCCGAGGAATACGGCGGCGAAGATATGGGCTGGCTGGCGGCCATGATCGTCACCGAGGAGATTGCGCGGGCATCCAGCTCCCTTCGGGTTCAGATCAACATGCAGACCCTGGGCTGCGCCTATACGATCTTTAAGTACGGCACGGATGCGGTCAAGAAGAAATATGTTCCCAAGCTGGTCAGCGCGGAATATGTGGGCGGATTCGGCATTACCGAGCCGGATGCGGGCTCGGATGTCATGGCCATGGCCTCCACGGCGGAGGACAAGGGCGACCACTGGCTTTTAAACGGCTCCAAGACCTGGATTTCAAACGCCAATGTCGCCGATGCCATCATTTATTATGCTTACACCGACAAATCCCAGGGCTCCCGGGGGCTATCCGCCTTTGTCGTCGAGATGAAGAATTTTAACGGCATTAAAACCAGCAAACTTGAAAAAATGGGCTCCCATTCTTCACCGACCGGCGAAATCTTTTTAACCGATACGCGGGTTCCCAAGGAGAACATCCTGGGAAAACCCGGAGACGGTGCCAAAATCGTTTTCAGCTCACTCAACCAGACCCGGCTTTCCGCGGCTGCCGGCGGTGTCGGGCTTGCCCAGGCCTGCCTCGATACGGCCATCAAATACTGCAACCAGAGAAAACAGTTTGGCAAGCCCATCGGTGAATTTCAAATGAACCAGGACATGATCGCCCAGATGGCAACCGAAATCGAAGCCGCCCGTCTTCTGGTTTACAAAGCTGCCTGGGCCAAGGATCAGGGCAATCTGAACAACGGGCTCGATGTGGCCCAGGCCAAGTATTTCGTCGGTGAAGTAGCGACCAAATGCGCCAATTATGCCATGCGGATCCTGGGCGCTTATGGCTATTCCACGGAATATCCGGTGGCCAGATTCTACCGGGATGCCCCGACCTATGCCATGGTGGAAGGCTCGGCCAATATCTGCAAGATGATCATCGCCCTGGATCAGCTTGGCATCAAAAAAGCAAACCGGTAATAAGGAGATACAACCATTGAGCAACCCACTGGCTGAAAAAACCCAAAAAACCGCAGCGCTTTATTTCAAGGACGTCCGGGATGAAAAGCCCTACGAACTGTGGCGGGCATTCGATAAAGACCTGGCGCGGGACATGTCCCTTTTTATCACCGGCCAGATGTACGCGAGAGAGAAAATTCCCCACAAAACCCGGCAACTGGTCACCATTTCCGCCCTGACCGTGCTTTCCCGCCTGGATGAGCTCCGTCTTCACATTCAGGCGGCCTTGAATGTGGGATGCACGCCGGAAGAAATCGCGGAAGTGATTTTCCAGACCCTGGTGTATGGCGGGGTTCCGACCGCCAATGCCGGCCTGAAAACCCTGAAATCCGTTCTCGAAGAAAAAGGCCTTTGGCCCTTGAATCAGACTTTATAAACTTGTAAAAAGTCAAAATTGGATGGCAAAGTAAAAAGTCCAAGATCAAGGCGAGCAAATCCTGAGGAGTGAGGCGTACTTTTGGGTACGCCGCAATGACGAAGGATGAAGCTCAACGCAGATATTGGGCTTTTTACGAAGCCATCAGTCATAGACAAGGAGTACAACCCCATGAAACCTTATTTTGAAAAAATGACTGAATTTGGCAGCGAACTGACACTCGGCCAGATCAAAAGCAGCGATAAGAATATTGAAAGCATCAAGGCCGTCGAAGCCCTGGTCAAGGCTGAAGTGGATAAAGTCAAAAACGCCGGCTTTCCGGAAGCCAAGATCAACGCCAGAGGGGAAATGACCGTGTGGCAGCGCCTGCGATATCTCGTGGATCCGGGCACATGGTCCCCCCTGCACACGATTTACAATCCCAGCAACAATTCAGAAGGCACCACAAACGTCATCGACGGCCTCGGAAAGATCTCCGGCAAATGGGCGGTCATCATCGGCTTTGACAACAAGGTCATGGCAGGGGCCTGGCTTCCGGGCCAGCCGGAAAACATTCTGCGGGCCACAAACCTTGCCAAGCGCCTCAACATTCCCCTGGTCTGGCTGGTTCACTGCAGCGGCGTCAAACTGACGGAACAGGAAAAGTTCTATGGCGGAAGAAGGGGCGGCGGCACCACGTTTTTCAGACATGCGGAATTGGAGCAGCTCGGTATTCCAGTGCTGGCGGCAATTTTCGGCACCAACCCCGCGGGCGGCGGTTATCAGGCCATCAGTCCCATGCTGCTTCTGGCTCATAAAAACGCCAACATGGCGGTCGGCGGCGGCGGCATATTAAGCGGCATGTCCCCCAAGGGCCATTTCGACCTCGAAGGCGCGGAAAATCTCATCAAGGCCGCCAGACAGGGCAAGGAAAAACCGCCGGGTGGCGTGGAAGTTCACCATGATTGCACCGGCTTTTTCCGCCATGTCTACGAGGAGGAAACCGGAGTTCTGGATGGCATTAAAGATTACATGAAGGACACCGCGGCATACCATCCCAAATTTTTCCGCGTGGCCGAACCCAAGGCTCCCCGGTTTCCGGCCGATGATCTTTACCGCCTGATCCCCGCCAATCAGAAACAGATGTATAATTTTGAAGAAGTGCTTTCAAGGCTGGTGGACGGTAGTGAACACATGGAGTATAAACCCACTTACGGCCCGGAAATCTACACGGGCCTTTGCAAGGTGGACGGATTTCTGGTGGGATGCATCGGTAACCGGCAAGGGTATCTGGGAGAGGATTATCCGGAATACGCCCCATATGCGGGCATCGGCGGCAAGCTCTATCGCCAGGGGCTGATCAAAATGAATGAGTTTGTCACCCTCTGCGGCAGAGACCGGGTTCCTGTCATCTGGTTTCAGGATACATCCGGAATCGACGTGGGAGACATCGCCGAAAAAGCGGAACTTCTGGGGCTTGGCCAGAGCCTGAATTACTCCATTCAGCAGACCGACGTTCCCATGATGCTGGTGGTACTGCGGAAAGGCACGGCCGCTGCCCATTACGTCATGGGCGGGCCGACGGCAAACCGTCACAATGCCTTTACCCTGGGAATTTCAACGACGGAAATTCAGGTCATGCACGGCGAAACCGCGGCGGCTGCCAGTTTCTCACGAAGGCTCGTCAAGGAAAAAGATGCCGGGCGTCCCCTGGATCCGGTCATCGAGAGCATGAACAAAATGGCTCAGGAATACTACGACAATTCCCGGCCCATCTACTGCGCCAAGCATGGCCTGGTTGATGAAATCTCTTCCATGCCGGACATCCGCAAATACATGGTGGCCTTTGCCGGAACCGCCTATCAGAACCCCACGTCGTTTTGCGCGCATCATCACATGATGCTGCCCAGAATCATCAAAGGCTGATCAGAACAATCGGCTCCCTCGTTTTCTACTTGATGCGTCGAGGGGTGTTTTCCACAGCCGTGGGAAACACCCCCTGACCTCAACTCAAGTTCATTGAATCCCTGACGATCCCCGGCAATTTCCCTTTTGAATTTCAGCGACCAGATCGGCGATGGTTTTAACCGGATTGCTGAAAACCGTATAGGCCCTGCCGACCTGTTCTTTTCGGTGGCAGTCGCTTCCGCCGATAGAGGGCAGGTTCCGAACCCTGGCACAGGACATTGCCTGTAAATTCATCTCGATGGTATTGCAGCCGTTGTGCGTTTCAATGGCATCCAGCCCGTCCAGCTCCAGAGCCATCGCTCCAAAAGATTCCAGGCCCCTGAACGGATGGGACGGCGCGCAGATTCCCCCCAGGCGGTGAATCTGTTTCACGACATCCCGGGCATTCAAATAGAGATTTGCCTTCCAGATATTCCAGGAATCATCTTTGATGCCGTAAGCCAGCAGATGACCCATATGCGTTGAGATTTCCACACCGCGAAACACGAGAAACCCTTCGGGCACGGAAATATCTTCAACCGGCAGGGAAGCCTCAACCGAAAAATGCTCGGTGATGCAAATTCCGTCAAGACCCATGCGCAGGGCCTGTTCAATAAGCGCTTCCGGTTCCAGGAAGTTGTCGTGAGAGTATTTCGTATGACAGTGAAGATCAATTTTCATGCCATCCGCCACAGCGTCCCATCGGGCCGATCTTCGATCATGACGTTCACGGCTTCAAGCTGCTTTCGAATATCATCGGCTTTTTGCCATTCTTTGGCTTTTCTGGCAGCGGTTCGATCCGCGATCATCTTTTCAATCCAGGCGGGATCGACCGCGGTTTTCTGAAGACCCAGCGATTTCCGTTCAGCCGCATATTGTTTCGGCGCTTCCCCGAACACCCCTATAATCCGGCCGATTTTTTGCAGATCCGACCAGGCAGTCAAAAGAGTTTCCCGAAGATTCGAAGAAAAAGCTTCATCCGATTCGTCCAGCAGGCGGTTTAAGGTTCTAACCGATTCAAACACGAGTCCAATCCCTTTAGCCGTGTTCAGATCATCATCCATTGCCTCGCAGAAGCGCTCCCAGAGATCTCCGGACTGAGACGGAAGCAGGTTCTTTTCAAAACGCTCCTCCAGTCTTGTCAGAAGCGTATACACCTTGTCAAGCGCGGTGCTGGACTCATCCATGATCTTGTCGTTAAAATCAATCGGACTGCGATAATGACTGGAGAGGAGAAAAAGCCGGATGACTTCCGGATGATAAGACTTCAGGACATCCTTGATCAGCAAAAAATTTCCCAGGGACTTGGACATCTTTTCCTGGTTGATATTCACGAAACCATTATGCACCCAGTATTTGACGAATGTTTTGCCAAAGGCCGCCTCGGACTGGGCAACCTCGTTCTCATGATGGGGAAAGGTCAGGTCCATGCCGCCGCCATGAATATCGATGGTTTCGCCAAGAAGGGCCGAGCTCATGGCCGAGCATTCGATGTGCCAGCCCGGCCGGCCTTTTCCCCAGGGGCTGTTCCATTCGGGTTCTCCGGGCTTTGAAGCCTTCCACAAGGCAAAATCAAAGGGGTTTCGTTTCCGGATATCCACATCCACCCGGGCCCCGGCCTCCATGTCATCGAGTTTTCTGCCGGAGAGCTTTCCATAGCCTGAAAACCGCTCCACGGAAAAATACACATCCCCATCCAGGCAATAGGCATGGCCCTTGTCGATCAGCACCTGGACGATTCGGATGATCTCATCGATATATTCGGTTGCCCGCGGCTCGAAAGTGGCGCGCTCGACTTTCAGGGCATCCATGTCCACATAGAATTCCTGGATATATTTTTCAGCCACATCCCGGCAGGACATTCCGGTCTGATTGGCCTTATTGATGATCTTGTCATCCACATCCGTAAAATTCCGGACGTAAATGACATCAAATCCTCTTGCCTTCAGATACCGGACCAGGACATCAAAAACAACCACGGACCGGGCATGACCGATATGGCTGGCATCGTATACCGTTGGACCGCAGACATACATTTTCACCTTGTTGGGTTCAACGGTCTCAAAGATTTCCTTTTTCCTGCTCAGGGTATTATACAGATAGATTGTCATAACAGTGTTTCCAGTTTTTCGTCTCTCTGGTTAATCATGGCCACGCATAAGGCCGCAATCCCCTCGCCGTTTCCGATTGCCCCCAGCCCTTCTGTTGTCGTGGCCTTGACATTGACGCAGCCCTCGGCCAGGTGAAGCGATCCGGCGATATTCTCCTGAATGGCCTTTCTGAATGGGGACAGTTTCGGGGCCTGGGCCAGAATCGTAATATCCACATTCACCGCCGAAAAGCCCCTTGATTCCAGCAATTGGACTGTTTTATCCAGAAGCACCATGCTGGATATGCCCTTGTAGGCAGCGTCCGTATCCGGAAAATGAATGCCGATGTCTCCGAGCGCCGCCGCCCCCAGCAAGGCATCACAGACCGCATGAATCAGCACGTCCGCATCCGAATGGCCGAGAAGTCCTTTTTCAAAGGGAATATCCACTCCCCCCAGAATCAGTTTGCGGCCGGACACCAGCCGGTGAATATCATATCCTATGCCGGAGCGCATTTAAAAACATCCCCTCTGATCATTCGTATTAAAGTCCTCTCAACCAAGCTAAGAGATAAGCATCATTTTATCAACAGCCTGGTACATACATGATCAATTGTCATTACCACAAAAGACACCAGCGGTAAAGCCAGGTCATGCAAAAGAATATGCAATCAACATCTCCTTGCGCCCTGTCTGGCAGTTTTTTCCCGGCCTCCGGATACAGACATTTAGCGAGAAGTGCTGCAAACAGATTGACAAACTATCTGAAATCAATTAAATTTATGGAAAATTATCAATAAGATTAAAAACAAATGCTATGAAACCAATATCCATATTCATCATACTCGTCTACATCCTTCTTCCGGTTGTGTGCTTTGCGCATCCGATCGAGTTGCATGTAGAAGTATCTTCTGACGTTTTCGATATCTTCACCTCCGAACATCCTGATAAACAAAGCATGGATAATTGCAAATCCGCTTGCTGTTGTGCGGAATATACCCTGTCCGACCACCGGGATATTAATACTTTCACAGCAATGAGACTGCCCGGACAATTACCTTACGTTGAACCTCCACAGGTTTTCATTCCTATTTTCGTCCCTCCACAGAATATGTCCTGATTCGGATTCCCTTTGTATTGCTTTAAAACCTGATCACTGCGTTCAAAAGACGCATCATCACAAATACATATTTTACAGCTTGCAATCACCAAGTTTTGACGACTTATTGTTGTCATCATCAGTGTTACGGTGTTTGTCGTTTGATTTAGCCATGATTGCTCTTACTCGATCCTGCTGAAATTGTGGTCTCCGTTGACCTCAGAACGACACATAAAACTCAAGGAGAAAATTTACAATGAAATGCCCAATCTGCAATTCTATTGATCTTATTATCGCGGAACGACAAGGTGTTGAAATCGACTATTGCCCCCAATGCCGCGGTATCTGGCTTGACCGGGGTGAAATAGACAAGATCATCGAGAGATCATACGCTCCAACATCCTCAAGGAGCCAACCGGAGCAGAACAATTTTTATACCGGCCATCGATCTGCGCCGCACGAAACTCGCCATCATGATGATCACGGTAACGTCCATAATGATCAACATCATAAAAAATCATGGCTATCTGAACTGTTTGACTAATAACCATAAACTCAACTGCCGATCAAAGTGAACGAACAAGAAGGAAAGTGTAAACAAAACATCACACGCTCATTAAACAGCAAGACCATTGATAGGACTTATATGGAACAGTACAGGGAAATAAATGGATCGAAAGCCTGATTTTCATGGACTCATCGGACTGACCTCCCAGGAAGCGGAAAGGATTCTTGGAGAAGATGGCCCCAACGAACTTCCGTCATCCAAACAGCGGGGGAACCTGCGCATAGCGCTCGACGTCATGCGCGAACCGATGTTCCTGCTGCTGGTGGCCTGCGGCGCTATCTATTTGGCGGTTGGAGACATGCAGGAAGCACTGATGCTTCTGGCCTTTGTCTTTTTCGTTATGGGGATCACCCTTTACCAGGAGCAAAAAACTGAACGGGCACTGGAGGCCCTCCGGGATCTCTCCAGCCCCAGAGCCATGGTTATCCGCGACGGCACCCAGCAGCGGATTGCCGGCCGAGAAGTGGTTAGGGGCGACATCATCGTCCTTTCCGAAGGGGACCGGGTTCCTGCCGATGCTTTGGTGCTGGACTGCACCAGCATCTCAACCGACGAATCGCTACTGACTGGTGAATCCGTGGCGGTACGTAAAGTGTGCGGCGATGCCTCTTCACCTGCCGTGCAGCCGGGAGGGGATGATCTTCCCTTTGTTTTTTCCGGAACCTTGGTGGTGCGTGGTCAGGGAATTGCCCGCGCGGTTGCCACCGGACAACAGAGCGCCATCGGCAAAATCGGTAAAGCCCTGCAAACAGTGACTGGTGAGGAGACGCTGCTTCAACGTGAAACCGGTCGCCTGGTGCGGGTTCTTGCCATAACCGTCCTTGGGCTCTGCACGCTCCTTATCTTCGTTTACGGGGTCACTCGCGGCGCCTGGCTCGATGGGGTGCTGGCGGGACTTACCCTGGCCATGGCGATCATGCCCAACGAGCTTCCGGTGGTGCTGACAATCTTCTTGGCGCTGGGAGCCTGGCGACTTTCCCGAACCAATGTTCTTGCCCGTAGCGCCCCTGTTGTGGAGACACTCGGTTCGGCAACCGTTCTCTGCGTGGATAAGACCGGCACCCTGACGCTGAACCGGATGACGGTCTCTGCGCTCCACTCGGACGGGATTCTGTGCAACATCGGTGAATTCCGCAAGGGTCCGCCGCCGGACACATTTCACGATCTGGTTGAATTCAGCATCCTTGCCAGTCAGCGCGACCCCTTTGATCCCATGGAGCGGGCAATCAAGGAATTCGGCGAAGCATATCTCGCTCACACCGAGCATCTTCACGGTGATTGGCGCCTTGAGAAAGAATACCCCTTATCTCCGGAACTTCTTGCAATGTCCCATGTCTGGAGAGCACCGGAGGGGATGGATTACGTCATTGCTGCCAAGGGCGCCCCCGAGGCGGTCGCCGACCTCTGCCATTTCAGTGATAGTCAACAGAAAGAGATGATGTCGGCGGTGACCCGGATGGCCGACGACGGACTGAGGGTGCTGGGTGTCGCGCGCTCGTACTTCCGTGAGGCGGGTCTGCCGAGTCAACAGCACGATTTCACCTTTGAGTTTCTCGGGTTGGTGGGATTGGCCGATCCGGTCAGGCCGACCGTGGCACCTGCGCTCCAGGATTGCTACCGGGCCGGCATCAGAATGGTGATGATCACCGGCGATTATCCCGGTACGGCGCGGAGCATTGCAAGGCAGATCGGCCTTGTCCAGCGGGAAGAAGTCATCACGGGTCCGGAGCTGGACATCATGAGCGACGCGGAGCTGCAACAACGGATTAGAATTGTTAACATCTTCGCCAGAGTTGTTCCTGAACAAAAGCTTCGACTCGTGAAGGCGCTCAAGGCAATCGGCGAGATCGTTGCCATGACCGGAGACGGAGTGAACGATGCCCCGGCACTTAAATCGGCCCATATAGGCATCGCCATGGGGGGACGGGGAACGGACGTGGCACGAGAAGCATCCGATCTCGTGCTCCTGGACGATGACTTTGCCTCCATCGTACGTGCGGTAAAAATGGGGCGGCGGATCTTTGACAACCTGAAAAAGGCAATGGCCTATCTCCTTGCAATCCACGTCCCGATTGCCGGGATGTCTCTTATACCCGTGCTTTTTAACTGGCCGCTTTTATTCATGCCCATCCATATCGCTTTTCTCCACCTGATAATAGATCCAGCCTGTTCCATTGTTTATGAGGTCGAGCCAGCTGAGGTGGATGTGATGAGAAGGCCCCCCCGCAATCCGAAGGAACCGCTGTTCAGCAAGCGCGTCCTGCTGCTGAGCACGCTTCAGGGGCTGAGTGTTCTGGCAATGCTTCTGACTATATTTGGCGTCTGCCTTGCCCGTGGGCAGGGGGAACTTGATGCCCGCACCCTGGCATTCACGACCTTGATAATCGCCAACCTCGGCCTTATGATGACCAACCGTTCCTGGACCAGCACTATCGGCAAGATCCACAGGGCTCCCAATGCCGCGCTCTGGTGGGTGACCGGCGGCACGGTAGTCTTTCTCGGCCTCGTCCTGACGATTCCTTTTCTTCGAGAGATATTCCGTTTCTCGGTGATACATCCGGTCGATGTTGTCATATGCGTATCCGCCGGCATATTGAGCGTTGTCTGGTTCGAGATGTTCAAATTGTTCAGCAGGAAGAGAGGATAATGTGCTGCATTTATTGTCATTGGCCTTGTGGTGCATTAAGAAAAGTACTGTTTTAAGGAGTTAACCTGATGTATCCATTAATGAAAACATTTTTGTCAATAAAGAAGGCGAATCTTTTTGGCTTGATGCTCGCATGCGCCCTGTTAGCGGCAATCGTTGTTCTCGGAGCGGTCGGAAGTGTTACCTGGATAACAGACCGCTTCGTAACTATTGAACGCGGATGGCTTGATACGCTGTGCAACTGGGTTGTCGGCGTTCTTACAGGCATCGGCGGCTGGTTCATGCTTCCGGCGCTTACCGTGCTGATTTCCAGCCTGTTTCAGGAAACCGCGATTCAGCGCGTGGAACGTGTGTATTACCCGGACGCTGCCCATCGCGAGGTTCTGAGGTTTTGGCCCGAATTCCGGCACGATCTGAAATTTACCGGATGGGCAATGTGCCTCAATATCCTTACATTGCCGCTCTACCTCTTAGGTATCGGCTTTGTGGTATCCATGCTGCTTAATAGTTATCTCCTCGGCCGGGAGTTTTTTGAAAGTGCGGCAGGATACCACCTGGGGAAAACCAACGCCCGGGCACTGGGCCTCCGGCACAGAAAGGCCGTGTACAGCGGCGGTTTCGTGATCACGGTGATGGCGATTGTCCCCTTTCTGAACCTTTTTGTTCCGATTCTTGCGATTGTATGGATGGTGCATGTGTATCATCGCATCCGCATTCAAGACCTTCAACGGACGCAGAACAACGAAACTGAAAAGGAGAAAAGATAATGACGCATATTCAGATTTCATCGAAATTATTTATGGCCGTCTGTTTGATATCAGGCGCCTTGTTTTTCCTGTGCTGCACGCCCTCCGCAGTTGCCGATGACGAGAATCACCATTACAAAAAACGAAGCAAAGACATCGGAACGGTTTTCAAACATGCCAAAAATGAAGAAATAAATGAAGCCACCGGCCAGGCTGCTGCCTGGATGTTGGCCGCTGCCAATATAACCGTTTTGCTGAGCCTGCTCAGCAGAGGAGCCCGCTATGCAGATCTTCCGGCACAAATAAATGACAGAATCAAACGTTTCAATCAACTTCAGAAAAAGTTTCTGTTGCCGGTTCACTATGTTTTGAATCCGTTGGCCTTGGGCATGGCATTTATTCATTTCATGTCCGCTACATCTGCCTGCAAAGCCAGCGGCCTGCCGGAATGGGGGCTTGCATTAATGGCTTTAATTGCGGGAATCGGAATCATGGTGAAGTTCAAGGTGTTTCCCAAAAGCTTACGAAAAAGCACCTATCGAATCCATACAAATCCGATACCGATTACTTTACTTTTAATCATTCTTCTCATCGGTCATGCGGTCGTGGATTGATCACCTGGAACAGAATTTCGGATACTTTAGACTGGCTGAAGTATTAACCATAACAAGATAAGGAAATTTCTTTGAAACGATCAATACTGTATTTTCTCATGGCTACCTTCTTTCTGTTTGGTTGCAGTGATAGTTTGAAGGGCATGGAATCCGACTATACCATCATAATAACCGGCGTCGATCAGTTGCCATTCAGCGGCCATTATACAATCGCCGGTATGGGGGCCATGTCCAAGCCTGTCCAGGTCACTGGAAAGGGGTCCGTGGAATACACAGGCAAGGGCCTGGCGGCGGCCTGCGTCATTCGAAAAACGACTTCAGAAGGCACACTGAGGGTTGAAATCCTGCGAGGAAAAGACGTCGTTTCCACTGCGGAAACCGCGGCTCCTTTCGGGGTCATTACCCTCGGCAAAATCCCGGATACCACTTCCATCATCAATCAGATCATAGGGAAGATATTGGGTTAGGCGGATTGACAAACTATTTGAAATCAAATCATAATTATTTATGATGATCGATCAAAAGATCAAAGTAAAATTACCATGAAACCAATGTCCATTTTTATTATACTTGTTTATCTCTTCCTTCCGGTTATGTGCTTTGCGCATCCCAACGCGTGGCATGTTGAAGCCTCTGTTGACGTTTTCGACATTTTCACCTCCGAATATCCGGATACGCAGGAAATGGACAATTGTGAATCCGCTTGTTGTTGTGCGGAACATACCCCGTTTGTTTACCGACAAATTAATACGTTTCCGGTAATCAGGCTGCGAGACCCATCCCCAATTTTTTTACATACCCAGGCATTTATTCCCATTTTTGTTCCCCCACAAAACATGTTTTGATTTTCTTTGTATCTTGATTCTTGCGGAGCCATCCGCCGCCTTGCTGATTCCATCTCTTCGTTGAACACAATCAATTTATTGTATTGGAGACACCTTATGTTGAATAAAACTTCATCCATCAAGCTGAAAACGCTTCTGGTTTTACTTTTTGCCGTATTTGTTGTTCTGGGGCTTTCCGACCTGGCTGATGCCAGATCCAGCAGTGGCGGCAGATCTATGGGCGGCTCCAGAAGCGGGGTTGCCAGCAGTCCTTCAAAATCCTTTGGGAATCCATCCAGCCCTTCGGGCAGCGGGTCTTTTTCTCCATCTTCACCGTTGTCCGGCGGGGGCGGCAGCAGTTTTCTTCGCGGAGTTGGCGGTGGCATCGTAGGCGGTATGATCGGAAATATGCTCTTCGGAGGATCAGGGCATGCCGGCGGCAGCGGCGGTGTCGGCAGCAGCGGCATTGGCATATTTGAGCTTTTGATTCTGGGCGGGCTGGTTCTTTTTCTCTACAAGCGATTTGTCAAACCCCAGATCGCCCGGAATCCTTCGGTGGGCAGCGTCCAGAGTCCATCGGAAGGCCGCGTATGGGTTGATCGGATTTTGGGGCGATTTAACAAACCCAAGGATTCTCAGCGTCCTGTTTCTCCGCCTTATAATTCATTTTCTACCGGGAATTTTCCGCCGGCTGATTTCCAGCCACCATCCGCTCCGCCCCTGATGGCATCGGCTTCACCTGAAACCGGTTTCAATCTGATCAAACAGTCGGAACCGAATTTTGATCCAGAACAATTCAAGGAAATCGCTCAAGATATATTTTTCAAGGTTCAGGCGGCATGGATGAGGCGGGATACCTCTTCGGTTCAGGGACTTATCGGCAAGCAGATCAAGGCGGAATACGACGTCCAGTTTGCGGATCTCAGGCGAAAAGGCCTGATCAACCGGCTTGAAAACATTGCGGTTCGCAGCATTGCAATTGTAGACATGGGCATGGAAGGCCAGGAGGAATATATCAATGTCCTTTTTACGGCCAATCTTCTCGACTATACGGTTGAGGAATCCAGCGGCAGAGTCGTCAAGGGTGATAACACGGACCCGGTGAAATTTGAGGAATTCTGGACGTTCGCCAGACCGGTGGACTCAACCCTGTGGAAACTGGAAGGCATTAAGGTCAAATAGCCGTGAGAATGATTGAGAAATACACTTGATAAATTCACGGATTGTGTTAATTTATTGATAGTAACTAACCATAAATTCAGGAGGTGTCTCATGCAGACCTTACCATTTGGAACCACACAGGCTCAGGCGCAGGTTCAAGTCAACCAGTTTATCCGGAGCGTTTACAACTGGATGGCGGCCGGATTGGCACTTACGGGCGCGGTGGCGCTTTATGTCGCCAGCAGCGAGTCCTTGATTCGGATGATTTTCACGAACCAGATTTTGTTTTTTGGGCTGATCATCGGTGAACTTGGGCTGGTATTTTTCCTGAGTGCAAGAATCCAGAAGATTCAGGCTTCGACGGCAACCGGCTTGTTCCTGCTCTATTCAGCATTAAACGGGTTGACCTTGTCGTTTGTGTTTCTGATCTACACCCAATCATCGGTTGCATCCGTCTTCTTCATCTGCGCAGCCACATTCGGCGCATGTAGCCTGTATGGCATGAGCACCCAGCGGGATCTGACATCCATGGGAAGCTTTATGACCATGGGACTGATCGGCATTGTCATTGCATCGGTTGTCAACATGTTCATTCAAAGCTCCGGAATGAGCCTGATCATCAGCTATATCGGCGTTATCGTCTTTGTCGGACTCACCGCCTACGATACCCAGAAGCTGAAAATGATGGCGCTGTCCCAACCGGCGGGCCTGGATGCAGGCGTTGTCCGAAAGGGCACGATACTCGGCGCGCTCACCCTGTATCTGGATTTTATCAACCTGTTCTTAATGCTTCTGAGGATACTCGGGGATAGAAAATAGATTAATAAAGGTATCCTGGCTGAAGGCGGAAGGACTGGCCGCCTTCAGCCGGTCTGCATCAAGCCTTTCCGATCGTGACCCGGACTTTTTCCGCTATTTCTTCGGCAAATGTCCGGGTTTCTTTTTGAGAGGGTCCCTCTACCATGACGCGACAAAGCGGCTGGGTCCCGGAATACCGGATAAGCACCCTTCCTTCATCCCCCAGGCGGGTTTCCACCTGTCCGACCGTATCCCGGATTCCGGCAACCGTCTCGATATCGGGTTTTTCACAAACCGGAACATTGATCAGTATCTGCGGAAAGACGCTCATGATCCCGGCCAGTTCCGAAAGCGGTTTTGAGGCGGATCGCATGGCTTCAATGAGCTGAAGCGCGGTGAGAATGCCGTCGCCGGTGGTATGCCGATCCAGAAACAGCGTGTGTCCGGAATCCTCTCCGCCCAGGACCGCGCCTTCGGATTTCATCATCTCCATGACATGGCGGTCCCCCACCTGAGCCAGAAATAGGCGGATTCCCTGTTTTTTCAAAGCGATCTTAAGCCCCATGTTACTCATCACGGTTGCGACCACCCGGCTGCCTTCCAGTCTTCCGGCCTGTTTCATGTGGACGGCACAGACAGCCAGGGCCTGATCACCGGTCAATACCCTTCCGGTTTCATCAACGGCAATCACCCGGTCTCCATCCCCGTCAAAAGCAAACCCGGCATGGGCCTTGTGTTTCACGACCGCTTTCCGGAGGGCCTCGGGGTGCTGGGAGCCGCAACCGGCATTGATGTTGACGCCGTCCGGTTTGTCGGACAGAACGACAATCTCGGCACCCAGTCGCGAAAACACATCGGGAGCCGCCTGAAATGTGGCACCATGGGAACAGTCCAGAACCAGGCGAAGGCCATCCAGCGACAAATCCGGAACAGCGTTCACCAGAAAATTTCCATAATAATCCAGGGCATCCATGATGGCATCGCAGCGCCCGACTGCATGCGCGTTAGAATGCGGACCGCGCTGCGATTCCTTAAGAATTCGCTCTTCAAGTTCTTGTTCAGCGGATTCGGAAAGCTTGAATCCGTTTCCGTCAAACACCTTGATTCCGTTATCCGCATAAGGATTGTGAGATGCGGAGACAACGATGCCGGCGCAGGCCCCCAACTTTGCGGCAATGGCGGCAACTCCCGGGGTGGGCAGTACGCCGCACAGGCAGACATCGGCACCCATCGCGCAGAGGCCCGCGGCCAGGCCGCATTCCAACATGTCGCCGGAGATCCGGGTGTCCTTTCCAATGACGACACGCGAAGAGGAATCGGTTTTAAAACATGCTGCAATTGCCTTGCCGATCGCAACCGCCATTTCCGGAGTCATGGGATGTCGATTGGCAACCCCGCGAATGCCGTCCGTTCCAAACAATTTTTTCATGAAGATTCCTTTTAAGTATCAGACGCCACGCCAGTTGCCAGCAATGGGAATATCCCCATGGCTTCTTTAACGATGCGATCTATCATTCCCTGAAGCCAGGCTGTTCCGGTTTCGCGCTGTTTTTCTCCGACACCCTGAATCACGGAAATATAGTGCTTTCCCCTTTCGTGAATTCCCTGATGGACAGCCTCCAGGAAATTCTCCCGAAAGCCGTCATTTCCCTGCCAGGTTTTGAACATCGGAAACAGCCTTTCAAGCTGAGCGCAGTTATTAAAGATCTCGCACTGACGATTCGCCTGGACGGTCTGGGGCTCGCCGGATACCGGCAAGCTCCGGCAATAGGCCAGCAGCCGGGCAATGCGTTCCTGAATCGCCGTCTGAAGGGTTTCCTTAAGCCCTTCAAAAAGTTCCTGGGTAAAGTCCTGACCCACAAACTGTAACCGGACATGGGCATACCACTGTCTGAGTGCCATCAGATTGGCGATATAATGGATGTTATTGACCAGGATGCGTTTCAGGGTCAACTGCATCCCTCGAGTATACGCAACATTCGCGCTTCTGGCGCCTGCCTCCTGAATCAGGCGATCCGGCCTCAGCTCGTCCTTGCGGCATATCGAACCCGCAGCAAGCACGGTTCCGTATTCAAGCCGGCAGGGCCCCACAAGCCCTCCCTGGCCCCCTAGAAAAATGGGGGTTTGATTCAGCATGACCCCCCTGGGAACATCCCCCAGCAAAGATGCCGTTGCCTTATCCTGATTGGGCGTGAAATTGAAATGAATGTAAGAGCTGCCCACTTCGCTATGATTCTTCCGACTGGTTCCGCCGGCCATCAGGCAATCGCAAAAATTGATCAGGCTGCCAAGCGTGACAAAGGGAAACAGGATGGTCTGCTTCAGCGCAACCGTGTGCGCGCCGCTCGCCTGTTCTTCCATAATGGTCCCTTCTCTTACATGGGCGCCTAATCCCATGACAACATCGTCCAGGAAAACCGCCTTTCGGAAAAACCCGCCTTTCAGCTCAACCCGGGGCCCGATGCAGCAGTTCTCCACCGTAACCGGCCCTTCATACCCCAGTTTTGCACCCGGAAGGATGAGCGTTTTATCGCCATAAATCCGGCAGCCGGGATAGAGGATGACCCCTTCGCCGGATATCCGCTTCAAATCGACTTCTTCTCCGATATCCACGGTATCGGGGCAATGAATTTTCACCCCTTTTTCCATGAGCTGGTGCGCCTTCGATGCCATTCTGAGTGCCTTTCCCGTATCACAATGGGTTGTCATTTGATTCCGCTACTATGTTCCTCTCTATATCGGAAAACCTTTGGCTCTGCCAGATATTTTTAACGATTTTCGCAGTAAAAACACATCGTCTTGTAACGCTTTTTCCGGATATGCCTTTCATCGGGTATTGCAAATAAAACCTGAAAAAGGGTATATAGCTCCATCATCAACCTTTTTCGAAGAAGAATTCGTGACCCGATTGAAAAATTATTCCCCTATTGCTGTTGTGTCAATGGCCGGTGTTTTTCCCGGCGCATCCACCCTGGACCAGTTCTGGCGTAACATCGTTGAAAAAAAAGATGCTTGCGGGGATATTCCCGAAAGCAGGTGGGTTGCACGTCCCGCGGACATGGTATCTTCCCGGCCCGCTCTGGACAAGGCTTTTCACCGACGCGGCTGTCTGATCCGGGATTTTGATTTTGATCCCGATGGGTTTGCCATTCCCGCGGACAGTTTGCGTTCCCTTGATCCGATGGTTCACCTGGTACTTCATGCCGGGAGGCAGGCCTTTTCATCATTTCAGTCCGCTTCCATTGAAAAAAATCGCATCGCTGTCATCCTGGCGGCAATCGCGCTTCCAACAGAGGCATCCTCTCGTCTGGCGCAAGAGATCCTTGGGGAATCCTTTAAAAACGCCCTGTTCCGGAAAAGCCCGCACCCTTTATCCCCCCTGACCCGAAATCAATGCCAGGCCAGCCAAGTCACGGCCCTTCCCGCCGCTATTCTGGCCCGGGCGCTGGGACTTTACGGCCCGGCCTTTACCCTGGATGCAGCCTGCGCATCGTCCCTTTATGCCGTAAAGCTGGCCTGCGACATGCTCAGCGCCCATCGCTGCGATGCGGTTCTGGCCGGCGGGGTGTCCCGGCCCGACTGTCTGTATACCCAGGTTGGTTTCAGTCAGCTCAGGGCCCTGTCGCCATCCGGACGCTGCGCGCCGTTTGACGCCTGGGCAGACGGGCTCGTGGTCGGCGAGGGCGCAGGGCTTCTCGTCTTAAAACGGCTGGAAGATGCACTGAAAGACGGCGATACCATATCTGGCATCATTCGGGGCATCGGACTATCCAATGACATGCGGGGAAATTTGCTGGCCCCGGATACCGAAGGACAGGTAAGGGCCATGCAGGCGGCCTACCAGGCTGCCGGGTGGGGCCCATCGGACGTGGATATCATTGAATGTCACGGCGCCGGAACGCCGGTCGGGGATGCCACGGAGCTTCAAAGCCTGAAACTGCTGTGGGAAAACACCGGGGCGAAATCCGGCCGGTGTGCCATCGGCTCCATCAAGTCCATGATCGGGCATCTGCTGACCGCAGCCGGAGCTGCCGGAATGATCAAAACCCTTCTGGCCCTGAAGCACCAGATCCTGCCGCCATCCTTGAATTTTACCGCGCCTGCCGAAAACAGCCCGCTTCATGGCAGCCCGTTTCATGTCCAGACCCTGGCCGAACCCTGGCATCGCAGGGATGCCAGCATTCCCCGGCGCGCGGCAATCAGCGCCTTCGGGTTTGGCGGCATCAACGGACACGTTCTTCTGGAAGAATGGGCACCGGATCTTTTCCCGCCCGCTGCTTCCGACTCAGCGCAAAAGACCCGTAAGGTTCAAACCCGAGCTGACGGATATCAAACGACGAATGACAGACGACGGATGACGGAAACGACAGACTGTCATCCGGCATCCGGCATCCGGCATCCGCCCCTGGATATCGCCATTGTCGGCATGGATGCCTGTTTTGGAAGCTTTCAAACCTTAAGAGACTTTCAGGAAGCGGTTTTGTCCGGAAAACCCGGTATCCGAAAGCGCCCCGAAAGCCGCTGGAAAGGCTGCAATCCGATTGCCGGCCTGCTTCTGGATTTTCCGGAACTTCCGGGCGGATACATCGAGGAGATCACGCTTGAACTGAGTGATCTGCATATCCCTCCCAATGAAATCCCCGATATCCTGCTCCAGCACCTTCTCATGCTGAAAGTTTCCCATAGGGCAATGATCGATGCCGGATACACGTCCCGAAAGCTCCGGCCCCGCATGGGGGCTGTCATCGGCATGGGCTTTGATATGGAGGCTACGGATTACCATGTCAGATGGAGCCTTGGCAATTCGCACGAAACTTGGCTGAAACAGGCCGGCCTTTCCCTGGATGACGCCCAAAAAGCCGCCTGGCTGAAATCCCTGAAAGATGATTTTGGCCCGGCCCTGAATGCTCCCCGGACCCTTGGGGCCCTGGCCGGCATCGTCGCAAGCCGGGTTGCGCGGGAATTCGGCCTGGGCGCTCCTGGCTTTACGGTTTCCGCGGGTAGCGCCTCGGGCTTCACCGCTCTTGACATTGCCGCGCGTCTGCTTCAGCAAAACGAAGCCGACGCCATGCTGGTCGGGGCCGTGGACATGGCAGGCGACGTGCGCAGTATTCTGATCGCAAACGGCATCAGCCCCTTCTCGCCCTCCGGCAATATTCGCCCGTTTGACAGATCCGCGGACGGCACCCTTCCGGGCGAAGGCTCGGCAGCGGTGGTACTCAAACGGCTGGATCGGGCCATGGCGGAAGGCAACCGCATCTATGGCGTCATCAAGGGCGTGGGCTCTGCCTGCGCGGGATCTCCGGATGGCTACAAATCATATTCCCAATCGCTACGGCAAGGCCTGGATGAAGCCGGGGTATCGCCTTCATCCATCGGTTTATTTGAAGCCCACGGCAGCGGCCATCCCGATGAAGATCAGCTTGAAGCAAGCGCCCTGAATACCGTGTTTCAGGACGATGCGTCCTGCGTGGCGATCGGTTCGGTAAAATCCGTCATCGGACATACAGGCGCCGCAGCCGGCATGGCTTCCCTGATCAAGACCTGTTTATGCCTGTATCATGAAATTCTTCCGCCGCTTACAGGCTTTACTCAGGCCCCCGATGGCATGTGGCCTGAAGCCCATCATCACTTCCCCGGGTTTCCCCAGTACTGGACAAGAAACCGGCAGGATGGACCGCGAAGGGCCTGCTGCGCAGCCCTGACAGCAAATGGGACTTGCAGCCATGTAGTTTTGGAAGGCCATGAAACCCCTTTATCCTTAAAAATTGCGACATCCGCCGACCGGGAGCGACGAAAACCACTTGGACACACTGTCAGCGGACTTTTCATCGTCGAAGGTACTGACAGGGGCGCGCTGATCAGCGGCCTGAACCTGCTGGACCAACATATTCAGCAGCAGACCCCGTTTGAGCAGGCAGCCGGATCGTGGTATCGACTGCATCCGCTGTCAATCCAAAACCCTTATGCCGTCAGCATGATCGCGGAAACGCCAGAACAACTCAAAGCCCTGATCGCAGACGCCCGGCAGGCGGTGTCATCCGGGACCTCCCGGCGCATCAGCGGCCGATCCGGCATCGTTTATACGCCCCAACCCACGGGAATATCCGGAGATATCGCCTTTGTATTTCCAGGCTCCGGAAATCATTATGTGGGCATGGGAAGGGCCCTGGCCGTTACCTGGCCCGAACTTCTTCGCCAAATGGATGCGGAAACCCCCGAGCTGAAAACACAGATGGTCCCGGCCGCCTACGTTCCTTTCAGGCAATCCTGGGCTTCCGGATGGGAAACCGAGGCCATGAGCGCCATTTCAGCAGATTCCCTGATCCCGATCTTCGGCCAGGTGGTTCACGGCAGCGTCATGACCCGTCTGATCAAAACCTTTGGGATTTCCCCGCAGGCGGTGATCGGTTACAGTCTGGGGGAAACCGCGGGCCTCTTTGCCCTGGGTGCATGGCCGGATCGCGGGGAAATGCTGTCCCGGCTGGCCGAAAGTTCCCTGTTTCACACGGAGCTTTCCGGCCCCTGCAACTCGGCCCGGAAAGCCTGGAATATCGCCCCATCAACGCCTTTTATCTGGAAGGTCGCTGCGGTAAACCGGCCTTCAGACGCCGTCAAAAGCGTATTGACCATGTTTCCCCTTGCCCGGCTCCTGATCGTCAATTCGCCGGAGGAATGCGTGATCGGCGGCAACCAGCCGGATGTTGAAGGAGTCATCGCCGCATTAAAATGCGAAGCCGTCTACCTGGATGGCGTTGTGACGGTTCACTGCGATGCGGCCCTCCCCGTCCGGAAAGCTTACCGCGCCCTGCACCGGTTTCCAACCGTTCAACCCCGAAACATCCGGTTTTACAGTTGCGCGCTGAACCGTGCGTATGCCCTGAATACGGAAAGCACGGCCGATTCCATTACCCGGCAGGCCATGTCGGGATTTGATTTTACCAAAACCATTCATCAGGCATATGCGGACGGGGTCCGTATTTTCCTGGAAATGGGGCCCCATTCAAGCTGCACCCGGATGATCGCCCGCATCCTGGAAGATCGCCCGCATCTGGCAATTTCCGCCAGCTCCCGAGGGGAAGACGAGGTCGTCTCCATCCTGAAACTGCTGGGAACCCTGGCCGCTGAACGGATTTTTATCGACCTGGAGCCCCTTTACGGCGAGGCGACTTGTCCGGATTCACCCCTAAAAGGCGGCCGCCAACAGGTTCTTAAAACCGGAGGCAACCCTTTCAGCCCGAAATTTCCGCAAACGCCCGTGATCCCGCCGACATCGCCCCTGGATTCCGATGGATTCATCAGTGCGCGCAAGGACCAAAAGAGCGACGGCAGCGGCAATTCGGCATTCCCGAAACCCGGAACAAAAAACATCGATGTCCCTGCTTTGTATCCACCGGATATTCAGGAAGCCGTTGTCCGGAACGCAGGAGCCACTGCCGATGCCCACGCCTCATTTTTGAGATTTTCAAACGCGCTGAGCCAGGACTTTGCCGATGGATTCGCGCTGCAGACCCGTCTTCTGCGGCACCAACTGACACATGCATTTACGGATGACGGTCAGCAGACGACCGCAAGCCCCGATCCGCACCTTCACACACGCGCCCCCATCCCGACTTTTTCCGGATCACCACGCATCGCCTATCCCCGATCCCTCTGCCTGGAATTTGCCATCGGATCCGCGGCAAGCGTTCTGGGACCGGAATTTAGCGAAGTGGACACCTATCCGGCCAGGGTCAGGCTTCCCGACGAACCCCTGATGCTGGTGGACCGTATCCTGAGCGTGGATGGCAAAAAAGCTTCCCTGGGTCCGGGACGCGTGGTGACCGAACATGACGTTGTCCCCGGAGCCTGGTATCTGGACGGAGGCCATGCGCCCGTGTGCATTTCGGTGGAGGCGGGCCAGGCAGACCTTTTCCTCTGCGCCTATCTGGGCATCGATCTTCAGGTCAAGGGCCAGAGGACTTACCGCCTGCTGGATGCCGCGGTTCAGTTCCATCGCGGGCTTCCGGAGCCCGGAGATGTTATTCGCTACGAAATCGAAATCGAGCGCTTCGTCCGTCAGGGGCAGACCTGGCTCTTCTTTTTTCACTTCAAGGGATTTATCGGAAGTGAGCTTCTGATCACCATGGAAAATGGATGCGCCGGTTTTTTTACCGAAATGGAGGTCAAAAACTCAGGCGGCATCATCCTCACGGAATCGGAGCTTCAGCCCATACCCGGGAAAATTCCCTTGGACTGGCAGGAGCTGGTTCCCCGGTCCGTGGAAACCTTCTCGGACAGCCAGGTTGACGCCTTGAGATCCGGAAACCTGGCCGCGTGTTTCGGGACGCATTTCAGCGGTATTTGCCTTTCAGAATCCCTCTGTCTTCCCGGCGGCAGAATGCGTCTGATCGACCGGGTGCTGGCCCTGGATCCGAATGGCGGACGCTACGGCCTGGGAATGATCCAGGCCCAGGCCGATATCCATCCGAAGGACTGGTTTTTGACCTGTCATTTCATGGATGATCCGGTCATGCCGGGAACCCTGATGTATGAATGTTGCGCCCACGCCCTTCGCGTGTTCATTCAGCGCATGGGCTGGGTGAGCGAGACGCCCGGCGTCTGCTATGAACCGGTTGTGGGGGTCCAGAGCATCCTGAAATGCCGGGGACCGGTGACTCCTCAAACCCGGAATGTCGTGTACCAGGTCGAAATCCGCGAACTGGGCTACGCTCCGGAGCCTTATGTGATCGCCGATGCCCACATGTTCGCGGACGGCCATTACATCGTCATGTTCCGGAACCTTTCTCTTAAAATGACCGGCATCACGCGCCGGGATATCGAAACCTTCTGGCAAAACCGCCTTCAACCTGCAAGTGAAAACATTCAGTCTTCCCAGCCCGTTCGCCAAAATGGGTGCTTTGACCACGAGCAAATTTTGGCTCTGTGCATTGGAAAGCCTTCGGATGCCTTCGGCGAGACCTTCCGCGCCTTTGATGCGGACCGATTTCTGGCAAGACTGCCCGGACCGCCATACCTGTTTGTAGATCGCATTGTCAAGACGGAACCCGCACCCTTTGTTCTGAAGCCCGGCGGATGGATCGAGGCCGAATACACCGTATCGCCTTCAGACTGGTATTTTTCGGCGGACCGATCCGGCATCATGCCTTATGCCGTGCTTCTTGAAATCGCGCTTCAGCCCTGCGGATGGCTTGCGGCCTACGCGGGCTCCGCCCTGACCAGCCCGAAGGATCTGCGGTTTCGAAACCTGGGCGGGACCGGCTGTATTCATCAGGATGTTTTCCCCGAAACCGGGACCCTGACCATGCGATGCCGGATGACCCGGGTATCCTCCGCCAGCGACATGATCATCGAATCCTTTGATTTTCGCGTGGCATCAGGGGATGACATGATCTATGACGGCGAAACCACATTCGGATTTTTTACCGAATCGGCCCTGGCACAGCAAAAAGGCATGGCCAACGCCGATGCCGAACGGTACCGGACGGAGGCGAATGAAGGCGCCGCCTGTCGACAACATTCACTTCCGGATACAGCCCCTTTTTATCCGGAACCGGATTTCAGGCAGTTGCCGCCTCGGCAGATGACAATGCCGGCCAAGGCCATTCGCATGATGGATGTCATCGAATGCTATGACCCGGCAGGCGGCCCTTCCGGCCTGGGTTATATTCAGGGATCCAAAAAGGTCGATCCCGATGAATGGTTTTTCAAGGCACATTTTTATCAGGACCCGGTCTGGCCCGGTTCCCTGGGGATCGAAGCGTTTATTCAACTCTTGAAGTTCATCGCGCTGGACAGATGGCCCCATCTTGCTTCACAGTGCCGGTTTTCGCTGATTACCGGGGCCGAGCACGCCTGGACCTACCGGGGCCAGGTAATTCCCGGAAATCACAAAGTGATCGTAGAAGCTATCGTTACCCGAATCGATGAATTGCCGTACCCCCTTATCATTGCAAACGGGTTTCTCAGCGTGGACGGATTGACGATTTACGAAATGAAACAGTTTGGCATCCGGCTGATGCCTTTAACGTAACAAATAAAATTCTTATGAAATTCAACACGGTTTATCTGGACGGCATGGGCTATGAACTGGCCCCGAATGTGCTGACTTCCGATGATATTGAAAAACGCCTGGAGCCGCTTTACCGGACGCTCCATTTTCAAAAAGGCCAGCTTGAAATGATTACCGGTATTCGCGAGCGCAGATACTGGGATCCGGGGTTTCGCATGTATGAAGGCGCGGCACGGGCAGGCAAAAAGGCGTTTCAGTCATCCGGCATTTCTCCGGAGCTGATCGGCATGCTGGTCTACGGCGGCGTATGCCGGGATCAGCTCGAGCCCGCAACGGCCTGCGCCGTATGCCATGAACTGGGGCTGGGGCCCCAAACCCAGATTTATGACGTTTCCAATGCCTGCCTGGGCGTTTTGAGCGGGATGATTCAGGTCGCCAGCGCGATCGAACTGGGTCAGATTCAGGCGGGAATGGTGGTGTCGTGCGAATCCTGCCGGCAGATCATGGACCTGAGCATTCAGCGCATGCTGGAAACCCGGGACATGACGGTTTTTCGAAAAACCGTTGCCACCCTGACCGGCGGATCCGGAGCCGTTGCCGTCATTCTGACCCACGCCTCGGTTTCCAGCAAGGGACACCGACTATTGGGCGGAACCGTGCGAAACGCCGCCAGGCATCATGGTCTCTGCCGCTGGGGGCCGGATACCGGCATTCCGGCCACAATGCCCCAGATCATGGAAACCGATTCCGCCGGTGTTCTTCAGCACGGCGTTTCGCTGGGAGTTGAAACCTATCGCATCTTCAGGGAAGAGATGCAGTGGCCGGCGGACAAACCCGACAAAGTCATCTGTCATCAGGTGGGTTCGACGCACCAGAAAACCATACTGGACGCCCTGGGAATTTCAAAAGAAAAAGACTTTATCACCTACCCCTTTCTGGGCAATATCGGAACCGTTTCCCTTCCCGTTACCGCGGCCATTGCATCGGAGCGCGGATTTCTGGGGAAAGCCGATTCCGTCGGTTTTTTCGGCATCGGCAGCGGCCTGAACTGTATGATGCTGGGTCTGGAGTGGTAAAGCACATGCCAAAAGACATATTGACTTCAAAACCCTCAATCGACATGACCGGACTGCATCACCTGTATCCATTTTCGTCCCATTTTCTGGAAATAAACGGGCTGAGTTACCACTATCTGGATGAAGGCCGGGGAGACCCCATTGTCATGGTTCACGGAAATCCCACCTGGTCTTTTTATTTTCGAAATCTGGTCCGGGGACTTTCCCCGAATTACCGGACCATCGTACCCGACCATATGGGCTGCGGACTGTCGGATAAACCGGGTGAAGATCGATATGACTTCCGGCTGTCCAGCCGGATTCACGACCTTGAATTTCTGCTGGACAGGCTCGGGTTGAACAAACCCATCACCCTCATCCTTCACGACTGGGGCGGCGCCATCGGTCTGGGATATGCCCTGCGCCATCCGGATCGCATTTCACGGATCATCCTGATGAACACGGCTGCTTTTTTTCCGCCAAAAGGAAAAAAACTGCCCCTAAGGCTTCAGATCCTTAAACGTTTCGGCGCCCTGGCCAGAATAGCCGTTTTGGGGGGGAATCTTTTTTCCCGCGCAGCCCTTGTCATGGCTCCACGAAAAGCCCTTGGCCGCGCGGTGATGAAGGGCCTTTGCGCGCCCTACAATTCCTGGAACAACCGAATGGCCACCTTAAAATTCGTGGAAGATATTCCGCTGGCCCCGTCCGATCCCAGCTATTCCCTGCTGCAGTGGCTGGACCATCATCTTCACCAGTTATCACCGATTCCGATGCTGATCCTATGGGGCATGCACGATTTTGTTTTTGATCCGGATTATTTAACGGAATGGCAGCGTCGATTCCCACAGGCCCGGATTCACCGGTACCCGCAGGCCGGTCATTACCTTCTGGAGGATGAACCGGAAAGAATACTCAAGGATATTTTAAACTTCTTGAAAAGTCCGGTATCATGTTGTAACCTTTCAAACCTTTAATCGCTTATATAATCGATTTTCTGGTCGATTATCAGATCGGTTTTCTGGCCGGACATTGGTGCTCGCTGCTGACGCTTAACCAACATAACGGATTTACAGGATGACACAATCACTTCAACCCAAATCCGATTCTAAACAGATGAACATTGCTTCCCACCTGACCCAGATGGCGAAACAACAGCCATATAAACGCGCTGTGGTCTTTCCCTCCGGAAGGGATGAGGATGGCAGAGTCACCTATTCTCAATTAACATTCCGGCAACTGGATATGGAATCCGACTGCCTAGCCCATGGCCTGGATTCCGTCGGCATCACCCGGGGAACCCGAACGGTTCTGATGGTTCCGCCAAGCCTGAATTTTTTCACCCTGACCTTTGCTTTATTCAAAACCGGGGCCATTCCGGTTGTCGTGGATCCGGGCATGGGAATCCAGCGGATGCTTTCCTGCCTGAAAGACAGCAGGCCCGAGGCTTTTATCGGTATTTCAAAGGCACACGCATTCAGGATGCTGCACCCGTCCAGTTTCCGAACCGTTAGAACCTGCATTACCGTGGGTTCCCGTTGGTTCTGGAGAGGCCACTCCCTGAAAGATCTCCGGCTGACCCCGTGGCAGGTTTTTCCTCCGGCCGCAACACAAAAAGAAGAAGCCGCCGCCATTTTGTTTACCACCGGCAGCACCGGACCCGCCAAGGGCGCTGTTTATTCGCATGGGAATTTTGATGCCCAGATCCGGCATATTCAGTCTCACTTTCAGATATCCGGCGATGAAATCGATCTGCCGACATTTCCCCTGTTTGCGCTGTTCGACCCGGCACTGGGCATGACAGCCATTATTCCGGATATGGATCCCACGCAGCCCGCCAAGGTGGATCCCGAACAAATCATTGAAGCCATCATCAATCAGGGCGTTACCAACATGTTTGCCTCCCCCGCGCTTCTGGATCGGGTGGGAAGCTTCGGCAAACAACACGGCATCAAACTGCCTTCCCTGAAACGGGTGGTCTCGGCCGGGGCTCCGGTATCTCCCGCCAATATCGATCAGTTCAGTCATCTGCTCTGCGACGCCGCCGAAGTTCACACCCCTTATGGGGCGACAGAAGCCGTGCCGATTCTGTCCATTGCCAGCCGAGAAATTCTCAGTGATACCCGCAAGCTCACTGAAAAAGGCTATGGGATCTGTGTTGGCAGGCCCATAGATGACCTGGAGGTCCGCATCATTAAGATCACGGACACACCGATTGCCAGATGGAGCGATGAGATTGTCGTGCCTCCCGCGGAAATCGGAGAGATCGCTGTAAAAGGCGATCTGGTCACCTGCAATTATTTTGAAAATCGGGACGCAGACAGCCTGGCCAAAATCCGCGACGGTAAAGACACCTGGCACCGGATGGGAGATCTGGGCTGGACCGATACCAAAGGCCGGATCTGGTTCTGCGGCAGAAAAAGTCACCGGGTACAGACCCCATCGGGAACCCTGTACACCATTCCCTGCGAAGCCATTTTCAACAACCATCCCGATGTGCTGCGAAGCGCCCTGGTGGGCGTCGGCAAGCCGCCCAATCAAAAACCCGTCATCATCATTCAGACCCGGCAGGCAGGTTCGTCGCTTCACGGAAATGACTTGGAGATGGAGCTTCTGGAACTGGCGGCAAAAAGCCCGCTGACCAAAGACATTGATACCATTTTGTTCCACACGGAATTTCCGGTGGATATTCGGCATAATGCCAAAATTTACCGGGAACAACTGGCCGCATGGGCAGAAAAGAAAATACGGTAATGCTTCCATTTCATCCGCGCTTTACAGCTCACATCACGGAGGAATCATGAAAAAAAACCTGAGACTTTGGATCGGCCTGAGTATCGGACTGCTTTGCACATGCTGCCTTTTCTCATCCGGCGCTGCTTTTGCTGCGGAAAAGCCCTTTACATTCGGCCTGTTATTAGTTGGACCCTACAATGACAGGGGATACAGCCAGGCCCATTACGAAGGCGGCAAATACGCCGAAAAAAAGATCCCGGACGTCAAAATGATCTACATCGACAAGGTCAATCCCGCGGACCGACCCGGCGTTACGATCCCTCAGCTTGTGGATGACATGGTGGAAAAAGGGGCCAGACTCATCATCGCCAACTCCGATGACATGAAGGACGGCATTCGGGAAGCCGCACTCCTGCATCCGGACATTCTGTTTCTTCATATTTCCGGGGATGATGTATTGACCGGGAAGGCCCCCAAAAACCTGTCCAATCTTTTTGGAAAAATGGAATATGGAAAGATGATGGCCGGCTTTGTTGCCGCCATGACGACAAAAACCGGAAAAATCGGCTACCTGGGTCCTCTGGTCAATGAGGAAACCCGGCGGCTGAGCGTCTCCTGCTACCTGGGCGCAAAATATGCCTGGGAAACCGTATTAAAGAAAAAACCGGAAGATCTGAAATTTCAGGTGACCTGGATCGGCTTCTGGTTTAATATCCCCGGAGTCACCGCGGACCCGACCCAGGTGGCTCAGAATTTTTTCAACACCGGCTCTGATGTGGTGGTATCGGGCATCGATACGACCGAGGCCATCGTTGTCGCACGGCAAAAACGCCAGGAAGGAAAAGAAGTCTGGGCCGTTCCTTACGACTATGTGGGTGCCTGCGAAGGCGCATCCGAAGCATGCCTGGGCGTTCCCTATTTCAACTGGGGGCCGGGATACAGCCAACTGATCCGGGCCGCCCTCACCAAAAACCTGCCGAATTTCAAGTGGGCCGAATGGGTATGGCTGGGACCGGACTGGAAAAATCTGAACAATTTGGATACCAGCACCATCGGATTCATAACCGGCCCTGCCCTTTCTCCTTCCGTCAAGCAGGCCCTGGATGGTTTCACCGCCGACCTGGGTTCGGGAAAAGTCAATCTCTTTAAGGGCCCGCTGAATTACCAGGACGGCTCCGCCTACCTGAAATCCGGTGAAATCGCCACGGATCAGCAGATCTGGTACATGAAGCAGCTTCTGGAAGGCATGTCGGGCCAGAGCAGCGCAAAAAAATAGAAAACAGATGACGGATAGCAGAAAATCATCAGTCTTCCGTCATTTGCCTTCTCTGCCTTTACGACTCCTGACTTTATGCGGATCGAACTCCACGACATCCATAAATATTATGGTGAATCCAGGGCCAATAACGGGATCAGCCTGACCATCGAACCCGGCACCATTCATGGAATACTGGGGGAAAACGGCGCAGGCAAAAGCACCCTGATGAAGATCATGGCCGGGACCATCCGGAAAAACCGGGGGACCATCCGGATCAATGATACGGATGCGGATTACAGCCATCCGGATCAGGCCATGAAACTGGGGCTGGGCATGTTGTACCAGGATCCCCTGGATTTTCTATCGCTGACGGTTCTGGATAATTTCATGCTCGGCCAGAGCGCGGGTGTCCGGATTCGGAAAGGATTTTTTCAACGTCGCTTAAGCCGGTTATCCGAACAATTCGACTTTTCGCTGAATCCGGATGCACTCCTAAAAAGCCTGACTATCGGGGAAAGACAGCAACTGGAGCTCTTAAGACTTCTGTCCCTGGGCGTTGAAGCGCTGATCCTGGATGAACCCACGACCGGCATTTCCAGCCTTCAGAAAGATACGCTGTTTAATGCCCTGAAAGCCCTTGCAGCCGAAGGGAAAAGCATTATCCTGGTATCCCATAAACTCGAGGATGTGGAAACCCTGTGCAGCCAGGTCACCGTGCTGCGTCAAGGCAGGGTGTCCGGGAACATGACCCGTCCGTTTTCCACCCAAACCCTTCTGGAAATGATTTTTGGAACCCCTCCGGCTCCGCCCGTCCTGTTGCCGGTTGTCCCGGGAGATCCCATTCTGGTAATGGATGCGGTTTCAACGATCGGAGGCCGCTGCGGACTTAAAAATTGCAGCACCCTGATCCGGGAAGGCGAAATCATTGGCCTTGCAGGCCTTGAAGGCAGCGGACAGGAGCTGTTTCTCCGGCTGGCTTCGGGCATCAAAAAACCCACTCAGGGAACCATTACGCTGAATGGAATCCGGATGAACGGCAGGGATCACCATGCATTTAAAGACGGGCGGGTGGTTTTCATGCCCTCCGCGCGCCTGGAAGAAGGGCTCATACCGGGCCTTAGCATTGCCGAACACGTAGCGCTTCAAAACAGTCAAAAGGGATTTTTTGTCCGATGGCGGGAATGGCTCCGGGAGGCGGAGCAGCGGATCACCCGGTTTCATATCAAGGGAAAGCCGGACTCAATGGTGGAAACCCTTTCCGGCGGCAACCAGCAGCGCCTGCTGCTATCGCTCCTGCCCGAAACCCCCCGCCTGCTCCTTCTGGAAAACCCCACCCGGGGTCTGGACGTGGAATCCACGCACTGGATTTGGGAGCAGTTGCAGCATCATCGCCGGAACCGGGCCGGCATTGTATTTTCATCAACGGAACTGGACGAAATCCTGATGATCGCCCATCGCATCCTGGTATTTTTCGACGGCCAGTTGATCAAGGATGTCGATACGAGCCAGACGAATATCCAAGAACTGGGAAAGGCGATTGCCGGAAAGCACTAAAATGAACCTTCTCCCATTCACGCATAAACCCCTTGTTTCAGTTGCCGTTGACGGAATCATCACCCTGATCAGCGTTGCGGCTTTTACCACGCTGATTCTGCTGGCAGCCGGCGCACCGCTCTCGGCCTATTATCATATTTTTCTGGGCGCATTCGGTTCCTGGGTGAAATTCGGTCATGTCGTCAAGGCCTGGATCCCCCTGACGTTATGCGCCTGCGGACTGCTCTACACCTTTAAAATCGGCCTGTGGAACATCGGCATTGAAGGCCAGATGATCATGGGCGCCGTGTTTGCAACCGCAGTCCTGCGACTTGGCGCGGCTTCTGAAAATGAAATTTTTTATTTATGGCTGTCCTTTCCCGCCGGTTTGATCGGCGGCGCCATCTGGGCCGTCATTGCCGGTTTCCTGAAAACAAAATGCGGTGTCAATGAGATTTTTGCCGGTCTGGGTCTCAATTTTGTGGCCCAGGGATTCATTTTATGGCTGATTTTCGGCCCCTGGAAACAGCCGGGCGTTGCCTCGATGAGTGGAACCGAAACGTTTCCCCCGACCCTTTGGCTGCCCCAAGCCTTCTCAATCAATGTCCCGCCGGTTGGCATATTTTTGACGATACTGGCCATTTGCACTACCGTTTTTATGCTTCGTTACACCCGGATCGGCCTCAATTTGAAAGCCATCGGCAATAATGCGGCCGCATCCGTCCTCTTCGGGCTTCACCCGGACCGCTATATGCTGCTGGCCATGATTTTTGCCGGCGGCCTGGCAGGCCTTAGCGGAAGCATCCAGGTCAGCGCGGTCTATCACCGCCTGATTCCATCAATTTCCAGCGGATATGGCTATCTGGCCCTTCTGGTCGTGATGCTGGCCGGTTTTCGCACGGGAATCGCGGCCATTGTTTCCCTGTTTTTTGCCTGCCTGAATGTGGGAAGCATTCAGCTTCCCATTGTGCTTCAACTCGATTCGTCCCTCAGCGGCGTAATTCAGGGGTCTCTGGTTTTGGCCACCCTTGGCGTTCATGCCTGGCGCAGAAGGCAATTTGCATCATGACTGAACTGGATTTTGTCATGATACTTGGCGGCGTCGTTGCCGGCGCAGCTCCCATCGTCCTTGCCGCCATCGGAGAGACCATCACGGAAAAGGCAGGCCTCATCAATTTATCCCTGGATGGTTCCATCCTGCTTTCGGCAATGGCTGCTTTCGTGGTTTCATACAAGACCCAGAGCCTGGTCGCGGGCTTTGCCGCAGGCGCCTTAACGGGCGCGGCCGTTGCAGCCGTCATTGCCGTTTTCAGCATTTATCTGAGGCTCTCCCAGGTTGCCGTGGGATTCGTATTGACCCTCATGGCGCGGGATCTGGCATATTTTCTGGGAAATCCCTATTCTCGGATTCACGGGCCCCAGGTGCCTCCCCTGCCCATTCCTTTTTTAAAAGACATTCCCCTTATCGGCCCCATCCTGTTTCAGCATAACATCACGGTATACGGGAGTCTGTTGGCGATCGGTCTGTCCGGGTGGTATCTTTATCACACTTCCATGGGGCTGAAGCTTCGCTCCGTCGGAGAAAACCCCGCGGCATCCTATGCCAGGGGAATCCATCCCCACCATCTCCAGATGATTTACACGATCTGCGGCGGCCTTCTGGTCGGCCTTGGCGGCGCCGTCTTTTCCCTTTCGGCCAAGCCGGGCTGGGGAAGGCCCCAGGGAGCCGAAGGCACGGGCTGGATCGCCCTGGCCCTTGTCATTTTCGGCGGCTGGAATCCGGTTAAAGCCGCCGCAGGCGCATACCTGTTCGCCCTGCTTCAGGTCATGGGGATTTATTTCCAGGGATGGTTCCCCTCCATCCCGGCCCAGGTCTTTCAGACAGCGCCTTTTCCGCTGATGATTTTCATCCTGGTCCTCATGTCCTTCGGCCAGCAGGAATCCATCAAGATCCGGGTGGATCAAAGACCGTGGCTGAAATCGGCCCTTGGATTTTTCTCCGGCTCCGCACCCGCGGCTCTGGGGAAATCATTTCATCAACAGTAACAGACAGGCAGCTCAATCAATATGCAGACTTACGACATCCTGATTAAAAACGGCATGATTCTGACCCTGGACCCAAGGCTGACGGTAATCGAAAACGGTGTTATCGCCATCAAGGGGGATACGATCGCCCATATCGGCACAGGAATGAACGCTTCCCTATCCGCCACGAAAATCATCGACGCCCATGGCGGCATCATTTTACCCGGCCTTGTCAACGGCCATACCCATGCCGCAATGACCCTTTTCAGAGGGCTTGCCGATGATCTTCCACTCATGGAATGGCTTACCGGCTATATTTTCCCCGCGGAAAGCCGGATGGATGCCGATTTTGTCCACACCGGCTCGCTTCTGGCCTGCGCGGAAATGATTCTGTCCGGAACCACGACATTCTGCGACATGTATCTTTTTGAAGATGAGGTGGCAAAGGCGGCCAAACAATCGGGCATGAGAAGCCTGGTCGGCGAGGTGCTCTATGATTTCCCCTCCCCCAATTACGGACCGATCGAAAAAGGATTTGAATACACCCGGCGCCTGATTCAAAAATGGGAAAATGATCCCCTGGTTTCGATCGCCGTTGAAGCCCATGCGCTGTATACGTGCAGCCCGGATCTGCTGAAAACCTGCCATGCCATGGCTATAAAACACGGGGTTCCGCTGGTCATCCATGTCGCCGAAACGCTCACGGAACTGGCCGAAATCCAGGCAAAATACGGAAAAAAACCTTTTGAGCATCTGGAATCCCTTGGCATTCTCGGGCCTCACATCATCGCCGACCACTGCGTTCACCTGGATGATTCCGAGATCGAGCGCATGATCCGGCATCGGGTCAACGTGATCACCAATCCCGAAAGCAACATGAAACTGGCATCCGGAATCGCCCCGATCACCCGTCTGATTGCCGGCGGATTGACGGTCGGCCTGGGAACCGACGGATGCGCCTCCAACAACAATCTCGACATGCTTCTGGAAATGGATACGGCGGCCAAGCTTCAGAAGATCGCCTTGATGGATCCGACCGCCCTGGATGCCGTCACGGTTCTGAAAATGGCCACATGCGAAGGCGCAAAAGCCCTGGGCTTCGGAAACGTAACCGGGTCCCTCGAAATCGGCAAAAAAGCCGACATCATCATCGTGGATACCCGAAAACCGCATCTGACCCCCCTGTACAACCCGTATTCCCATCTGGTTTATTCCGCCGGCGGGGCCGATGTCAGCCATTCGATCATCAACGGCAGGCTGGTCATGGAAGATCGACGCCTGTTGACGTTGAACCTGGAGGATATCCTGTTCCGCGCAAGGGGAAAGGCGGTTTTAGTCAATCAATGGTTGTCGGGAGGATGAACCCGGTTGAATCCTTGGGGCTGTCATTTTTGAAAACCCTATTGACACAGTCCACGGTACCGTAATAGTAATTAGGTTTTGATCGAAAAAGATAATTTATTTCTTTGTTGTTAAGGAGGACATGCTCAATGAATGTTTGGCCCATCCGTGCGGCCTTTGCTTTGATGATTCTGATGCTGATGGGGCTTGTAGACTCAGCCGCCTACGCAGAGGAGAATATTTTAACGCTGGATCAGATCGTTCAAACCGCCATCCGCAAAAACCCGGGAATAACCATCTCTCAGCAGGAAGTCGCCGCATCCCGGGCCCGGGTAACGCAAACCACAGCCGCCTATCTGCCCCAGGTGGCGGCCAATACCGGCTATACCCGTTTGAGTCAATGGTACACCGATCCGTTCACCGGAAAGGACTTTCGCAGACAAGATGACGATATGAACGCCAGTGTTTCCGTATCCCAGTACCTGTATGATTTCGGGCAGACCGATGGAAAGGTGGAACAAAGCCGGCTAAGCCTTTCGGCCAGTCAAAAAGGCGTAACCCAAACCATTGCCGATACGGTGCGGGATATCAAAAAAAGTTATTATGAAGTTTTAAAAAGACAAAATCTGGTCAAAGTCAACCAGGAATCCATTCGAATCCAGGAAGAACACCTCAATCAGGCCAAGGCGTTTTATCAGGCGGGCATCAGGCCTAAAATCGATGTGACCAAGAGCGAAACCGAATATGCCAATAGCCGATTGAACCTGATTCGCGCGGATTTTGCTTATCAGTCATCCAGACTGGATATGGAAGCCCTCCTGGGCGGACCTCCGGTTGAAGGTACTTATAAACTGGCCGATGTTCCGACTTCGCTTTCAGCGGAAGACTTATCCGTTGAAACGCTGGTTCAGGAAGCCGGCAGCCGCAGGCCGGAAATCGATCGGATCAAGGACCAGATCAAGGCCGCGCAGGCCCTGCTCAAAGCCTCACAGGCAGGCAACTGGCCATCGATTACCGCAAACGCCGTCGGTGGGTGGGAAAACACCGCCTATCCTCTTCAGGATTACTGGCAGATGGGCGTAACTGTTTCGTGGCCGCTTTTTACCGGATACAACATCCAAGGGAAAATCGCGGAATCCCGTGCTGCAATCGACAAACTGGAAGCCAGCCGCAGACAACTCGAACTTCAGGTCTTAAATGAGGTTTCGGTGGCTTATCTGGGGCTGAATGCCTCCATTGAAGCCATTACAACCTCGGAGTTCGCGGTGAAACAAGCTCAGGAAAACATGGAACTGGCCGATGGCAGGTACAAAAACGGGGTTGGAAACGCCATAGAATATAGTGACGCGGAACTTGCCCTGACACAGGCCAAGAGCAATCTGGTTCAGGCTTCCTACTTATATCATCAGCAAGTGGCCGAGCTGGATCACGCAGTCGGACGCTGAAATAAAATGAAGAGCTGAATTTTAAAAATTTCGGCTCTGACTCCCCCCTAATCCAACCAGTCCAGAGTTCGGCTGACCGCCTTCTTCCATTTCAGATATCCGGATTCCCTCATGCTTTGCGACATTTTTGAATTCCAGATCCGATCAACGCTCCAGTACCGGCAAAGCTCATCCTTTCCTTCCCAGAACCCGGCCGCAAGGCCCGCGGCATAGGCAGCCCCCAGGACCGTGGTTTCGGTCACCGCGGGCCGGATCACCGGAACATTCAGGATATCGGCCTGAATCTGCATCAAGAGCGCATTGGCCGTCATGCCCCCATCCACTTTGAGCTGGGTGAGCTTAACGCCGGAATCCTTTTCCATGGCATCGACGATATCCCGAACCTGATAGGCGGTCGCCTCCAGCACGGCCCTGGCCAGATGTCCCTTGTTGGCATACTGAGTGAGGCCGGCAATGACGCCGCGGGCATCGGAGCGCCAGTACGGGGCAAAGAGTCCGGAAAACGCCGGCACGAAATAGACGCCGCCGCAGTCCTCGACCGTTCCTGCCAAGTCTTCGATCTCCGCGGATGTGGAAATCAGCCCCAGGCTATCCCGCATCCACTGCACCAGGGCGCCGGATATGGAAATCGAGCCTTCCAGACAGTAGCAGGGCTTCTCGGAACCGAGTTGATAGGCCACTGTGGTAATGAGTCCGTGCCGGGACACGATGGGAAACTGGCCGGTATTCATCAGCAGAAACGCGCCGGTGCCATAGGTGTTCTTGGCTTCTCCGGGCGTAAAACAGGTCTGTCCCACCAGGGCCGCCTGCTGATCTCCAAGGGCCGCGCAGACCGGAACAGCCGCTGACAGCGGGCCCGAAGGATCGGTGAGCCCCCAGTAATGTTCATCGCTGGAAGGAACGATTTTCGGCAGCATCCGATGCGGAATATTCAAAACAGCCAGCATTCCGGGGTCCCAGCTCAGGGTGTCCAGATCCATCAGCAGGGTGCGGCTGGCATTGGTGACATCGGTCACATGAGCTCCCCCGTCCGGGCCGCCGGTAAGCCACCAGATGATCCAGGAATCCATGGTCCCGAATAGCGCGTGTCCGTCAAGGGCCGCGTTCCGGGCTTCCGGAACCTGATCCAGAATCCACGCGATTTTAGGGCCGGAAAAATAAGTGGCCACCGGAAGGCCGGTTTTCTCCCGGAACCGGTCCGTTCCCCCGCCCGCGATCAGTTTGCGGCAAATTTCATGGGTGCGGGTGCACTGCCAGACAATGGCATTGTAAAACGGCTTTCCCGTCCGTCTGTCCCACACCACCGTGGTTTCCCGCTGGTTGGTAATGCCGATGGCCGCAATATCCTTTCCGTTTATCCCGCCTTTTGCCAGCGCGCTTTTGATCACATCTTTCGTGTTTTGCCAGATTTCTTCGGGATCATGCTCGACCCAGCCCGGTTCGGGAAATATCTGACGGTGCTCTTTCTGATCCCAGGCAACGATCCGGCCGGTCTTGTCAAAGATGCTGAACCGGGTGCTGGTCGTTCCCTGATCCACTGCGCCGATATAGGATGTCATCATTTACCTCGTCTTGAAGTCAGCACGATGATGCGCATTATTGCTTGACCAGTTCCACCCGGCGGTTCTTGGCTTGCGGTACGGCGTTGACCGGCAGTACCGAGGCGATGAGAAAAACGGCCACAATCAGGGAAACGACGGAACGGCGATGTTTCATGACAAATCTACCTGTGATGAATCGTTGATATGAAACTGTTTTGGGTGCTTTCTGCATACCAGAGCCTCGGACTGTGATCAAGAGCAATTTACTTTCATGCATTGCTCATATTCCGCGTCTGTATTTAACTGGTTTAAAGCTGAACCGCGTGCGATGAAGAGAAATGGGTTTTACAAAAACGTTGACAAAGTTTCTAAAGTGGATAATACTCCATATTAGTTTAACTAAACAGGAGTATTATCCATGATTCAAACGATATCCAGATTGCTGAAGATCAAACTGCCGAAAGGACAGTCAGCCTTCTTGTGGGGACCGAGAAAGACCGGCAAGACCACGTTCCTTAGAGCGGCCTTCCCGGCCAGTCTGAGCTATGACTTGCTTCAGACCGATCTTTTTTTTGAATTCGTCAAGCGTCCCTTCCTGTTGCGTGAGCAGCTCATGGCGGCGGACCCGAAGGAGTTGAATGAGCCGGTCATTATCGACGAGGTACAGAAGGTGCCTCAACTGCTCGATGAAATCCACTGGTTAATCGAGAACAAGGGCCTGCGGTTTATCTTGTGCGGCTCCAGCGCAAGGAAACTGAAACGGGGAAAGGCGAATCTGCTCGGAGGCCGCGCCTGGCGTTACGAGATGCACCCGCTTGTCTCTGCGGAGGTGGCTGATTTGGATCTGCTTAGAGCGCTCAACCGGGGAATGATACCCATGCACTACATGCAGGAGGAATATCGCAAGTCGCTGCAGGCTTATGTTCGGGATTATCTCAAGGAGGAAGTGTTTGATGAAGGGTTGACCCGGAATATCCCTGCCTTTTCGCGGTTCTTCGATGCCATGGGATACTCGCACGGAGAGTTGACGAACTATGCGAACATTGCCAGGGACTGCGGCATAGACGCGAAGACCGTTAAAGAGTATTACCAGATCCTTTCTGATACGCTGCTTGGCACCATGATCGAACCTTACAAGAAACAACAGGATCGTAATGTGATCATCAGGGCCGGCAAGTTCTATCTTTTCGATGTGGGCGTTGCCGGGGCCATTACCCACCGTCAGATTCCCCAGGAGAAAGGTGAGCAGTTCGGGCGTGCGCTCGAACATTTTATCTTGATGGAAATACTTGCCCATCGCGTGTACCGGGAGCTGGACTACGACGTGAATTTCTGGCGAACGAAGTCAGGCCTGGAAGTGGATTTTATTTTGGGTCGTGGGGAAGTGGCAATAGAAGTAAAAGGGACGAGCCGGATCGATAGCTCGGACATGCGTCCACTCAAGGCGTTTATCCAGGAGTATCGTCCCGCAAGCACGTTTGTTGTCTGCAACGAACGCGCCCCACGGGTGCACGAGGATATTCGCATTTTGCCATGGCGTGATTTTTTAAAAATGTTGTGGAATGGCGAAGTGATATCATGAAGGGCCGGGTGTACTCTTCACTCCAGGACATCCCAGTTGCCTGCTTTTCGGCCTGGGGCTGCTGAATAGTCGCTTTGAACGGCTTCTCTGGGGAACGTAACATTGGGTCGATGTCTGAAGAAGTTTTTTTGTATTGTATTGTGGGCAGACGGGCTGAGAATATGTTACAGCACCCATCATTGGAATCATTACTTCCGGGAACAGAAGAGGTTTGTCGCTGCTTGTATCCCGGTATTTAATGAGCTCACAATAAAGCATAATTGCATGAGAAGCCTGCTGTTGTTGCATGTCTGTCTGTTTTTTTTCCTGCAATTTCCGCAGAAAATGATCCAGACTTTTTCGTTCAGTTTCTGAAAAACGATATTTTTGGCAAAAATCCAGATAAAAGCGCAACCATTTTTTATAGAGCGGATGCAAGCCAGTCGGAACCGCCCTGTTTCTCATAAACGCTTCAAATTCTGCTCGCAACTGAATCGGGATGTCGGCGCCGGTGAGAAAGGGAGCCATTTTGACCGGTGAGAAAGGAGGCCAGGTGCTCGCTGTCGGATGGTAAGGGCGCAGGTATGCGTTGTTGCCGGAAGAAAAAAAGCAACGAGAGGTTATTCGGGATAATTGTCAGGTTTGCAATTATCCCGTTAACGGTAGCGATGTGGGATTTTGGGTTTATTTATCTTTTCTTCTATAACTGGGACCCTCCATGATAAGGACTTCCGAATGATGAACGAGCCGGTCGGCAATGGCAGTGGCGACGGTTGTGGAATCGAATATCTTTCCCCAGTCAGCAAAGGCAAGGTTCGTTGTGATGAGGGTGGAACCTTTTTGATGTCTTGTGCTGATGATCTGGAAGAACAGATGCGAGCCCCTGTCTCCTAAGGCCAGATAACCAATTTCGTCCACGACAAGCAAGTCCGGGGATGAATAGAAGTGGAGTTTTTTCAGAAGCGAATGGTCAGCCTCGGCTGCGATAAGCTGGTTGATCATGTCCATGGCGCTGGTAAACAGAACCTTGATATTGGCATTGCAGGCGGCAAGGCCGATGCATTTGGCCAGAAAGGTTTTTCCGGTTCCCGGATTGCCGATGAAGATCACATCCATGCGCTCTTTGACAAACGCCAGATTTAACAGATTGAGGATACGGTTTTTTTGCTCCTTTCTGGATTTATGGTGATGAAAATCGAACTGATCAATCGATAGTTTTTCAGGCAGTCTTGATTGTTCCCATCGCAGTTTAACGGAGCTTTGCCACCGTCTCTCCATCTCCAGCTCTGTCAGATGTAAAAGGGTTGCGGAAAAAGAGAGATTTTTTTCTTCCGACTGCGAAAAAGCAGCGTCCAGATGCTGAGCCATGGCTTTAAGGTGCAGGGCTGAGAGGTTATTTTTAAGCTGATCGGTCATGTTTTTGTCTCCTTTGCACCACAAAGGCATCATATTCAGCCAGCAGCGGCGCTTCTATGCGAATGCGGTTGAGGGCCTCGTTTTGAAGCTTGACAGGGGGATGGCATGTCAGAGGCGTTTGCTGCTGACGCAGGATATTTTCGATGTATTCCGGGCCGTAAGCATTGTAGGAAGCCGCATGACAAACGGCCTGGATAAGGGCTTGGGTTCCGTATTGCCGTTTAAGGGAAAGCAGTTTTGCCGTGGTCTTTTTGATGTTGTGATGGGTGGTTGCCAGATTTTCGAGATAGGATTTCATCTCTTCGCCCATGCTCATCAAAATAGCAGCTTCTTCCGAGATCCGGTTTTTCAACCGATGTTTGTCAGCTTCGCTTCGGTGTCCGGGCAGCTCGATTCTCTGGAGTTTTTCCCAGCAGCGGCTGTGAATCGCTACCTGTTTTTCTTTAAAGAAAAGCCAGAGCGTATGATGATCAGCCCGCAATGTGAGCTGTTTTCCGATGAGCCAGGGAGGAGCTGAATAAGTATTTGCGTCAAAGTGAACGGCAAAATCTTTGTAAACCCTGACACACTCGAATTGCCTGCAATCGGGCAGGGTATCGGGCAGTGGACGCAGGGCATCGGGTTTAAATCGATCAATCGGCCGTTCTCCGGTGGTTCGGTGAACTCTGACATTGGCGATTTCATCCCGCCATTTTATGGCCTGATCCTGGACATCCGCCAGATCCTTGAATGTTCTAAGCGGCCAGAAGTTATGCCGGATATAGTGGATGGCGCCTTTTTCCACCTTGCCCTTTTCCTGGGGCTGCCTGGGATGGCAGGCTTTGGGAACGATTTGAAAGGGCCTGATGAAGTTCAAAAAGGCATCATTAAAGCGGATCAGCGGGCCATCTCGTTCTGTGACGGCGGTGAGCATGTTGTCATGAACCAGTTCTCTGGGGGTACCGCCAAAAAATATAAAGGCGTTTAAAAAACACTGATGTAAAGACTCCTGGCACTGGCTGTGGGTAAATTCAAGATACAGCATACGGCTGTGGCATTCGATAACCCCCATGCAGTAAAGTTTTCTTTTGGCTTTGCCATAGGCTAAAGATCCAAAATGGCCCCAGTCCACCTGAAATTGTTCTCCGGCAAGGGATTCAAAGCGGATAAAGGCTCGCCTGTGTTTATATCGCTGTCGGATGGTTTTAAGATAATCGCAGAGAATGGATTTGCCGCCGGTGTATCCGATCTCGACAAGGCGCTGCCGGATGACCTGCGCACTGATGTCAGACTCGGTTTCAAGGAAAAGATCTATCTGGTCTTTAAATGGGTCCAGTTTGCTGGGACGGTCAAAAGATAGTTTTTCAACCGCTGGGTTTTTAAGATATTTTTCAACTGTTTTTCTTCCGATATGAAGTGACTTTGCGATTTTTCGGATAGAAAGACCAAGATTATTGAGCTGGTGGATTTCAAAGATAATACTTGTAGTGATCATTGGTTTTCTCCTGGCAGCGAGAGTACCTGAAAGAGCGTTCCATCAAATGCGATCAGATCGTTTTCCATGAGCTGATCTCTGGCATCGATATAATCATCGAGGGTCAGCCCCAGAAAAGAGCAGATTTTATCGTAGCTGTAATAAGACAGGCCATGTTTGTCAGCAGCCATAACCAGGAAAAAATACAGAAGCAGTTGTTTGTGATTGAGACACTTAAAAAAACCATTTTTTAAGAATCGATGCTCGATATAGGCAAAACTTCCGGTAATGGCGCGCACTCTGAGAGGATTTAAGATCTTTTTTTGAATCATGGATGCCTCCTTTGCAGTAAATTTGCTTTTTTTTCACCAAAACACAAAAAAACCAAGGAGTCCATTAAGTCCTATTTTGCAATTTCTGACATGAGAGGCTAACCATCTAATATCAATCTTACTTTTTGTATTGACGCGTCCATATTTGCAATAATTCCAGATCCAAAAGCCTCAGGGATGATAAAATAACATCCTGATTTAATGGAAGTATATGTCTTTGACGCGTCCATATTTGCAATTTTAAAGGCCCTTTGGCGATAGCGTTCTTGTTGCTGGAGACGGTTTCGTTCGGTGTATTTGGGATGCTTTGCCCGCCAGTTGCGCCAGTAATCGGGGTGATTTTCACGCCACTGTTTCTGGCAGTCCTTCTGGTTGGTTTTGTAGTCGGAATCGGCCTTGAGCTTTTGTTTTTGCCAGAGAGTTTTTCTGGCACGCTGACAGGCGGCATGGCTGCAATATCGTTGATTTTTGATACGAGGGTTGGGGATAATAAACTGCTGACAATGAGCACAGCGAATGGATTCCATGGCTTCTCTTCCCCCTTTCCGGAGAAACCATAGCTCAGATCAACATAAAAAGCAGAAACAATGAGATCGAAAGGCTCTGGAAGGGGAATCAGAAAACGGAAGGAAAAGGAATTCGCTGATTGCGAATTTAGAAGAAGATAAAAGTCGGAAGAAAATGGACTCCTTTTAATCGGTCAGATGCGGCCTCCTTTCTCACCGAACAAAATGGTATTCTTTCTCACCGGCGCTGACATCGGGATGCTGTCCATGAATAATATCCAGAAACTGTAATATCCATTTTTTTGCATGATATACAGAAAAATAAATAAAGTGCCAGAAATGTCTTGTCAAGTATTATTTCATAATATATTGAAAGATTGAAACGAAATAGAGGATCACTTGCGGGCGGAATAGAAATCAGATATTGCAGGCACATTCCGAGATCGTTCGCATACTGGAAAGATATACAGAAACTGTTCAACTACTTGATGGGCCGCCTTCGGCGCCCCATCGCCCCGGATGCGTAGCGCGCACCATTTATTCTGTGAGTCGAAGTCTGCACGGCCAGGCCCATCAATCCGGATCGAGCAGACGCGCTAACCTGCGCGCTCCTCATCCGGGGCGTTAAGTGTCAAAATTATAATAGGAAATTAATCTCACACGATATGAAAGATACATTTGTCATAGAAAATGTGATTCAAGTTATTTCGGAATCAGTAAGGGATAGTTCTGGTTTAAAAAATTTTTTAACACGGATTATCCCATCAATCAAAGAGATGACAAAATCAGATGCAATTTCTATTTTCTTAACAGATCATTCAGAAAATAGCCTATTTCTCGTTGCATCGAGTGGTTTCATGTCTAATCCCCCATTGAATGAATTGGTGTATAAGTTTGGTGAGGGATTAACTGGAATGGTAGCAAAGAATAAATCCACAATATATGCAACAAATCTCGATTCAAGTTCATTATATGAAAACAGAAAAGCAGAAATAAACGTTATGACCCCAAAATCATTTCTTGCGGTTCCAATTATTTGGTTTGACCAGCAAGCGTATGGTGTAATTCGATGCATTTTTTTAAAGAAAATATGCAAAGCGACTCTTGAAAAGAAAACAAAAAATCTTCAGCTATTTTCGTCCTTAATAGCTCCTTTCATAGTCGCAGTTCGCTCCGAAGAGGATAGATTAACTTCAATCGAGCGTGTTACTCATGAATTAAAATCTAGTTTAGTAGCTATAAAAAACTCCATACAAATGCTAAAACGTTCTGAGGAAAATCTTTCTGACAAATCATACCACCGAATCGATGACATAATTACAATATGCGATATGTTGATGACTTCAGTAGAAAGTAAATCTCTTTCTATTGGTAAGACATTAATTCTTCATCGAATAAACATCCTGTTATATCGAGATATTATTATGCCAATTGCCAATATGATGCTTTCGAGTCTTAAACAGAAAAATCTTGTTTTTGCTGTAACATCTCGTGTTAGAAACAGTTCTCCAATATCAATTGACCCTCATTTATTTAGGCTTGTCATTTTTAATCTTTTTGACAATGCACTGAAATATGCAAAAGAGAATAGCAATATTACAATAGATGTACAGGAGGATGCAGACAGTTTAGAATTACTTTTTAGTAATTATGGATTAGCAATTAGTAGTGATGAATCGGAAAGAATATTTTCAATAGGATATAGATCGTCATCAGCTATCCGTAAAAATGTTGTAGGCCAAGGACAAGGATTATATATCTGTCGCTGGATTGTTGAAAGTCATGGAGGCACAATATCTATTACAAATTTAAGTGACCCTACAACTTTCAAAATCACTTTACCATTAAATATAAATGTTGAGAGTGATAAATGATCTTATTTATTGATGATGAGCCTCATTTACTTACGGACTATAATGAAGAACTAAAATCATTTGGTTTTGATGTTGTCTGGGTTGCAGATGCAGAAGAGGGCGTAAAATCTTTCCTTGAAAACGCCCACAAAATTAAAGCTGTAATTCTCGATATAATGATGCCTCCGCCACCGATACTTGGTGATTATGCTACAGACTTCGGTTTAAGAACAGGTGAGACCGTATTGAAACGAATACGTGAAAAAACAACAGAAATCCCTGTTATGGTATTTACAAATTTAAGCTTATCAAGATTGAATTTGCCAAATTATGATTTAGTTGAAGTGCGTGAAAAAAGAGAAACACCGCCTTTTATTTTACCTAAACTATTATCAAAGCTTATTGAAAAGGCTGAGGTGAAAATGTCAGAAAAAAAATCCGACAAACAAGTTATTTTTCAAGGTGATGTCCATGCACAACAATTATACGTTGGGGATCATGGTAATCAAGGCATGCAATCAAGTTCATGGAATAATAAAAATGAGTTTCTTACTGAATTTTTTAAAGAATTAAGAACCTTAACGGCAAATCAAAAAATTGGTTCAGAAAATGAGGAATTAGTCTTACAAGAACTTGCTATTCTTAAAAAGCTTCTTTCAACATCTGAGCCAGATAAAACTGAAGTTGCTGCTGCTGTGAGCAGATTTACTAAGTTAGCACCTTGGGCTAAAGATAAGCTCAGCCAGCTTTCAACAGGTGCAGCTGGGAGCGTTCTTGGTACTGCAATAGTTACTGGGGTGAAGTTCGCTTACGAGCTATTATGATAATAGCTATAAATTGCCCACGGTCTTAAAGTATAAAAAAACACTTAACGAACGCATTAAGTCGGATTGCAATTCCGCTGCGCTTCATTGCAACAGCTTATGCGTACTGTTAGGCCGAGAGAAGGAACAAAAATGGATATATTCGACGATAAAGAAATTTCTGAGGAAAAGAATTTGAAAGACGATCATCAGTTTAGGGAATATATAGACAGCGGATCAAAAGGATTGCTATTCGTTCACGAACCTTTTCGTGAGATTGAAGACGTTGTTGCTCAGCCAGATACCGGTGATTTTGTGAAGTGGATAAAGAAAAATAACCCCGAAATCGCCGTTGAAACACAAAAGTATCAAAAGCATTTGGCTTTGCGGTCAAACGACTTTTGGTTGCCAATAGTCTTTCTCGCTAGCGATGTGACATTACCAATATATTTAAACTTGGTAGCCAACTATCTGTATGACAAGGCAAAAGGTTTACTAAAAGGCGAGCAAAATAGGGTCCATTTCAGCGCTGTATACGAAGATAAAACTACGGGAACTACAAAAAACTTCATTTTTGAAGGGAGCGAAGAGGCTCTTCAAAAGGCTATCAAGAAATTTGATGTAAACAAATTTTTGGAATAATATATGTTTTCTTCCGAAGAAATTTTGGGCAAATTCAGGTCATATAAGCCAATAATAGTAGATGCAGTCAGGAAAATTAATATAGGCGATACTGCGGAAGGAAAAAATGACTTAGAAGGTTTAAATAATGAAATTATAGCGTTCAATGAGGAACTTGAATCACCATCTGAACAAGTTCTAAATGAGTTATTCTTACTTCGTTCTTATATTCAATTTTTAGTATTATATTCAATTTTCTGGGAAAAACTTGAGGAACAAAAATTTAGCAATTCGTGGCACTCTCTACAGGATGCGATAAGCCAATATCGGATTGTTAAGAAGTTTTCTTGTGAAAACGAAGAATCTATATTCTTATCATTTTTTGAGAATCAACTTCTGAGTCTTGAAAAGCTATATCCATATAATGTTTTCTTTAGCATGGGAGCGGTTGTTGATTACTATGAATGCAGTATATGCGGGTTGGATATTGATTCTGATGAATGTCCTCATTTCAAAGGTGAGCTATATAGTGGCGTAATGGCTGTTGCAATAGCAAAGAACATTAGACAAGTAGATCATGTGTCAATGGTAAAACACCCTGCGGATAAGCGCTGCGTTGTTCAATATGACGATGATGGTGAGCAGTTTAATTTAATAAGATACCTTTCTAACCTGTTAAAAGAAAAGAAAATTCTGCCATTTGATTTTGGTGAGCTCAGATTTTCCGAAAAAACAATTCAAAATCCCGATTATGTGAAACTGGGGAGGAATCAAAAGTGCTTTTGTGGAAGTGGGAAAAAGTTCAAATACTGTTGTATTGATAAAAAGACAGTGAATAGCGGGCATGTTGATATTATTGCAAACCCCACTTCTGTGGAAAAGGTTTTGGCCTAACCTCGCTGCTTCAGTGGACGCAAAATGCCGCGCCTCACAGTTCAATCTTTGCATTGAATAGCTGTGGCGCAATGGACGATAAACCATGAGAGACATTTCTAATACTGAGGTTTTCGATCATGTCCTTAGCCGATATGGTGGACGACTGTTAACTGAACATGTGCATCCCGACACTATGGAAGGGTTTCAAGAATTCATTGAATTTTTCAGGGACATCCTTCGTAGCAAGCATTTTGGCACATCAGATGTGCGTTGCGATTGGGTAGCAAACACTAATTTCAATGCACTTGCAACTCATTCTTGTGATCATGAGTTGATCGGACTCTTTGCGGGCATTCCACTCCTTCTCTATAACCACTGCTACTGCTTCTTCAGCGATCCAAAAACATTACCAATTATGGGCAAAGGTTCTCAAGAAAAACCTGAAGAGACAGTGCTTGAGGGACTTCGAAACAATCAGCTACGTCCTCTCCCAAAGGGGCCACATGATCCATTAAGGCATGACGCTGCGATGCACATAGCTTGGAATGCCGTTATGTTTGTGTTTTTTCACGAGTTAGGGCACATAGCTTGGGGTCATTTGAGACTTCTCGCAGAATCCTGTGGTTCTCTAGAATATTTAGAGCTACCAGTCGTTCCGTTGGCAGACGAAGAAGCTCATCTTCGCCTGTTGCTTGAGTTGGACGCAGACCATTTCGCAGCAGGTTATCTTTTACAGTATTGGAATAAAAAGTGGAACGATGGGGCATTTAGTGCTTTAGAAAGCTTGGGATGTGATGTAAGTTGGATGCTATCCTTATCGATGCTCTTTCTGGTAATGGATGGTTTAAACACAGCACACCCAACTCTTGGACAGTCAACTCACCCTGCGCCACTGGTTCGTCTAATTAACATTGCCACTATTTGCAGCAATGAACGATTTCCTTCATACAAGGGAGGGGAAGATGCTGTATTGAAGGGTTTTAATGAAGTTAAGGCTTGGCGGGAGCGAGCTGGTCTGAATCCAAGCCGTGGTATGCACGGAATTACATTGGAAGTTCACGAACAACTAAATCAGTTACGTAGCGAACTTCACGAAAAATATGTAGCACATTTGAACAAATACTCGGCTGATCGCAAAACTTTAAAGGTTATAACATAGGGGCCTAACAAGGCTTTTGCAGCGGAGCGCAAAAAGCGCGCGCCCGCTGAAAAGCAGCGTTGGCGAGGTCAAAATTTGAGCTTTTCAGTATTTCTAAAAGATTTATCTGTCATTGTTGCATCCTGCACTGCCATATATGGGATTGGCTCTTGGCGTAGGGAATATGTTGGGAAAAAGGAAGTTGAACTAGCTGAAGAAGTACTGTGTCTTTTCTATGAAGCGAGAGATGCTGTTCAACATATCAGGAATATTTTCAGCAACGCTAATGAAGGCAGCTCGAGAAAAAAAGGCGAAAATGAGAGCCCCGAACAAAAGGAAGCCTACGATAGGGCATACGTACTATTTGAGAGATTCAATACTCATATTGATTTATTTAATAAAATGCATTCGGTACGCTATAGGTTTATGGCACACTTTGGTACTGATGCAGGAAAACCGTTTGAAGATTTTAGAAGAATATTAAATACTATGCAGGCCTCAGCCCAAGCACTTGCAAGAGCATGGGCAAGAAATTATGGGCATTTTAGAACCGATAAAAAAGAAGAAGAACACTATGACTTTATCAAAAAGCAGGAAAACATCTTTTGGGAGGGGCTTCCTGAAGAAGATACAATCAAGCCCAAGGTTGAAAAATGTATTGATGAAATCGAAAAAATATGTAGACCAATCATAGATAATAAATCTTTAATTTATTTAATCGTTAATAGCCATATGTTTAAGAGATTAAGTGAGACAATCGCTAACAAAGCTAATTCAGCCGACGCAAAAAAACAGCGCGGCTGATTAGCGAGGTTGTGCACTCAAAATATTAAAATATGAAATCTGGCATTGCCATTGAAGAAATCGAAAAAGGAGAAGGTCAAGAAGCACAGAAAAATGATTATGTGCTAGTTGAATGTCTTTTCTTCTTAAACCAAGGTGAACAAGTCGAAGTTTTTCCAAATTACAACAATAATCAATATGTAATATACTTAAAATCAAGAAGTTTCATCCCCGGGTTGCTCCATGGAATAAATGGCATGCATGAAGGAGGTACGAGAAATATTAAAATTAGTCCTCATCTTGCATTTGGTGAAAGAGGAATCCTCAATAAAATACCACCTAATGCTTTGCTTATCTGCAAAGTAAAATTATTTAAAATTGTGGATGAGTCTTTCTCTTTGCCCAGTCAGTTTAATAGAAGTCGACAAGTTGTTATTTCCCACAGGGGTGAAGCATTAAATAGAAAACATAGGTGGACGTTTGGCATTATCAATGATGGAAAATATGGGTTAACTGTAAATCATCCGATACCGGGTATGACTTGGCGACATACGAGAAACAGAAGGACAGAAGGGACTTTAGTAAAAGATGGAATGGAAAATATCTTTATTGAGTTAAGAGATTTTCCCAATCTATATTCAAGTGAAATAGTTGAGTATAAAAATGTCTGGGCTGACATGAGTGAAAAGGCAGGTAATACACCAAGGGAAAGGAAGTCGAATATTCTTTGTCTTAATGTAGTACTGCATGAAAATGAAAAACTCATATCATCGTACTATGTTACTGAAAACAATAAAGTCTTTGCCAATTTATCTCTTTGTAAACATATTGCAGAATTATTATCAAAAGATGAAATGAAATAATAAATGCACAACAAATTGTTTCTGCGGAAACCGCAAACAGCGCGGTTTCCGCAGAACTCTACGTTAACCTATGAAAAAACTAATCCAAATAGCCATATCAAAAACAATTTCGTCGGAGGAACTTGATTTTCTAAACGAAATCTCCAAACTCGCGGAAACGCTGGATACGCTTGAATCAAATTTTGAAGAGCGAATCACCAGCAACAAGGCTTTGAGAGGAGAAAAACCTACTGTCGTAACGCGGTCAAAGAAAAAAGAGATAAATCAATACAAAAGTGACGCTGATGATTTGACGAACCAATTGGCGAAAGATTTCATACTCATGGAAAATGCCAAAGACATAATTCGAGCCATACGTTCCGGCTTTGATGGTGATATCTCTTTTTGGAAGCAAGCGGTTAAATATACGCATCCCGCTGATATGTCTATCGTCGAAGAGTTCCTATCCGCCAAAATCAAATTGCGCGAGGCGCTAATAGCATATTTAAACCATAAATCAGGCTAACAAACATTCCAGCCGACGCGCACAGCGCGCCGGTGAATTTTGCGTTAGGGTGCGACACGATGTCGCATAGTTGAGTGTATTAAGCAGGTTAGAATACCCGGCATGTTCCTGCCGGACCTTACGCAGGCGTGCTACCGTTGCGCTGATGACGGGGTGCGAAGCCCTGCGGACAAAGTACCGAATTGGGTTCGAATGGCGACAGGAGAACCCCTCCGGGAATCCTCCCCGGTTAAGGGCAGGGTCGGATGATATGGTGAACACATGTAAATGTCCGTAAGCGTCGTCAACGAATACAGACCTACGAGGATTAACAAGAC